>JBEKSM010000016.1:0-112126 GCA_049517075.1 Steroidobacteraceae bacterium | reverse complement strand
CCAGATATCCGGCCCGATCAATCCGAGTGCGACACCGACACAGGTTACCTTAGCCGCCGGAACTCAATATTCGCTATTGGTCGCGGCGACCGCCAGTGCAACGGTGCAGGCCGGCCTCTACAGCATTCAGATTACCGACCCCAACGGCATAGTCGTCTTCGCGCGCACGCTGCCCGTCGGCGAATTGGCGAGCTCGACAATCGTCAGCAATCCCTCGCCCCAGTCGTTGAGCTTGACGCTAGCCGACTTGGCGTACCCGGCGGCGCTCAACGGTCTCGGCGTCGCCGTGACCTCAGGGGCGGGCTTGCTCGGCGATCTGACCGCGTCGGGAAATACGATGATCACAGCACCCTCTGGCAATCTGGAGGTCTGGCAGTACGCGGTCGCCGGCGGTCAGCCGGGCGCCTATACCTTGAGTCTCGCGAGCGGCACGGCGAGCCTGCTTTCAACGACCCAGGTCGTCAACCCAAGCAATGCATCGACTGCCAATAGTTTCGCATTCGTGGCGACGCTGCCTGCGTCCGGCACGTACAACCTGCTCGTCACCGACTACCAATTTCCGACGATACTCGGATCGCTGACCTACACGGTTGCGCAAAACAGTACGACCATTCCTGTCAACAGCAGCGGCGATTTCACGGCCGCGGCCGCGGGGACCGTGATCGTGGTTGTTGACGCGACGCCAGCGAACAACGGTGTTGGCATATTCGGCGTCACCTTGTCGACGACGGGCGCGATGCCGACGACGCTTCTCGACCAGACCCAAGCCGTCGGCGGCGTGTTCAGCACGACGACAATCAATTTGGGCGCATCGGGCGAATACGATGTAACGCTCGCGGACCTTGCATTTCCAGCGACATTCGCCGACTTGGCCGTCATCGTGACTGAGAACAGCCAAGTTTTCGGAAAGATCTACGGCGGCGGCTCGTTTCCGATTGCCATGACGCCCGGCCAGTATGTTGTGACTTTCGTGGCGGCGCCCGGCGCACAGAAATACGGGCTCTACTCGCTCAACATCAGTTCGGCTCCACCGACCGTGACGCTCAACGTGAGCCCGACGACGGTGCCCGCGGGTCAGTCGGTACAGGTGAGTTGGAGTTCGTCCGGCGCAACGAGCTGCACTGCGAGTGGGACCAGCGCGTTTATCGGCAACGAGCCGCTGAGCAGCATGGGGCTCGCGGTCGCGATCCCGGCGACCGTGACCTTGTCTTTGACCTGTGTCGGACCGGGTGGTTCGGCGACGTCACAGCCCGTGACGGTCACCGCAACGGCGGCCGCTTCGACCTCCGGTGGCGGCGCAATGGATCTTTACTGTCTGTTGATGTTGATGGCGCTTGCTGTTGCAACGAACACGCATTCACGGCAATTTTGGATGACTCGGGTCAGACGCCGGAACGGCTGAGTTCACGCCGCATTCTGCGCCGCGCGACGCGAGCGAAATAGCGATCACCGCAAACGCGAGCGCGATAGCGGCGCTGCCGCCGCCCTCCAAAAACTTGTCCCAATCGAACAGCAGCGGCGTGGTGTTGGGATCCGCCGTATGCAGAACGATCGCTTGGAAATTGCCGAGCAAGTCGAGCGGCGCGTCCAGCGAAAACATGATCGCAATCAACGGTAGCCCGAGCGCAATCCTCAGCACAATTTCCCGAAGGCTGCGCTGCGGCCAGCTCAGGATCGCGATCAGCAGAATCACGGGCGAGAGCAGCGCGCCGCGCAGGCTGGCGTGTACTTGATACCAGCCATTCGTATTCGGCCTCACGCCGAGCGGGTAGACGATGAATTTTCCGAAATAAATCGGCCGCAGGGTATTGGCACGCAAGCGCACGGTCTCGCCCTCGCCCTCGCGGGCGACTTGCAGACTGTCGATCGACAAGTTGTCATCGAGCGCCGTGATTTCGGCCCGCATTGCAGGAAGCAGCAGCGTGATGGCGTCTGTTGCGAACTGTTTGGCAAGCCACAGCACGACGACGCTTACGAGCGCGAGGCGAACTAAGAACCGAATGGGATTAACGGGTAACGGGCCCATCGGAGCGGCGCAGCCATACGTAGTAGAACGCCGCGATCGACAGCACCATGATTGCGGGTGTGACGATGCCGTGCAACAAATCAAATAGTGCCATATCGCGGCGGCGTGCGTAAAATAACGCCAGGATGCGTACCAAATTGAGTGTGTAGACGACAGCGATGCCGACCAAAACACCGTAGAGGCGGGCGCGCCAGCGCAGCGGCGCAACGGCGAATCCCGCAAACAGCAGGAACAGTGTTTCCATGCCGTCGCAACCGTTGATGATGTTGAGGCCGCCGCTCGTATCGCGCAGATGATTGGCAACCGCGTGCACCCCAAGATCCGGGGTCAGTGCGCGCCCCAGGACCGCGGCCGGCACGACGACGCCCTGGTCGATCAACAAATGGTATAGAGCGCTGCCGTCGAGCAGCTGCCAAGTGAACTGCAAGGCGCCGAACACCGCCAGAAAGATCATCGCTCGAAGGATCACGAACCTGCTCCAAGGGCAAACACATACCCACGATGATAAATCAATGCAAGCCACCCAAGCCGCGCTTGTTCGAGAGTCGGCCGGCGTTGAGGTAAACTCTGCGACAAGCCGATGAAATGCTGCTACCACCCGGCGTTCCAGATACCGCTGCCTTCTGCGCACCCGTTCCCAATGAGCAAGTACCCCATGCTCAAGGATCAACTCGTCGGCGAAGGTTTGCTGACGCGCCCGGAGATCCTCGTTCCCGAGCCGCTCGCGATCGACACCTTGCGTCTGGTGCATACGCGCGAGTACCTCGACAAATTGATTTCGGGCGACCTTTTGCCCGCCGAGCAGCGGCGCCTCGGATTGCCGTGGACCGAGGCGCTGTGGCTGCGCTCACGCATCGCCGCGGCCGGAACATTGCTCGCGGCGCGCGCGGCGCTCGAGGACGGGATGGCTGGCAACCTCGCTGGAGGCACGCATCACGCGTTCGCCGATCACGGCGAGGGTTTCTGCGTCCTCAATGACGTCGCGATCGCGATCCAGCGGCTGCGCGCCGAAGGGGCGATCGACCGCGCCGTCGTCATCGACCTCGATGTGCATCAAGGCAACGGTACCGCGGCAATCTTCGAGCGCATGGATGAGGTGTTCACATTTTCGATGCATGGCGAGAAGAATTACCCGACCGCAAAGATGCGCTCATCGCTCGACGTTGGGCTGCGTGACGGCGTCGGCGATATCGAGTATTTGGCGGCGCTCGCGTGCCACCTGCCCGAGGTGCTTGATGCCGCGCGCGCCGATCTTGCGTTCTATGTCGCCGGCGTAGACGTGGTTGCCGGTGATCGCTATGGGAAATTGGCGCTTACCGAAGCGGGCCTGCGGGCGCGAGAACAGCTAGTAATACACACGGCATGCGGCCGTGACTTGCCGCTGGTCGTCGTGCTCGCCGGTGGATATGCACCGACTCAGGCGCGCACTGCCGAATTGCATGCGCATGTGTTCCGGGAGGCTAAAAGGTGTAGCTCAAGCCGATCGTGGCCATGTCGGCATCGTACTTGACGACGCTGCTGCTGTTCCCCGCCTGATTCACGCGCTGATAATCGAGATGGGCCGACCAATGCCCGTCGAACGTGTATGCGGCTCCCAATCCGAGGAGCAAGCTCGAGTTATTTGCAGTTTCCCTGGACGATGAGTCCGTGGTCGCGTCGATGGTGTTCACCAGCGTCGTGCGGCCATAATAATCCGCGAGCCGCAAATTCAGAGCGAAGGCATCCGTCAACGGCAGCCGCAATAAGAGCCCAAGCGCCGGTCCATCGGAACGAACCAGTGTCGCCAGAATCACCGATTCCGCGATTCCACCGTTCGGCGTGTATTTGCCGTTGACACGATTGTAGAGCGCGCCGAAGTGCAGGTAGTCCGCTTCGATTCCGAAGTATGGCGACAGCATATAGCCCGCGTCGACCCACCATGCGGCGTTGCGCTTGCGTAACGACGAGTCGGTGAAGTCCAAGCTGCCGATGCCGGTGACTTGACCCTCGAGCTGTTTTTGATACAGCGCATTGTCGTAATCGATTTGCGCGGTGCCGGCGTTGCCGCCGAAATAGATCCCGCTGAGGTCATTGGCGCGTCCCGATTGGCCGAGTGCGCCGAACGCGAACATCACTAGGACACCGTGCAGAAATGTCTTAGCCTGGAATCTCATCGATGCCTCTCGTGATAGTGGCCGGCTCGGACTATACCTGCGCGGGATCGCATGTGTATGACGAGAGGGCGATTCCGGAGAGTGACACATGATTGTCATATCGATCGATCATCGTACTCGGCATTCACTTGACGGGATGATTCGATTCCTATGATAAGTAAGCCGATTGCACGACTCTTGATCGCATCGATCGTGCTGTGTATCGGAGCCTGTACCACGCCGAAGGCGACTTATGCGCCGGACGGACGCACGGGCTACGTCATTAGCTGCGATGGTTTTTTGGACAGTTACTCGTCCTGTCTCGTCGCCGCCGGGCGTGCCTGCGGAACGCGCGGCTACGACGTCATACGCGGTGGCCCGGATGACCGCGAACTGCTGATCGCGTGCAAGTCACCGAAGTAGTTGCGCGGCGATAGCAGGGCGCGCAGCGCGCGTCAGGCCGGCGCGGCCACCATCATGCCCTTGAGCTTGCTGATCGCATTGACTTCGACCTGACGCACGCGCTCCGCCGAGATTCCGTACTCGTCGGCGAGTTCATGCAGGGTCGCCTTGTCATCGGTCATCCAGCGGCGCTTCAAGATATTGCGGCTGCGCTCATCGAGCCGTGAGAGCGCGGCGCTCAAGCGGTCGGTCGAGTCCTCTTCCCACTCGTCGCGTTCGACTTCGATCGCAGGATCTGCATTGGTCGCCGGCAGATACATCGCAGGCGAATAGGTCTCTTCCTCGTCGGCATCCGGCGCCGGATCGAACGACATGTCGCGCGCCGACATGCGCTGCTCCATTTCGCGTACGTCGCTGACATCGACGCCTAAGTCGCGTGCGACCGCCTGCGTCTCGGCCTCGGAAAGCCAGGTCAGATTTTTCTTCATCTTGCGTAAGTTGAAGAACAGCTTGCGCTGGGATTTCGTGGTCGCGACCTTCACGAGGCGCCAATTGCGCAGCACGTATTCATGAATCTCGGCGCGGATCCAATGCACCGCAAACGACACGAGGCGCACGCCGACATTCGGGTCGAAGCGCTTGACCGCCTTCATGAGGCCGACGTTGCCTTCCTGGACGAGATCGCCCATGGGCAAGCCGTAGCCCAAGTAGCCGCGCGCGATGTGCACGACGAATCTCAGATGGGACAACACCAGCTGCCGGGCAGCGTCCAGATCACCTTCACTGCGAAATCGAACCGCGAGCGCAACCTCGTCCTCTCGCGAGAGAACTGGAATCTGCGATACACGGTCTATATAAGAGTCCAGGCTGCCGACCGGACCGGCAAACACCAGGCTATTTTGCTTAGCAACCAACGCTGCAGTCATACCTAAGAACCTCCTAAGGTCCACTCGAGTGCGATTGTAGCACTCGGTAAGTTTGAGTGCTAAATCGGGCCAGAGTTCCGCTGTTTGAGGGGTCCTTTGGAGGGGCTACAATCGCAATAGAAACAATGTCTTAGGTGGGATGGATCGCACGGATATGCCGCGTCGCAGCAATCCACGAGCCGAGCCATCCGAGCAGGGCCGCCGCGAGCACGGTGGCACCCATGGTCCGCCAACCTAAGCCCTCGAGTCGAAACCCGCTGCCATAGAGATTCGCGAGCCTCTCGACGGGGCCCTCGAGTGCGGCCACGCCCAATCGCACGAGAACCAGCGCGAGCAGGCCACCGCCAAGGCCATACCAGATGCCGGTCCACAGAAACGGCCGACGAGCAAAACCGTCGGTCGCACCGACCAATTTCATGACCTCGATTTCCGCGCGACGATTGAGAATATCCAATCGAATCGTATTGCCGACGATCAGTAGCACGCCGACGCCGAGCAGTCCTGCCGTGAGGCGCACGAAGCTTCGCAGCAGGTCCAGGAGTGCCACGAGACGTTTGACCCATTCGGTGTCGAGCTGCACGCTGTTGACGTTCGCAATCGCCGCTATGGCTGTTTTGAGCGCATTGGTGCCCTCGGGCGTACTCGCCGCGAGGCTCGGCGTTACCACGAGCGTATCGGGCAAGGGATTCTCGTTGAGCGCATCGAGCGCCTCGCCGAAGCCCGAGGATTCTCGAAACTCGGCGAGCGCCTGCGCCGCCGTCACGACGCGCACGGCCGCGACATCGCTGCGCTGTTGCAATTGCTTCGCGATCGCTTCGCGGCGCGCAGTGCTCGCGGTCTTGTCCAAATAGACCGATATTTCGAACGCGTCGCGCCAGGCGTTCGTTGCATTGAGCGCATTCTGTAAAATCAGTTCCAGGCTCAGCGGCAGTGCGAGCGCGATCGCAATCACGGCGATCGTCAGGAAGCTCGCAAACGGCTGCCGTGCGAGCCGGCCGAGCGAGCCGATCAGCGTCTGCGCATGGCGCATCAAATACGCCTGGACGTTCAGCGCCATCGACGGCGGCTCCGGCATTTCACGGCGCGGTCTCGGCGGCCACGCGGCCCTCGCCCAATACGATGCGCCGCGATTTGAAATGCTCGATGAGGTGCACATCGTGGGTCGCGATCACCACGGTCACGCCGACGTCATTGAGGCGCTTGAACAGCCGCATGATCTCGAGCGCGAGTGCCGGATCCAAGTTGCCCGTGGGCTCATCGGCGATCAGTAGCGGCGGCTTCGCGACGATCGCGCGCGCGATCCCGACCCGCTGCTGTTCGCCGGTCGAGAGCTCGAGCGGTCCGCTCTTCTCCTTGCCGAGCAGACCGACCTGGTCGAGCGCCGCGCGCATGCGCTTGTCGGTTTCGCGCCGCGGCACGCCCGCGATGATCAAGGGCAGCGCGACGTTGTCGGCGACCGGCCGATCGTGCAGCAATTTGTGGTCTTGGAACACGACGCCGACCTCGCGCCGGAACTGTGGAATCGCGCGTGTTTTGATGCCCGAGGTATTTTGATTGCCGATGAACACTTGGCCGCGCGAAGGGCGCTCGATCAGCGCAATCAGCTTCAAGATGCTGCTCTTGCCGGCGCCGGAAGGGCCCGTCAAGAACGCGAACTCACCGCGCTCGACATGAAACGAGACGTCCGCGAGCGCCTCGCGGCCGGTCGGATAGCGCTTGTAGACCGCGTCGAAGCGAATCATGCGGCGCGGTCGCCCGGCGGGGCTTTGAGCAAGGTCGAGACGAAATCCTCGGCGTCGAAAACCCCGAAGTCGTCGATCTGCTCACCGACGCCGACATAGCGAATCGGAATGCCCAATTTTTGCGCGATCGCGAGCACGACGCCGCCCTTCGCGGTGCCGTCGAGTTTGGTGATCGCGAGACCGGTCACGCCGAGACTCTTGTTGAACTCATCCGCCTGCGCAACCGCGTTCTGGCCGATCGTGCCGTCTAGCACGAGAAGTACCTCATGCGGCGCGGTCGGGTCCAAGCGCGTGAGCACGCGTTTGACCTTGCGCAGCTCATCCATCAGATGCGTTTGGGTATGCAAGCGCCCCGCGGTATCGGCGATTAGGACATCGATCTTGCGCGCGCGTGCGGCCTGCAGCCCATCGAAGATTACGGCTGCGGGTTCCGCCCCATGTTGTTGCGCGACGATCGCCACGTTGTTTCGCGCTGCCCAGGTCTCGAGCTGCTCTCTCGCGGCTGCGCGAAACGTATCACCCGAGGCTAGCATCACGCTGTGTCCTTCGGTCATGAGCCGATGCGCCAATTTGCCGATCGTCGTGGTCTTGCCGGCGCCGTTGATGCCGACCACGAGAATCACATACGGCTTGTGCTGCGGATCGATCACGAGCTTTTTCTCGACCGGGCGCAGGATCGCGAGCATCGCCTCATGCAGCGCTTTGAGCAACGCGTCGACGTCGGCGAGCTCCTTGCGCGCGACACGCTTGTGCAGATCCTCGAGGATGCGCGAGGTCGCATCCATGCCGACATCGGCGCTGATCAGGCGCGTTTCGAGCTCGTCGAGGATCTCGGCATCGATCTTGCGGCCGGGCAACAGATCCGCGAGATCGACATTGAGCCAAGCGGGACCCGCGCGAAGCTTGCTGCGCAGGCGTCTGAACAGGCCGCCTGCGGCGGGTTTGTCGGCGTCATTCGTCATCGGGAGCGAAGCTTAGCAGAGCGCCTGTGGGTAAGAGTTTTCCGCGTATGATGGCGGCGGTGAAATCGGCCAAAACGCCTCCTGCCAAGCCCTCAAAAGCCAAGCCCTCAACGACGCCGCCCACGACGCAGCCGGCCCGCAATTCGGTGCGCATCATCGGCGGCAGCTGGCGCGGCCGGCGCGTCCAGTTCCCCGACCTTCCGGGACTGCGGCCGACCCCGGACCGTATCCGGGAAACCCTGTTCAATTGGCTGCAGCAGATGGTCTGCGGAGCGCGCTGCCTCGACCTGTTCGCGGGGTCCGGCGCGCTCGGACTCGAGGCGCTCTCGCGCGGCGCGCGCGAGGTCGTTTTCGTCGAGCAGGCGGTCGCCGCCGCACGCGCGGTCCGTGAGCAGCTCACGCGTCTCGGCGGCACGGCGCGCGCACAGGTCGTCGAAATGGGTGCAAAGCGCTATTTGAGCACGCCCGCGGAGCCCTTCGACCTCGTATTCGTCGATCCGCCGTTTGGCCAACAGGCGCTTCCCGTCTATTTGCCGCTGCTGGGCACTGGCGCCTGGGTCAAGCCGGACGGATTGGTCTATATCGAATGCGAGCGCGCGGCCGGCGCGCCCGTACTCCCCTTGGGGTGGGAGCTGCTGAAATCGAAGTCGGCGGGCGAGGTGGGTTATCATCTCGCGCGGGGCAAGTCTTCAAGCTGAACGATGAACAAAACAACTGCGGTCTACCCGGGCACCTTCGATCCAATCACCAACGGCCATCAGGACTTGGTGCGCAGGGCCGCCAGCATTTTCAAACGCCTCGTGGTCGCGATCGCGGCCAATCCGAACAAGGCGCCGATGTTCTCGCTCGAACAGCGCGTCGACATGGCAAGACGCGTGCTTGCCGATGTCCCTAACGTCGAGGTGCTCGGCTACCAGGGACTTACCGTGGATTTCGCGCGGCAGAACGATCTGTCGGTGATCGTGCGCGGCTTGCGCGCGGTGTCCGACTTCGAATTCGAATTCCAGCTGGCGAACATGAGCCGCCATCTGTCGCCGGACATCGAGTCGGTGTTCATGACCCCGCAGGAGCAATACACGTTCATCTCCTCGACGCTCGTGCGCGAAATCGCCGTGCTCGGCGGCAACGTCTCGGAGTTCGTGCATCCCTTGGTCGCGATCGAACTCGCCAAGCACCGACAGGTTTGAGGCGCGCGCGCATCTAGCCGCGCTGGCAGTTCGGGCACCAGTAGGTCGAGCGCTGGCCCTGTGCGAATTGTTTGATCGGCGCACCGCAGCGGCGGCACGCCTCCCCTGCACGCTCGTAGACGAACAGTTGCTGGCTGAAGTAGCCGGGCACGCCGTCGGCATTGACGTAATCGCGTAAGGTCGTACCGCCGATTTGAATCGCCTCGCTGAGCACCGCGCGGATCGACTCGACGAGCGCCGCGGCTTGCGCGCGCGTGAGACGCCCCGCCGCGCGGCGCGGCGAGAGATGCGCGCGAAACAGCGCCTCGCTCGCATAGATGTTGCCGACGCCGACGACGATCTGGGAATTCATGATCAGCTGTTTGATCGCGACCACGCGCTTGCGGGTTTTGGCGAACAGATAATCCGCATCGAACGCGGCGCTCAAGGGCTCGGGCGCGAGTCTGGCGAGCAGCGGATGCGCTTCGGGATCGCCGGCGGTCCACAGCAGGCTGCCGAAGCGCCGCGGATCGTGAAATCGCAACAGCGCGCCGCCATCCATGCGCATATCCCAGTGATCGTGGAGCAGCGGCGGTACGTCGTTTGCGAGCACACGCAGGCTGCCGGACATCCCCAAGTGCAGGATCACGGTGCCGGCATCGAAGCCCAAGAGGATGTATTTTGCGCGGCGCTCGACGCGTCGCACGGTTTGACCCTGGATTTTCGTTTCGAGGCCGCGCGGGATGGGCCAGCGCAGGCGGCGATCTCGAACCGTGACGGCGACGACGCGCCGATCGAGCAGGGCAGGGGCAATGCCCCGCCGCGTCGTTTCTACTTCCGGCAGTTCGGGCAGTCGCCGACGCCTACTTGATCTTGGATTCTTTGTAAGAGACGTGCTTGCGCACGACCGGATCGAATTTCTTGGTCTCCATCTTGTCGGGATGCAGACGCTTGTTCTTCGTCGTCGTGTAGTAGTGACCGGTGCCGGCCGAGGAGACCAATTTGATTTTGTCGCGCATGTTTGGGTGTGACCTTAGTGGGGCTCGGGGCCGTTAAACCTTGACGCCCTGGGAGCGCAGATCCGCGACGACGACGTCGACGCCGCGCTTCTCGATCGTGCGCAAGCCGCGTGTCGTCACGCGCAGGCTCACGAAACGCTTCTCGGTTTCGAGCCAAAAGCGGTGGGTATGCAGATTCGGCAGGAAGCGGCGCCGTTTGCGATTGTTGGCATGGGAAACCGTATTTCCCGTTTTCGGGCGCTTACCCGTGACCTGGCAGACTCGCGACATGGCGTAACCCTTTGAACTCGAAGAAGATATTGGCGTTGGACCGCAGACAGAGCCGCACACGATACCAGAGCGGCGCGCAGCGATCAACGCCGGCTGCATGGGGCTCGCAGCCTAGCTTCAGGCCCGCAGATAGAACGCGAGCCGCGGGTCGTGGATCGACACGCGCTTGCGGCCGTCGCGGTCAATTTGGCGCACGAGTTCGAGCTCGAGCAGCCGCTGCAGCGCCTTGTGCACCGGTCCGCTCTTATTACCGAGCTCGCGTAAGGTTTGCTCGGCAAACGGCTGGGCGTTGGGATTGCGCGCGATATAGCGCAACAGGCTTGCCTGTGCCGCCGGCAGCGCCGAGACTTTCGGCAAGAACAGCACGGTCGCATTGGCGACCACATTGCGCCAGCCGAACTCGATATCCGCGGGCGTGATCGGACGCCGGCTCCCGGCCTGCACCCAGATCTCGGCGCAGGTCGCGACCAAGTCTTCGGTCACGCCTTCGGTCAGTTCGAACAGGCGCGCGAGCGACGCCGGCTCGAGGCCGCGCCTCTGCTTACGAAAAATCTCGTTGGCCCAATCGCCGAATGCCGCCTGGCCGAAGGGCTCCAGCGCATATTGCAGGCGGATCGATTTGAAGAACGCCGCCGCGGAGGTCGCGAACAAGGGTGCGAGCAGATGATTCGAGGAGCCTGCGAGTACCGGCGTGATGCGCCGCGCCATTTGCAGCGCAGCGCGCAGGCTGCGCGTCATGATCTTGCCTTCGTCCGGCAGCAAGGCGAGGTCCTGAAATTCGTCGATGAACAGGATCGCCTTACGCTTCGCGACGCGCCGATCGAACGCCGCGAGCACATCGCCCCAGCTCGCAGGCTCAGACCCTGACTCGCGCGGCTCGCCGGCGAGCTTGACCTTGAGGCCGGTGCCGGGGATGCCCGCGGATAATTCCGGCTTGACGTCGCTGAAGAAGCCGCGCGCCTCCTGCTGCAGAAAGAAGCGCCAAGCCCAGCGAAAGCGCTCGGTGATCTCGGCTTCGGAGCCGATGCCCATGAGGTCGACGTGCAGGATCGGCCACTTCGAGCGGACCGCCGCGGCGATCACCGCGGAACTCTTGCCCATGCGCCGATCGCCGACGATCAAGGTCCACAGCTGGCCGGCCACGGCTCTTGCCAACAGCGCATCGAGTTCCGGGCGCGGGCAAAACGCCGCCGGCGCGCCATAGGCGCGCGCGAGATTCAGGTCGAACGGATTGACGACGGCGTTGACGATGTTCGCCTCGCGGCAGTGGTAACCAAATTTACCCGCGCGGGTAACTAGTTTACCCGTGCGGGTAAATCAAATCCAGAGCCTACGGCTTACCGGCGTGGGCCGGACACGGCATGCAGCAGCGCCGCAATCATGCCGCCGCCCGGCCGGCGCGGCAGCACCAGACGGCGCAGCGCGTGGTCGGCCGCGAACAGCAGGCCCATGAGACCGAAGCTGCCGAAATCGACGAACAGCGACCAGGTGTGCTCGGATGTGGTGAAAAAAAGGATCACGATGGCCGCCGCGAGCAGCGCGTAAAAGCCGAACCAGACGATGGTCGCGCGGCGCGTATAGGCCACTTCAGGCGGGCTCAGCGGGCCGTGCAATTGCGCGGTCACTTGGGTGCAAGCCGGCACGCGACCCGGCAGCAGCGAGCGGCCGAAGCCGAAGGCAACGATCACATAGGCGCCTGCCTGTTGCACGAGATCCGACCACTGATAATGGTCTTTGAGGAACGGCCAGTAGAGATACAGGAGCGCGGCGATGACGATCGTAATCAGCCCGGCCACGAGCTTGTGAGCCCAGCGCCACGCGAGCACGAGGCCGATCAGCACGATCGGCCCCACCGAGAGCCCGGCGCCCAAGCCTTTGGCGTTAGGCGACGCGTAGCTGTAATGCGAGAGCAGCGTATAGCCGCCGATCAACACGCCGATGATCACGAGCGGCAGGATCGGCGCTGCGCGAGGCGCCTCGGTGCGCGCCGTGGACGGTTGCGGTGATGGTTCGTTCTTCAGCGGCACGGGGGTCAGTAGGCGAGCGCCACACCTTCTCGGCGCGGGTCGGCGCCGCCGTCGAGCGAGCCGTCGGGCGCCACGCGCACGCCCTGCATGCCGGATTCCTCATATTGGCCGAGATGCACGTTGAGGCCGCGTGCATTGAGCGCGTCGACGAAACCCGGCGGGAATTTGCCGACTTCGGCGGAAAAATTGGCGTCGTGCGCGACGAGATTCGGCAGTGCTATCGCCGCTTCCATGGACATGTGCCAGTCGAGCGTCGCAACCAGCGTCTTGAGCACGTAGGAAATGATCGCCGGTCCGCCCGCGGAACCAACGGCCTCGACGAAGCGGCCATCCGCATCGAGCACGATCGTCGGCGTCATCGCGGAACGCGGCCGCTTGCCGGGCGCGACCGCGTTCGCGGCCGCTCGCCCATCGGCTTCGGTCGGCGAGAAGCTGAAGTCGGTCAGTTGATTATTCAAGAAGAAGCCGTCGACCATACGGCCCGAGCCAAAGATGCTCTCAACCGTCGTCGTCATCGAAACGACGTTACCCGCGCTATCGACGACCACGAAGTGGGTCGTGCCGCCGGGTTCGGCCGTGTGGTCGCGTCCAACCAAGGGCGCGCCGGGCGGTACGCCGGCCTGCGGCGGCGTACTTGCGATCGTCTCGCCGATCAAGCTCGCGCGGCCCTGCAGGTACGCGGCGTCGAGCAAGCCGGCGAGCGGTACGGAGACGAACGCGGGATCGGCGACGTAGCGGTTGCGGTCGGCATAGAGCAAGCGCTCAGCCTCGCCGAGCTGCACCCAGGCGACGGGGTCCGACGCATTGCGTTGGTCGATGTCGGTGTGGGCCAGCAGCAGCAGGCCCTGCAGCAGATCGACGCCGGCCGCGGGCGGCGGCGGTGTGCAAACGCGCAAGCCATGCCAAGGCCTGCAGAGCGCCTCGGACTCGATCGGCCGGTAGCCTGCCAAATCCTCGAGCGACAGCGATCCCGGGATCGGCTCCTGATGCACGCGCTCTACGATGTCGGCAGCGATCGTGCCATGGTAGAGCGCGCTCGCGCCCTCGATCGCGAGCCGATGAACGGTCGCCGCGTAGGCGGGATTCTTGAGCAGATCGCCCGCGCCAATTCGGGTGCCGTCCGGTTTGCTGAAATAACGCACGACGTCCGGAGCGTTCGACTGGGGCGCACGGCTTACGATAAAGGAGGCGAGCCGTGGGCTCACGACGAACCCCTCGGTGGCGAGGCGCCCGGCCGAGCCGAACAAATCGCGCCACTTGAGCTTGCCGTGCTCCCGCTGCAGCAAACTCAAGGCCGCGACGGCGCCGGGGACTCCGGTCGACCGTCCGCTCAAGACGCCGGTCGCGCGCGACAGCGGCTGATGGTCCTCGCCGAGAAACATGTCGGCGGTCGCGCCGGCCGGTGCGGTCTCGCGGCCGTTGTAAGCCCGCACCCGGCGCGTGGCGGCATCGTAGTAGCTGATGAACGCTCCGCCGCCGAGCCCCGAACTTTGCGGCTCGACGAGACCGAGCACGGATTGGATCGCGACCGCCGCATCGGCGGCCGAGCCGCCGGCGCGCAGTACATCGATACCCGCCTGCGCGGCCAGCGGATTGGCCGCGACGACCATCGCATGGTGGGGCGCTGCTGGCTCAAGCGCCGGTGTCGGCGCCGATGCACACGACTGCAGCAGCGCGAACAGCAGCGGCAACGCTGCCAGCGCTGAAACGGCTCGGCCGCGCGCTCGCGACCCGCCGAACGGCGCCTGAACCCCCCGTTGCGTGGAATTTCTGCGCTGTCTCATGTTTTTGGCAACTGCGCGCGAGCTCTCGCCAAGACCGCCTGCAACTCCGGATTATCCAAGCCGAGAGCTTGCGCGCGCTCGAATTCTTCGACCGCCTCGCGGTACTGGCCTTTCTTTTCGTGGACGAGTCCGAGCACGCGGTGCGCATCCGCGTAAGCCGGACTCAGCGCGAACGCCTTGCGGGCGCTCATCGCAGCGCCGGCCAAATCCTCGACCGCGAGTTTCGCGAGCGCCAGATTGCCGTGCATCGGCGGGAACTTCTTGGCGTGGCGGATCGCTTCGCTGATGAGCTTGATCGCAAGCGGATAATTCTGCGCCTGGTAGGCGAGGATGCCGAGCAGATGCAGCGCATCGGGATTCTTCGGTGCAACCCGCAATACGCGCATTGCAATCGCCTGGGCATTGTCGGACGAGCCGGCCCGATGGTGCCGCCAAGCCAATTCCATGGATTGCGGGATCGACAGCGTCGGTCTTTCCGTCACGGTCATCGTCTGGATCGTCATCGGGTATTTCTCCGGGGAAGGGGCCAGTTTACCCGGATTTTCCGGCGCCTGAACCGTCAAAGCGCGCCGACGCCGCGCGCCTTGACGGGGGCGGTGTATCAGTTGACGAGCAGCTCCTTGGAAATTCGCACGACGCGCCCTGCGGCGATACTGCCGTTGTTCTGGTTGTTGTTCCAGAAGTAGCCGCTGCCGTCGGGCGCGACGATGTAGGTCCACGGGTTGCCGCTCTGAGCGCCCGCGTATTCATAGGTGACCGTTGCAATGCAGTTCGTCGTGATCGTGTATGTGGCCGTGCCGGTGTAGGTGTAGGAGTTGATGCCGTCACTATAGAGTTCGTAGTACTTCATGTGGCCCTTGCCGTCATAGGATTCCATGCCGCTGCCCGAGGCGGGGAGCGCGAGAAATCCGGTCGGCGGAACGGGTTGAGGCGAGGCCGCCTCTTCGTACGCATAAGCCAAGGTTCCGTGCAAGGATTCGAGCGAGCATTGTTGCGGACCGTCATCGGCACGCACCGAGGACGTCGCGAAAACGAGCACCGAGAAACCGACGGCCGAGATGACTGTTCCCTTCATGAATGCTGACTCCCTTGTGTTTGGATTGGGTGCAGGATCGGCCCAAAGTCTTGCAGAGCGCCCCGCAAAAAGCCATGCCCGCAGGACGATTCGCGGACTCTTGCGCATTATGTTCAGAACACCGCGCGCCCTAGACGAGCCCGCGTTCTGCGAGCGAGACGCTCGCGCCGTCGCCGACGATGATGTGATCGAGCAAACGGATGTCGACGAGCGCGAGTGCATGCTTGACGCGTTGAGTGATCAACTCATCGGCCTGGCTGGGTTCGGCGACACCGGAGGGATGGTTGTGTGCAACGATAACGGCGGCCGAATTCCACTGCAGTGCCTGCTTGACGATTTCGCGCGGAAACACGCTCGCCCCGTCGATCGTGCCGCGGAACAAGGCTTCGAAGTGAATCAGGCGGTGGCGATTGTCGAGGTAAAGACAGCAAAATACCTCGTGCTCGAGATCGCGCAGCCGCTCGATCAAGAAGTCGCGTGTCGCGCGCGGGCTTGCGAGCGATGGACCCGTGCGCAGGATCTGCGCGAGATGGCGGCGAGCGATCTCCACCGCGGCGCGCAGTTCCGCGAAACGCGCGGGGCCGAGCCCGGGCTCGGCGCAGAAGCGCGCGCGATCCGCGCCGATCAATTTTCGCAATGAGCCGAAACTCTCGAGAATTTCCCGCGCGAGCTGCACGGCGCAGCGGCCGCGGCGTCCGTGGCGCAGCAGGATCGCGAGCAATTCCGCGTCGGACAGCGCCTCGGCGCCGCGCGTCAGCAGCTTCTCGCGCGGTCGCTCATCGATGGGCCAGTCGCGAATCGCCATGGCCGGCAGCATGACGAGGCCGCGCGCGGCGGACCAGCCACATATCGCCGCTGAGCGCGGAGATTCGCGCAGCGCAGCCGAGTCACCGGCTCAGATTGAGTGTGCCTATGAATGTGTCGGCATTGACTATGGCGAAGCGTGGGGTATCCCGTATCTCAAGCAGATCGCGGTCTCCGCTCGCCAGATATTCGGCGTTGCCGCATGTGGCCAGTTGCAAGAACGGTAGATCCTCGGGGTCGCGGCACGACGGTACCTTGGGGGGCTTGGCCGGGATTCTTACCGTTGTGCAAAAAGGGAGGTAGTCACCGAGCAGTTCATCGCAATCGGCTGGCGTCAGATTGAACTTGGGGTAGCTCAATACGCGGACGAGTTCGCTGGTTGTCGCGGTAGAAATCAATGCAGTAAAGGATTCGCTTTGCCAGGCGAGTCGGATCGGCGCGAGCCGACCGCGAGCGAATAACAGTGCCGAGACCACGATGTTGGTATCCAACACCACGCGCACCGCGTTCCGCTTATTTTTTGCTTCTTCCACCGGCTTTGCGCGCCCAATTCACCGCGTCCTGAACGTCCGCTTCGGTGATATGAAGCTCTGCGAGTTTGGCGCGAACCGCATCGGCTCGCTGAATCCGTACCGGTGTGAGGATGATCTGGCCGTCCTTGGTTTTCACGTCGAAATACTGAGCCGGGCCAACCGCGTTGGTAATGGCCTTGGGCAGAGTCAGCTGATTCTTGGCTGTCATCTTGGCAAGCATCGGCGCTCACCTCCATCAGAGTAAGGAATCCTTACTATACGATAATCTTACATCGCGGGCAACGAACGGGTCGATACGCGTCCGGCGAGCTCTCGCCTCAGCTATGCCCCGTGCTGCCGAAGCCCTGCCCGCCACGCAAGGTCGAATCGAAACTGTCGACGACCTCGAATTCGACCTGCACGACCGGCACGATTACGAGCTGCGCGATGCGATCGCCCGGGTTGATCGTGAACGGCGCATCGCTGCGATTCCAGCAGGAAACCATCAGCGGACCCTGGTAATCCGAGTCGATGAGCCCGACGAGGTTGCCGAGCACGATGCCGCTCTTGTGGCCGAGGCCGGAGCGCGGCAACAGCATTGCGGCGAGGCCCGGATCCTCGACGTAGATCGACAGGCCGGTTGGGATCAATTCTGCCTTGCCCGCGCCAAGCACCAGCGGTGCGTGCAAGCAGGCACGCAGATCCATGCCGGCCGAACCGGGTGTCGCATGCGTCGGCAACGGGAATTCCGATCCGATGCGCGGATCGAGTATGCGCAGTTTGATGCGGCGTTTCACGGGTACGCGATTGGACTTGGAGTTCAGCGCCGCACACGACGGCTGCGCACGCGATTGCGAGGTGCAGCGGTCGAAGCCGCGCGTCGTTTGCGCGCCGCGCGCCGGCCTCCGCCGGCCGTTGGCGGCGGAAGCCGCTTCGCGATCAGCGCGATCAGTTCGCGCGCGACATCGAGTTTGGGTCCGCGCGGAACCTCGACCTTGCCGCCGGGCCAGATCACGGTCAGCGCATTGTCCTCGCAATCGAACGCGATGCCGTCGCCGACCTTATTGGCGGCGATCATGTCGAGTCGCTTACGCTTCAGTTTGCTGCGCGCATTGCTCTCGACATCGGTCGTTTCGGCCGCGAATCCGACGACGAACGGCCGCTTCGCCATGTCGGCAACCGATTTGATGATGTCCGGTGCGGGTTCGAGATCGAGTTTTACCGCGACGCCCTTTTTCTTGATCTTTTCTTTTGACACGCTGACCGGCTGAAAATCCGCGACCGCCGCCGCCGCGATGAAGACGTCTGCTTCGGCCACGTGACGGTGCACCGCCGCATGCATGTCGCGTGCGCTCTCGACATCGAGCCGGGTCACACCGGTCGGCGTCGGCAGATTCACCGGCCCGCTCACGAGCGTTACGTGAGCGCCGGCCTCGCGCGCCGCCGCGGCCACCGCGAAACCCATTTTGCCCGAGCTGCGGTTGGTCAAATAGCGCACGGGGTCGAGGCGCTCACGCGTCGGGCCGGCGGTGATCAGGACGTTGAGTCCGGCAAGGATGCCGGCGTTCGGCGGCGGCTCGAGCAGGCTCTCGGCGAGTTTCGCGGGTTCCCACATCCTCCCTAATCCGACTTCGCCGCAAGCTTGGTCACCTTCGCCCGGACCGAGGATGCGCACGCCGCGCGAGAGCAGTGTGCGAATGTTGGCCTGCGTCGCCTTGTTGGCCCACATCACCCGATTCATCGCAGGGGCTACGACGACGGGCGCTTCGGTGGCAACGCACAGTGTCGCGAGTAAATCGTCCGCGCGGCCGCCCGCGAGCCGCGCGATGAAATCCGCGCTCGCCGGCGCAATCAACACGATCTCGGCCCAGCGCGCCAATTCGATGTGACCCATTGCGGCCTCGGCCGCGCTGTCCCAGAGGTCGCTGCGCGTCGGCCTGCCGGATACCGCTTGGAAGCTCATGGCTGAGACGAATTTCTGCGCTGCCGCGGTCATCACGACCTGCACATCGGCGCCACGCTCGATGAGCCGCCTTACGAGATCGGGACTCTTGTAGGCGGCAATTCCACCCGTCACGCCAAGAAGGATGCGCTTCCTCGGCGTCAATGGATGACCTTCAATTCCTTGAAGCGGCTTATATCGCTGTCGAATTGAGCGCGCATGATCGCATCTTCGTGCTTCTTCTCCAGCAGATTCTGCTCTTGAGTACGAATGTCGTTGGCCATGTGCACCAAATCCTCGGCGATTTGGTCGGGCATTTGCGTGGCCTGCGGATCGGCGTTGTACGGCTTGTACAGCAGAGTCGTTTTCTCGAGCTTGAGCATGCGGCCGTTGAGAAGGTCCAAGAACTGGCTCGTGACGCGCATTTGATCGGAGAGCAGCGCGAGGCGCTGATCGCGAAGCCGCTCGATTTCTTGCACCGAGCTGTAAGTGGTCAACAGATTCTTGTCGCGATTCTTCTGGTCCGCGGCAGCGGCCTTTTGCTGATCATCGATGGCGGCCTGCTCGGCGCTCTTGGGCGCATCGAGGTGCTCGACCTGGATCCCTTTCGCGTTGAATACTTCGTGTTCCTGATTCGCATATTCCGGCGGAATCTGATCGCCGTAATGGGAGACTCCCTGGGCGTCGGTCCACTTGTACAAGCGGCGACCCGATTGGCTCGACTGGCTCGATTGACTCGATTTGGAATTGTCCGCATACGCCACGCTCGCGCCAACGAGCAGCGAAATCACCGCAACCGTCCCGGCCAATTTCCTCACCAGCATGCCTCCCTCAAGAGTGGCACCATTGTGAGGGGCCGCGCGCAGGTTTTCCAGGGCGCAATCTTCAGTCTGAGATGCCATACCGATCCCGATAGGCCATCATGCCGGAAAGTTCTAAGGCCGCGCCCCGGCTGCGCATATGGCCGATCAAATCCGCGAGCGTGAGGATTGTCACGACCGGGATGCCGAAGTGGGCGCCGACCTCCTGTACCGCCGACAGCGCGCTGCTCGCACCGCGTTCCTGCCGGTCGAGCGCCAGCACGACGCCGGCCGGCTGCGCCTGCGCCGCACGAATGAGTTCGATCGACTCTCGGATCGCGGTACCGGCCGTGATCACGTCGTCGACGATGAGGATCCTGCCCGCGAGCGGGCCCCCGACGATTTGGCCGCCTTCGCCGTGGTCCTTGGCTTCCTTGCGGTTGTAGGCGAACGGCAGGCTGCGGCCGTGCCGCTCGGCCAGCGCCGCGGCCGTCACGGTCGCGAGCGGTATGCCCTTGTAGGCCGGCCCGAATAGCATGTCGAAGGGCAGGCCGGAAGCGGCGATCGTCGCCGCATAAGCGCGTCCGACAGCCGCGATCGCCTCCCCGGTATTGAACAGGCCGGCGTTGAAGAAGTACGGGCTTTCGCGGCCGGACTTGAGCCTGAAGCTGCCGAACTTCAAGACGCCAAGCCGCATGCACAGTTCAATGAATTCTGCTTGGTAGGCGCTGGTCATGGCCGCCGCAGTCTCGCAAGGGCCGCGCGCCTCCGCAAGCGCCGCTACTGGTATCATCGCGCGCCATGCGAATCGTGACCTTCAATGCGAACGGTATCCGTTCTGCCGCCTCCAAGGGCTTCTTCAAATGGCTGCCCGCCGCGAACGCCGATGTGATTTGCATCCAGGAGACCAAGGCGCAGGTCGCACAGCTCACCGATCGGGTTTTTTGGCCGCAAGGCTACGATTGCCACTATTTCGATGCCGAAAAAAAGGGTTATTCGGGGACCGCCCTGTATGCGCGTAAACCGCCCGTGCGCGTCAATCGAGGCTTCGGCGTTGCCGAATTCGATCGGGAGGGGCGTTATCTCGAAGCACACTTCGGACACATGAGCATCGTGTCGCTGTATCTGCCGTCCGGATCCGCAGGGCCCGAGCGCCAGGCCTCGAAATACCGCTTTCTCGAGGCTTTCATGCCGCATTTGCGCAAATTGCAGCGGCGCAAGGTTCCCTACATTCTTTGCGGGGATTGGAACATCGCGCACAAGCCGATCGATCTCAAGAACTGGAAATCCAATCAGAAGAACTCCGGGTTTCTACCCGAAGAGCGCCAGTGGCTCGACGAGCTGTTTGGCCGCGGGCGATTTGTCGACGCGTTCCGCGAGACCAACACCGAGGCGGACCAGTACACCTGGTGGTCGAACCGCGGCCAGGCCTATGCCAAGAACGTCGGATGGCGCATCGATTACCACATCGCGACCGCGGCGCTGCGCGGCAGGGTCAAGAATGCCCGCATCTTCAAGGACCAGCGTTTCTCGGACCACGCGCCCCTGATCATCGACTACGAGTTCGAGTTCTAGCGCGTGGATCCCGAACCGAAGGAAACGCTGCTGCAAGCGCTGAGGCAGCGGCGCATGGCGGCGATCCTGCTGCTCGGCATCGCTTCAGGTCTGCCGTTCAACTTGACGCTCTCGACGCTGCAGGCTTGGCTCGCGGACGCCGGCGTCGACATCAAGACGATCGGAATCTTCGGGCTCGTCGGTGTGCCGTATCTGTTCAAGTTCCTGTGGGCTCCGTTGCTCGATCGCTACCTGCCTCCCTTGCTCGGGCGGCGTCGCGGCTGGATCGTGATCTTTCAGGCGGCATTGGCGCTCGCGATCGGCGCGATGAGCTTGAGCGAGCCGGCGAGCATGCCGTCGGCACTGGGGCTCATCGCGCTGCTCGTCGTCTTTTTGTCCGCGTCCCAAGACATCGTCATCGACGCATACCGCGTCGATTTGATGCCGCCGCAGGAACGTGGGCTCGCATCGGCAGTCACGGGCTTCGGCTACCGCAGCGCCGCGATGTTCGCCGGCACGGTCGTCGTGTTCATCGCCTCGTTCGTCGGCTTCCATGTTGCTTATGCGATCGTCGCCGTCGTGATGTCGTTGACGATTTTCGCGACGCTCTGGGCGCCGGAACCGACGGCGCCGGGCCATCCGCCGCGCACGCTGACCGAAGCTGTGATCGAGCCGGTGCGCCATTTGCTGCTGCGGCCCGGCGCATGGCGATTCTTGCTGCTCGTGCCGCTCTACAAGGTCGGCGATGCGTTCGCTTTGAGCCTCTACAGTGCGTTCATGATCAAGGGGGTCGGCTTTTCGCTTGCCGAATTGAGTGTTGCCGGCAAGCTCAACATGACCATTTCGACGATGATCGGTACCGCGCTCGGCGGCTGGATCTACATGCGCTGGGGCCTATACCGATCCTTGGTGGCGTTCGGCGTGCTGCAGGCGCTGACCCTGCTGATGTTCATGTGGCTCGCGCTCGCCGGCAAGCACCTGTGGCTGCTGATCTTGGCAACCAGCGTCGACACCTTGGCGGGCGGCATGGGTCAGGCCGCGGCGGTCGCGTTTCTCATGGCGCTCTGCGATCCCAATTACAGCGCCACGGAATATGCCGTGTTGTCGGCGGTCGCGGCAGTGCCGCGGGTCACCATGGGCTGGGTCGCGGGCCATGTCGTCGCCAGCGTCGGCTGGGCAAATTTTTTCATCGTGACCTTCTTGAGCTCGATTCCAGGCCTGATTCTGCTGGTCCTGATGCGCAAGGACGTGCGCGACCTGGAAGCCCGCGAAAAGGCAAGCGCCGCGGCGCCGTGAGCCGAACACGCCCCAAAGATCAGCGCGCGCGCCTCTCATAGGCTAGATCCCAGACCCCGTGGCCGAGGCGCTCGCCGCGCCGCTCGAAGCGCGTCGGAAGGCGGAATTCGGGTCTCGCGACGTACGTGCGGTCCGCGCTCAGTGAGGCAAGAGCGGCGTTCGCATTGCAGACCTCGCGCATTTGTTCGGCATAGGGCTGCCAATCGGTCGCGAGGCGCAGCACGCCGCCGGACTGCAATTTTTCGGCGAGCGTCGCAACGAAGCCTGGCTCGATGAGCCGGCGTTTGTGATGCCGCTTCTTGTGCCAGGGATCGGGGAAGAACACGAGCACCTCGGCCAGCGCCGCGTCGCCGATGCCGGCCGTCAAGACCTCGACCGCATCGTGGCAAATCACGCGCAGATTCCGCAGCTCCGCATGTTCCGCCTGCAGCAACAGGCGCCCGACGCCGGAACGGTGGACTTCGACGCCGAGATAATCGACGCCCGGATTGGCGAGTGCGAGCGAGCCGAGAACCTCCCCAGTACCGAAGCCGATTTCCATACAGCGAGGTGCGGCTCGGCCGAAGATCGCGTCCAGGTCGAGCGGCTCACCCTGGAATTCGAGTCCGTAGCGCGGCCATAAGTCGCGCAGCGCACGATCTTGCGCGGCCGTGATGCGTCCGGCGCGCAATACGAAACTGCGGATGGGTCGGTGCGTCAGCATGATTGCAAAGTGTGCCTGATATGATCGGCAAATGCGTAAAACCTGGTCCGGCACCGCAGCTCGATTGGCCGTCGCGATGCTCTGCTTGGCCGGCGCGGGCTGCGCGAGTCTGCCGCGCCACGTGCACAAGGACCATAGTGAGGCAATTCGCGACAGCGCCGGCACGACGCTGGGCCGGATCGTCGCGTCCGAAGCGGAGCCGCGCACTCTCTCGGGTATCCGGCTGCTCGCGTCGGGCGATGAGGCGCTTGCGAGCCTGATCGCGCTCGCCGATCACGCCGAACGCACGCTCGACATCCAGTACTACATCATCACGCAAGACGAATCGGCGCGGATTTTGCTGCGGCACGTGCGCCGCGCCGCGGAGCGCGGAGTGCGGGTCCGAATTCTCGTCGATGATTTCAACACGGCGGGCCAGGATCGGCGTTTCATGCATCTCGGGCAGAGCGCCAACATCGAGGTGCGCGTATTCAATCCGTTTCCGGGCGGGCGATCGGCGTTGTGGACGCGTCTGCTTTCCTCGTTTTCGGAGTTGCCGCGCATCAACCATCGCATGCACAACAAGCTGTTCGTCGCCGACAACGTGCTCGCGATCACGGGCGGGCGAAACATCGGCGATCAATATTTCACGCGCGACAAGGACAATAATTTCATCGATCTCGACGTGGTCGCGGCCGGCCCCATCGTGCCGCAGTTGTCGGCGTCGTTCGACGCATTTTGGAACAGCAAATACGCCTATCCGATCGCCTCGCTCGCCGCACCCGTACCGCTCGAAACGCAACCGAAGCGGCTCGACGAGGCGAAGCCCGCGATCGAGCCGGCAGAAGCCGGTGCAAACGGCGCCGCGAGCGCGGATTTCCTCGCGCGAGACCTCGACGCCGGACAGTTGCAGCTCGCTTGGGTGCCGGCCACGGTGCTCGCCGACCGGCCTGCGAAGATCGCGAGCGAGAGTTCTCCGGACCAGGAGGTGACGATCGCCAACGACCTCTCGGCGCTGATCGGCTCGGCGACGCAGGAACTCATCATCATTTCGCCGTATTTCGTGCCCGGCGCGGACGGCATTGCGCTGCTGCGCAGCCTCGTGCGGCGCGGCGTCCATATCCGTATCCTGACCAACTCGCTCGCGGCAACCGATTCGCCGCTCGTGCACATCGGCTACTCGCACTACCGCGTCGAGCTGCTGCATTTGGGAGTCGAATTGAGCGAAGTGCGGCCCAAGCTCGGTACCGCACGGCCGCGATTCCACCCGTTTCACTCCGGCTTCGCGAGTTTGCACGCCAAGGCGGTCGTCGTCGACGAAAAAACCGTGTTCATCGGTTCACTCAATATGGACGCCCGCTCGGCGCGCACCAATAGCGAACTCGGACTGGTGATCCGCAGCAGCGAGATTGCCCGCCAGGTCACGAGCGTACTCGACGACATCAGCGAGGACGGCAGCTATAAACTCCAGCTCCAGGACCACAGCAACCACATCGAATGGGTCAGCGGTCCGCCCGGTGCGGAGCAAATTTGGTACCGCGATCCGCAAGCGACGCAGCTGCAGCGCTTCATGCTCAAGCTGCTGACGCCGTTCGCGCCAGAAGAGTTGCTATGACTCGCCGAATTTGAGGCCGCGCAGGTACTCTTTGACTTTGGGGCGGAATCCCTCGCTGCTCGTCACCGTGGCCCCGCCCGCGAGCACCAGAATGAAATCCCCGCGCAGGGTGCGATTGACCTCGCGGACAAAGTTCATGTTCACGACGCACGACCGGCTGATGCGCAGCATCGGCTGCGAGCGCAGCGCATATTCGGCCTGCTGCAGCGTGCCGCGCGCGTGGAAGCTGTCACGCCCGACGCGGATTGAAATGTAGTTGCGATCCGACTCGATCATCTCGACCGTGGCGGCGTCGAGCACGTGCAGGTGTCCGGCAAATTCTGCCAAAATCCGCGGCCGTTCGTCGTCGCGCGCCGAGCGCCTGCGTTCGAGCTGGGCGAGAATTTCGGCGATCGCCGCTTGCGACTCGCTCGAGTTCGCCGGCTGGCTCCGCGGCCGCACGCGCGCGAGAGTTTTGCGGAAACGATCCTGGTCGAACGGCTTCAGCAGATAATCGACCGCATTGAGTTCAAACGCCTCGACCGCGTGCCGGTCGTGCGCGGTGACGAACACGATCGACGGCAGCGCGGCCGGATCCAATGATCGTGCGAGCTCGATGCCGTTCAAGGGGTCCATTTGCACGTCGAGAAACAGCAACTGCGGTTGCCGCGCCCGGATCGCCGCGATCGCGCTCTCGCTGTCGCCGAATTCGCCGATCACGCGCAGATCCGCTTCTTGCGCGCAATACTCGCGCAGCGTGCGCCGTCCCGCAGCCTCGTCATCGACGATGATAACTTCGATCATGCGCCCTCGATCGCATGCACCAGCGGCATCCGAACCTCGACCGACCATTGATCGTGTTCCCGGCCGCAGGCGAGCGCGCCGGCGGCACCGAACTGGACCGAAAGTCGCTCGCGCACATTGGTCAAGCCGATCCCATCGTGCCCCCGCGCCGACTGGGGTGCAACGGTGTTGGTGACACGCAGCAGCAACGCCTCGCCGGCGATCTCGGCGCTCAATTGGATCGTGATCGGCCCCTGATGGCCCGCGAGTCCGTGCACGATCGCATTTTCCACCAGCGGCTGGAGTATCAAACTCGGCACCCACAGCGGCGGGATCTTGGCCGGATCGGGAAGGGCTACGCTGATTCGATCCTCGAAGCGCCGTTGGTGCAGCTCGAGATAGAGACGCGCGAACTGCAATTCGTCGGCAAGCCGCGAGAAGTCGCGTTCGCCGGCGTTCAACAGCCGCCGCAGCAAATCCGCGAGCTGCACGACCATCGTCTGTGCGCCGCGCGGGTCCCACTCGATGTTGCCGCGGATCGTGTGCAGCAGATTGAACAGCGTGTGCGGCGACAACTGCATTCGCAGCGCCGCGAGGCGCGCGGCGTTCGATTCGCGCTCGAGCGCGGCGACCTGCAGTTCGGCATCTCTAAAGCGTTTATAGAGAATCGCGCCTCGCAGCAGCGCGAGCCCGAATAGGTAGGACGGCAGGAACGCCATGAAGCTCGCAAACCACAATGAGGGCATCGAGGGGTCCTGCCAGATTTGCGAGAGGCTCGCAGGGTGTGCCATCTCGTGCATTTCGCCGCCTAGCAGGTACTCGGACAGCATCATCGCCGGGTATGCCATCGCCGCAAACGCCACTGCGAGCATCAGCTGAATCGAAACGCCCAGCCACAACGGGCGCCAGTCGACGATCAGTGAGGCTCGGTAAGCCGCCAACAGCGCCGGCAACAGCATCGCGTGCTGCAATACCCGCATGTTCCAGGGCGCGAACAGCAGCACGGTGGTGAACTTCGAAATTCCGATGCGCAGGCCATAGGTATAGAGCACGTTGTTGAGTGTGACGAACAGCCAAAACACGATAACGAGCGCGAGGAACTGGACGCGATTGAGCCCGGCTGCGCTTCCGTACCCATCGAAATTTGCTTGTGTTGTCGGGCTCATCGGGGATTAGCGTAACGCAATCGAGGCCCGTTCGAGCGGCCAAGCCGCAACGGCGGGACGAAGCCGTTGCTGCGCGGGACGAGTTCGATGCGAGCCCGCAGACCGGGGGGTGTGCCGCGGTGTTTCATAGCCTCTGCCGCAACACCTCACCGCAAGCTCTAGGAGACTCTCATGCACTTACCGACCATGAACAAAAATGCCGGGCCCGGCCGCAAGCTCGCCCTGGTACTACTCGCCGGATCACTCGCCGGCGCGATCTGCGCCGGAACCGCGGTCGCCGCAGCGCCCGATAGCGACGCGCCATCGGTCACGATTCGCTACGCCGACCTCGACCTCACGAGCGAAGCCGGTACGCGCGCGCTGTATCACCGCTTGTTAGTTGCCGCCAAGGAGGTCTGTCCGGACCCATCCACTCGCGATTTGGCCACGCTGCATTTCATAGAGGGCTGCCGTCAACAGGCCATCGTCAATGCTGCACGGCAGATCCCGAGTCCCCAATTGGCGGCGATGGTTGCACACACCGCCAAGGCTGGTTGATGCAAGGTGCATCGCGCGGGCGCCTGGGGCGGCGGATCGGGCCGTTGCCTCAGGCATTGTCCTCGTACCGCTTGATGCTGGTCATGAGCTCTTCGTGCGCTTCTTTGAGACCGGCCCAGCCGATGATCTTGACCCACTTGTTCGCTTCCAGATCCTTGTAGTGCTCGAAGAAGTGTTGAATCTGTTTGAGCCGAATCTCCGGCACGTCGGCGATCGATCGCCAATGTGAGAACAGGGGGCAGCTCTTGTCGGTCGGTACCGCGAGCAGCTTCGCATCCCCGCCGGCCTCATCCTCCATGTGCAGTACACCGACCGCGCGGCAGCGCACGACGACGCCGGGCAGCAGTGGAAACGGCGTGTGCACGAGGACGTCGACGGGATCGTTGTCGGCCGCGATCGTGCGGGGCACGTAGCCATAATTGGCCGGATAGTGCATGGCCGTCATCATGAAACGGTCGACGAACAGCGCTCCGGAATTCTTGTCGACTTCGTACTTGATCGGATCCGCGTTCATCGGGATCTCGATGATTACGTTGAACTCGTCGGGCAGGTGCTTGCCTGCCGTCACGTCATTGATGCTCATCTAATTTTTACGTCCTTGAATTGCTCGTGCCCAAAGTATACCGTTGCGCCAGCAAACCGTTACACTCGTCGCCGTGAAGTCGCTGCAGCATTTGATCGACAAGAACCGGGATTGGGCCGCAAATATCCTGCGCCACGACCCGGAGTTTTTCTCGCGGCTCGCGCGTCAACAGACGCCCCGTTATTTGTGGATCGGCTGTTCGGACAGCCGCGTACCTGCCAACGAGATCGTGGGATTGCCGCCCGGGGAATTATTCGTACATCGCAATGTGGCCAATATCGTCGTGCACACGGACCTCAATTGCCTGTCGGTCATGCAGTTTGCGGTCGACGTGCTCAAGGTCGAGCACATCATCGTCTGCGGTCACTACGGCTGCAGCGGCGTTCGCTCGGCCTTGTCGAACGAGCGCTTGGGATTGAGCGATAATTGGCTGCGCCACGTGCAAGATGTTCGGGATCAGCACGAGTCGCAATTGCGCGACGTCACAGTTCACGCCGACCGCGAGAATCGCCTCTGCGAGCTCAATGTGCTCGAGCAAGTCACCCACGTCTGTCAAACCTCGATCATCCGCGATGCATGGCAGCGCCGTCAGCCGGTCCAAGTGCACGGCTGGATTTATGGGCTGCACAACGGACTGGTGCGCGATCTCGAGTACACGGTCTCTGATCCGCAAGCGCAACGCTCAGGCTACGCGCAAGCCTTGTCGGCGCTGCTTCCACCGGCATGAGTCCCTACGGACTCGAACACGCCTATCTGACGCGCGGCCAACTCGCTGCGCGTTCCGCTGCCTGGTGGGAGGATGTGCTCGGCGTCGTCGGATTCGATGGGCCGCTCGAGCTCGAACCGGGGTGCGCGCCGGCGGCCGCGAGCATGACGCCGACGCTCGGCGGCGAGACCCTGTGCGAGGTCTGGCGGGTCGGCGGCGGCGCCGCGACGGACGCCGCGCTCGCAACCGCGAATCATGGACGTGTGCAGTATCGATCGGCGGGTCCGCTGCTGTTTGGCTCTCTGATGATTGCGGAAGCGGAGCTCGCCGAAATCGAACAGGCGTGCACCGTCGGCGGCACCGGCACCGGTGCGACCGCGTTGATGCGTGCGACCGACGTCGGATACCGGGAGATATTCGAATTGTTGAGCGCGAGCGGCTATCCCTATCTCGTGCGCGTTTGGAATTATTTGCCGGAAATCAATTTACAGGCCGACGGCGAGGAGCGTTATCGACAATTCAATGCGGCGCGGAAAATCGCCTTCAAATCCTTCGGCAGGGTCCCCGCCGGCAACATCCCGGCCGCGAGCGCATTGGGCTCGAGGGCCGGCAGTCCCTTATCGATGTATTTTCTCGCCGCGCGCGCGCCTCCGCTTGCAATCGAAAATCCGCGTCAAATCAGCGCCTATCACTACCCGCCGCAATACGGCGAACACAGCCCGATTTTCTCTCGGGCGAGCGTCATGTGCGCTGCAGCAGGCACCAATCTGTTCGTATCCGGCACGGCGAGCATAGTCGGCCACGAGACTCGGCATCATGGTGATGCCGGTGCGCAAACAGCCGAGTCGCTCGCGAATATTGCGGCGGTGCTCGAAGAGGCCAATCGGGTGCTCGGAGCCAGCCGTTATTCGCTGGATTCGTTGACGTTCAAAGTTTATGTGCGCCGGCCCGGCGATCTTGCAATTATCGCCGGCGCGATCGAGCGCAGTGCGGCGCGCGAGGCGCCGATCGTCTATTTGCAGGCCGATGTTTGCCGCGAGGATCTGCTCGTCGAAATCGAGGCGACCGGCTCATCGGCCGAGATCTAGAAAGCGAAGTACGGTCCGCTCGCGACCGAGCTGGATTTTCCTTCGAATACCTCGTACACGTTGCGGCCGTAAAAGAACGGCAGGCCGAAATCGAAGGTATCGGCGATGCCCGTCATGTCATAGGTGCCGCCAATGTTGCTGAACGCGGCGAACGAACTGTTCGCTTCCAACAAATTCAAGGTATTCGCGATACTGAAATCCACGATCCGCTGCGTGCCGCCCGTGCCCGAGGCCGTATAGCCGATCAAGGTCGCCGAAAGATTCTCGGTGCTCGCCGGGCAGTAAAAGCCCGTGAGGTTCGGATTCGTGCATTGCGTCAACGAGGAGTCGTTGAAAAATAGGGCATTCGAGCCGGTGTCCAAGAAGCTGCTTGCGTAGGTCTGCCCAGCCAATTGTGCCGATAAATAGCTCGTTGCAGTCTGCACCGGGAGCACGGTCGCAGCGGTGCTCGATGCGTTGTTGGTCGCGGTGTCGATGCCGAAAACGATGACTCCGCTCAGCGAAGCGGCTCCGGTGGCCGACACGCTCGGCAATTCGATGATCACCCCGTTATTGTCGGTCGCGAACAGCGTTGCGGGGTTTTGCAGCTGCGACACGATATCGACGGTCGTCGGCACGCAGTTAGTGGCCGTGCACGCATAATAAAATCCCGGCTCGGTGGACGCCACGCACAAGGCTCCGCAATCCTGCGCCGGCGTTCCCACGCCCAAGATGCCGTTGGCGCCGAACGTCGCGACCGTGTCTTCGGCGTTACCCACCGCGGCGCATGCCGTCGGGACGGCGATGCTGGAGCCGCCGATGATTTCGACCGTGAGTGCCGCCACGCTTTCCCCGGCGATCGACATGTCGGCGCTCGCGAGCGGTCCCCAGCTGTAAGTGCCGCCCGCGAATTGCGCACATTCCGCGAGCGCATTGCCGTTGCTGTCGAGAGCCGGTGGCAGCGTGATCGTCAGCGCGGATGCAAGGATGCGCAATCCGCTGGACTGCGTATCGATCTCGACGTTGTCGATGGCCTGGCAAGTCGTCGTCGCGGGCACGCACACGGTCACCGTCGTGTACAGCACATTGATCGCATCGACGCCGACGGGGCCGCCGTTGACGGCCGCGGCCGCGACGTTCGTCGTCGGCGTCGCGATCGGATTCGAAGGGCCCGGGGAAGCCTTGGGCGGTCCGCCACTGCCGCAGGCCGCGATGACTGCCACCGCCAAACCCAAGATCACCGGACGTAAAAGATTCATGCGCCGGTCCTATCGCAATTCACTGTTGGAAACACCCGAGGGCACCGCCTGCGGCAACACCGCTCGACCGACGAACGCGCGCATGTGGCCACCGGATTGAATCGAGAGATCGCTGCGGTTGAGATTCATATGATTGAGTCCGCCTCGCCGCAATTGCGCTTCGCTCGTAAAGTCGGCGAAGTAAGGTCCCAGCATTTGCCGCAAGTCAGGCAACGAAGGGCCGTTCCAGGCGACCGCAAATACGACGCCCGAACTAGATACGTACTCACGTACGACGGTGCCCGAGGGCAGCGTCAGTTCGTGCACCTCGTAGGCGTTTTGGGCGGTCACCTTGATGGATGCACGCATGTGCGTTTGATCGGCCGCGATCGAGGCATAGGGTCCGCCGAGCGCGGCCTGAGAGACCGCGGGCAGTAATAGCGCCCCGCATCCGGCGAGCGCTGCACCGGCAAGCGCCGCGGTTGCGACGCTGCGTGCTTGTCGAAACTTCCTTGGATCAATCACGCTCATTTCAGCCCCAGTTTGCCCGGAAATCCCGAAAATTCAGTGCGCGAAGTCGCATTCGTCCGCATCCGTAGCCGCTGCTCGCCTAGGCTAGGCGCGCACGGGCGCCGCCGCAAGCGCGGCGAATCGGCGCCCTAATGAACCGCGATCGACCGAGGGCCCTGATCGGTCGCGAAAGGCGAGCCGCCGACCGCCGACAAAAGGCCGGTTCCCGTGCCAATCGCATACACCGACAGATCGTTGGAATTCCCGTTGGCGACATAGGCAAACGTACCCGCCGGATCGATTGCAACGCTAATGGGCAGCGCGCCGGCGGCGACGCTCGCGCCGCTCGAGGTCAAGGCGCCGGTGCTCGGATAAATCGTGTAAGCCGCCACTTCGTTGGCCGCGTTCGCATTGGCCGCATAGACATGCGCGCCCGCGGGATCCACAGCGACGGATTCAGCCCCCGATCCCGTCGAGAACGGGGAGTTCGCCACCGGCGTCAACGCGCCGGAGGCGGCGACGATCGCGTACGCCGAAATCGTCGCCGCGCCGGTATTTGCGACATAGGCATAGGTGCCGGTCGGATCGATTGCAATCGAACTGGCGCCAATGCCCGCTCCAAACGGCGAGCCCGCAATGTCGCTCAACGCCCCCGTCGTCGGATCGATCGCCAGAACGGACACCGTGCCGTCTGTGAAATTGACGACATATAAATAATTGCTGCCGGGGTCGGTGCTCAATGCGACCGGACCGTTGCCGACTGCAAACGGCGAGCCGCTGATTTCGGTCAATGCACCCGCGGCTACTGTGTACGCGGAGACGCTGTTGGAGGTCTGATTGGCCACATAGACATAGCTATCGGTAGGGTCGACGGTCACGGCGACCGGCCCGGTTTGGGTCGCCGTTGGCAGACCGACGGCCGATAGCGCGCCGCTCGTCGAATCGATCGAATAAGCGCCGACCGTGTTCGAGGCGTTGTAGGCAACATAGGCATATTGGCCGTTCGGATCGACGGCAATGCCGGTCGGCGTCATGCCGTTGGCCGCAAACGGCGAGTCCGCAGCCGGTGTCAAAAACCCGGTTGTCGCATCGATCGCGTACGCCGAAATATCGCTCGACGTTTGATTTGCAACCCATGCGTACTGCGCCGCTTGGCTGCAGGTCACGACGACATGCGTGAACGCGGCTTTGTCGATCGTGCCCGATCCGTTGTGTACCGAGCAGGTTTGCGTCGGATTCGACGGCTCGGTGGCGACGGTCACGGAAAAGACGTCCCCGTTCGTGACGCCGGTCCCAAAAGAAAACCCGCCGTTGCCCGTGACGTTGAGGTTGTCGCCGCCGTTGTTTTCCAAGACCAATCCCGAGCCGGTCAGACCCGTGACCGTCCCACCGACCTGATATTTGAGATTGTTGCAGCCGCCGAGGCAGATCAAGCCGATCGCCAGGCCCGTTCGGATTATTGTTCTCAAATGGATTCCCTCACGTTGATCGTCTTGATAAAACTTAACAATCAAGGGCTTAAGCCTCGACGCATCGCGATTCAGTAGACTGGCACATGGTGGCAGAGTTCCCGCGTGAAATGGGTTTGCGGTGTGATCTCGAATTCATTCGGCAGACCGGCGCTCGCTGCGTCAGGCACCATTTGCGGGCTCAGGCGAGCAAGCAGACGGCTATGGACTCAGCGGGATCCCGTTGTGGTCGCGCTCCATTGATGGCAAAACGTCACAAATTAGAAATCAGCTTGCCGTTCGACACCTGTAGGGTGTCGCCTGCTGAGCCCGCCTATCGAAGGCGGGCCGCTGTCGAAGCTTCTGCTGGTTGAGATACCGCGGATGTATCCCGGGAGAATCGCAAGGCCGGCGATCAGCCGCCTGCGAGTGGCATATGGAGCTGGTTTTCTGAAGGACGTCCACATGGGAACTCTGGACAGAGTATTTCTCGCGGTTGTGGCGATTGGGTGCTTGGGCGTGTCTGCGATCGCCGAAGCGGCGCCGGTCGAGTACGACTTCACGGGCGGTTACGTCACGCTACTCGTGACATCCAGCAGCGCTGCGTTTGGCACCAGCACCGTCGTCGAGCCCACGAATATCGCGTTGAGCGGCAGTGAAGTCACTTTCAACGCCACGACTAATCAGCTCACGAACTTCCAATTTACGACCACTGGATCGACGACGATCGACCTCTCGGGCAGTCTCGCTGTGGCCGGAGTTCCTGTCAGTCTGGTCGGCGACACCGTCACGTTGGCGAACTTATCTGCGACCCCGGGCGCCGGCTACACGAGTTCGGCCATGAGCTTTACCGGCGGCGTATATTCCTTTATGGCGGGTCCTGTGAATGCGCAAGGTCAATACGGCGTGAGCGCCGGCAGCATGTGGAACGTCGCCTCCGGCACGCCGTTCAATGTGACCCCGTCGAGCAACCTCGATGGGCAGCTGCAAATATCCAATAACCAATTCGCGCTCAACGGTATCACGATCGGCAGCGAGACCTTCGACGGGCAAACGATCAGCATCAAGGCGGATGTCGTATTCGATGGTGCTGCCGTCCCGCTACCCCCGGGCCTGTGGTTGTTGGCTTCCGGACTTGGGATCCTGGGATTGCCTCGCCTGAGCCGGCGTCGCTCGGCCTGATAGGCAGCGAGTCGATCTACGGATGTTCTCGGAGATTGGGATTATGAAACAACGGGGAATGTCGGTGGAGAGCTACAGCGCACGGAAGGCAGCCCGTACGTCGGTTGCTCAATGGTCTTTTCCGCTCGCAGCGGGTGTCCTGTGCTTGCTGGGCGCCGCGAATTCGCGTGCCACTACGGTCAACGTCACCGGAGGCCCCGGACTCGATCAAGGGTCGATTTGTCTGGCGTCGGGTCTTTGCCCCTCGAGTTCGCCCGCCTACAACTTGAGCGGCGACGGTGCCGTTAGCGGATCGTTCGTCTATACGCCGGGATCGGGATCCGGCGGCACCGTATCGTTCGATCTGACATTGACGTCGCCTGCGAGCTTCACGGCAACCAGCGGTTCGACGACTCCGAGTTCGATTCAGCTGCTGGCCAATTCCACTTTCTCGGGCACCGTGTCTGTAACCAGCAGTGCCGACGGCTCGGGCATCGAAGTCAGCCAAACGGGCCTGGCGCTCAGCAACAACGACGTCTTGAATTTTTCAACCGGCACGTCAGCCACGCAGACGACGCCGATTATCTCGGGACTGACCTGTACGATCGGCACCGGCGGCGATCTCTGCGGGTTGACGCTCGGTCCGACTGACCTGCAATTTTCGAGCGGGGGCACCTCGTACAATGCCCAGTGGACGTTCGATACGACCGTTGTGCCGGTTCCGCTGCCCGCCAGCTCGTGGCTGGTGTTGAGCGGCGTCGGCGGCCTCGCGTTGCTTGCGCGCCGCCGCAGAGCTGCGCAAATCTGAGGAGTTCGCGGCACCGGTGCGCGTGGGAGAACTCGATCCCGCGACCGGCTGTTCGTTGATCCCTCCCGCCCGGAAGTTAAAACCCGCGCTACGCCCAACGATTTGCCGACCCCTTGGAACCCGACTAGAATCGAGCGCGTCGCGGGCGTCGTATAATGGTAATACCCAAGCTTCCCAAGCTTGAGCCGTGGGTTCGATTCCCATCGCCCGCTCCAATTTAAGACTGCGTCAGCCCACGTGGGACACCTAGCCCGAGCCGAAATCGACCAATGCTTGGGAAAGTCTTGGGATTCGGCGTCGAATTCAAGCCAATCTCGTTGTCCTAGATAGTCTTGGATTGCCCTAGCATTCGCACGAAACGGCGCACGCAGCATTCGTTCTAAATGCCCCCGGGCGTCACCCACGTTATCCAACTGAATGACCGCTCTCTCGCTCCAGACTGGTCGCTCAAATTCACTGTCGACCCGATTCTGCCGGTCGCGAGTGTCTGCTTGCCGGAATCAGGATTGCCCTTTAGAAGCGACATATTCACATGACTGCCACAACGTTCCGTCGTCCTTATACCAACTGTACTCACCAACGCGGTGACCATCGGCAAACTCGCCCGACTCCTTCAAAACTCCGTTTTCCCACCAAGTGCGGTATAGACCGTGGAGCTTGCCAGCCGCGTAGTGAATCTCTTGAAGTAACGTGCCGCTGGGACTGTAGACACTTGAAACGCCGTCGAGCGTTCCGTCCACATACTCAGCAGTCGCGAGAACACAGCCGCTTTCTCCGAGTACCTGCCGTGTCTCTCGTTGATTCATTCTCGGCCCTTATAACTTGTGCAGCGGGTCCCGACCAATACGAGACCGTCGCGAGCGGCAGCATTCCGGCGGGTCATTACGTCACGGCTACGAATGCACTGCCTCCAGTAAGCGCTCGGTATGAGTCCTACCGACTTAGAGGGTGGTATTCGCGATAAACGACGCGTACCCAACGATCGGTGCCCCTACCGGCCTTCGCAAACCCTTCCGTCGGATGGAGCGCGACAACCTCATCCTCGGTCAGTCCGCGGGCGATGGCGTCCGCGATGCGGTCCACGATCAAGACCAGTCGGTCGCGATAGTCCTGCAGCCCAGCGCGGTTAGTAACCTCGCCATGGCCGGGGACAACGATCGTCCGCTCATCAATGAGCCCGAGAAGTGTGTCAGCCGCGGCGATCATACCGTGCGCTGAACCACCGTTCAGATCGTCGAAATAAGGCGGGCGGTACGAGTAGCCAACGAACAGATCACCTGTCAGCAACACGTTCTGTTTACGGAATAACACTATGGCGTCGCCGTCCGTGTGGGCAGGGCCGACGTGGATGACATCAATATCATCGCCATTCCAGCGCAACCTCAGTGCCTGATCGAAGGTGATCGCCGGCCACGCAACCGGCGGATACGCCTTCTGCGGCCCGTAGAGCGACATGATCTGGTCCGTGCGCATACGCCGCCCCGCGTTCTCTTGCGCGATGATCAGCGCGCCGTCCCGGGCGAAGACCTCATTGCCGCCGGTGTGATCGTCATGCCAGTGCGTGTTCACTATTAGCTTGACCGGCGACGATTGCAACGCCGCGAGTGCCGCACGTACTTTGGGCGTCAGGTCGGCGTACTCATCATCAACCAGCAACGTACCGTCTGGACCAGTTGAGACCGCAATGTTGCTGCCATAGCCCAGCAATGCCTGCAAATTTCCTCGCAGGGCCTGCGCGTGAATCTCGCTTTTCTCCAGGTCTTGTGCGAACACGAAGGCTGGCGCTCCGCACAGCAGTCCAGCGACACCAGCCATGAGCAGCGCCGCTCGCTGCCAAGGCCCACTGTCACGACGCAGAAGCCGCAGCGGACGCTCTATGACGTTCATCAACATCGCGGGCCTACCATTGGCACCACCGGATTTTCTGCCTCGCGAGTAAGCTTATCGTAAGTCCTGAATGGCTGCTTATTGGCAGGCTGTTTCTAGCAGTCACTGACTGCAGTTGGCCGAACTGCGACCTTCAAAGATAGCCGCCGGTCATGCCGGCTTGCGCATGGCATCCAACGCCGCGCGGGCTAGAAATCCGGATCGCGTCTCACCCTGTTTCCGCGCGTGAGCGTCGATCGCACGAAGAATGCGCTGCGGTAATGTGATGTTGATCCTGGCGGCCTTGTCTCCAAGTTCGCTGGCGTCGACGTCGACGATGGCCCAAGTCCAGCCGCGATAGTTACGCTTCTTCTGTAGCAGTTCGATCGCTGTCGGTGCCGGGAACGGCTGTCCATCGTCCAGAAGCCCTTCGAGGTGAAGCAAAATGGCCTCTCGCGAATTGGTCAGCGCGTCGTCCAGAGTATCGCCAGCGGAGAAGCAGCCCGGCAAATCCGGTACTACCACGCCGAATGCATGTTTAGCATCCCCTGTTTCAATTGCAACTGGATATCGCATAAATCTACATCCTCACTTCATTCCGGCTTGCTTGCGAATTGCTTGCACCAGGCCCTTTCCCAGATCCTTCTTGGGATGCGGCACCGTGACCGTGCCGGGCCTGGTCGGATGCACAAATTGATGATGGCTTCCGCGGGTACGCTTTAGCTGCCAACCATCGGCCTGCAATAGCTTGATAAGCTCCCGGCTTTGCATCGTGTGTATTATACACACTGATCGTCGATTTGACGAACGGCAGCTCTAGCGTGACCAGATCGGGACATCGAATGTCTCTTCCTGGCCGTCTGCCGACCGATGGCCCGCTCCACAACCGCCGTCATAGCTACGAGATGAGAGCCGACTATCGCCGAACAGACATTATTGACTCGAACCCAATCATCGTCGAGGGTTCACCCGATGCCGAGAAACGTTGCCAAAGAGCGATTCACTTCGACCAGTGTGTCTGGATGCAAATTGCCGATGGTCGAGCCAATCTTGTCGTGGGGTACCGTCTGCGTCTTGTCGATCATGATTTGGGATTTCTTACGCAACCCATTGTCGGCAGTCGGTTCAACCGGAATTCGCAGCAGGGGTGCCGCTCGTAGTTCGCTCGTGATCGGCAACACGGTTACGGAGCCGAGCGCGTCAAACAAATCAGATTGAATAACAAGAGCAGGCCGCGGCTTCCCATACGCACCCGGTAGAACGATCGTGACGACCTCTCCGCGCCTCACTTCCAGCCTTCCGTATCTGCGATGCGTTCCAGCCACTTAAGGTGACCCGCCTCAGACCGCCCCTTGCGCAGTGCCAGACACTGGCGACGACATTCTGCCGCAAAACCTGCGCGTCTCGTGTCGGGCACCCATATTTGCACCGGCCGCAAGCCAGCAGCCCTGAGCGCCAGGCGATGCTTTTGAACACGTTGGGCGACGCCTTGTCTTGACGTCATGATTGTCTCCTCGGTTGTTACATGTAACGATATCTCAAGTCGTTGTTACATGCAACAGCAGATCGTATGAATGGCTGCTTTGGTGCTGGCAATTTTGTATTGTGAATGACCGGAGTTGGCCGAAAGTGCCAGCTCGCTGGGCGAGGCTGTGCAACCTCTGGGCTCTGATGATCGCCGAATGCAGAGCGCTAGAAATGCATTTGCATTATTGTATATACGCATATACGATAAATAGTGGACATCAGCTTCGATTCGGCCAAGAGCGAGAAGAATGCACTCGCGCGGGGAATCCCGTTTGATTTGGCGACGGAGTTTGCCTGGGGCAGCGCGCTCATAGTCGAGGATCTTCGAAAGGATTGCCGTGAGCGGCGATTTCAGGCGTTAGGTCTGATCGGAGATCGATTGCATATGATGGCCTTCACGCCGCGCGCCAACAAGGCGCATGTGATCAGTCTGCGCAAGGCCAACAAACGCGAGGTGAAACGATATGAAGCGCAAGTCTAATCCACGTAAGGCGGATCGTGAGAATCCTGTATGGACGAAGGAAACCTTTGCACGTGCACGCAAAGCGCGTGACGTGTTGCCGGAAAGCTTCGGCGCCGCGTCTGCTGCGAAGATGTTGAAATCTCGTGGACGACCGAAGTCGGGCAGGGCGCGCACATCGATCTCTCTCCGCTTGCCATCGGAAACATTGGCGCGTTGGAAGGCTACGGGTCCTGGCTGGCAAACACGGATGGCCGAAGCATTGTCGAGAGCTGTCTGATTGACAGGTAAACCGTGCAGCGGCCGTCAATATCGCCCTGCACATCAGAGGTCGCGACAGTTGGCCCACGTGATCCTACTCCGGCCCTCATAACGCGAAAATTCGCACGCCAATCGCACGCCGCCGTGGAGCTTTCACGAAACGCTGTATTTTATAGGCCTTGAAGGGCCGTCAGTTTGGGTTCGATTCCCATCGCCCGTTCCATTCCCAGCCATCGCTGGCCAACGACAGCGAACTAGACCCTGACGATTTTGAGGATGCGCTTCAGCGCCGCAAAGTCGGCAGGATTTCTTGTGTAGAGCGGCAATCCATTGGCTGCAGCCGTCGAGGCGATAAGCAAGTCCGCGAGCCGCGCCCTGCTGGATTGTCCGGCTGCTCTCGCGGCAGCAAATACCCTGCCGTACATCCGCGCCGCGTCCGCGTCGAAAGGCAGTGGATCCCAGGTGGCAGCCGCCCACTGCAATCGATCCTGGCGCCTGGCGCGCTCGTCCTTGTTTTCGGTTGCATGTGGTCCCGCGGCGAGCTCGGCCAGCGTCACTGCTGTAATTGCGGATTCATCGGGAATTTGCTCAGCCGCGATGAGGTCATGATCGATCAGAACCGATGTGTCGAGGACGCCGCGGCTCGGCTCAGTCATGAGGGTGGGGGTTCACCACTGCGTCGAGATCCGCACGGAACTGCCCAGCATCGATTCGCGCAGCATGCCCTGACGCATCCGCGATCGTCGCGCGAGGCACAAAGCGGCGTCGCCTGATCGGTCGCAGCTCCCCGACAGGCGTGCCGTTTCGGCTCACGATAATCGTCCGCCCGGCCTCCACTTCGCGGAGTACGGCGCCGGAATCATTGCGAAGCTCGCGCTGGGTGATAGTACGGATTTTCATGGATGTCACTGTAGCACAATGTAGCATTCCGTAGCAAACTCAACGAAACCGTCGAACGACATTACTTCGGCCAGTTGTATCGGCTGGCTCAAGCGCGGCGTGCTCAGAATCCTGATCCCGATTATCCCTTCGAACGTTCCGAATCCAACCCGCAGTTCTAAAACACACCGGCCGCCGTGACTGCCGCAATCTCACCGGGCCAACGACCGTCACTCAAATCCGCGCGTCTCCCCCAATATGCCGCGCTCTTAGGCCACCGCTAACAGACGCGCGTGCTACCCCGCGCAGAACGACGAAGACGACCGCGTCCGCCACGGAATGGAGAACCATCGCTGCGATCAGACCGATTTGAGTTAGTACCAGCCCTAGCATCAGCGCCGTAACAAACAAGAACGCTGCGTAGCCCCACTTCATAAAATTCATGGATTTGAATCCACCAGTTCCTGAGTGGGCAAGGGCGAAGAACAAGCCAGTCCACCAGATTCCCAAACACGGCTGCAATGCTCCTCGAAACAAAAGCTCTTCGCCAATGCCGGCGCATAGCCCGAACCACAACGGATTCCACCCACTTAAATCGGCTCTCTGAGTGAGTTCTAGCAGTAAAGTCTTGAAGCTCCGAAAGAAATCGATTTTTACGACGGCGAGCAATACAGGAACCGAAAAGGCGATAGCGAGAACAATACCGGCACTGACCTGCCAAACAAGGGATCTGCCATTCGACACTACAGCCCAAAGCGGCTTGGGACCAAATAGGGCATTAATTATGAGAGCTATTGTCAGCAAGCCCACCAGTTGCAGCAGTGCCGCGCCTATGCCAAGGCGCTTTCTTGTCGTATTCGTTGCCGTTGGTGAGTTCATGTGTAGCTTCAATAAGGCATTCACTATCATTGCACCGTCTGCCCACGGCCATATTGTGTAGCCTATTCAAGACGCGATACAAATATTCCACTCTGCAGAAAGTTGCCAGGCATGGAGTTCCGCAGCGGGTCGTTAAGCACCACTCGCTCTGTCGTCGCGGGCCCAATCGGGGGTTCGTTCCATATGCTCGCATTGGCTGGTATTGGCTGCTATGCACGAATTTTTCACACGTAAATCACACGCAGCGCTCTGCGCCCGTCGCAACTATCTTATTTGCCTGCTGTAACCGAAAGCCAGCGATATATTCGATTCCCATCGCCCGTTCCATTTTTGGTTGTCTGGCGTGTCCCCCAGGACTTTACGAACTCATCCCTGGCACTGGCGTTTGGGGGCAGGTCACGTTCTATGCGAAGCCCATCCGAAGGCAGACGAATCCAATCCCCGGCGGTGTCCGGAAAATCAGAGGAAGCCCACATCGAACCGCACCAGACTTGGCGGAGCGAAATGCTTGGCAGCATGCGGATCTACTTTGAGCCGCGCTTTCGCGCTCCGTGGGATCAATCGTCAATACCGAGGCCTTTCAATATCCTCGGTATATGTTTCTCGACGCGCGCGGCACGAGTCGCCGATTGCTTCGCTGCTGCAAAATGCAGCAAATATGCTTTCTGTCTTCCTGGGGTGAGCGCATGAAAGGCTTCTGCCAGTGCCGGGTCGTCATCCAAGTGCATTAGAAATTCCTCCGGCACATCGAATTGCGCTGTGCTCTTCATCTGCACCTTGGCCCCGGATTTCTCAACCGCAATGGCCTCTGCTATATAGGCCTTGATCGCCGCTTTCTGCTTGTTGATATCCGAAAGAGAAGCAAACCGGATTTGCCTAGCAGCCTGCACATTTTTGGTTTGCTGAACGAGGATCCCCTTGGGGTCCTTGAGCAAGGCGCCTTTCATAAAGAGCAACGCGCAGTAGTCCTTGAACCCGTGAATCAAAACCACGTTTCCACCATCCAGGTCGTAACAAGCCTGACCCCATTTCAGCTCTTCGTTGAGTCCCGAGGTGATGCAGAGTTCGCGGAGCGCGGCGAATTCAGCGCTCCAGCGTCTCTCCTTGCCTTGAACTTTAGTGACCAGTGGATTCATTGTCGGATAACAATCGCTCAGCAGCCAAGGCCCGTCAAGCAGGGGTCCTCAGTGCGAATTTGACCCAATGCCTAGCTCTCGCGCGTGCGCGATCTCTTCACGCCGCGCTTCTGCTGCGCCACTTCACCGTATAGGGCTGCGCGAATAAATAGAGGCCCGTTAGCAGAAGTACGGCGAGCGGGGGTAGCGGTGAATAGGTCACCCAATCCGGCGGCGTCCCCTTTTGTTCGCGCCACGAAGTTCGCGATGACGGTCGCCGTGAACGCGATGGAGACCCAGCGGTGGAACTGGCGCAGCCACGCGCTGCCAACGAGGCGTTTGGTTCTGGACATTCTCAGATCTCCTTGCTGAATTCCTTGGCGTAATCCGCATTCAGCCGCTGCCAACCCGTCGAACTTCATGGCAGCCGGACCGACGATGCGGCCGATTGGGGTGCCGCTCAGCGCGTGATCCATGACGTCCAGGCATATATGCCACCCGGCGGCGCCCATGGATATGTAACGGCGATCAATATTGTGCCAAAGCGTGAGGCGCGTACCGCCGCCGAACTCTTCGAGCTCCCAGCGCAGATCTCCATCGCCCCAGCGATACTCGAGGACCTTGGGCTCATCGGCCCGCTTGATGCGGGTTTCCGAAATCAGCGGAGTCGGTGTACCCACCGTACTCAGCTTCACCGCGCTGCCGGCTAGCCCTAAATTCCCGTCGGCGTCGAATGGAGCCCACTCGCGCAGCTCGGCCGGGTCCGTGAGCGCGCGCCAGACTTTTTCGGGCGAGTGGCGCAGCTGTCTGACCAGCACGAGCGTCCAGTTCTCGCCATCCTTTTGAACTCGTGCCAGGTTGGCGGGGCCCGGCGTGTACGGCGGAAAAGTGGTCATCGTTGTTTCCTCGATTTTCTTTTGGTGCGCGGTGGTGTCGCTATGCGGTCGAGGTGGCGCTCGAGCGCGTCCACATGCGCCATCCAATATCTGCGGAACGGCGCCATCCATGCGTCGACTGCCTGCAACGGTTCGGGCCGGATGCGATAGAGGCGGCGTTGCGCATCGATGGTCGCTTCGACGAAGCCCGACTCTCGCAACACGCGCAAATGCTTGGATACCGAGGGTTGAGAGAGATTGAGCGCCGACTCGATCTCGCCGACGGAGCGCTCGCCACTGGCAAGCAAAGTCAGGATGGCGCGCCGAGTCGGCTCGGCGAGGACAGTGAATGCAGATTCCATGAGACGTATATACCGTAAAAGGTATATAACCGTCAACGCAAATGCGATTTTTGGGCCGTTTGCCGTGGGTTTGGCGATCTGCCGATTGAAAAATAGGGAGCGGGCGCTACGTTTGATCTCTTTACATTAGTTCGATATATTTCGAACTATGAAATCAACGGATGTAATCGAAAGTCTCGCGGCGCTGGCGCAGGAATCCCGTCTCGCAATCTTTCGCATGCTCGTGAAGCGGGGCCCTGAGGGCTATACGCCGACGCAGCTCGGCGAGAAACTCGATGTGTCCTCACCGACGCTATCGTTTCACTTGAAGGAGCTGCAACGAGCGGGACTGGTTAATGTGCGCCGCGACGGGCGATTCTTGTATTACCGCCCAAATTTCACTCACATGAACCAACTGATCGGATTTCTCACAGAGAACTGCTGTGTCCTCGCCGACAAGGGTTGCGGCCCGGAATGCTCGCCCGCCCAGCTCCGATCACGGCGACTTGCGTCTGCGGTCTGCGCGACGAAGTCGCCGTACGCGTGACCGCTTATGCACAACCGCTGGCGCGTCGGCTGGCCGGCGAGGGACTCGGGTCCCTGCTACTGGCTGCCACCGTCGTCGGCTCGGGGGTTATGGGTGAGCGCCTCAGCGGCGGAAATCTGGCCGTTGCGCTGCTCGCAAACACCGCTGCGACGGTGGCGGTACTCGCAGCCCTAATTGCATTGTTCGGCCCCGTGAGCGGCGCTCACTTGAACCCTGCGGTGTCCGTCGTCGAGGCTCTGCGAGGCCGTCTCTCGTGGAGCAATGCGGGGATGTACACGATCATTCAAGTTATAGGCTGCTGCTGCGGAGCGCTGCTTGCGCATGTCATGTTCGAATTGCCGATCTGGCAGCTCTCGGTTCATGTTCGAACCGGGCCAGCTCAATGGCTCGCGGAAGGCATCGCGACGTTCGGTCTGTTACTGGTCGTGCTCGGTCACCGCCGTTCGGAGGATGCACCGTGGATGGTTGCCGCCTGGATCGGCGCGGCGTACTGGTTTACAGCGTCAACGTCATTCGCCAATCCGGCAATCACCATTGCCCGCTCGCTGACCGACACCTTTTCCGGTATCCGTCCCGCTGACGCACCCGGCTTCATTGCTGCACAGCTCGTCGGCGCAGGTATTGCTCTTGTCGTCGCGCGCTGGTTATTCCCAAGCAAAAAAGCGACCCATGCGTCATTGAACGCCGATGCAACCGGCGAGGTCCCGCCCAATAAGAAGCCAGAGGCCCTGAATGCCTGAGTCTGCTGTCCGCGTGAGGATCTATCACAATCCGGCGTGCGGTACGTCTCGCAACACCCTGGCGCTGATCAGAAACGCCGGCGTTGAACCCGAGGTCATTGAGTACCTCAAGACGCCGCCGAATCGAGCAACCCTGGAGACCCTGATTCAGCAGATGGGCATTCGTCCACGCGATCTGCTGCGCCAAAAAGGCACGCCCTATGAGGAGTTGGGGCTTGGCGCCGATCGCTGGACCGATGCCCAACTGATTGACCAGATGCTGGAACACCCCATCCTGATTAATCGGCCGATCGTGGCCACGCCGTGGGGTACCAAGCTGTGCCGACCGTCGGAAACGGTGCTGGATATACTCCCGCTGCCTCAAAAAGGGCCCTTCATGAAAGAGGACGGCGAGCCACTCATTGACGTGAACGGTCGCCGTGTCTCGTAACCGCCAACCTCACCGAGCTGCCCGATAGCGACTAGTCATATGAATCCGGTTTCCGGCAGTGCAATACCGAAGCGAACTTTGGCGGCTTTGGGGACCGTCCCAGCTGTCCTGGCTCCGGGAACCGGATTTTCGATGCTTCTCCATGTCACTAACGGGACCACGAGCCACGAGCCACGAGCGTCAGCCCGATCGCGGCCGATAACGACATGACGACGATCGGCGGTACGAGGTTCGATGATGCGCGTTTGACGATTGTGAGCGGAGGACCATCGGCTAATACCGATATCGCGGCCCACGACAATACGTCGATGCTCACGAGCCAGTCGCAGGCCACCACGCCTGGGTTGCCGAGTTTCGTGGGCAACAACTATTCCCGATTCCGAATCTTGGCGGACGACATGCTTACAATCAGCTGAGGGCACACGCCGCCTAGCTGATCATTTTCGATTTTGAACTCCATGAAACACCCGGCCGCGCGTCGGGTTTCTTTTTTGGAGTGCCGTCGCGCGACGCTTGGTCGTCGACGACTGCCTGGTGGACATCGGAGTACACGCTCTCTCAATTGATCGCACGTGATCGAGCGAACGCGTAACAGGTTTTTTCTCAAGGCATCGCGCGCGAGTTTGCGAGTGGTAGCTGTACGGTTATTAGCACCGACTTTTTTTGCCGTCAAATTTTAACTTAGCTGCAGCAATAAACTGTCTTTCGGCAGGCAAACTCCGCATCGACGTCCGCCGACATCGACAGGAATCGGTTCTTAAAAATGTCCCGACAACCCTGCAACGGCAGTTCATTGGTCGAACTTTTCCATGGGAGCCAATACACGTGAAAACATCCATCAAGCTCGTGGCCTTGCTAGCCTGCATGGCGGCCGGGGTCGCGAACGCCAGCCAGGTTTTTGATTTCTCGTACACCTTCACCGATGGCCAGACCCTCTACGGTACTTTGACCGGGACTGAAGTGGCGGGAGCCGGCGCAGCGTTTTCCGTCAGCAACATCAGCAATGCGTCGATTACTTTCGACGGCAACACTTTCAACGGACCCCTATACGCCGGGAGTTTCAGCGCGGCCGCACCGGCGTCTACACCGTGGAATTTCGCTGCGAATGCCGCCGTGATCTCCACAAACGCCTCGCTCAACAATTTCGTTTTCGCCGATTCGAATGATCCGGGCGGAAACAACGTGACGAACTATTTTTATTTTGTGAACGGAGCGACACCGAGTGGCACTGGTACCTCGGAGGTCTTGGCCAGCAATTTCAACACCGGCGATGTTGATCTTGATAATCCCGCCGCGGGCGCGTGGTCCTTGACCGCGGCGCCGGTGCCGCTGCCGGCCGCATTGCCGTTGCTGGCTTCCGCGCTCGGCATCTTCGGCCTTGGCGCGCTGCGCCGTCGCACCGCCGTCTGAAAAATTCATTATCAGTTCCAGGGAGTACTCAATGAAACACGCAAAGAAGCACGCGCCGCAGTCGCGGGTCGCCTCTCGCTCTCTCGTCGGCATCGCCGTGGCCGCTGCACTCATCGGCGCGGCGGCACCCAGCCTCGCGGCGACTCCGGTGGTCATCAAGGGTGTCGTCTCCGGCACCTTGTTCACGCCGCCGGTCATTTCAAACAGCCCGTCGAGCGCAGCGGCGCCGGCGACCGTCGCTTCGACCTATGTCGGCGCGACGGTTTGCGTCGACCTCAATGCCAATGGCCAGTGCGATCCGGGCGAACCGAGCACGACCAGCAAGGCGAACGGCAGCTTCCTGTTGGCGATTCCCGGCGCGGATACCGGCAACAACCTCGTCGCGATGATCCCGACGACCGCGACCAACAACGGCGCCGCGGTGACGCAGCGCCTGGTGTTTCGGGTCAATGCAGCGCAGATCACCGCGGCGACCGTCTCGCCGCTCGCGCCGGTCAGTATCGCGGTAACGCCGCTGTCGACCGAGCTCTCGCGCATGGTCGAGAACGACGGCTTGTCGTTCTCAGCGGCGGTCACGGCGCTCGCGACGCGCTTGGGCGTCGCCTCGACGGAATTCAACCAGAGCTTGGGATCGATTGAGAATTCGGCGGATCAAGCGGCGATCGAAGCCGAATCCGTGGTGCTGACCAATCGCTGGGGTCTTGCGGCATCGCAATTCGACAACGGCGATTACCCCACGATGGTGGCCGCACAACAGGGTGCGATGACGCTCGAGAGCATCCCGCGCTACGATCACATTTTCATCATCATGCTGGAGAACAAGTCCTCCGCATCGGTCAACGGCAACACGCTGACGCCGAACATCGATGCGCTGCTCGCGGCCAATAACCAGTTCACGAACTACTTCGCGACCGGCAACCCGAGCGAGCCGAACTACACGGCGCTCGGCGGCGCCGATGATTTCGGCATCACCAACGATGATCAATGGAACTGCAACGCAACCGGTGCCAATGCGCCGCAGGACCTGCCGTTGCCCGTGAGCGGCAGCTCACCGTTCACGGCGACCTGCACCGACTCGCCTGCGGTCGACCACAACATCCTCGGTCATCCGAACCTGTTCAACGCAATCGTCAGCGCCGGCATGAGCTGGAGAACCTATAACGAGTCCACGAATCCGGGTCAGGACTACCGCTCCGATGGCGTCGCGGATCCCAACGTCACCGCGGCGGATCACATCTATCCGGCCGGCACCGTGCAGATCGGTGGCTCGACGAACAGCAGCCAGATCGGCACGACGGGCCTCATCATTCCGATGCCGGCACAGCTGTACCGTACCAAGCACAATCCCGGCATGGCATACCAGAACGTGCGCAGTGAATACGACTTCGTCAGCAGCAATCGAACCTTGGGCGGCGGGCAGTGGATCAATGCATCGAGCTACGCCGGCACGACGCTGTATCCGGTTCCCGCGAACTATGACCCGGATCAGTTCAGCACCGATCTCGCGAGCGGCAATGTCGGTCAGCTGAACTTCGTGATTCCGGACCAGTGCGACGACATGCACTCGATCACGGTTCAAGGCACGGTGCCGCCGTCGACCACGGCAGTCACTGCAAGCGATTGTTTTGGGGTGTCGAGCGGCGTCAACGGCGGCAATGACCCGGTGCCCAGCGTGCAGACCGATATGATCATGAAGCGCGGCGACAATTACGTGCAGTACCTCGTGAACAAAATCGAGGGGTCGGCTTTGTGGCAGAACCCGTACCAGCGCAATGCGATCGTCATCATGTTTGACGAAGGCGGCGCGACCTACAACTCGAGCTCGGATCCGTACGATTCCTGCTGCGGCTATAACCCGAACAACAGCACGGTTGCGGTGCCGGTCATCGCCAACGCAGCGGGCACTGTTACCGGGTACGACACCACGGGCCTCAGCAGTACGCTTTACTACAACGGCAATCGCGGCCACGGCAACAGCATCTTCGGCGTGATTCAGAATCACCCGGCCGCCACCGGGGTTCAGGACAGCGATGCCTACAGCCACTTCTCGTTCGTGCGCACGCTGCAGGACATGTTCGGGCTTGCGAATCCCGACCAGCCGGGCTCGTACATGAACCGTTCGAAGTACACGCAGGCTTTCATCGCAGCGAACTCTTCCTATCTGACGGAATATGCGTCCTCGGCGGACCCGTATTTCGACGCAGTGCGTCCGATGAACGGCCAATACCTGGTGCCGAGCGGGTACGCGCTGCCGGCGGGCTACCTCGAGAAGGTGTCCTCGGATACGACGGTCAGCGGGACACCGCTGACGGGCGATGCGGCGCCCGCAACGCCCAAGGTCAATGTCTGGGCGCTGCCGTCGGATCTGCAGTAATCCCTTGATTGTGTGAAGCGGAGGCGGGCCCAGGGACGGGCCCGCCAAAGCGTCAAGAATTTCGCGGGTGATGCTGAAGAGTCTTTCCTTGCTGTGCCTTGGCTTGGGGTTGGTCCGGATTGCCGCCGGCTATAACCCAGAGGACAGCATCGCCTGGAAAATGGCGCGCCATGACCCGCTCTCACCGGCAGCGCTCGTCGGTCAGAAGATGTTCTTCGATCCTGCGCTATCGGGATCCGGCCATTTGGCCTGCGCAACCTGCCATGACCCCAATAATGCCTACGCTCCCGGCAATGTGCTCGCGGTCCAACTGGGCGGCAAAGCAATGACCCTATTCGGCACTCGCGCGGTACCGTCGCTGCGCTACAAGCAATTCACGCCGCCGTACTCCGATCTGCTCGTGAATCCAGACGGCTATAGCGCACCTGGGCCGGGCGGCGGCTTCGCCCAGGACGGGCGTGCGCCGACGCTCGCCGAGCAGGCGAAGATCCCGTTGCTCGCCGCCAACGAGATGGCCAACAAGAGTCCTGCGGACGTCGTCGACAAGATTCGCCATGCGACATACGCCGATTTATTCCGCGCGGCCTTCGGTGATAATGTGTTCCAGCGGCCGAACGAGGCCTTTCAGCATGTGGTGGAGGCACTGCAGGCGTTCCAGCTCGAGGATTACAGCTTCCATCCGTTCAGCAGCAAATTCGACCTGCATGTTCGCCACAAGATTGGCGGGCAGTTTACCGACGCCGAGCGGCGCGGATTCGGCGTGTTTCTCAATCCGAAGAAAGGCAACTGCGCCGCCTGTCATTTCACGGGCGCCGGCTTGCAAGGTAGTTCGGGCTTGTTCACCGACTATTCCTATGAAGCCATCGGCGTACCGCGCAATCCGGATATCCCGCTCAACAAGGATTCGAGACATTACGATCTCGGCCTATGCGGACGATCGGACCATCCGCTGCCGGCGAGCGGCCAATACTGCGGCATGTTCAAGACACCGACGCTACGCAACGTGGCGACACGCAAGGTGTTCTTCCACAATGGCCAGATCAAGTCGCTGCGCGACGCAGTGCGCTTCTATAACACGCGCGATACGAATCCCGAGTTGTGGTATCCGACCGTGCGCGGCGTCGCGCAGAAATTCGATGACCTGCCGGAGCGCTTCCGCGCGAACATCGACCGGCAGGCGCCGCTCGTCGGGCAAGCGGCGGGCGCCACGCCGCCGCTCACGGATGCGGAGATCGACGATCTCGTGGCATTCCTCAACACACTGACCGATGACTACGAGGCGACGCTTGCGACGAACTGATCGACTCTTGCGCGTGGGACTGCTGTCGATGACTCTGGCGGCTTGTGTCGCCCACGACAGCGCACTGCGGCCGATTCAAACACCGACGGCATTTGCCGCGGCCGTCCAAAGATTCCTCGACGATAAGGGCGGCTACTGCCTCGGCAAGCCCGATTGGCCGCGGCAGGTCACCGACGTCGACCGGCGCAAACACAAACCCGATGCGCTGCAAATGCCGGTGCTCGAGAGGCTCGGGGTCGTCGCCGGTGCGCCGGTTGGCGCGGATTCGACCGCCGTCGAGTATGCACTGACCGCCGCGGGCCTGAAATTCTACGTCGATTACCCGGCCACATCGGTAGCGGCAACGGCTCTGGCGCAGCCGCGACCCGGCGACCTGTGCGTTGCGCACTTGCGCGTCCTCAAAGTCACGAAATGGACACCCGTCGAAGTCGCCGACGGCACCGCGACAACGATGGTCAGCTATACCTATGCGGTATCCAAGGCAGCTCCCTGGACCGACGATCCGGATTTCCGCAAGGTCTTTCCGCTCGTGGCGCAGATCCTCTCCAGCGGCAACCAGCTCGAGATGATGTTGCCCTTGCAATGGACCGGCCGCGCCTGGGTGGCCGCGGTGCCGGCGTACTGATAAGGACTGCGGTCAGGCCGGGACGAACGGCCGCTGGCGCATCCACTTGGTCAGCGCCCACTTCTCGCCTTCGAGTACCGGCGCGCCGGCGTGCACCGAGAGCGGGTCGAGCTGGTTCGCGCTGTTGCAGTACTCGAAATAAATGGCCTGACCCCGCAGAGCACAAACCGTGACCCCGGCTTCCGGGAACACGGTTTCGCCGCCGCTCTCGACATCGTTCAAGTAGACGACCAGCGTGCTGATGCGCTGGCCGCTCCTGCGCAAGGACTGTTCGTTGTCGCCATGCGATGGCATCAGAAAGTCGAAATGCGGGGTGACCTGGGCGCCGACGCCGTAGCGTATGACCTGCAGGCCCTCGCCATGATCGACCGGCGAATTCATGATGGCCGAGAGGCGCTCATCGAGCGCCGCGATCAACGGCGTTTCGCCCAGCCGAAAGAACATGCTGTCGCTGCTGCGATGCTCGACGATCGCATTGCTATCGGCGCCGGTGGCAACGGTTGACGCCTGCAGCCGCGGGCGGGCGAGCTCGATCAGCCGGGCGCATTCCGCGGCGTCGAGCACATTGCCGAGCAACGCGAATACCGGGCGTTGCAGGCGCAACAGCACCGGAATAGCCCGGCGCGGCAACGTGATCGTGTTGCCCGGCGGCAGTCGCGGCGGATCGGGCCGGTACCCCGGGACATCGACGTCGAGCGTCAGGGAATCGGCGGTGATCTGCCGGCCGGCATGACGCGCCTCGGCAAACACCTCGACGATGCGCCGAGCCACTGCGGGATCGAGTCGTTGGTCGACCATGGGCCCGATCAATTGATCCGGCGGGAAACCTCGATCCAGATTCCGGACAATCCAAGTCTTCAGGGTTTGCGGCAAATTCACGATGACGTTCATCGCCAAGTCCTCGTTTTACGCTTCGGACGTTCCCGAGAGGCAAATTCTATCCAAGCTGCGTGTCAGTTCGACGTCAATGTCGGTCGGCCGCGGAACATGCGCTAAGATCCCCAAGCAATTCCAAGAATTCGCGGACGAAGGAGAGCTTATGAACACCTCAATGAAAAAGAAATTCATGGTCCTATATCTCGTGCCGAGTCAGGTCATGGCCGATTGGGCAAAGACCGATCCGGAAACGCGCAAGTCCGCCGAAGAGAAGATGCGCAACGATTGGCAACGCTGGATGGGCGAGCACGCGAAGATGATCACGCTCACCGAAGCCGCCGGGAAGACCAAAGGCGTGACCGAGGCCGGGATCGCCGACACGAAAAACGACATCATATTGTATTCAATCGTGGAGGCAGAGAGCCACGATGCGGCCGCCAAGGCGTTCGCGCATCACCCGCACCTCACGATTCCGCAATCCTCGATCCAGGTCATGGAAATCCGGCCGATGAGAGGGCCCTTTGAAGAAGTGAACCCGTGCGCAGCTAAAACAAGCCGTGCGAGGACGGGAAGTCGAAGAAGTTGAACAAGTCATCGAGTGCCGGTGAATTCAGCGGCGCATATGAACCTTCCGGCTGCACCGGATTCGGGAAGTTGTCGCGGCTGCGGCGCGACACCGGCGGCAAGTTCCAGTTGCGCTCGATGAATTTGAGGATCGAGACATGGTCGGCGTATTGGTGCGAGATGTATCCCGCGGCGCGCAGCGGCAGGTACTGCGGATTCGCCACGACGAGCAGCGGGATGCGCGTGCCATCGCCAAAAAAGTCGACCGGCTGTACATAGCCCGAGTCATAGTAGCCGCCGCCCTCGTCCTCGGTGATGAGGATGACCGTGTCCTTGGTGTAGGTCGGCGACGCCTCGACTTGGTCGACGATCTTCTTCACGAATCCCTCGAATAGGTCCAGTTTCGAGGAGGACGGATGGCCGTCCACGTAGCCGCTCGGCTTGACGAAGGAAACCGCGGGCAGCGTGCCGTAGCTGATATCCGAATAGAGGTTCACGGTATCCTGAATATGCGCTGCGACCTGCGCCGGATTCGACATGATCGAGGTGTCGTACTGGAACGGGTTGCAGATGTTGCAGTACTCGTCCGCGTTGGGGCCATTCGTGCCGTAGTTCAGCCCGTACGGGTCATTGACGTAGTTGTTCCACTGGTCGCCGTAGTATTTCCAGGAGATTCTCGCGTTGTTGAGATCATCGCCGATGCTCGGCGTCGACGACGGCGGCACCGTGAACGGCGTATTGGATGGGTTCTGATCCAGGAACGCGTTGTTGCCATTGCCGAACCAGCCCGGGTTGTAGTTGTTCAGCAGGTAGTAGTGACCGGGCTCGCAGCGCGGATCGATATGCAGCTTGCTGAGATAGTCGAGAATCGGTGCAACGCCCGGCTGGTAGGGATCGGAGCAGTCGCTGTAGGAGCCGCCCCCGTAAATGATCGGCAAGCCATTGCCTTGCGTCGTGTCCCATTCGCTCATCGGGTATCCGGTGTTGTAGTCCGAGCCGTAGCCGTCCTGCGTGTACCAGTTATTGGTGGCAGCAGCGGGGTTCGGATTCTCGATCTCGTCGATGATTCCGGTTCCGCCGTAGCCCGCGGGGTTGGTGTTGACGGCAACGTTGTGCGGCGGAGTCTGCGGTTTGCCATTTCCGTCGCTGAACCAGATCGCGTCGCCGTGGCCCAGCATGATGTGGTTGGCGCCGGTCCCGCCGTTGACGGACTGGTGGAAGTTGTCGCTCATCGCGTAACTGTCCGCGAGGCTCTTGAAGTACGGCACATCGCCCTGCTGAACGTTGTAGAAGCCGAGCGCACTCGAGCCCTCACCCGTCGTGGTCGGGACCGAGTCATATAATGCGTATTCGTTGGCGGTCCACTGCGCGGCCGTCGGCGGATTCGTCGCGGAGAATCCGCTGGGATACAGGAAGAATTCGCTGAAGGAACTCCCGTAGTAACCCTGGGCATACAGTGCTTGGCTCAGGCCATTGGTGCCGGCGCCGACGGTTGCCTCGACCCACGAGAACAGTTTGCCATTGCAGCCGGACGGGTTGTCCCACGAGGCGTGCTCGAGACTGCAATTGAGCTGCTGCCACATCTGGTAGAAACGGTGGACCGGGCTCGCGCTGTAATCCGTGTAAATGAGCGTGTAGCCCGGCGTTGCCGAATTCGTGCCGTTGGTGAGCTGGAACGGGCCGGCCGGCAGGCTGTCGAAATTGACGATGCGCAAGTCCGGCGTATAGCTGTATTGGCCGGTGCCGCCGGCAGCCAGCGACTGGTAATAGGTAAGTCCGTTGGCGTCGGTCGCGTCCGGCAGGCCGTTCTCGGTCAAGGCGGCACAAGCCGCCGGGCTGAGGTAGTTGGTCGTGGTTTTGCCGTTCACGGTGATCGTGCCGCACGCGATGGTCGTGTATTTCGACGAACTCGGCGAGAAATAGCCGTAAGCCCCCGACGGTCCACCGACTTCCGGCGCCGGGAGCCGGTTCGAGGGGAATTCCTGTTTCGGCGGGCTCAGCAGGAAGCTGTCCTGGCTGCCGAGATCGGAAGCCGAGAGCTGCTGGGCCTTGCGGAAGTTCGGTCCCGGTATCGCGTTCTTGTTGGCATCCAGTTGGATGATGCCTTCGCTGAGTAAGTTGTGGATGGACTGGCCACCCTTGGGCACGTAGGTGGCGAACACGTGGTCGAAGCTACGGTTCTCACCGATGATCACGATGACGTGCTTGATCGGCGTCGTCGTCTGACGGCTCTTGTCCGCGCCGGAATTCCAGAGACCTCCGAACGCGGGTGCTGCGGCAGCGGCAGCCAGCACCGGACCTGCCGACATTTGCAGGACTGCGAGCGATGCAGCCGCCATGCACAACCGGTGTCGCGTCTGCGACACGAGTCCATTGTTCTTCATGCAACCTCCCCTGATGTGTAAGGCCATCACATAAAGTGCGCGCTGCATGCGACTTTAATGAGCCCGTATTTCACGCAGTTGATGGTTATATGAATCCAAGTTATCACCGCCGCCAGGTGGCGAAGCAGGTGGCGCGCAGCGCGATCTGGCCTAACGCGTCCTCGCGCCGTGCTCGCCGCCGCGTTCCCTGCGTGCGAGCCGCTCGCCCTGGTCAACAGCAGGTGTAGCGTCGGGCTCGCTTTGCGCGGCCTCAGCGGCGGCGGTCGCAGCGGGTGGATTCACCGGGGCAGTGGCCGGTGCGGGCTCGACCGGTGGTGGCGCGCTCAGCACTGGAGGCTGCGCTGCAGTGCGCATCGGCGCTTCAGCGTCGGAGCGCCACAGACCATCGTACCAGCAGAGCGCGAGCGTCAGAACCAACGCCGCGGCCGCGAGCCCGCATAAGAGTATTCGTCTATTCACGAGCGCTCCGATCAAGATCGCATGAATATCGCGGAAATTCATGACAATCTGATGAGCGCGTGCGCACCCGCTCTACAGATGGCCGGATCTGCGCAGTCGGGGGCGGCCGCCACCACCCCAGGGTTTTCCACCTAGGTCGACGGCCCGGCCATCAGGCACAATGACCCGCATGAGCGAACATCATCACCCGCTGACGCCAACCGAGTTGCTCTCTTATATGCGTGCCCAGCCTTGGGCGATCGAGGCGACGGTCACGCCCCAAGGTGCGCCCCAGGCAGCCGTGATCGGAGTTGCGGTTACGGACCGCTGGGAACTGCTGTTCGACACCGTGACGCAGTCGCGCAAGCACCAAAACTTGATCCAGAATCCCCGCGTCGCCTTCGTGATCGGCTGGGAACACGAACGCACCGTGCAATACGAAGGCATTGCCGAGATTCCTACCGAGGTGGAGTTGCCCGAGGTGCAAGCCCACTATTTCGACCGATTCCCGGACGGCCCCACCCGTCAGACCTGGCCCGGCCTCGTGTACTGGCGCGTGCGGCCCACTTGGATCCGTTACAGCAATTTCAACGTTAACCCACCGATCATCCAAGTATGGGATGCCGGCATGCTACCGTAGCGGCGGTGGATGAAAATCAACGCGACAAGGGGCTGGTTCGCCAAGTAGGACCTTGGGCGCTGGCGGCCAGCATCATGAGCATGGTCGTGGGCGCCAGTATTTTCGTCGTACCGGCAACGCTGGCAGCGGCGATCGGGCCGTATGCACCGCTGGTGTTTTTCGGCTGCGCGATTGCGGTGGGCGCGGTGGCGATCTGCTTCGCCGTGGGCGGCAGCCGCATGCCGACCAGCGGCGGAATCTATGGGTACATCACCGCGACGTTCGGGCCGCTCACCGGCTACGTTGCGGGTACCCTGTTTTGGGTCGGCGATCTGCTGGCCTGCGGCGGCATCACGGCGGCTCTCGCCGATGTCGTTGCCAGCGTGGTGCCGGTGTCGCTCGCCGCGGCCGTCCATGCGACCACGATCGTGATCGCGATCGCCGGCATCGCGCTGGTCAATGTGCGCGGCGTGGCGCAAGGCGCGCGCCTCGTGAATGCGGCGACCGCGCTGAAGCTGTTGCCGCTCGTGATCTTCATCGTGGTAGGCGCCTTCTTCGTGAAGGCAGCGAATTTCGCGCACGCTGCCGCGCCGGACATCGCGGGCGTGGGCCGCGCGATGATCCTCGGTGTCTTCGCGTTCATGGGCATGGAGACATCGTTGTGCGCGAGCGGTGAGGTGGTGCGTCCGAACTGGACCATCCCGCGCGCGCTCACGATCGCGATGCTTGCCACGACGCTGTTGTACATGGGGATTCAGACGGTCGCGCAGGGCATGCTCGGGTCCGCGCTCGCCACCTCGACGGTGCCGCTCGCGGACGCGATGGCGCCGATCAGTCCCGTGCTCAAACTCATCATGGTGGCCGGCGCCGGGCTGTCCATGTTCGGCTATGTCGCGAGCGATATCCTCGGCAGTCCGCGGCTGCTGTTCGCGATTGCCCGCGATGGCCTGCTGCCGCGCGCGCTCGGGCGGCTGCATCCGCGCACGCGCGCGCCGCACATTGCGATCGCGGTCTACGCGGCGCTCGCGATGGTGCTTGCGTTGACCGGCACATTTGCCGAACTCGCCGTGCTGTCGGCGCTCAGCATCGCGGCGTTGTATATCCTCGGGTGCGCGGCTGCGTGGCAGCTCACGCGCCGCGGCGTCGCGCTCGCGGGCGAGCCGTTGCAATTCCGCTGGCTCGGCGCGGCGGCGATCATCGGCATCGCGGGCATGGCGCTCGTGATTGCCTTGGCCTCGCGCGCGGAAATCCTCGGACTGATGATTCTGTTGGGCGTCAGCGCCGCCATCTACCTGCTGCAAACCCGGGCGATCGCCCCATCGGGCGCGCCACGGTCCCCGTGACGCGCCCGGTGCGATACGCGTTCGACTAACGCGCGAACTGCGCCGCGACTTCCGGTAGTACGGCCGTGCCTTCCTCTCGCACGGCATCCAGCGCGGTCGGATCGAGCCCCAAGGCCTTGATGATCGTCGGCGCAATCTGTGTCGTCGTCGTCGTGACCGAGACCGTGGATGCTTTGAAGCGCGGATTGGCTACCAACATCACGACATTGGTATCGTCATGCGCGAAGCCGCCGTGATCTTCGATCATCGTCGTGCTGCCGGAATAGGTCATGCCCTCGTTCGGTGTCACGATGATGTCCGGCGTGCGCGAATCCTGCCCAGGATCGAGGCCGCCGATATTGTAGTTGAGCCACAGCGTGGGCCCGTAATAGATCTCGCCCAAGCCGATCGCCGCGGCGTTGCTCTCGAGCAGATCGACCGCTGCCAATGCGCTTGCGCCGGGCTTCAGCCACAGCACCGACACGTCGTCCTCGGTTGCGCCAATCCCGGTCGTATTCAGCGGTGATTCCGAATAGGGAATTGCGCTTCCGAGCAAGGTTGCCGGTGTGTTGTTGCCATTGGCCACATAGGCGCGCGGATCGATCGGTGAAGCGCCGTGCTTCGCCGAAATGATCAGCAGGGTATCGTCGTAGATACCGGCATTCTTGAGCGCAGCCACGATGTCGCCGATCGAGGCATCGACGAACTCGATCTCTTTGAGTAATTCTGGGCTCGGCAAGGCCGCGGCGTTTTGGTAGCCACCGCTGCCGACGCCGGGCTCGGCGACACTTTGTCCGATGTACACAGCCTGGAAATTCATACCGAACAGCGCGGGAACGACCGCGGGTGCGCCATCGTGGGTCTTGCCGGCGATCTGGTTCAGCAGGGCTTTGACCTTGAGCGCGTCATAGCATTGAATGTCGGCGAAGCTGCCGTTCCAGGCGACTCCGCTCGCATCGCGCACCGTCGCACAAGAGATTCCTTGCGACGTGGTCACGCCCGGCAGCGGAATCACGTTCGAACTCACCTCGGGAGAGTAATAGTCGTCGAGGCCCTTGCCGCCCGGTCCGGCTGCCATCGAATACGACGGGTGCTTGTCGATCCACGCGGTGTAGCCGCCGGCTTCGTGCACGACGCCGAAGATCGTGTTCGTGCGCAGGAAGTCCCATGGATACACCGGCGCACAGCCTTGTTGCGGATCGCGCACCAGTTTCTTCGGGTCGATCGAGCGGATGCCGCCCTCGGTCGCGGCTGCTCCCGGAGCGCCGCCGTTCAACTGCGTGTCGTCGAGATCGATGCCTTGGTCGAAATCGGTCGTCGTGCCGTTGGGCAGGCCGTACGGCGTGCAAGAGCCTCCCGCGAGACCCGTCCCGGTCTTCGTCGCGGGCGCATCGAGCGCCCGGTCGTAGGCGACGTCGTAATACAGTCCGGTTGATTTCGGCGAGCCACCGGTGATCAGGGCTGCCAAGCCGGGGAACGAATCCGAGGGCTTCGAGGATACGGCGGCGACGTAGTTGACGGCGCCGCGGCTCAGGGCCGCCAAATTCGGGCAGTAGGGGCTGCCGCCGTTCGCGCCCGAGATCCCGTGCGAGCAGTTATAGAAATCCACCGCATGCATGCCATCGATGCTCAACAGCAAAACATGCTTGATCTTGCCCGAACCCAGCGAAGTCGCGGCTGCAGCCAATCCGTGGGTCAATGTGGCCAATGTTGCTGCGATGGCGGCGCCGGCAAGCAGTCGTGTTTTTGCCTTCATGGTAGTCCCCCGGTTAAGTGAAGGGCGCCAATCTAAGGCAATGGTGTTGCCGCTTTGTGAACGTCGGCGCCGGGGCCTCTGCTGATCGCGAGCACGATTTGCGCGGTATCGCCCCGAATCTCGAGCCGGGTGCCGAACGGCTTCGACAAGGTCGCGAGACGCTCGAGAATATAAGCGGCCCTCGGCCCGCTCGCCGGACTCGGCAAGCCACGCGTGTCGAGGTACTCGTTATTCGTATAGGCGTTGTGCACGTCGGGTTGGCCATCGCCGATGTTGTTGAGCACGATTGGGTGCAGCGTGATCGATCGCAGCACCGTGCCCTGAAAATCGACTTCTGCAACGGCGCTTTCCCAGGCCATGGGCTCATCGATGTAGGTCAATATCGGCGGTACGTTGTAGATGAAGTTGCCGAGGTCGTAGAAAATCGGCCGTCCGAGATACACCTCCACGCCGTGCAGCAGCGGTGCCCCATGGAGGATCACGATGTCCGCACCGGCATCCACCTCGGCATGTGCCCATTTCCTGAGCCAATCATTCGGCGCCAGGCGTTCCGGCATCCCCTCGGTGAAGATCGTCGAGAACGCGTGATTTGCGAACACGTGATTGTGCTGGTAGACGACGACCAGGTCCGCGTGTCGCCGGGCCTCGCGGATGCTCTGCAGAATGCGTCGCGCATCGTCCTTGTTCGGCGCGTTCGCGGACGTGCTCGGCAGATCCGTGGTCGCCTCGTTCGGTTGTCCGCCCGCCTCGATGCGCAATTCGTTGACACCCGGGCGCTCCGCGGTCGCATTGCCCGCGGGGGCAATCAACCCCGATGCGCTCGCAACCAGCGCGACCGTACCTTTTGCGGTATGCAGGTAGCTCGGCGCAGCCGCTTCCGCGAGAGTGTTGCCGGTTCCGGCGTGCACGAGATGACGGCGGTCCGCTTCTCGAATCGTGTTCTGAATGCCGGCCACTTGCAGGTCGAACGCATGATTGTCGGACAGCGCGAGCAGATTGAAGCCGAGCGTCTGCAGCGCATCGAGAGCTTCGGGTGGCGTCAGAAACCCGCGGCCCTCCTGCACCGACTGGTCCTGCTCCGCGACCGTGCCTTCCAGATTCGTGAAGATCACATCGCCCTTGAGCAGCGACTGTATTCTCGGCAACGTCGAGGGCGCGGTCGCGCGCAGATCCGACCGAATCATCGCCTGGCCGGTCAAGGTGATGGTCATCTCGGCAGATTGAGACCAGACCGGCGCGCTCGCGGCGAAGGCCATGAAAAAGCCGATGATCGGCATCCGCATCGAAGAATTCCCCGTGCTTGCGCCCACCGCCACACGCGCAGGCCTTACGGTTTGATCTTACGCTCGAGATTCCAGGCCGACCAGCGAGTGGGTCTGCGGGCACCTGCACACGGCAGCAGCGCAGTGAGTTCACGCTTTGAAATAGCTGCCCTCGTGCAGGTCGCTGAGCAGCGAGCATTGCACGGGATACCAACCAAGGCGTTCGCGGGTCAACTGGCTCGAGGCGGGGCAGTCGAGTCCGGCAAAGTGTGCGAACCAACCAAAATGCGCAGCCGCCTCATCGAGTGATTGGCTGACCACCGGAATGTTCAGGCCGCGTCCGATCGCACCGGCGATATCCTTGAATCCGATCGCCTCGTCGGCAACCCCGTGATAGCGAGCGCCCGCGGCGCCTTTCTCGAGCGCGAGCCGAAACAGAACTGCGGCATCGAGCCGATGCACGGCGGTCCAGCGATTGAGACCCTCGCCCACATAGGCGGACACCGCTTTTTCGCGTGCAATGCGGATCAGCGTTGGAATGAAGCCGTGGTCGCCGTCACCGTGGACCGACGGCGAGAGACGAACCAGCGATATGCGCACGCCGCGCGCCGCAACCGAGCGTGCAGCTTCATCGCTAGCCACTCGCGGAAAATCGTTCGAGGTCAGCGTCGAGACATCTTCTTCGGTCGCAACGCGGCCGGGCGCGACAAGCGCGGTGCCGGAAGTCACGACCAGCGGACGGTCCGAGCCCACGAGCGCGGAGCCGAGGGCCTCGATCGCATGCCGATCGATCTCGCTGACTTGTTTGAAGCGTGCGAAGTCATGGATGAACCCGGTGTGAATCACGCCGTCCGAGGCGGCCGCACCACTGTGCAGGCTGTCGAGATTCTCGAGATCACCCCGATGGACCTTGGCGCCCGCGGCGGTCAGCGATTTCGCAGCCGTTTCGCTGCGCGCGAGGCCGAGTACCTGATGTCCTTCGCGGATGAGTTCTTGAACGATTGCAGTACCGATGAATCCGGTGGCGCCGGTGACGAACACACGCATGAGGATTTCCTTGACTGTTTTGATCTTTAGGACCGCAGCCGCAGGCCCGTGATTCGTACAATAGGCGATTGCCGAAATACGATCTATGCTCTAACGTCTCTATTATCTTCGCAATCGTCCGGCATACCCATGGATCCACTCTCCGATGTGCTCTCCCTGTTGAAGCCGCGCACAGTCATGTGCGGCGGCTTCGATCTCGGTGGCGCGTGGTCGATCCAATTCGACCGGTACGAAGGCATCAAGTGCTACGCGCTGGTCTCCGGCCAATGTTGGTTGTCGGTCCAAGGCGTACCCGATGCGGTGCGCGTCGAGACCGGAGATTGCTTTCTGTTGCCGAGCGGACTGCCTTTTTGTCTTGCCAGCGATCTTCGCTTGACGCCGGTCGACGCGCAGTCGATTTTTCGGTTCCCCCTCAACGGCGGGATCGGCTCGCATAACGGCGGCGGTGATTGTTTCGGCGTCGGCGGCCACTTCACGCTGACCGGCCCACATGCGAGCATTCTGCTCGGCGTATTGCCGCCCATTGTGCATATCCGCAAAGAATCGGACCGGGCAGCGCTACGCTGGTGTCTGGAGCACATGATGCAGGAGCTGCGCGAACCCGAGCCGGGCAGCCTCTTGGTCGCGCAACAGCTTGCGTACATGATGCTGGTTCAGGCGCTGCGCATGCATCTTGCAGAAGGCTTGAGCGGCGGTGTTGGGTGGCTGTTTGCGCTCGCGGACAAACAGATGAGCGCAGCGATCAATGCGATGCACGACGATCCGGCGCACGGCTGGACCTTGGAGGAACTGGGGCGGCGCGCCGGTATGTCGCGATCGACGTTTGCCTTGAAATTCAAACAGACTGTTGGCACGTCGCCGATGGAATACCTGACGCGCTGGCGCATGCTGCGCGCCGGGGACCGGCTTGCGAATACCGCCGATCCGATCTCGGTGATCGCGCATTCGCTCGGCTACGAGTCCGAAAGCGCGTTCAGCACAGCCTTCAAGCGCATCTTGGGGTGTTCGCCGCGGCAGTATGGCCGCAGCAGTCATGACCATCGGTTAGCGTGAATCGATCACCAAATGCCGCCGAGAGCCACGGTGATTGCCTCGCCGTTCACGCCCCCAGCTGCGTCGCTGCATAAAAACGCAATCACCTCGGCGACCTCGCGCGGCTCGAGCACGCGGTTCGGTGGATAAATCGCAGCGCGTTCGCGCCAAACCTGCTCGACGCTGATACTGCGCCGCTCGGCATCTGCTTTCGCCGAGCGCTCGGCCATTTCCGTGCGCACCCAGCCCGGCAGCACGGCATTCGAAGTCACGCCAAACGGCCCGGCATCCTGGGCGACTGCGCGCGCGAGTCCGATCACGCCATGCTTCGACGCGGTATAAGCACTGCCGCAGCGTTCGGCCTTCTCGCCTGCCGTTGAGCTCGTGAACACGAGCCGACCGAAGCCCCGTTTGCACATGCCGCCCACGGTGAGCCGCGCGAGTTCGAACGGACCATCCAGGTTGACGCGCATGGTTTCGCGCCAGACTTCGGGATCTTGCTCCCACACGACCCGCTCGTGTGCCGAGCCGATGCCGTGATTGACGACCAGCAGGTCAATCGGTCCGAGGCGTCGCTCGGTCTCGGCGATGGCCAGTGCGCAGCCCTCGGCGGTACCCAAGTCGGCGGCAACGAAGTCGAGGCCGACCGCCGCGAGTTCCGCGGCACTGCGCGCAACGACCATGACGCGCGCCCCCGCTGTCGCGAGCAATTTCGCCGCTTCGCGGCCGATGCCTCGGCCGCCGCCGGTGACCAGCGCCACGCGTTCTTTCATCACTGAGCTCCCCGAGCTTTAGGTGGCGGAATCGTCCCACGCACGACTGGTCGGCGCAATCCTTGTCGCGCCTTGGATAAGGCCCAGAGTATCGTGCGCTCGAGCGTCAGGGTGTCGATCGGCAGACCCCGCGTGACGATGATCGCCGGGCGGGGCGCGCCCACGTCGAGCGTCAATTTCGGAATGTATCGGCTGCGAATCGTGATCAGCGACCCCTCAACGGAGCGGATGCTCGAAAAAGGGTACGCCCGGCGCCCGATCCGAATGCCTTGCTCGTCGAGCGTAATCCTCGGCCGCGGGATCGCCAGCAGTGCGAATATCACGGCGATGAACAGAGACAGCGCGACCAATGCCGGTCGACTCGACACGGCGGCGGCACGCACGCCCATTCCTAAGCTCAGCAGTGCAACGCACGCAAACGCGATCCGGCTCGATTTGCCGATCCGAGAAGCGCTCACGAGCAGCGGCAGCGTGGGCGGACTGAACGACATGCGCTCCATGATCAGATGGCGAATCCGCGCGTAATTTTCGCGTTCGTATTCCACCTTGAGCAACAGCTGCTCATTTCGATCCATGAGTGCGAGCGCCGAGGAATGCTCCTGGACGCCGCAAATGTCGCGCCATCGCACGAGACCCTGCGCCTTGCCGATCGCCGTGTGCCAGAGACCGTCCTCATCGAACGAGATCGAACGAGCGGCTGATTGCATCAACCAGCCGAGCACGAACCAACTCAATCCGATCAAAGACGCGGTCACCAACAGCCACACAACGGCGGCTCCGCTCGAGCGTGGCCCATTGAACGCGAGCGGGTCATTCCACGCGGCGACTGCGACGGCTGCGAGGACCGCGACCACCAACAACCGCGATCCCGTCAAGGTGCCCTCGCCGAACTTCGACGTCTCGACCGATCCGGGAGTGGGCGTCGCAGCGCGGGCGGCAGAGCGGGTTCGCCGTGCTCGCCAAATCAGATAAGCATAGGCCGCAGCCGTGGCCGCGATCGTCGCAATGGCGACTGTGGTTTTGCTCAGTATCGGCCCCCCCTGGTCCCGCGGCGTTGATTAGGCGGCAAGCCGACGCAGAAAGCCGGACGTCAGCTGCAGTCCCTGCTCGAGTATCGCATGCTCGTTCGCGTACCCGATCCGCACGCATCCCTCGACTTCGAAGGCACTCCCCGGGGTCAACAGCACGCCGGTCTGATCCAAGAGCCGGACACAGAAGTCGTGAGACGGCAAATCGAACGAATAGCGCAGCAAGGCGACGGTGCCGGCGCGCGGCTTGACGTAAGCCATCGCGTCTTCCGACTGCATCCAGCGGTCGAGCGTCGCGAGATTCGTGCGCACGATGCTGCGGCTTCTCGCCAGAATCTTGACACTGTTCTCGAGCGCGATCGAGGCGAAGAAATCGTCGAGCATGCCGACGCTGATCGTGGTGTAGTCGCGATGGATCTCGGCCGCACGCAGCACCTCGGACGGCCCGCAAATCCAACCCAGGCGCAAGCCGGCCAAGGAAAATGCCTTCGACATGCTGCCCGTGCTGATGCCCTTGGGGTAGAGATCCGCGATCGACGGGGTGTGCGCATCGCCCTGCTGCGTCGTGCCGCGGTAAACCTCATCGCTCAGAATGTAGGCGCCGACCGCGCTTGCGACCCGAACGATCTCGTCGATGCAGGCCCGATCTATCAAGGATCCGGTCGGATTATTGGGATTGGAGAACGAGATGAGCTTCGTGCCCGGCGTCACCAAGCGGCGCAGTTCCTCGAGATCCGGAAGGTAATCTTGATCGGCGCGCAGATGCAGGCGCCGAACGTCGGCGCCAAGACTCTCGGGGATCGAATAGTGCTGCTGGTAGTTCGGTACGATTGTGACGACGCGATCGCCGGCGCTCACGAGCGCCTGATAGACCAGCGAATTCGCGCCGATCGCGCCGTGCGTGACGAGCACGTTGTGGCTCGATTGCGCCGCGTACAGCGCGGCGATCGCCGCGCGCAATCGATCACTGCCTTCGATCGCCCCGTAAGTCATCTTGAGCGGCAATAGTTCGGCCAGCGTCGAGGCTGGCCGGCCGACGACGTCGAGCAGTTCCGCAATGGAGAGCGATGCCACGCAGGTCTCGGCGAGGTTGTACCGGCACTCGGTCTCGTGGGCGTTCATCCATTGTTCGACCGCAAAAGGCGTGATTTGCATGGCGGGGTCCAAGCGTGGAACAGCGTCGAAGTCTATTACAGATTTTTGTGCGGGGGTTCGGATGCGGTTGGCCCGATGATTTTGCAGACCTCGTCGAGCCGGTGTTGCAGATAGCGACGCTCGCTCGGGTTGGCGGTCAGTTCGATCGCCTTGCGGTAATTGACGCACGCAGCATCGAGGCGCCCGGCGCGCCGGAGCAAATCGGCTCGCGCCGCAGGCAGCCAGTGATAGTGATCCAGTGTACCCGCGGCGTCGATGCGTTCGATCCAGGCCAGGGCATCGTCGATCGAGGAACTCATCGCCAAAGCGACTGCCGCATTGAGTTCTACGACCGGCGTGGGCAAGTGACGGAGCAGCGCTGCATAGAGCGCCGCAATTTGAGTCCAATCGGTTTGCTCTGCGGTGCTTGCGTTCGCGTGCAGCGCTGCGATGGCGGCTTGGATCTGGTAGGGGCCCGGACGCTTCTGCAGCAGTGCCCGATCCAGAAGCAGCGTGGCTTCGGCGATGAGCGCCGGATTCCAGTTGGCCCTGTTCTGCTCTTCGAGCGTCACGAGCACGCCGCGGGCGTCGGTCCTCGCGGCGCGCCGCGACTCGTGAAAGAGCATGAGCGCGAGCAATCCGATCGCTTCCGGTTGATCCGGCATCAGTTCGCTCAAGATCCTTCCCAGGCGAATCGCCTCGCCACAGAGATCCGGACGCAGCAGCTCGAGGCCGCCGCTCGCCAGATAGCCTTCGTTGAATACGAAATAAATGACCGCGAGCACCGACGCCAAGCGCTGAATCAAGGACTCCGCCGGGGGCACCTCGAACGGAATTCCGGCCCGCGCAATCTTGCGTTTGGCGCGCACCAGCTTTTGTGCCGTCGCGGTTTCGGGTTCGACGAAGGCCCGCGCGATCTCCCGGGTCGTGAGGCCGCACAGCGTCCGCAGTGCGAGAGCCACTTGCGCCGATTGCGCGAGAGCGGGGTGGCAGCACGAGAAAATCAGACTCAATCTCTCGTCGGGACCGGCGCCGGGTGCGGCGTCTTGCGGTTCGGTTTCCGGAGCTTCGAGCGCCGCCAGCAGTCCTTCGCTGTCGGCGCAGGCGCGCCGCTCGTGTTTGATCCGGTCCAGCGCGCAACGCCGCGCGACGGTCGTGACCCAAGCGGACGGATTCTCGGGGATCCCGTCGATCGGCCAGCGCTCGAGCGCCTTGGCGTATGTTTCTTGTAGCGCTTCTTCCGCGAGATCGAAGGAACCGAGCTGCCGAATCAGGCGCGCGAGAATGCGCCCGCCGTCGCGGCGGTGCAGGGTGTCCAGTGCGCGCGCGAGCATCCCGAACTACGAGGCTCGAGCCACGGCTTGGTTTTGGGTCTGCGGGCGTATTTCGATCGAGCCATCGAGGGCGGACGGCACTCTGGCCGCCCACTTGATCGCCTCATCGAGATTGGGAACATCGATCAGATAATAGCCGCCCAACTGCTCCTTCGTTTCCGCGAACGGCCCGTCGGTTGCGAGCGCCTTGCCGTTGCGCACGCGCACGGTCGTCGCCGTACTGACCGAACTCAGTTCCGAACCGCCGCGCAATGCGCCGGAGGCGGCAAGCGCCTTCGAGAAGTCCACGTACGCCTCCATGGTTTGCTGAATTTCCGTCTCCGACATCTCGCCCCACCGTTTCTCATCACCGTAGATCAGTAGCATGTATTGCATGGGTTTGCTCCTTGGATGTTCGATGAAATGTGTCGTCCACGCCCAGATGACGACCGAGGCACGCTCAAATCGACATTCGGCGGCAATTATTTGCGATGGCCCCGCATTGCGCGAGTGAACCCGGCTCCGCCCCGCGGAGGCGGGGATGGCCGCGCGGCAATCGCCGGCGACCTTACTGTGCGCCAAGCCGCTGATTCGCCGATCAAAAATCACTGCACACCATCGTTTGGCGAGGCATCAAGGCTATGATGAATTCGCAAGCTGCCGCGATATGGCTTGGATGAGATGGCAAAGAAGGCTTTGAGTTCGGCGGCGGGTGCTGTTGCGGGTGTTCTTGCGCTACCTCGGCGAAGAATCGCCCGCGCCGCGCAGCGGGTTGAAGCAACTGCAGATCATGCAATTGACGCAAGCCTTCGACGCGGAAACCCACTACACGAAAGCCGCGCGCCAGTTATGCTCACGACTTTTAGCCGAGCAGAAATTGCGCATGAACGAGTTTCGCGATCGGCGCGGGGTGTCGCTGCGCGCATGGAGCGGGAGAGTCCTGTGATCACGTGTCGAATCAGAGTCTCATCGGCGCGGATCGCCCGAACGGCATTTTGCGCCGCGCTGTGCGCTCTCGCGCTCGCAGCGCGCACAGGGGCAGCCGACGTCCCGGGCATTGCCGCAGATCGCAAGGCCGAGATGTTCGCGGCCGTGGACCGCCTGTTTGCCGACTATGCGATCGATGCGCACATCCCCGGTCTCGTCTACGGCATCGTCGCGGACGGCCGGCTCATTTACGTGCGCGGACTCGGAGTCCAAGACCTGGAATCGAATCGCCCGGTGACGCCCGATACGCTGTTCCGCATCGCCTCGATGACGAAGGCGTTCACGGCGCTCACGGTCTTGAAGCTGCGCGATGACGGCAAACTGCGGCTCGACGCGCCGGCGGAGACCTATGTCCCGGAACTGCGCGGCTGGAAGTACCCGACCGAGGACTCGCCGCGTATTCGCGTGCGCGACTTGCTGAACCACACGGCAGGATTCGTCACCGACGATCCCTGGGGCGACCGGCAGACACCGATGCCGGAGCCTGAATTCTCCGATCTGTTGCGGGCGGGTGTGCCGTTCGCACGGGCTCCCGAGACCGCGATGGAATATTCGAATCTCGGCTTTGCGCTCCTCGGACGGGTGATCACCAACGTATCCGCACATCCATTCGCGGAAACGATCAGCCGTACGCTGCTGCAACCCTTGGGCATGGAATCTTCGGGCTTTTTCGTCGACGCGACCCCGCAGGAACGCCGGGCACTCGGCTATCGCTGGGAAGATGACGCGTGGCGTCTCGAACCCACGATGCGACACGGCGCGTTCGGTGCGATGGGCGGACTGCAGACCAGCGCGACCGACTACGCAAAATGGATTGCCTATGTATTGGCCGCTTGGCCGCCGCGGGACGGCCCGGACGCAGGTCCGGTCAAGCGTGCGAGCGTGCGCGAGCTCGCGCAGGGATCAAATTTTCCGCGCGTACGCCAGCGCTTTGGGCACACCGGGACCGACGCGTGCCGGCAGGCGGCAACCTATGGCATGGGAATGTGGGTCGCGGTCGATTGCGATCTTGGGCTCACCTTGAGCCACGGCGGCGGATATCCCGGATACGGATCCCACGTGCTGCTGCTTCCCGATCATGGCATCGGCATCTTCGCATTCGCGAATCGAACCTATGCCGGCCCGTCGGCGCCCGTATGGGATACCGCGATCGCGCTCAGCAAGGCGGGATTCCTCGAAGATCGTGCCGTGCCGGTCAGTGATGGACTCGCGAGCGCCTATCGCCGCGTTGCAGCGATCTATGCGCAAGGCGATCTCGCGGCCGCCGCAGACCTGCTCGCGATGAATTTTCTCATGGATCGGGACGCGGCCGCGTGGCGGCAAGATCTCGCGAAGCTCAAGAAGCAAATCGGCGACTGCGACACGAGCGCAGGCATCGGCGCGACGAGCGCGTTGGCGGGCGAGTTCACCTGGCGTTGTGCGCACGGCCGGCTTGCGGGCAGCCTCTTGCTTGCGCCGACGAAGCCGCCGCAGATTCAAAGACTCGAGTTCATGCGCAAGCTGCCGTGAATCGGCATCTGAGAAAGACTAAGGAAATGATCGTGGCACGCCAATCTCGCACTCGAACTCAGAGCGCGGTCTTGCCTCCGTTGACGTGCACGATCTCGCCGCTGATGAACGCCGCTTGACTGGAGGCGAGAAACAGGATCATTTGCGCGATTTCCTCCGGTTTGCCGAGGCGCTTGAGCGGCACGCCTTGAGCCATCAACGCCTTGCGCTCGGCGCTGCCGGCAAATCGGTCGAGCAACTCGGTTTCGACGGGCCCAGGTGCGACCGCGTTGACGCGAACGCCGTAGGCGGCGCCTTCGAGCGCGGCCGACTTGGTCAGCCCTTCGACGGCGTGCTTGCTCGCGACGTAGAGGGATGCGCCCGCGGCACCGCGGCTACCCATCGTCGACGAGAGGTTGATGATGCTGCCGCTGCCTTGCGCGCTCATGACGCGCAGCTCGTGTTTGAGGCTCAAGATCGTTCCGAGTACGTTGGTGTCGAAGGTCGCCGCGTAGCTCTCGGCCGACTGTTGCGTCAGCGGACCCTGCCGACCTTCTGTTCCCGCGTTGTTGACCGCGACGTCGAGGCGACCGAAGCGTTCGACGGTGCGATCGACGAGCGCGCAAACGTCGTCTTCACGGCGCACATCGGCGAGCACGAACTCCGCCTCGGCTCCGAGTGCGCGCAATTCCCCGACCAGTAATCGGCCGGCCTCCTCGCGCCGGCCCGATACGACCAGATTTGCGCGCTCGCGACCAAATGCGAGCGCAGTCGCGCGCCCGATGCCGGCCAGCGCACCGGTGATCAATACGGCCGAAGTACTCATCGATACTCCATCACGGTACTCCGGAGTTGTGGATGCTCGCACCGGCGTGCAGAGCGTTTCGGGATTCGCTCACGGGCGCCTCTTCAAAACCACGTGCGTCGCCCGGGCCGTGGGGACGTGCTCCACGCACTGCAGCCCGAGCGATGCAGCGTTGATGCCCGCGAACAGCGCTTCGCCGGCGCCGAGCAGCACCGGCGCGATCGCGAGGTGCATCTCATCGATGAGTCCCGCCCGCAAATACTGCCGGATCGTTGCAACACCGCCGCCGAGGCGGACTGTTTGGCCGGCAGCGGCCTCGTCGGCTTGCTTCAGCGCCGATTCGATGCCGTCGCTCACGAAGTGAAACACGGTGCCGCCATTCATCGTGATCGACGCGCGCGGATGATGGGTCAGTACGAACACGGGTGTGTGATAGGGCGGATTGTCGCCCCACCATCCCTTCCAGGCATCGTCGGGCCAGGGTCCGCGAATCGGCCCGAACATGTTGCGGCCGAGAATCCAGGCCCCGACATTCTCGAAACCGCGAGCCGCGAAATCGTCATCGATGCCGGTCGTGCCGCCGTTGCCCCCGTGCATTTTTTGGAATGTCCGCGTCTCAAAAAACCATTCGTGCAGCGCGAGCCCGCCGATGCCGAGCGGATTGGCGAGGTCTTGATTGGGCCCCGCACCGTAGCCATCGATCGAAATCGAGAAACAGCAGACGCGTAGCCGGCCCATGATCCGCTCCTATTGATGCTGCAAGGTTCGCCGCAATAGACTCAAAGCCGGCGCGATCGCGCGTTCGCCGATGGCTCCGAAGCCGAGCACGAGCCCGCGCAGCGTCGGGCGGCCCAGAAAAAACGGCTTCAACGTCCCGACACCGACCCCCAGTTCTCGGGCTCTTTGCTGCACCTCCGCCTCGTCCCGATCGACGATGAACTTGACCGCGAGGTGCAGGCCCGCAACCGACGGCAGGGGCTCGAGCCAGTCGCGAAATCCGGACTCGAGGCCCGCGAGCAGCAATTCACGTCGCCGGCCGTAAGTCCGCTGCATCTTGCGTGTGTGCCTCGCCAAATGGCCGTCACGGATCAAAAGTGCGAGAGTCGCTTGCATCATCGTGCCGCAGGGCCCGTCGGCAAGCAACTTCGCCGCGACCAAGGCCGAGACCGCCCAGTCGGGGGCGACGATGTAGCCGAGTCGCAGGTCGGGCCGCAGGCACTTCGAGAACGTCCCGACATAAAACACCGACTGCGTTCGGTCCAGCGTCTGAAGCGCATCCAAGGGGCGATCGACGAATCGGAATTCGCCATCGTAATCGTCCTCGATGATGCTCGCACCGCTGCGCTGACAATGCTCCAGCAGCGCCGTCCGCCGGCGTGCCGACATCACGGCGCCCAGCGGAAATTGATGGGAAGGCGTCACGCAGACCACGTGGGCCTGCGCCGGCAGCCGTTCAACGACGAGGCCCTCCGCGTCGACCGGTACCGGCGCGATGCGCGCGCCATGCGCTTCGAACGCGGCGCGAATCGGCGGATAGCCGGGATTTTCGAGCGCGACCGTCGTGGCGCCGCTCGTCGTCAATACGCGCGCGAGCAGCTCGAAGGCTTGCTGCGCGCCCGCCGTGACGACGACCTCATCCGGCCCGCAGGCGACGGCGCGCGAGAATGAGACGTGCCGGGAGATCGCCTCGCGCAGCGCGAGGTGGCCCTGCGGTTCGAATTTCAGCGCGGGTGCGCCGCGCATTGCGTTGATCACCCGGCCGGACAGGCGGCGCCAGGTGTCGAACGGAAAACTCGCGGGGTCCGGCACTCCGATCTGGAACGGGTAACGGCAGCCGAGACTCGAGTAAAGCTGAGCCGGGATCGTTCGATCGCGCCAACGGCGCTCGAGTTTCAGCTGCGAGTGGGTCCGGTTCACCGGAACTCGGCTCTTGGAGCGGCGCGGCAGCGATGCGGCGACTGTGGTGCCCGATCCGCGGCGCGCCGACACGTAGCCCTCGCTGAGCAGCAAATCGTAGGCCGCGACCGCGGTATTGCGCGACACGCCGCAAGTGCTCGCAAGCACGCGCGTCGAGGGCAGGCGCATGCCAGGCTTGAGCCGGCCATCGAGAATCCCGCCGCGCAGTTGGCCGTGCAGCGCGCTCAGGATCGAGCGCGAGCCGCGCCGGGGGATCGTCAGTGGAAGCTCGGAAAGTGGTTCCATGAGTAATACCAAAAGTGGCTCTTATACGGGTCCATGCATGGGCGCAATATGCACCCCGGCGAGCCGCCGATGGAAGCAGTATTTTGCCAATACTCGAGGAGGGCAGATGGCAACTGACGCGCGAAGAACGAGCTTCGGTGCATTGATCGCGGTGCTCTTGGTCGGGGCATGGCCTTTCGCGGTGAGCGCCGGCGGCTCGGTCGCGGAGCTCATGACGCGCGATCTTGCCGGGGTCAGCGGCAAAGAAGTCCGCGTCCTCACTGTGGACTACCCTCCGGGCGGCGCTTCGCTGCCGCACCGTCACAACGCGCAGGTGTTCGTCTATGTGCTTGCCGGCGCAGTGCGCATGCAGATCGAGGGGGCAGCGGCGGTGACGCTGCGTGCCGGCGACACCTATTACGAGGGCCTTGACGATATTCACACGGTGTCGGCGAATGCGAGTTCGACGGAACCCGCGCGCCTGCTCGTTTTCATCGTCAAAGACAAAGGCGCGCCGATATCGAGCGCCGTTACTCCGTTGGTGCAACCATGAGGCTATCCGTCGCCTCGAGCGCCGGCATCGTTCTCGCGTTCGCGCTCGTCCGTGGCATCGCTGTCGCCGACACCAGCGGCCAGCAGCTCGCCGAACGCGCGGGGCTCGCCCTGCTCGGTGCTCCCGCGCCGCGGCTCGTCGTCACGACGATCGACGGCCAAACGATCGACCTCGGTAAACTCTATGGCAGACAGGCGGTTTACCTGAAGTTTTGGGCCACGTGGTGCGTGCCCTGCCGCGAGCAGATGCCCCACTTCGAACATGCGTATGAGACCGCGGGACCCGACCTCGCGGTGATTGCGGTCAATGTCGGCTTCAACGACACGGCCGACGATGTCCGCGAGTACCGCAAGAAACTCGGCATCACGATGCCGATCGTGCTCGACGACGGACGGCTCGCGGCCGCGTTCCATCTGCGGGTCACTCCGCAACACATCGTGATCGGCCGCGACGGCCGTATCGAATACATCGGGCATCTCGCCGATGGGCGCCTCGATCAGGCCCTGGTCGCCGCGCGATCGGCGTCCGGCAGGTCCGCGGCGTCTCAGCCCGCGGCGATCGTCCGTTACGCGGTGGGCGATCGCGTTCCGGCGCGATCGGCGCCGACGATCGACGGCAGCGCCTTCGACTTGCGCGAACGCGCCGCGCCGCGCCGTACCGTGCTCGTGTTCCTCTCGCCGTGGTGCGAGTCCTACCTCGCGACCACGCGTCCTCAAGTCTCGTCGAACTGCCGCCGCATGCGCGAGCAAGTCACCGCAATGCAGGGCGAGCGCGACACGCGCTGGCTCGGGATTGCTTCGGGACTGTGGGCAACGGGCGAGGATTTGGCCGACTATCGAACCAAGTACGGCGTCGGCATACCGCTCGCGCTCGATGAAACGGGCGCGCTGTTCCGCGCGTTTGCGGTCAATCAAGTGCCGGCCGCGCTGATCGTCGATCGCGATGGCAGGATCCTGCGCCGCGTCGACGCGACGGACATGGAGACCTCGAGCGCATTGCGCGAGGCGGTCGGTGCGCCATGATCGACTTGTATTATGCGGCGACACCGAACGGACTGAAGGTTGCGCTCTGGCTGCACGAGGCCGAGATTCCGCACCGGGTCGTGCAGCTCAATTTGAGCAACGGCGACCAACTCGAGCCGCAGTTTCTCGCGATCTCGCCGAGAAGCACCGGCTGTTTCTGTCCGAAGATCCACGCGACCGTATCGAGGCGCTGCAATGGCTGTTTTGGCAAGTCGGCGGGCTCGGGCCGATGGCGGGACAAATCGGCCATTTCAACGTGTACGCGCCCGCGAAAATTCCCTACGCGATCGAGCGCTATACGCGCGAGATCCGGCGCCTCTACGGCGTACTCGACCGGCGACTCGCCGACCGTGAATTTCTGGCCGGCTGCTATTCGATTGCGGACATGGCTTGCCATCCGTGGATCGTGCCGCATCACGCCCATGGACAGAATCTCGACGACTTTGTGCATTTGCGGCGCTGGTTCGCCGCGATAGCCGATCGGCCCGCGACCCGCCGGGCCTATATGGGCGTCGAGGACGTATACGTTCGCAGCGGCGCGCCCTTGGCTGAGGCAGCACGGCAGGTTCTGTTCGGCGGCGGCAGCGCAGGTCCCTCGCTAGCTTGAGCGTCGCGCGAGACCGCGCAGCCCCGCGGCCACATAGGGTCCCAACCTCGCCTTGAGCGCGGCGACGTCGTTCGAACGACACAGCCCGTCGGAGAGCGCATCGAGACGGCCGGTTTCCGCGAGCGAGAGCGTCAGCGCGCCGGTCAAAAAGTTGTAGCCCCAATAGATGTCCTCGGGTGCACTGCCCGGCAGCGAAGCCATGACCGCCTTGATGAATTCGCGCACCGTTTGATCGAAGGTCTTGCCCATGAGCGTGCGGCCCCATTCGGGGGAATTATTCACGAACGCGAGCAGAGAGAAATAGTTGTGCCAGCCGGGGCCGGCGTGCGCGAGGCGCTCTAAAATCGGGTCGAAAAAAGCATCGACGACCGCTTCGGTGCTCGGCGCACGGGGCGCCGCGTCGAGGCGCGCCTTCGCAAGGCGCCGCAGCCGCTCCTCGTTCAATCCGGTACCGCGCCGCTCGAGGACCGCCGCGAGCAGCTGCTTCTTGCTGCCGAAATGATAGTTCACGAGCGCGAGGTCGACGCCGGCCTCGGCCGTTATGTCACGCAGCGAAGCGCCGTGAAAGCCCTTGCGCGAGAACAGCTTCTCGGCGGCATCCATGAGCTTGTCTTTGGTCGTTCGCTTGGGGCGGGCCATCGGGAGCCGTTCGAAAAACCCCGATTCTAGCCTGGCCCCGCACACATTGCGCGCCGCCCGGCGAACGCCTCCAAGCGCGGCGTCGCGGCCGCCTTCCGGGCGCCGCTTGATCTTCAACGCACGTTGAAATAGTATTCAACGAACGTTTAAACCGGAGGCGCAGGCCGCGGTTGGCGACCAATAAATAATATTTGGGGGGTTCGGCCATGATTCGCAGCATTCGCATCGCGTTTACCTTGTTGTCGCTGATCGGTGCGGGCGCCGCCGCCGCGGCCGACGCAGGCGCCTCGCCCGGCGCGCCGGCCGCCGACAACGGCACCCTGATGGAGGTTGTGGTGACGGCACGGCGCTACGCCGAGGATCTGCAGAGCGTACCGCTCGCGGTCAGCGCCATCAGCGCCGAGACGATCCTCACGCAGAACGTCACCAACCTGCAGGATCTCAACAGCTTCGTGCCGAACATGAAGATCAGCGCAGACCGCGCCACGAGCAGTACGATCAACGTCTATATCCGCGGCGTCGGCCAGAGCGATCCGCTCTGGGGCAACGAGCCCGGCGTCGGCGTCTACATCGACGACATTTATCTGGCGCGCCCGCAGACGGCGCTGCTCGACGTGCTCGACGTGCAGGACCTCGAAATATTGCGTGGTCCGCAGGGCACGCTGTACGGCAAGAACACGATCGCCGGCGCGATCAAGTACGTGACCCGCGACATCGACGGACCGGCGACCCTGACGGTCTCGGAGACCATCGGCAACTACAACGAGCACGACGAGAAGCTCAGTTTCTCGACACCGATCGTCGACGATCACGTCTATTTCGGCTTCTCGGTCGCCGATCTGCAGCATGACGGCTACGGCCAAGTCGTTGCGCAGACGGGCATCGCGCCGAGCCCCTACAATTACCTCGGCGAACCGGTATCGAACAAAGACGTGCTATCGATGCGCGCCAACCTCACGCTCAAATGGGGCGACAGTTCGAAGCTGCGGATCGTCGCGGACGACACGCTCGACAACTCCAATGCGTCGGGCGGCCAGAGGCTCACCAACTATCCCGTGCCGGCGCTCAGCGACCCGTTCGACACGCGCACCGACATGCCGGTCGACAACGACTACACGCATCGCAACGGCATTTCGGCGACCTACACCCAGAACTTGACCGACCAGCTCGGATTGAAGCTCGTCGGCGGCTACATTCAAGGCCGCAGCCAGCAGTTCATCGATTTTGCGGAACTCGACCAGAACCTGTTCGAGGTGCCGGGCTACTACCACGATCAACAATCCTCGGGCGAAGCGCAGCTGACATTCAAGAATGACCTCGTCAAAGCGGTCGGCGGCGTGTTCTACATGGACAGCACGGCCTGCGGCGACTACAACGCGTCGGTCGGGACGCTCAATCTCTTGGGCCTGCCCGCGTATGATTTGTACATCACCGAGCAGGTCGAAGGCTGTGTGCTCACCAAGAGCGAGGCTGTTTACGGCGATACCGCCTGGAAGCTCACGGATCAGTTGAATCTCGACGTCGGGCTGCGCTGGAACGACGATCGGAAGACCGCATCGGTCTACCAAGCGGATTACGCAAGCTTGGCGCCGACGCAATTGTTGCCGAACCAGCAGTTCTTCAATCCCGCGGCCGTGCCGGCAGGGTTCTTCCCGGATCCGGGCGTGGTCACCAATTACATCGGCAATCGTTCGTTCGTGAATTTCACGCCGCGTCTGGGACTCGACTATCACTTCACCGACAAGATCATGGGCTATGTGAGCTATAGCCGCGGCTTCAAGAGCGGCGGATTCGACATGCGCGGCAACGCGGCCGTCTATCCGGCGACCCAAAACGGCTATGCGTCCGAGACCGCGGACAATTACGAGGCCGGAATCAAATCGACGTTGCTCGACGACACGCTGTTGGTCAATGTCACCGTCTTCTACGATCCGTACAAGAACGCGCAAATCGGCGTGCAGCAATTCGTCGACTATCTCGGCACGCCGACCAATCTTACCGCGGAACTCAATGCGGGCGAGCAGATCAACCAGGGCATCGAACTCGAGACCGTATGGCGGCCGACCAAGCCGCTGACGCTCGGCCTGAATCTCGGCTACCTCGACTCCTATTACAAGGATTTCTTGATTCCCTGCAACGTGTTTACGGCCGCGCCGGGCTGCGGACCCAGCATCGGCGTCGTCAACGTCGCCAACGAGAATCGGCCGCTCAACGCGCCGGCTTGGACGATCTCGGGCAACGCGACCTACACCTGGGATCTCGCCTCGGGCTCGCTGCTCGCACGCGCCGGCTACGACTGGCGCAGCTTCACGAAGGTTGCAGCGACATTCGCGAGCCCGACCGATCAACCGGCTTACGGTTTGCTCAACGCGGGCATCGCCTACACGACCGCGAGCAAGGCCTGGCGCTTCTCGATCGACGGCAAAAACTTGACCGACAAGTATTACCGCGTCGCCGGCTACGACTTCGGGCCGGGGCCGATCGGACCCGCGAATTCGTTCATCGGCGGCATCAGCCAGATCGGCTACTACGGTCCGCCGCGCACGTACTCGGGCACAGTGGCATACCATTTCTGAGCGCGCACAGCGCCGGATCAGGCGATGGACACGCGAACGTCCCGCATGATCCGGCGCTGTACGCTGTGAACCGAACATGTCGTGGTTCGAAGCGCCGGCTCCGCTGCTGCCGGATCTCATCGCGCACAACGGACGCTGGATCGGCGAACGCCCGGCGCTGATCGACGGCGATGCCGCGCTGACCTGGCGCGGCTTTGCGGACACGACCGCTCGCGTCGCCAACGGCCTCGCCGCACACGGTGTCAGGCCGCGCGAGCGCATTGCGCTGCTCATGGACTGCCGCCTCGAGACCGTGCTCTCGATGATCGGCATCATCCGCGCTGGCGCGGTTGCCGTGCCGCTCAACATCTCGATCAGCGATGCGGCGGTCGCGGGCATGTGCGCGGATGCCGGCTGCGTTGCCGTGTTCGCCTCGGGATCGCACTGCAATCGCATCGATGGGTTGCGCGCCTCGGGTGCGCTCCAAGCGCGGCATTTCATCGGCTGCGACGCGCCGGCGGCGGGCTGGCACGATTTCCCGGCATTCATCGCGCAGCAAAGTGCGACGTCGCCGGCGCTCGCGATCGCCGCCGACGATGAATGCAATCTCATTTACAGCTCCGGTACCACGGCCTTGCCCAAAGGCATCGTTCACACGCATGACTGCCGCATGCGCTGGGCTTACGATGCCGCGCTTGCGCTGCGCTATCGCAGCGGATGCCGAACGCTGTTCACGCTCGGCCTGTTCTCGAACATCAGTTGGGTCACGATGCTCGCGACGATCCTGGTCGGCGGCACGATGGTATTGCAGCGCTCGTTCGGGGCTCGCGAGGCGCTTGCGATCATCGAGCGCGAACGCATCACGCACGGCGCTCTGGTCCCTGTGCAGCTCGAGCGGCTGCTCGCCTTCCCGGAGCGCGCGCATTTCCTCACCAGCAGCCTCGAGACCTTGATGTGCTGCGGCTCGCCGCTCGCGCCCAATGTCAAGAGCGGTTTCGCGCGTGAATTCGGCTGCGAGCTCATCGAACTGTACGGGCTCACCGAAGGGCTGATCACGATCCTCGAGCCCGAGGAACTCGAACGCAAGCTGAGCTCGGTCGGCAAACCCGTGCTCGGCGCCGACATTCGCATCATCGGCGAAGACGGGGTCGAGTCCGCGCCGGGACAGATCGGCGAAATCGTCGGCCGCGGGCGTCTGGTCATGGCCGGCTATCACGCGCGCGACGATGCGAACGGGGAGGCGACCTGGATCGATCGGACCGGCCTTCAGTGGCTGCGTACCGGCGATCTCGGCCGCATCGACGAGGAGGGTTTTCTCTATATCGTCGATCGCAAGAAGGATATGATCATTTCGGGTGGACAGAACATCTATCCGACGGATATCGAGAGCGTCATGCGCAGGCACCCGATGGTGGCCGAAGTCGCGGTGATCGGCATCGCGAGCGCGCGTTGGGGCGAGACGCCGCTCGCGATCGTCGTGCCCCATGCGGGCCAGGATCTCTCTGCGCTCGAGCTGCTGGAATGGACCAATGCCGCGGTCGGCAAGCAGCAGCGTCTCGGCGGCCTGGTGTTGCGCGACAGCCTGCCACGCAACCCCAACGGCAAGGTCCTCAAGCGCGAACTTCGGCGAGAATATGCTTCCAGTGTCCTTACCACGGATATATCCACATGAGCCTTGAACCCAGCGGGACCAGTGATTACTTCTACGACAGCGCCGATGGCTTGCGGCTCTACTGCCGCATCTACGCCGCACGACAGCGGGGCGCATTGCCGCTGCTGTGCCTTCCGGGTCTTACGCGCAACGGCCGCGATTTCGCGGCGCTCGCCGCGCGCTTGAGCGAGCGGCACGAGGTGCTGACCGCGGACCTGCGCGGCCGCGGCCGTTCGGCCTGGGATCCGGACCCCGCGCATTATCAGTTGCCGACCTACCTTCAAGACGCCTTGTCGCTGCTGCAATCGCGCCGGATGAACCGCGTCGTGATCGTGGGCACCTCGCTCGGCGCCCTGATGGGGATGGGCTTGGCGGCCATGCGGCCGGACCTCATCGCCGGCGTCGTGCTCAACGATGCGGGCCCGGAGTTCGACCCGGTCGGAATTCGGCGCATTGCCGGTTACGCAGGCAAGTTGCCGGCGGTGTCGTCCTGGGCCGAGGCGGCCGCACAGGCCAAGAGTGTCTACGGATTGGCTCTTCCCGGGCTCACCGATGCGGACTGGCTCGATTATGCACGTCTCGGTTACCGTGAGAACGCGGCTGGTATCCCGGTGCCCGATATGGATCCGAAAATCAGTGAAGCCTTCAAGAATCCATCGACGGCCGTGGCGGACCTGTGGCCGCTCTATGCACAGATCAAGGCTGTACCGATGCTCGTGATTCGGGGCGCGATCTCGGATCTGCTGAGCGCCGCGACGGTCGAACGCATGGCGCGCGAGAAGCCGGATCTGCAGCGGATCACGGTCCCGAATCGCGGCCATACGCCGCTGCTCAACGAACCCGAGTGCGTGGCGGCGATCGACGCGTTCCTCGCTCAGCACGGAACTATTGCGGCGTTGGAGGATTGAACAGCATGGCCAATCAGCAGAAATGCCTCAGCAACCAAGTGGCTGTGGTCACCGGCGCGGCCAGCGGCATCGGCAAGGAGATTGCGCGCCGCTTTGCGCGCGCCGGCGCCAAACTCGCGATCGCCGACCTCGATGCTGCGGGCGCAGATCTCACAGCCGCGCAAATCAACAGCGAGGGCGGAGAGGCGATCGCGGTCGCGATGGACGTGACCAACGAAGCGCAGGTCGACGCCGGGATAACCAAGGTCATCGCCGCGTTCGGGCGACTCGACGTGCTGGTCAGCAATGCCGGCATCCAGGTCGTCGCGCCGCTCGAGCAGTTCGAGTTCGCCGATTGGCGCCGCGTGATCGCGATCCATTTGGACGGCGCCTTTCTCTGTACGCGCGCAGCGCTGCGGCATATGTACCACCAGCGCAAGGGCAGCATCATTCTCATGGGCTCGGTGCACTCGAAAGAGGCCTCGGTACTCAAGGCGCCCTATGTCACGGCCAAACACGGCCTCATGGGTCTCGCCAAAGTGATTGCCAAGGAAGGGGCGAAACACGGTGTGCGCGCAAATGTAATCTGCCCCGGGTTCGTGCGAACGCCGCTCGTCGATCGGCAAATCCCCGAGCAGGCCAAGACGCTCGGCATATCGGAGCAGGCCGTGGTCCGCGACGTCATGCTCAAGGATACCGTCGACGGCGAATTCACGACGGTCGAAGAGGTCGCCGCGGCGGCGCTATTCTTTGCGTCGTTCGAATCCAATGCGCTTACCGGTCAATCATTGACGGTGAGCCATGGCTGGTCGATGCAGTAATGCGCAAGCTCCGTGCGCTTGCGAACGGATACCGGACCGATTAGGCGTTAGGCTGTAGAATAGAGGTAGTGCCGGCCTTGCGGGGCGCGCGGTTTGCAATTCAGTGGAGCGCGCAAAAACGGCGAGGAGATTGCCGTGTCGGCCGAGCCCAATGAGAACGTGACACCTGCAGCGCCGGCGGCGGTCCCACCGCAGTCTTTTTTCGTGCGCCATAAGATATTGCCCATCGCCGGGCTCGTGATCCTGGTTGCGATCGCAGCCGGGTTCTTGCTGGGCCGGCTCGGAATGATCTCCGGCAAGAGCCAGAATCGGCTCACGCTCTACGGCAACGTCGATCTGCGGCAGATCGATCTCGCGTTCAACGACAGTGAAAGACTCGCGCAGGTGCTTGTCCAGGAAGGTGACAAGGTCACGCGCGGAGAAATCCTCGCGCGCTTGGACACCAGCCGACTCAACCCGCAAGTCGCGAACGTCGAGGCGATGGTCGCGGCGCAACAGGCGGCCGTCGACAGGCTCCATCACGGCAGCCGGCCGCAGGAGATCGCGCAGGCGCAAGCCAACGTCGCCTCCGCGAAGGCGGATCAAGTCAATGCGATGCAAAATTGGACGCGCCTTGCGGCGCTGACGACGCTCACGACCGGTCGGGCGATCAGCGAGCAGGATCTTCAAGCCGCGAAGGCTGCGCTGGATTCCGCGCAAGCGCGCCTCGCCGTCGCGGAACAGGCGCTCGAAATGTCGGCCATCGGCCCGAGAAAAGAGGACATCGCTCAGGGCGAAGCGCAACTGCGGGCGGATCAGGCACAACTCGAACTGCTGCGCCGCCAGCTCGCGGATGCCGAACTCGTCGCACCGAGCGATGCGGTCGTGCGCACACGCCTGTTGGAGCCCGGCGAAATGGTTTCACCACAACGTCCGATCTTGAACCTCGCGATCACCGATCCGAAGTGGGTTCGTGCCTATGTCTCCGAACCCGATCTCGGGAAAATTCACCCGGGAATGAAAGCGTCGATCGTCACCGACGGCTTTCCTGACCGGCCATTCTCGGGTTGGGTCGGTTTCATTGCGTCGGTCGCTGAATTCACGCCGAAGGCGGTCGAGACCGTCGAGCTGCGCTCGAGCCTGGTCTATGAAATTCGGGTTTTTGTGTCAGACCCGCAGGACCAGCTGCGCCTCGGCATGCCCGCAACCGTGATTCTCGACTTGACGCCGGCTACGCCCGGTAGCAAGCCTTAAAGCCGGGTGCCGCAGCTATGGTGCCGACCGCAATGTACCGAGCGCTCGCGTTGGCCGGCATGCTGGGCGTCGCTGCGTGTGCAGTAGGTCCCGACTATCGGCCGTCGGCCCCGACTGGCCCGGCTGCGTGGGACGCGCCCCTCGTCAATGGGATCACCGATCAGGCGTCCGCGACCGCGACTTGGTGGGCCTCGTTCAACGACGCCGAACTGACGTCCCTGGTCGAGCGCGCGGTGAAGTCGAATCTCGACCTCCGAGTTGCCGAAGCACGGTTGCGCCAAGCGCGCGCCGTGCGCGGCGGCAGCGCGGCCGATTTTTGGCCCATGCTCAGCGCCGACGCATCGGCCGATCGCGCGAAGCAAAGTGAGCATCAGCCCTTGATCGGGGCGCTGCCGCTGCCGCCGAACTTTCCGTTCGAATATAGCGTTTATCAAGCGGGCTTCGATGCCTCCTGGGAAATCGATCTGTTCGGCGGCAAGCGCCGTGCGCTCGAAGCGGCGACGGCCGATATGCAAGGCGTGATCGAGTCCCGCAACGATTCGCTGCTGAGCCTGCTCGCCGAGGTCGCGAGGAATTATGTGGAGCTGCGCGGCACACAGCAGCGCTTGGCGATCGCGCATCGCAATTTACAACTCGAAGAAGAGGATTTCGATCTCACGAAGCTGCGACTCCAAGGCGGCGTCGCAACCGAACTGGATCTGACGCGGTCGGCGGCCTTGCGCGATGCGGTGCGGGCGACGATTCCGCCGCTCGAAACCGAGCAGCGCGCAGCGATGTATGCGTTGGCGGTGCTGCTCGCGGAGCAACCCGGCGGACTCGTCGCGGAGCTGTCGCCGCCCGCGGCGTTGCCGATCGCGCCTCCGCTCGTGCCCATTGGGCTGCCATCCGAGTTATTGCGGCGCCGTCCCGATGTGCGTCGCGCCGAGCGGCAACTCGCTGCGGAGACCGCGCGCATCGGTGTCGCCAAGGCGGAATGGTTTCCGAAGATTTCCCTGACCGGCGATTTCGGCGTGGAGAGCACCAAGACGAGCAACTGGTTTGATCCCGGCAGCCGATTCTGGTCGCTCGGCCCGAGCCTGCAGTGGAACGCACTCGATTTCGGCCGCGTGCGCGCGCAGGTGCGTGCACAAACCGCGGTGCAAGAGGCTGCGCTCGCGAGCTACCAACAAGCCGTGTTGGTGTCCCTGCAGGAGGCCGAGAACGCGGTGGTCGCGTATGCGCAGGAACAAAACCGGCGCCGGGCACTGGCCGAGACGGCCGGCGAAGATCGGCATTCGCTCGATCTGGCCGAGCATCTTTACCAACACGGGCGCGTCAATTATCTCGACGTTCTCGACGCCCGGCGCACGCTCTATCAGGCGGACGATCAACTGGCCGTCAGCGATCAAAGCGTCTCGCTCGATCTGATCGCGCTCTACAAGGCCATGGGTGGAGGGTGGGAGGCGCTTGCCGAAGTGCCGGCCGGCGCGACCACCGGACACCCGTGACGACGCCCGCTGCGATAGCAGCGCTGAGTTTGGCGCATGTGAGCAAGTCGTTTCGCCGCGAGACCGGCGAGACGGTGCAAGCACTCGACGACATTTCATTCTCCGTCAATACGGGCGGTCTGGCCGCGTTGATCGGTCCGGACGGCGCCGGCAAAACGACGCTGATGCGTCTGCTCGCGGGGCTCATGAAGGCCGATCGCGGGACCGTCACGGTGCTCGGTATCGACGCCGCCGCGGACCCCCAGGCGATTCAGTCGCGAATCTCGTATATGCCGCAGCAATTCGGCCTCTACGAAGATCTGACGGTCCGCGAGAATCTGGATCTTTACGCGGACATGCACGGGGTTGCGCCGGACGCGCGTCGCACGCAATACCAACGCTTGATGACGATGACGGGCCTCGAACCCTTTCAGAGCCGGCTCTCCGGGCAGCTCTCCGGAGGCATGAAACAAAAACTCGGGCTCGCATGCTCGCTGGTGCGCTCGCCGGACTTGTTGCTGCTCGATGAGCCGACGGTCGGCGTTGATCCGCTCTCGCGCCGCGAGCTCTGGGAGATCATTCGCCAGCTGATCAAGGATCGCCTCACGGTGTTGCTCAGCAGCAGCGATCCGGACGAAGCCGAGAACTGCGACAGTGTGCTCGTGCTCAGCGAAGGCAGGAAGCTCATTGAGGCGCCGCCCTCGGAAGTCTGCCGCCTTGCGCAACGTCGCGTCTTTCTGCTGACGCCGCCCGACGGCACCAAGGCGCGGGATTTACAGGCGCGGCTGCTGACTGTGCCCGACGTCATCGATGCCGTGCCCGAGTGCGGCCTGGTGCGTCTGATCGCCAAGGCGGATTCGACCGCATCGCAAATCATGCGCGACGCCGGTGTCGCCGCGGTGCCGGCGCCCGGCCGATTCGAAGACGGATTCATGGTGCTGCTGCACCAAGCCGCACGCGTCGAAGCCGTCGAAAAGACCGCGGCAGTGCTCGAGGATCCACCGATCAGCGGTGCCGCGGGGGACACGGTCGTCGAGGTGCACGACCTCGTGCGGCGCTTCGCAAAATTCGTCGCGGTCGATCACGTGAGTTTCGTCGTCAAACGCGGCGAGATCTTCGGTCTGCTCGGCCCCAACGGCGCCGGCAAGACCACGACCTTCCGGATGCTCTGTGGTCTGCTGCAGAGCTCGGCCGGCAGTTTGAAGGTCGCGGGAGTCGATGTGCGCCAGAACCGCGCGTCGGCGCGCCAGCATCTCGGCTACGTCGCCCAGAAATTTTCGCTCTACGGGCAGTTGACGGTCGGCGAGAATCTCGATTTCTTCGCGCGCGCCTACGGGCTCGCGGGCGATAAGATGCGCGAGCGTATCAACTGGGCTTTGAGCCAGTTCGAGCTCGCGCCGTTCGTGCGCCTGCCGAGTGCGCAACTGCCGGGAGGCTTCAAGCAGCGGCTCGCGATGGCCGCCGCGCTGCTGCACCGGCCCGAAATCCTCTTCCTCGACGAACCCACGAGCGGCGCCGATCCGTTCGCGCGCCGTGAGTTTTGGCAACGCATCATTGCGCTTGCCCGCAACGGCGTCACGGTCATCGTGACGACTCATTTCATGGGGGAAGCCGAATACTGCGATCGGGCGCTGATCCTCGACGGCGGTATCGTGCTCGCACAGGGTACTCCGGGCGAGCTGCGCGCACTCGCGCCGCCGCAGCCCGGCCGCATCGCGACGATGGAGGACGCCTTCATTGCGATCGTCGAGAAGGCACGCGCCCAACTCGCGCGCAAATCGGCATGAAGCGCGATGAACGATTGGCGGTCTAAATGGCGGCGGATCTGGGCGCTGACGCGCAAGGAGACGCGGCAGATTCTGCGTGATCCCAGCAGCATTGCGATCGGCATCGTCTTTCCGGTCATGATGATCTTGCTGTTCGGATTCGGACTCTCGCTCGACGTCACCAAGGTCTCGGTCGCCGTCGTCGACGAAGACGTGTCGGCCGACAGCGCCGCGTTGATCGGAGATTTTCGCCTCTCGCCTTACTTTGTATTGACCGCGACGCGCTCGATGGCCGTTGCAACGGCGCTGATGCTCGATCGGAAGGTCGACGGCATCCTGCAGATTCCGCCGGATTTTTCCCGGCGCTTCCACGCGGGCGCGGCCGATATCCAGATACTCGTCGACGGCACGGATTCGAACCAGGCGCGCATCATGCAGGCCTACGCCGCGGGACCGGTCGCGATCTGGAGCGCGGCGCAAGCCCAATCAGGGACGACGATCGCGGTCGGCCCGGTCGCCCTCGAAAGCCGCCTATGGTTCAACGAGGCCAACGACAGCCATTATTTTCTGGTCCCGGGCCTCATCGTGCTCGTGATGACGATCATCGGCGCGTTCCTGACCGCGATGGTCGTTGCGCGCGAATGGGAGCGCGGCACGCTCGAGGCGCTGTTCGTGACGCCGATGCAGCCAGGGGAATTCCTCATCAGCAAATTCATTCCCTACTTCGGCTTAGGCATGATCGGCTTCCTGCTCTGTCTGCTCGCGGGACAATTTCTATTCCACGTGCCGCTGCAGGGCTCGCTCGCCTTGCTGTGCGTCGCTTCGATGGTCTACCTGCTGGTCGCGTTGGGGATCGGGCTGCTCGTCTCGACGTTGGTCAAGAGCCAGTTTCTCGCAAGCCAACTCGCGATGCTGCTGACGTTTCTTCCCGCGATGATGCTCTCGGGCTTCATGTTCGATCTGCGCAGCATGCCGGCGGTCGTACGAGGCATCACCTACGTACTGCCGGCGAGATACGCGGTTTCCTTGCTGCAGACTCTCTATCTTGCGGGCAACGTCGGCAGCGTGATCGTGCCGAATCTCGCGGTACTCGCGGCGATGGGCGCGGCGCTGATGCTCATGACCCGGCTCAAGACCGTCAAGCGGATTACCTGAAGGCCATCACATGCAATCCTCGCTGCTTCGCATTTTCGCGCTGATCCGCAAGGAGTTTCTCGCCGTTTTGAAGGACCCGCGCAGCCGTTTCATCATATTTCTGCCGCCGATGCTGCAATGCCTGATCTTCGGCTACGCCGCGAGTTTCGACCTGAACTCGGTCGCCTACGCAGTCTATGATCAGGACCACAGCGCGGCCTCGATCGCATTGCTGTCGCGCCTGGACGGATCGCGCGTGTTCGAGCGCCAGGCCGATCTCGGCCGTGCCGCAGACATCGCGGCCTGGATCGACAGCGGCCGTGCGTTGCTCGTGATACAAATCGATCAAAATTTCGAACGTAATCTGCTTGCGGGGGTTGCCGCGCCGCTCGAGGTCATTGCGGACGGACGCAATTCCAACACCGCGGGCACGGCGCTCGGATACCTGAGCGCCGTCGTCGACGGCTTCAACGGCGACTGGCGATCCAGTCACGGTCAGGGCGGCTCGAGCGTGCGGATCGTGACGCGCTCTTGGTACAACCCGAATCTCGACTCGCGCTGGACGATGATTCCGAGCCTGATCGGCACGTTGACGATGATGGGCACGATGATGCTCACGGCATTGTCGGTCGCCCGCGAGCGCGAGCAGGGAACGTTCGACCAATTGCTGGTCACGCCATTCAGGCCGTACGAGATCATGGCCGGCAAGGCCGTGCCCAATATGGTCATCGGCCTGGGCCAGTCGACGACCGTGCTGTTGATCGCGCAGTTTTGGTTTCATATCCCATTCGCGGGATCCTTCATCGTTCTATATGCCGGGCTCACGTTGTTCCTGTTGGCGGCGGTCGGGCTCGGTCTATTCGTCTCCTCGATCGCCAAGACGATGCAGCAGGCGATGCTCTATGCGTTCATTCTCGTGATGCCGTTCGCTCTGCTGTCGGGCTTGACGACGCCGTTCAGCAGCATGCCGGATGTGCTCCAAACCATCATGATCATCAACCCACTGCGCTATGCGCTCGATCTGACCAAGCGGGTGTACCTCGAGGGCGCAGGCTTCTCGAATCTGTTCGCGGACTTCCTGCCGCTGTTCGTGATCGGGCTGGTCACGCTGTCCGGCGCCGCCTGGCTGTTTCGGCGACGATTGAACTGATGGACGGCCAAGACTTAAACACCGGGTCCCGCGATGGATATCGCTGAAGCGCTCGCGCGCGCCCGCGCATTGGCGCGCGCGGCGGAGGACGAGGCTGCGAAACAGGCTTATCTCGAGATACTGCGCGCCGATCCGACCCACTTCTCGGCGCTCAACGAACTTGCGGCGCTCGCGTTGGCCGGCGGTTTCCGATCCGCCGCACGCACCGCGTATTTGCAAGCGGTGCGGCATCATCCGGGCAATCCGATCGGGCACGTCAACCTCGCCAATGTGTTGCGCGAGGAGGGCGATCTCGACGGCGCGCGGCGCCACTATCAAGCGGCGCTCGAGATCGACGAGAGCCTGGCGGAGGCGCATCGCGGCATGGCCGGCGTGCTCACGGAGTTGAACCAAGCGGGCGCGGAGGAGCATCTGCGGCGGGGTTTTTCGGGCTCCGCGCTCGTCACAAAGCCCTATCGCGGAACGGGTGTCGGCATACCGCTGTTGCTGCTGGTCTCGGCGCGCGCCGGCAATCTGCCGACGCAGCTGTGGATCGACGATCGGCGCTACACCGTGCACGCCATCTACGCCGAATTCTTCGATCCCGGCACGCCGCCGCCGGCGCATGCGCTCGTCGTCAACGCGATCGGCGATGCGGATCTTTGTGCCGATGCGCTGGTTCGCGCCGAACAATTGCTCGCGCGAAGTGCTGCACCGGTCATCAATCGGCCCGTGCGCGTGCGAGTCACCGGGCGCGTCGAGAATGCGCGCCGGCTCGCCGGCATTCCCGGCCTCATTGCTCCACGCATCGATGCCTTGACGCGCACGGAGTTGTTGGCACGCGGCGACCTCGAATTTCCGCTGCTGCTGCGCCGCCCGGGCTTTCATACCGGCCGTCACTTCGTGCGCGTCGCGCGTCGCGAAGAACTCGCCGCGGCCGCGGCCGAACTCGGCGGCGAGGAATTGCTCGCGATCGAGTATCTCGATGCGCGTGCAGCCGACGGCATGACGCGTAAGTTTCGCGTGATGTTCATCGACGGCGTTGCCTATCCGCTGCATTTGGCGATCTCCGCGGACTGGAAGGTCCACTATTTCTCGGCCGCTATGGCCGAGAGCGCGGCGTTTCGCGACGAAGAGCGGCACTTTCTCAATGCAATGCCGACGGTGCTTGGGTCAAAGGCGATGGCGGCGCTCGCGCAGGTGCAGGCGCGCCTGGGGCTCGAGTATGCGGGCATCGATTTCGCGCTCGCCGCGGACGGCTCGGTGCTGCTGTTCGAAGCCAATGCGACCATGGTCGTGTTTCCGCCGGGACCCGAAGCGATCTGGGATTATCGGCGCCGCGCGATCCATGCGGTGCTCGAGGCGGCGAGACAGATGCTCGCCCGGCGAAGCGGCAACGCGCCGCCTTCGGTGCGCCTCAAGGCGAACTGACGGCTTCCGTACAATTGGTGCGGCCTTGCATCACGCAATCTTGCAGGTTCGAGGTGTCGCGCAGCGCATAAAACAGCAACAGGCCGCCGAACACGAGCAGCAGCACGACCGCGAGTGCGAGGAGCACCGCGCGCGGAGAATAGGTTTCAGGGTCGCGGCGCGGATCCTGTGGAGTCATCAGTTCGAAACACCGGTCGGCGCGGCTGCGTGGCGCAGCACTGCATTGGCGATCGCTGTCGCGTGGACCCGCAATTCCGGGATCGCGATCGCTTCCCAAAAACTCGCCTTGAGCATCGGACCGATGTAGAAGAGTCCGCGAACGCTCCTGCCGCGGCGATCGACGACCTGGTAGTCCGCGTCGATTTCGAGCCCCAATTTGAGCGGGTCCTGTTGAATGAGTCCCTCGTCCCGCAGTTGGGCGATCAACGGCAACTCGATCGCCGCGATATCGTAGTTTGGGCCCGTGCAATTGACGACCGCGCCGACGGTCAGGCGCCTCGGCGGCGAGCGGCCGCGCGCGCCGACCTCGACGATGACATCGGCGCCGCGCTGCTCGATCGAAAGCAGGCGGCCCGCGATGTTCTCCACTTGGCCCGATTTCAGCATCTGCTCGAGCCGCAGGTGGGCGGCCGGCGCGAGACGGTGCCGGTGGATGTCCCAAAACGGCAGGATGCGCGCGAGGAACTTGCGCCGCTCATGCACCGGCAGGCGTTGCCAGATCGCCGCCGTATGGGGCCGCAATCCGTTGATCACATCGCGCCAGTCCTGCCCGGCTGCCATTCGCTCGCGCGCCTGCTGACGAATCGCGTGCACATGGGCGCGCAAGGTCGCAGGGATCGAGCGCAGGTATTCGGGGAATCCCGCGACCGCGGTCGGCGGCTTGGGCGCGAAGCGATGACCTTGGGTCACCAAGCCGCGGCGCGAGATCAGATAGACCTTGCGCGTATCGTCATGACTCGTGAGCCGAAACAGCACGTCGACGGCCGTGTGGCCGGCGCCCAAGATCGCGACCGGGCGGCCCGCGTCCGTTTGGTCGAGCGCACCAAAATCCCAGGGATTGGCGATGTAGGCGCGAGATGCGCTGAAATCCGATCTCGGCAACGGATTAACCGGCGGGAAATGGCCGGTCGCGAGCACGACTCGGTCGCTCTTGACCTGTTGCCCGCCCGCAAGCGTGACCACGAATCCTTCGCCTTCGGCAGCTCGGCGCACGCTCGACACTTCGCCGGATAGCCGGCGCAGCGTGGAGCTGCTCACCTGTTCGGCGCTCGTCAGGCAGTATTCGAGGTAATCCCCATAGATGCGCCGCGAAACGAATGAACCGGCATTGAACGCGGGGTCGATGCCGTGCAAATAATCCACGAAATGCCCGGGCACATCCGGCAGCGCGCTCATATTCCCCGCGGGGACATTCAACAGCAAATTGTCGTCCCAAGTCTGGTAGGCGAGGCCGCGGCCGAATCGCGAGCGGCGTTCAATCAGCAGGATCGACTGGGCCGGCTCCGCGGCGCGCAGCAGATTGACCGCGGTCAGTGAGCCGCTGTAGCCCGCGCCGACTACGACGATCGTGCGGCGCGGATCGGAGGAACTCTTCATGCGCACCATCCAGGTGATTGAGGGTCTCAATTATAGTCAACGTCGCGGTATCGCCGCCGACCTGATCCGGCATTGCGCCGTAAAGTGGCGATGCGCCGCTATTGATTTACTATACCCTGGTAGGGTATTCTGCTTTGCCAGAATTTCTTGAATATACACGGAGCACATCAACACCGATGGATCCCCAACCTAGCACCCGCACCAGCGAAACGGCTCGGAGGAGAGTCCGTCGTAGGAACCTGTCGCTGATCGGCTGATTTCCCCGCAGCGATCTCTCCCGGGCTTGGGGCTTCAACGCTCGAGCACCTCGAGGAGCAGAGATCATGACGGTATTTTCTTTTTTGGGTTGGCGTGTCCCCGCGGTTGCCGCGCCGCGCATCGTTCAAGTCATGCTCGGCATCCTCGCCGAGAACGCAAGACGCGCCTTGCTCGTGGCCGGTGAGATCGCGCTGCTGCTCTGGACGCTGCTGGCGCTAGCATTTTCGCTGCTGCTCGTCGTCGGCTGCTTTTATTGACGGGTAATCGATGTCGATCGCCAATTGCGCCGGGGCCAACGATAGCGGCTATATTGCGAGCCTCGGCCACGAGGACTTGGGTGGCGGTTCGAAGCGATCGCCGAAGGGTGTGATGAGGGTGCAGCCGTGAATTTCTTCGCGAGACTTTATTATCCGCTGCGCAAGGCGTGGAAGGCCGTCGGGCTCTACCTGGTCATCGCCGGGCCGGGAATCGTCGTCATGGTTGCCGACAATGACGCGGGCGGCATCACCACGTATGCCGCGACCGGGGCCAAGTACGGCTACCACCTGATTTGGTTTCTGCTGCTGTTGATCCCGGTCGCCTATTACGTTCAGGAAATGACGGTGCGCCTCGGCGCGGTGACCAAGCGCGGACACGCCGAAGCGATCTTCGATGGTTTCGGCGCGTTCTGGGGCTGGTTTTCACTGCTCGACCTCATGATCGTCGACTGGCTGACGCTGGTCACCGAGTTCATCGGCATGACCGCCGCGCTGGCCGTGTTCGGCGTGCCTCCGTGGATCACCGTGGTTGGGGTCATCTTGTTGATGGCGATCATCGTGCTCAACGGCAGGTATTGGACCTTCGAGAAGCTTGCGCTGCTGTTCTGCGCCCTGAACCTGATTTACATTCCGGGCGCGTTCATGGTGCACCCGTCGGTGCGCGACGTACTGCAACAGGGCTTGATTCCGAACTTTGCGGGAGGCTTCAACGGCGAGCTGTTCTTCTTCCTGATGGCCAACATCGGCACCACGATCGCGCCCTGGATGCTGTTCTTCCAGCAAAGCGCCGTGGTCGACAAGGGGATGCTCGAGAAGGACATCCCCTGGGGCCGTTTCGACACGATGCTCGGTTCGATCGTCACCGTGATTGTCGCGGTGTTCATCGTGATCGTCACGGGGACCGTGCTGCCGGGCATCGACATCGATAGCGCCGCGCAGGCGGCGCAGCAGTTGATGAAGACGGATCGCTATGTCGGAACCTTCCTCGCAATCGGCTTGTTCGATGCCGGTCTGCTCGGCGCGATTTGCATTTCGCTCGCGAGCTCCTGGGCGTTCGGCGAGATCTTCGGCTGGGCGCATTCGCTCAACACCAAGATTCGGCAAGCGCCGTGGTTTTATGCAACCTACTTTTTGATGCTCGTCAGCTCGGGACTCGTCGTGCTGATCCCGCAGGCGCCGCTGGTGCTGATCACCTTGTTCGTTCAGGTCATCGCCGTGACGCTGCTGCCGGCGGCTCTGGTGTTCCTGATCCTGCTGCTCAATGATCGGGCGACCATGGGAGAGCGCTGCAATACGTTGAGCCAGAATCTGATCGGCGGCTTCATCGTGCTGTCGATCATCATTCTGTCGACCTTGTATGGATTTTCGGTGTTGTTTCCCACGCTTTTCAAATAGACGAGTACCGAGCCATGAGCGCTTTTCGCAACCTGTTCGAGAAAATCATCACGATCAACGCACGCTATCGGCAGCCGCGCATCGAGATGTCCGGCGCGGTGCGCATCTCGCTGATGGTGCTGCGCGTGTACTTGCTGGCGCTGGTTGCGTTGATGATCTATAAGTTCGTTTTGATCGTACAGCAGGGTTAGATCGTGGTTACCGTACTCGAACACGAGTTTTACCTCAGCGAGATCCTCGACCGCCGCGTCTTCGTGAAGAAGGACCGGATCGGCCGCCTCAGCGATCTGGCGATCGTGGAAACCGGCAAGCTGCCGGAAGTCACGCACGTGATCGTTTCGCGACCGTTCGGCTATCCATCGCTGACGATTCCGTGGGATAAAGTACTGCTGATCTCGAATAACGAGATCGCGCTCGACATCGATGCGGCGCAAACGGCGCCGTATGAACGCGCGCCGCAGGAGAATCTGATCCTGCTGCACGACCATATACTCGACAAGAAGATCCTCGACATGGACGACCATGAAGTCGAGATCGTCTACGACGTGAAGCTCGCGTTCCAAAACGGCAAGCTCTATGCGGCCGAAGTGGATTTCAGCCACTATCGGGCGCTGCGCCGCCTGGGACTGCGCAAACTCGCGAAACTTCTCACGAACCGCAACCAGGAAGACCGCGTCTCGTGGCTATACGTCCAGCCGCTCCCGGCGCAGCTCGGCAGCTTCGCGGGCAACATCAAGCTCAAGGTGCCCAAGGCGGGTCTGAGCGAGATTCACCCCGTCGATCTTGCCGACATCCTCGAGGAACTCGAGGGCGGCCAGCGCGTCGCATTGTTCAACGCGCTCGATGCGCAGCAGGCGTCCGATACGCTCGAAGAGGTCGAGCCGCGGGTGCAAAGAGAGCTGATCCGTGCGATCGAAAAAGAGCGCGCCGCGCAGCTCATCAACGAAATGACTCCCGCACAGGCCGCCGACATTCTCGCAATACTGCCGCAAGATCAGGCCGGTGCGATCCTCAAGCTCCTCGATAGCGAGAAATCGACCAAGGTCGAGCACATCATCGGCAAGCATGACGAACAAATCCTGCTCTATGGATCGCCCGAGGTCATTCGACTGCCGGCCACGACACCGGCCGCCGAGGTGCTCGACCGGTATCGGGAACTCGCGACCGGCAAGGACGTCGTGATGTACATTTACGTGACCGATGCGGCCGGGACCCTCAAGGGCGTCGTCGACCTGCGCGAGATCGTGGGCGCAGAGCCGGGACAGACGCTCGGCGACATCATGACCGAACATGTGATCGCGCTGCCGAAGGATGCGACTTTGCGTGAAGCCAGCATGCTGTTCGAGCGCTACAACTTCCGCGCGCTGCCGATCACCGACGAAAATGATCACCTGCTGGGCGCCGTGTCCTCGCGCGACGTCCGCAGCCTCAGACCGAGACTGGCCTGAACAGTCGCGTCGCCTCGGACGCGGGCCTGCGCCGCATGGCGAGCGCGATCGTGCTCGGGTCGGCGTTGGTGCTGATCGTCGTCAAACTTTGGGGATGGACGGCCACCGGTTCGGTCGCCCTGTTGACATCGGCCGCCGATGCCGTCGTCGACGCCTTGGCGGCAACGGTCACGTTCATCGGCGTGCGCTTCGCGGAGCGTCCGAGCGATTCGTTGCATCGCTACGGTCATGGCAAGGGTGAGGCTTTGGCGGCATTCACGCAGGCGATCCTGCTGGCCGGAACCGCAATCGTGCTTGCGGGCGAATCGATCTGGCGGCTGATCGCTCCTCAGCCGCTGGTCGCGCTGCACTTGGGTTTGTGGATCGCGGGAGCCGGGCTCGGCATCTCGAGCCTGATCGCCGCGATGCAGGGTTGGGTGGTTCGCCGCACGGGATCGACCGCGATCGCCGCCGACCGGACGCACTATTTGTTGGATGCCGTCTTGAACGCCGCGGTGCTTGCGGCGCTCGCGCTGACGGCGCTGACCGGTTGGGAGCGCGCGGATCCGGCATTCGCGCTCGCGATCGCAATCGTGATGATCGCCGGCGCGGCGCGCGTCGCGGTGACCGCGTCGCATCAACTGCTGGACCACGAATTGCCGCATGAAACGCGAAACCGCATCAAGGATGTCGCGATTGCCTGTCCCGGTGCGCGAGGCATCCACGATCTTCGCACACGCGATGCCGGCGATCGCGTGTTCGTCGAATTCCATCTGGAGGTCGACGGCGCAGTCACGGTGCGTGAGGGTCACGAAATCGTCGATGCCGCCGAGCGCGCGGTCGCGGCGCTGTTCCCTAAAGAAACCGAAGTCATCGGCCACATCGAGCCCGCCGGCATAGTGGATGCGCGCCTCGACGATCGCATCGGGCATTCGCGTTAGCCGCATCGGCGTGACTTAAGTGGCGCGCCGCTGTGCGCGCGGCCGCACCTCGCGCTCGAGCCAATTGCGGATCTCGAGCAGGCGCAGCGATTCGCTGCGCATCGCGGCCCCAAGTCCATGCTTCCATAGCAGCGGTGCGGCTTCCGGGTTCTCCTGCAGGATGCGCAGGTCGGCGGCGAAGGAGCTGAGCGCCGCGGCGTCGGCGAACATCCCTTCGACGACCAGCGTTGCGCCGTAGCGTTCGGCGGCCGCGGCAATATCGACATAGTCGTATTCCGGGTGGTACTGCACGCCCCAGAATGTGCTGCGGCCATAGAAAAAAGTCGCCGCCTGCACGCCGAAGTCATTGGCCGCCAACACCTGCGCATCGGGGGGCAGCGTGCTGATCTCGTCGCGATGAATCGTCGGCGCCTCGAAGACGATCGGTTTGCCGGCAAAGAGCGGGTGCGCGCGACCTGCGTCCGTTTGAAGGATGCGGCGAGCGAACCCGAACTCGCGTCCGCGCGGATTGGCACGCACCTCGCCGCCGGCCGCGGCCACCGCGACCTGCAGCCCCCAGCAGCTGCCGAAGAACGGCACACCCGCGGCGAATACCGCGCGCGCGAGTTCGATCTGCCTCAGCACCGGCGCTCCGCCGGCGTAGATGTTGAGCGCCGACCCGGTCATCGTCACGCCGTCGTACTGCTCGAGGCCGACGCCGGGCGGAAGCGCCGGGTCGGCATCCGCCGCGGTCACGATATCGACCTGCAGCTTGGGATCGATCCTACGCAGCACGCGCGCGTAGCCGTTGCCGGAGTCGTAGCCGAGCGCGGCCTGCAGGCGGGCACGGATCTCGGCGACGTTGCCGTCGATCACGAGAATGCGTGCGGCGCTCACGCGGCGCTCACGACCGCATCGAGAGTGCCCGCAACCGCGGCCCGGAAGATGTGCTCGAGCGCCGCCGCATCGATCGGCGTCGGATTGCCGCTCGCGGAAGGATCGATCGCGGCTTCTCGTCCGATGATCTCGGCCTTGTCCGCGCTGACGCCGATCGCACTCAAGGCATGCGGTATGCCGAGATCGCGGCGCATATCGAGCACCCAGGTGAGCAGGCCCTCATAGCCGCGCGCCGGCAAGTCGAGCACGCGCGCGATCACGTCGACCTTGTCCGCAATCGCGTTGCGGTTGTGCGCCATGACATAGGGCAGGATCACCGCATTGGTCAGCCCGTGGTGGGTGTTGAACCACGAGCCGACCGGATGCGCGATCGCGTGTACGCCGCCGAGCCCCTTTTGGAAAGCAGTTGCTCCCATCGATGCCGCCGCGAGCATTTGCGCGCGCGCCTCGATGTCTTTGCCGTTTGCACATGCGCGCGGCAGGTAGCGGTGGATCAGGCGCATGCCCTCGAGCGCGACGCCATCGGCGAGCGGGTGGAATCCCGGCGCGCAAAACGCCTCGAAGCAATGCACGAACGCGTCGATGCCCGTAGCCGCGGTTACGCTGCGCGGCAGGCCGACCGTGAGCTCGGCATCCAAGATCACGATCCGCGGCATCATTTGCGGATGAAAAATGATCTTCTTTTGGTGTGTTTCCTCGTTGAGGATCACGCCGGCACGGCCGACCTCGGAGCCCGTGCCCGCGGTGGTCGGCACCGCGACGACCGGTGCGATGCCGGTCGGATCGGCTCGCGTCCACCAGTCGCCGATGTCCTCGAAATCCCACAGCGGGCGGGTCTGTCCCGACATGAACGCGACGACTTTGCCCGCATCGAGTGCCGAGCCGCCGCCGAAGGCGACGACGCCGTCGTGGCCGCCGCTGCGGAAAGCCAGCAACCCGGCCTCGACGTGGCTGCTAGCGGGATTGCCGCGCACCGCGCCGAATAACGCCGCACCGGGCAGCGCGGCGAGCGCGTTCTTGATCATCGGCGCTCGCACCAGGCCTTCGTCGGTGACCACCAAGGGCCGACGGATGCCGGCGCGCGCGCAGGCCGCGGGCAGCTCGGCGATGCGGCCCGGGCCGGCCCAAATCGTCGTCGGATAATTCCAGTTGCCGCGCAGAGTCGCTGTCATGTCGTTACCTTGAAGTGAAAGGATTTCGGGCGCGTCAGCTGTTCGAAGCCGACGCGCGATAAAGTGCAGCCGCGTCCCGAGTTCTTGACACCGGTCCAGGCGAGCGCGGGATCGAGGTAATCGCAACGATTCAGGAACACCGTGCCGGTCTCGAGCGCGTCGCCGAGCGCTTCGGCGCGCCGCGTATCGCTCGAATAGATCGCCGCGGTCAATCCGAATGCGCTGTCGTTCATGAGTCGCAGCGCCTCTTCGTCGGACGCGACCGGCATGATGCCGACTGCGGGCCCGAAGGTCTCCTCGCGCATGATCGCCATCGTGTGGTTGACGCCGACGAGTACCTGTGGCGCAAGGTAGGCCGTGCCGGCTGCGGACGCCGCAAATTCGGTCTCATCGATCAATTGCCGCGCTCCCTGCGCAAGCGCTGCGCGGACCTGGGCGCGAACCGCGTCGGCGGCCGACGCACGCACCACGGGGCCGAGCGTCGTTTCCGGATCGAGCGGGCTCCCGAGGCGATATTGCCGCGTGAGCGCAACGACGCCTGCGACAAACTCGTCGTAGCGGGGCGCCGCGACATAGATGCGCTTGATGCCGCAGCAGGATTGGCCGGCGTTGAAGAACGCGCCGTCGGTCAGCGAATCGATCGCATGTGCAAGATTGGCATCTTCGCGCACGTAGGCAGGATCCTTGCCGCCGAGTTCGAGACCGGAGTTTGCGAATCCGGCAGCGGTTGCGGCGACGACGGCCTTGCCGCCCGACACGGAGCCCGTGAAGCAGACGCTCGCGACGCGCGAATCGCCCATGAGCCGCGCGGTGTCGGCATGCGAGAGGTGCAAGTATTGAAACACGCCGGCCGGCACACCCGCGGCCGCAAATGCCTCGAGAAAGCGTTCTGCGCACAACGGTGTCTGGTGTGAAGGCTTGAGCACGACTGCGTTGCCGGCGATCAACGCCGGCAGCACCGCGTTGACCGCGGTCAGATACGGGTAATTCCAGGGCGCGACGACCGCGACGACGCCGAGCGGCACGCGCTTGATCTGGCGCTCGAAGCCCGGCTTGTCCGCCGGCTTGATCGCCCCGAGCGCCTCGGGCGCGACTTGCAGCATGTAGCGCGCACGCTCCTCGAAGCCGCGCACCTCGCCCGGCGCATGGCGAATGGGCCGGCCCATCTGCCAGGTGATTTCGAGCGCGATTTCAGCGGTTTTGGCGACGAACGCGTCGACCGCTCGCTCGAGCACGGCGCAGCGTGCGGCCAGCGGCAGCGAGCCCCAAGCGCGCTGCGCGCGCGCGGCGGTGTCGAGCGCGCGGTCGATGCCCTCGGCGGATTCGAGCGCGCGCTCGACGTAGATGCGGCCGTCGACGGGACTGATGGTCTTGAGCGTTGCGTTCACGGATTTACTCATATGATTTCGAAATAGCGGGCCAACTCCCAATCGGTAATGGCCTTGCGGAATTCACGTTCCTCCCACTGGCGGGTCGCGGCATGGTGGTCGACGAGCGCGTCGCCAAACAGCGCGCGCGCCGGCATTGAAGCGGCGAGCCGTTCGGCGGCCTCATACAAGGTCGCCGGCAGGCGCCGCTCGGGCGGATGCTCGCGGTCATAGGCGTTGCCGACGATCGGCGCATCAGGCTCGATCCGATGTTCGATGCCCCAGAGCCCGGAGCCGATCGCCGCGGCGAGCGCGAGGTAGGGATTGATGTCGGCGGCCGCGATCCGGTACTCGACGCGCTGGCTCGAGGCACCGCCGCGAATCACGCGCAGCGCAGTCGTGCGGTTCTCGATGCCCCAGGTCGCGGAGGTCGGCGCCCAGTAGCCCGGCACGAGCCGCGAATAGCTGTTCACCGTGGAGGCGACCATCGCGAGCAACTCGGGCATCAGCGCCTGCTGGCCGCCGATGAACCAGCGCATCGCGTCCGACATCTCGTTCGGCTTCGCAGGATCATGGAATACGGTGCCGCCGTCCGGTGTGCGCAACGAGATATGCAAATGGCCGCTCTGGCCGGGGACGCTGTTGGACCACTTGGCCATGAAGGTCGCCATCAGGCCGTGGCGCTGGGCGAGAACCTTCGCGAATGTCTTGAACAGCGCCGCGCGATCGGCCGCTTCGAGCGCTTCGCAGTAAATCAGCGCGGCCTCGAGCACGCCGGGACCGGTTTCAGTGTGCAGCCCCTCGATCGGAAATCGCATCGTCTGGCCGAGTTCGAGCAGTTCGTGATAGAGCTCGGAATGAACCGAGCTGCGCAGCACCGAGTAGCCGAATGCGCCCGGCGTCATCGTCTTCAGGTGTCGATAGCCCTTGTCGCGAACCGACTGCGGCGTTTCCTCGAACAGGAAGAATTCGTATTCCGCAGCGGCGCTGACCTCGTAGCCCATGCGTTCGGCGCGCGCCAGCACGCGCCGCAGTGTGCCGCGCGGGCAGACCGATTCCGCGGGTCCGGCGAATTCGCCGAGAAACAACGCCGTTTTGGGCTCGAACGGAATCTCGCGCCGAGTCGCCGGCAGGACGCGCACGGTTGCATCCGGATAGGCCGTGTGCCAGCCCGTGAACTTCGTGTTGTCGAACAGCTGATCGTTCGAGTCCCAGCCCAGGATCACGTCGCAGAAGCCGAGATTCTTGGCGAGCGCCGCGAGGAATTTGTCGCGGCTCAAATACTTGCCGCGCAGAATCGCATCCCCGTCGAATACCCCGATTTTCACGTGTTCGATTCCGCGCTGCGTCAGGTAGTTGCGAATTTCTAGTTCTTGTTCCATGGGCGATTGGTTCATTAGAATCCCTGAGTTTAGGTGCATCTGATGGCGGCCGACAGTGCGATTGTACGAGATCGGCGCCGCACCGCGCTGCTACACTCTTGGCTGCGGCGTTTGCCGGCCGTCGGGAGCTGCCCCATGATATTTGAGGAATGGATCGAAAAGGCCCGGATCCTCGGCGCCAGCGACTTGCATTTGGAGACCAATACGCCGCTGGTCGCGCGCGTGCGCGGCGAATTACACAACGCGGGCCCCGCGGTTCCCGCGGACCGGCTCGTTCAGGCGGGACAGGATCTGCTCGGCGCGGAAGGCTGGGCGCAGTTTCGCGAACGAGGCTCGGCCGACATCGCGATCTCGATACGCGGTGTGCGCTGCCGCGCGAGCTTCTTTCAGACCGTGCGGGGGATCGCGGTCGCGATTCGGCTGCTTGCGCCCTCGGTCAAGGACATTCGCGCCTGCAATCTGCATCCCGATTTTCGCAAGCTCACCGAGGCATCGACCGGGCTCGTGATCATTTCCGGGCCGACCGGATCGGGCAAGTCGACGACGCTCGCCGCGCTCATCGAGGAAATCAACGCATCGCGTGCGCGCCATATCGTGACGCTCGAGAGTCCGCTCGAATACCTGTTCGCGAATCGGCAGTCCTACATCCGCCAGCGCGAGATACCCACGCACTCGCCGAGTTTCGAGCAGGGCATCACCGATGCGCTGCGCGAGAATCCCGACGTGCTCGTGATCAGCGAAATGCGCACGCCCGAAGTCATGCGGCTCACGCTCAATGCGGCGGAAACCGGACATCTCGTGCTCGCGACGATGCACTCGGCGAACTGCGCCGAGGCACTGAGCCGGCTTTGCATGTCGTTTCCGTCGGATCTGCAGGCGAGCGTTCGCGCGCAGCTCGCCGATTGTCTGGTCGGCTTGAGCTGCCAGCGACTCGATTTCCTGAGCGCTCATCGGCTGCGCGTGCCGCGCTGCGAGATCCTGATGCCGAGCACCGGTGCGCGCGGCACGATACGCGCCGGAAACTTCAGTCAAATCACCAATGTGCTTCAATCCGGCGGCGAGGAAGGAATGTGGACCTTCGAGCGCTATCAGCGCTGGATGGACCAGATGGCCGACTGGGTCAGGCCCGCGCCGGACGCGGCTCCCTATAACTCCGGCGAATCGAAGCCGACTACGCGGGCGCCGGCCAGTCGAGCGCCCGCGCCGGCCCCGGCGACAGCAGCGACTTTTGCGCCGAAGGCGCCGGCGCCGCGCGCAATTCGCGCGCCGCAAGCGCCGATCGACGACGTCATCGAAGTCCCTTCCGAGGACATGGATCTGGCGCAAATCGCCGAACTTGCGAAGAAGGTCGTCGATCGCAAGCCGCCCTAGCGGCCCGACGAAGTCTGCGCAGCGGTCGATATTCTGTCATGTCGCGCGGCGGGTCGACTTGCCCGCCAATGCTCGCTACCATCGGCGCGCGCCATGCGCGGAGACCTGTCGTCGCTATGCCGAAAATCAACGATCTGAAGCCGCAGATGCCGGCTCCGCCCGCATACCGCCTGCTCGACCCGGACGAGGCTTCGCCCGTCATCGAACAGGGCTGCGAGGGGAAATCGGATTTCGTGTTCGTCGTCGACCACGCCGGCTGGCGGATACCGCGGCGCTTGGACGATCTCGGTCTGCCGCAGTCGGAGCTGCGGCGGCATATCGCCTGGGATATCGGCGGCCTCGAGGTCGCGAGCCGGACTGCGGCGGCGCTCGATGCGCCGCTGATCGCGCAGAATTATTCGCGGCTCGTGATCGATTGCAATCGCGATCCGAGATTCGAGACCTCGATTGCGACGGTCAGCGAGTGGATCGATATCCCCGGCAACTTGAGGCTCAGTGACGCTGAGATTGCGGCGCGCCGCGCCGAGATTTTCGATCCCTACCACAACCGCGTGCGTGCGTTGCTCGATGCGCGGCTTGCAGCGGGTCGCCGCACGATCCTGGTCGCGCAACATACGATGACCGATTTGTACAAGGGCGTGCGGCGCGAGATGCACGCGGCCGTGCTCTATAACCGCGATCGCCGCTTCGCGGGCCTGCTGCTCGACGCACTGCGCCGCGAAACCGGGCTCATCATCGCCGACAACCAGCCGTATTTTGTCAGCGACACGACCGATTATACGATTCCGCGCCATGCCGAGGCGCGCGGATTGCCGCACGTCGAAATCGAGATCCGCCAGGATCTCGTGACCGGCGTCGCCGGGCAGGCCGAGTGGGCGCGACGCCTCGCCACCGCATTGCGCGATGCCGAGCGCGCGTTTGAAGCTACCGGCAGCTCGGGCGGCCCGGACCCACGCGTTCGCAACGAGTCCGAAAGGGGCGGCTGAGCATGGATCTCGACGGCGGCTTCAAGGCGAGCCAAACGGCTCTTGCGACCGCGCTGATGCGTGCGATTCACACGCGCCTCGACCGCAACCCGCTGATCGATGATCCCTGGGGTGAGCGCATCGTGCCGAGCTCGGTGCAGCAGCGATTTCGCGAGGCGGCGCTCTCGAGGATGGACAGCCGGGCCCAAGCCGAGGCGCGCGCCGCGCCCGGCTCGATCCTCGATACGAGCCTGCGCGCAAGTCCGGCCTACGCGGGCGTGATCATGCGCAGCCGCTATGCGGAAGATGCACTGCGATCCGCGGTGGCCGGCGGCGTGCGGCAATACGTGCTCGTCGGCGCGGGGTTCGACAGCTTTGCGCTGCGCCGCCCGGCGTTTGCGCAAACTCTCGAGATTTTCGAGATCGATCATCCGGCGACGCAGGCGCTGAAGCAGCAACGGCTGCGTGAATTGGGATTGGAGCCGCCGGCGGTTCACTACATTGCGGCCGATCTGTCGACCGAATCGCTCGCATCCGCGCTGTACCGATCGAAATTTCGCCCGCTCGAGCGCGCGTTCTTCTCCTGGCTCGGCGTGACGATGTACCTCACGCGCGCCGCGAATCTCGCGACCTTGCGCGCGATCGCGGGCTGCGCCGCAAGCGGCAGCGAATTGGTGTTCACGTATTTCGACGAACGGGCATTCAGCTCCGATTCGCAGTCATTCGAGGAGCTGCGCCGTCGCGTCGCTGCGGCCGGCGAGCCGTTTCAGTCGGGCTTCGATCCTGCGATGCTCGCCGAGCAGCTGCGCGCGACGGGCTTCGAACTGCTCGATGATATCGCCGAGCGCGACTTGCTCGAACGGCTCGATCCGCAGGGTTCGAGCGGATTGAAGGCGGGACGCTTTTCACATCTCGCGCACGCACTCACGGCGGCGCGCCAAACTGCGGAACTTGTCTCTCACTCAAAGGACTCTTCATGATCAAGAATTTTGCGCTCGCGTTGCTGGTGCTCGCCGCCGCAACGCCGGCCGCCGATGCCGATTCGAACCCCGCTGCGGGCGAGGACGTCGCACGCTTCACCGTGATCACGGGCGGCAAGCATGTCGGGACGCTGGTCGCGAGCAGCAAGGGTGAGGAGACCCGCATCGACTTCGACATCAAGAACAACGGCCGCGGGCCGACCATGGCCGAGACACTTCGACTCGATGCCGACGGGCTGCCGACGCAGTGGACGATCACCGGAACCACGACGTTCGGCAGCAAAGTGGCGGAGCATTTTGCGCGCAAGGGCGCTCAAGCGAGCTGGACCGACCCGACGGGCAAAGGCAGCGCGACGGTCTCGGTCCCGAGCCTTTACGTCGCGCAGAGCGGCAGTCCGTGGTCGGACGGCGTTTATGCGCGCGCATTGCTCAAGGCCCCCGGCCGGAAGCTTGCGGCACTGCCGAGCGGAACGCTCGCGATCGAGGCCGGCGAAACGCTCACGGTTCAAGGTCAGGGCGGGTCAATCCAGGTCACGCGCTACGACCTCAGCGGCATCAACCTGACCCCCGACACGATTCTGCTCGATGCGAGCGGCGCGCTGTTCGCGTCGGTCGATCCCAGCATGGTCATCGTGCGCGTGGGCTACGAGGGCGAGGAGGCGCGGCTGCGCAAGCTCGCGGCCGAGTGGAGCACCCAACGCTACATCAAGATCGAGCAGGAGTCGGCGCATCGCTACGCCGGTCCGGTGCGCATTCGCAATGTGCGGCTGTTCGATCCGCGCACCTCTTCGCTGACCGCGCCGCTCTCGGTGCTCGTGAGCGGCCGCGAAATCGCCGCTCTCGAGCCGCTCGGCAGCCCGCCGACTCCCGGCGAGGTCGCGATCGACGGCGAGGGCGGCACTCTCGTGGCCGGGCTCTACGACATGCACGCCCACCTGCAGCAGGACGAAGCACTGCTCGATTTGCTCGCGGGCGTCACCTCGGTGCGGGACATGGGCAACGACAACGAGGTCTTGAGCCGCCTGATCGCGCAAATCGACGGCGGTGTCGTCAGCGGACCGCACGTGATTCGCAGCGGATTCATCGAAGGCAAAAGTGCGTTCAGTGCGAACAACGGCATCATCGTCGACACGCAGGACAGCGCGATCGACGCCGTGCGTTGGTACGGCGCGCGCGGCTATTGGCAGATCAAGATCTACAACAGCATGAATCCGGCCTGGGTGCCTGCGATGACCAAGGAAGCGCATCTGCTGGGGATGCGCGTGGCCGGCCACATTCCGGCGTTTTCGACCACCGACAACATGATCGAAGCCGGCTACGACGAGATCACTCACATCAACCAGTTCATGCTCGGCTGGGTCATCAAATCCGACGAGGATACGCGCACGCTGTTTCGCTTGACTGCCTTGAAGCGCTTCGGTGCCTTGGATCTGCAAAGCGACAAAGTCCAGCACACGATCAATATGATGGTCGAGCGGCACATCGCGATCGACCCGACGCTCGGCATACACGAGATGCTCACGCAGAACCGGGATGGTCAGGTGCCGCCCGGCGCCGCCGACTATTTCGACCATATGCCGATCGGCTGGCGCCGCGATTCTTTGAAGGCGCTCATCGACACCTCGGCCAAAGGCGACGACAAGGCGTATCGCGATGCGTTCGACAAGATCATCGCGACCGTGCGCTTGCTGCACGACCGGGGCGTCTTCATCGTGTTCGGCACCGACACGGGCGGCTCGTTCACTTATCATCGAGAGCTCGAGCTCTATGAGCGCGCGGGTTTCAGCGCCGCCGAAATCCTCAAGCGCGCGAGCTTCGATTCGGCGCGCTACCTGGGCCAGGATCAACGCCTGGGATCGATCGAAAAGGGCAAGCTCGCCGACTTCTTCCTGATCCCCGGCGATCCGACCAAGACATTGAAGGCGATCAAGACCATCCGCATGGTCGTCAAGGACGGTGCGTTTTATTACCCGAGCGAGGTCTACCCGAAATTCGGCATCAGTCCGTTCATGGCCGCGCCGAACGTCACCGAGCCCGCAGCAGGTTCATAGCGATTCGATCTCGAGCTCGGTGAGCCGGCGCCAGGAGCCTTTCGCGAGCTCGCCGAGTTGCAGCGTGCCTACGCCGACGCGCACGAGGCGCAAGATGCGCAGATCGAAGGCCTCGAGCATGCGACGTATCTGCCGGTTGCGGCCCTCGTCGAGCACGATCTCGAGCCAAGTGTTCTTTTGCGCGCTGCGCAAGCTGTGAACCGATCGGGCCGCCAAGTGCTCCCCGCCGAGTTCGACACCGCGCGCGATTCGTGCGATCAAGTGCGCGTCGGGCAAGCCGGCAACTTGCACGTGGTAGGTTTTTGGTGGGCCGGTGCTCGGGTCCGTGACGCGCGCGGCCCAGGCCGGATCGTTGGTGAACAGCAGCAGCCCCTCACTCGCCTTGTCGAGCCGCCCGACCGGTGCGAGCCAAGGCAGCGCTGCGCCGGCGAGGCAGCGATAGACGGTTTCGCGGCCCTGATCGTCCTTCGCGGTCGTGATCAGGCCCCGCGGCTTGTTCAGCATCAGTACGACGCGCTCCGCGGGCGCCGGCTCCCGGCCATCGATATCGATGCGGTCGATTCCCTGCCGCACCGGAAATTCGCCGTCGAGCACGACGCGCCCGTTGACGCGTACGCGCCCGTCGCCGACCCAGCGCGCCGCTTGCGTGCGCGATGCAAGCCCCAGCTTGGAAATCACGCGCGCCACGCCGTGGCGCGCCGCCGCCGCGGCACGGGTACCGGGTTGTTTCCTCATCGCTGCAGCATGTCTCAACGGATCGCGCTTGGCTATCCGGCCGCACCGACTCCCGTGCTGGTAGAATCGGCGTGCCCAGTCGCAACGGATCCCTAAAGGAGCCACCGATGTCGCCGCGCACGATTTTTCTCAGTCGATTATTCGGCCTGTACTGCCTCATCGCGGCGCTCTGTCTGTTCGTGCGCGGACCCGCGATTGGACGCACGGTCGCCTCGATGCTGCAGGATGCGCCGCTCATTTTCTTCATCGGCGTCGTGTTGCTCGCGACGGGGCTCGCGATCGTGCTCGCACACAACATCTGGACCGGCGCCCTGGCGGTCGTCGTGACTCTGATCGGTTGGGCGACCGCACTCAAGGGCGCGATGTTTCTCGCGATCCCGCCGCAGGCGATCGCGGACTTCTACCTCAACGAGCTGCACTATGAGCAACTCGTGTACCTGTTTGCCGCATTTTCGCTCGTGGTCGGCCTGTACTTGTGCTACGGCGGATTCCAAAGGCGCCCGCCGGCGCATTCTTCGGCGCCATGAGATCGCCGATTGCGGTTCGGCAGGCGCGAACCGAGGACTTCGGTGCTTGGAAGGAACTTTGGGACGGCTACAACGCGTTCTACGGGCGCTCAGGCTCGACCGCGCTCGCGCCGGAAATCACGCAAACCACCTGGTCCCGGTTTTTCGACGCGTATGAGCCCGTGAATGCGCTGGTCGCCGAGAGTGACGGCGGCTTGATCGGCTTGGTGCATTATATTTTTCATCGAAACACGACGATGCTCGGGCCCGTTTGCTATCTGCAGGACTTGTTCACGACACCGGCGGCGCGAGGGCAGGGTGTGGGACGGGCACTGATACTCGAGGTTTACGACCGCGCCAGAACTGCGGGATCAACGCGCGTGTATTGGCTGACCCAGGAGACCAATACCGTGGCGATGCGTCTCTACGATCAGATCGCGCAAAAGTCCGGGTTCATCATGTATCGGCAGCCGCTGGAATGACGCCGACCGCCGCCGCGCTCAGCGGGTTGCTCGCGGTCACGCTCGCCGGCCCCGCACTCTGCGCCGGCGCGCCGGATGCCGGCTGGCCCGCCTACGGCGGTGACGACGGCGGTACTCGATACTCCGCGTTGAATCAGATCACCACGACCAACGTCGGCGAGCTGCGCGTTGCATGGACATTCCGCACCGGCGAATTGGGCCAGGGCGTCAAGGATTGGAAACGCTCGGCGTTCGAAGCGACGCCGATCCTCTACGAGGGTACGCTTTACCTGACCACGAGCAGCACCGATGTGGTCGCGGTCGATGCGGCGAGCGGCTCGCTGCGCTGGCGCCACGACAGCGAGAGCCGCAAGGATCTGCATTATTCCGACGGCGTCTCGCGCGGCGTGTCGCTGTGGGTCGATGCGGCGAGTTCGCACGACGCGCCATGCCATGCGCGTATCTACGCGCCGACCTTGGACGGCCGATTGCTTTCGCTCGACGCCGCGACCGGCAAGCTCTGCGCGGACTTCGGCGAGAACGGCGCGGTGAATCTGCTCAAAGACGTGCGCTCGCAGTTCGAGGAAGGCGACGAATGGCGTGACTACCTCGTGACCTCGCCGCCGGCGGTTCTCGACTCCTTGATCATCGTCGGATCCTCGATCGGCGACAATCGCGCGGTGCTCGTCGAGCTCGGCACCGTGCGCGCATTCGACGCGCGAAGCGGCAAGCTCGTTTGGAGCTGGGACCCGATTCCGCGCGACCCGTCGAACCCCGTATACAAAGAGTGGAGCCCCGAGAGTCTCGAAACCGCAAGCGCCGCCAACGCCTGGGCGCCGCTGTCGGTGGATGCGGCTCGTCACTTGGTATTTGTGCCGACGGGTTCGGCGAGTCCGGACTACTTCGGCGGCGAGCGGCCGGGCGATAACCGCTGGGCCAATTCGCTGGTCGCACTCGACGGCGACACCGGTCGGTTCAAATGGGGTCAGCAATTGGTGCACCATGACCTCTGGGACTACGACCTCGCCTCGCAGCCGACGCTCGTGGACCTCGTTCACGGCGGAAAGCCGGTCGCGGCCGTGATCCAGGCGACCAAGACGGGATTTTTGTATACGTTCGATCGCGACACCGGCGCGCCGTTGTTTCCGATCATCGAGAAGCCGGTGCCGCAGGATGCCGTGCCGGGCGAGCATCCCTCGCCGACGCAGCCCGTTCCGGTGGCGCCGCCGGCGTTGGCGCGGCAGTCGCCGGTGACACCGGACGACGCCTGGGGCATTGCCTGGTTCGATACGCGGGCTTGCCGAAAACGCATCGAAGCGTATCGCTCGGAGGGCATGTTCCAGCCGCCGGCGCTCGCGGATTCGATCATGCAACCTGGCAATGCGGGCGGCTCGAACTGGGGCGGCATTGCATTCGATCCGAAGCGCCAGATCGCGGTTGCCAATACCATGAACTTGCCATTCGTGGTCGCACTGGTTGCGCGTGCCGACCTCAAGGCCCAGAAAGAGTCGGGCAATTACCCCGACTTCGAGTGGGCCCGTCAAGAGGGCACGCCCTACGGCATGCGCCGCAATGCGTTCAAGTCGGCGCTCGGTATTCCCTGCGTCAAGCCGCCGTGGGGCACGCTCACGGCGGTCGACATGGAACATGGCACGATCAAATGGCAAATCCCACTCGGACAGACGCCGTTGATTCCCGTGCATCTCGGCATTCCGGGTATCGGCGGTCCGATCGTCACGGCCGGCGGCATCGTGTTCATCGCCGCGAGCTTGGATGACCGCTTGCGCGCGTTCGATGTCGACAGCGGCAAGCTCTTGTGGGAAGTGAAGCTCCCGGCCGGGGGACAGGCCACGCCGATGACCTATTCGATCGGCGGCAAGCAATATCTCGTGATCGCCGCGGGCGGTTACAAAGGCGACAGCACGCGCGGGGACTACTTGGTCGCTTATGCGCTACCGGGCGGCTGAAGCCGTCGTCAGTGCGCGGCGCGCCGATGTACGATCGCGCGACGCGGGGATTTGGCATCGGCCGCGGCGTGCCGTACGACGGCAGGAATCACCGCATGCAAATGCCGGACCGCGAGCTTCGCAACTTCTTTTTCGAGACTGCGATAACTCGTGATCAGCGTCTGTCCGAATTCGGTGAGCTGAACGCCGCCGCCGCCCTTGCCTCCCGTGGAGGCGACCGTCACGGGTTCCCGAAAGGATTGCTTGAGGCTCTCGAGCAGCAGCCAGGCGCGCCGATAGCTCATGCGAAGATTACGCGCCGCCTGCGACAAAGAGCCTGAATCCCGAATTGCCTCGAGCAAATCGATTTTCCCCGGCCCGACGTAAGACCCTTGCGCGAAATCCACTCGGAAACGAACCACGGGTGTAGGCATCGCGATCCTCCTGCACCCATGATAGCGCAGCTCGTTAGAACTTGAAGCGCAGGCCCACCCCATACAAGGCATTGCTGGAATAAGCGTCCGTCGGCGCGTGTTTGTCGAGGCCGACGCCGCTATAGCTCATCAACATCACACCCAAATAGGTATCGAAAGCCTTGTTGAAGCTGTAATCGGCCAACAACGAATAGGCTTCGGCCCGATATTCCTTGTTCACTTCCGGCGAGTTGTCCGTGTTGATATTGAAATACCCGAGCGCCAGATCCAATTGCTCGGAGAACTTGTAGTCACCACCGACCCACCAGGTTTGGAAGTGTTGATAGCCGCTCGCATTCGCGGCCGGATTGGGCAGCGTCAAGCCATAGTAGCTTTGGATGCCCGACAAATAGAGATTCGACGGCGCGTACACGGTCGAGTACTCATAGCCGACTTTCACGGTGGCTTGATCGGTGACCTTGTCCATGCCGGTGATCATGAATCCCGAGGTATTCTCGATCTGCACATTCGGGTCCGGTGCGACGACGTTGGAATACTGCGTCGCATAGGCAACCGTATTCGTGGTCGCCGAGTAGGTTCCCTTGACGCTCACGGGGCCGTTGCTGTATGCGAGCATCGCGACGAACGCGGAGCCCGCCGATTGATCGCTCTTCGCGCCCGCGAATTTGTATTGCAGACCGAAGTCGACCGGACCGACTCTGTTTTCATATTTCACGCTGTTATCGAGCCGCGTGTTCTCGGTCGCACCGAGGCCGCCGCCGATGCCGCCGGAGAAACCGAGCGGAGAATAGAGCAGTGCAGCTTGCACGGGATCATATTGCGCGACCTGGTCGAGCGAGAAATTCGTCGTACGTCCGAGCTCGATCTGCCCGAACGGTTTCGCGGAAAATCCGACATAGGCGGCGCGCGAGAACCACTGACCGTCGATCGCGCTCGCGCCGTTGGCGGTTTTCAAGCCGTTGATGTTGTTGTAAATCGATTGGCCGTTGTTGCTGATGAGGCCGGAATTGACGTCGACGGCGCTTTCGACCCGAAAGAAAGCCTGCATGTCGTTGCCGAGATCGGCCTCGCCTTTGACGCCGACGCGCGACATCGAAATGCCGCCGGAATAAATTCCGGTAAAGCTGTTCGGCGAGCCGTTCAGATTATAGGGATTGACCGTCGAGGCGAATACATCGCTGCCCGCGTAGGAGTGTTCGAGCGAGCCGATGCCGACGTCCAAGATCCCATACAGCGAGACACTGAAGCCGTCTTTGCTGAATCCGACGTCGGCCTGCGCGAGGTTCGCGCACGCGGCCAGGGCGGCAAGCGCCAAGAGGTTCTTTTTCATCGGCATCATCCTCGTTTCGTTATATCCGACGGAATATAGCACTCCCCGGGAAAAATTTGCAGCAGTGCGACAATCGGCGATCCGCGGGGCAATTCGGGGGCGCCGCGGGCTTCAAACGGCCGGCCTCGAGCTTGTTGAGCCCAAACCGGCCAATTCAGCTAGAATCGCGCCGTCGGCAGCGGGGTGGTCCCGCGCGCTCGCTAGCAAAACCCGACATCAAGCGCATTCGAACCAGCGTTCCACACCCCAATGGAACGTGCAGTTCCATTGCATGTGAACCCCCTTTGATTGGACGAAAATGCTTGCTACTTCGAATGTTGCGATTCAATTCGGCGCCAAACCGCTGTTCGAGAACGTCACCGTCAAGTTCGCCGACGGCAATCGCTACGGCCTGATCGGGGCGAACGGCAGCGGCAAGTCGACGCTCATGAAAATTCTCGGCGGCGATTTGGACGCCAGCGCCGGCGACGTGATGCTCCAAGCGGGCATGCGCTTGGGCAAACTGAATCAGAATCAGTTCGGCTACGAGGACGAGCGCGTGATCGACGTCGTCATGAGCGGACACGCCGAGCTCTGGAATGCGATGAAGCAGCGTGACCTCATCTATGCCGACCCGAACGCGACCGATGCGGACTACATGCGCGCCGCGGAACTCGAAGGCACCTTCGCGGAGTACGGCGGTTACGATGCCGAGGCGCGCGCGGGAAGCATCCTGACCGAAGCCGGCATCGACGAATCGCGCCATTTTGGGCCGATGCGCGAGGTTCCGCCGGGCTTGAAGCTGCGCGTGCTGCTCGCTCAGGCGCTGTTCTCGCGGCCCGACGTGCTGCTGCTAGACGAGCCGACCAACAACCTCGACATCAATTCGATCCGCTGGCTCGAGGGCGCGCTCAACAATTACGATGCCACGATGGTGATCATCAGCCACGACCGGCATTTCTTGAACCAAGTCTGCACACACGTGGCCGATCTCGATTTCCAGCAACTCAAGATCTATCCCGGAAATTACGACGATTTCATGCTGGCCTCGGTTCAGGCGCGCGAGCGCGTCGAGGCCGCGAATGCCAAGGCCAGAGACCGGATTTCGGATCTGCAGGAATTCGTGCGGCGCTTTTCCGCGAACGCCTCCAAAGCCCGCCAAGCCACGTCGCGCAAGAAGCAGCTCGAGAAGATCAAGATCGAGGAGATCCGCCCGTCCTCGCGCCAGAATCCGTATATCCGTTTCGAGCAGGGCAAGAAGCTGTATCGATCGGCGGTGTCATTGGAAAAGGTGAGCTTCCGATATCCGGGTACCGACGCCGACGTGTTCAGCAATCTGAGCTTCGACGTCGAAGCCGGCGAGCGCATTGCGATCATCGGACCGAACGGCATCGGCAAGACGACGCTGATGCGCCTGCTCGCCGGCGAATTGCGGCCGACCGAGGGCCGCATAGAGTGGGTGGAAAACGCGCAGACCGGGTACATGCCGCAGGATCCGCAGGCCGAGTTCGAGGACAAATTGGATTTGTTCGCGTGGATGCAGCAATTCACCGGCAAGGCGGATGACGATCAGCTCGTGCGGGCGACGCTCGGCAGGCTGCTGTTCTCGGGGGACGAGACCAAGAAGTCGGTCAAGGTTCTCTCGGGCGGAGAGAAAGGCCGGATGATTTACGGCAAGCTCATGCTCACCAAGCCCAATGTGCTGCTGCTCGATGAACCGACCAATCACATGGACATGGAAACCATCGAGTCGCTGCAGATCGGTCTCGAACATTATCCGGGCACGATGATCTTCGTCTCGCACGATCGAGAATTCGTCGGTGGGCTCGCGACGCGCATCATCGAGCTGCGGTCGGGCCAGCGCCCCATGGACTTCAAGGGCAGCTACGACGAGTATCTGAAGATGCAGGGCATCGAGGCATAGCCGCAGCGGCACAGGGGTGTCCATGCGATCCGGAATTTCCGGGCGGCATCGTCCCCGACAAATCCCTCAACAGCCTCCCCTACGACGGCATGAATTTCGAATTCAGTTTCAACGACAATTCCTGGAGCGGGGTTGCGAACCTCGAGTTCGTGCCGGAAACACGGGTTGCGATGCGCCTCAGCGGCACCACGAAGATCGCGCTCGAGGAGTACGACGACTTCGTCCGTGTCGGTCACTTCCTTGCCGCATCCAAACAGATGCATCAGCTGTTCCTGGTCGTCGACAAGAGCACCAAGTGGGCGGATCTCGAATTGGGTTTCGGCGCGGGATTTACCGCAGCCACGGATCATCGCGTGATCAAGCTGATCGTGCCCCGCAATCTCTAGAAGAGCGCGACCGCGGCCGCGAACACGAAATAGAGGATTCCGAACAGCGCAAGCTTGCGCGCGCTCAGCTTGCCCCTGCGCAGCAGGATCCACATCAGCGCGATCGAGGCGATCGTCACGGCCGAGGCGATCG
>JBEKSM010000015.1:0-116385 GCA_049517075.1 Steroidobacteraceae bacterium | reverse complement strand
GCGGAGATCGTGACCGGGGTCAAGAAGGTCACGGACGTGGTGGCGGAGATCGCAGCTTCGAGCCGCGAGCAGGCCGCGGGCATCGATCAGGTCAACCAGGCGGTGACTTCGATGGACGGAGCGACGCAGCAGAATGCGGCGCTCGTCGAGCAGGCGACCGCGGCGGCCCAGGCGCTGTCCGAACAGGCGATTAATCTCATGCATCTGATCGAGCGATACAAAATCGACGTCCACGCGGCCGAAGACCATGGCGCCGCACCGAGCGCGCAACCGGCGCCTTCGCGCGCCCCGAAGCAGACCCCGAGCAAAGCTGCAGCCGTACCGCGCGCCGCCGCGCCGGGCAAGCTGCGCGCCGCCGCGGCGGCTGCGCCCGCGCCAACGCCCCGCAAAGCGGTTGCGGTCAACAGCGACCAAGAGTGGACCGATTTTTGACCTTCGATTTGCGGCGGGGCCGCTCAACTCGCGCCGGCTGAACCGAGCGGCAGCGTGCCCAGCAGTTCCGCCGCGCCGTTCCAGAGCACTTGGATGCCGATACAAAACAACAGAAATGCCGACAGGCGCACGATGATCGTCGTGCCTGTCGTACCGATGAACCCGGCGAGCCGCGCCGAGTTGCGGTAGGAAATGTAGATCAACAGCGCGAGCAGCAAGACCGCGGCCATGGTCTCGACGATGAACGCGAGCAGCGCCGTACTGAAGCCGCCGGGGCGGCTCGAACCCAAGGAAATTGCGACCGAAATCGTGCCCGGCCCCGTGGTCAGCGGCATCGTCAGCGGATAGAACGCGAGCCGACTCGGCGGTACGGCAATCGAGCGCGGCCGCGGCGTCTCGCTGCGGCGCTGCTCGGTGGCATCGGGTTCGGTGAGCATGCGCCAGCCCGACATCGAAATGACGATACCGCCCGCGACGCGCAGCACCGGAATCGAGATTCCGAAGAACTCCAGCACATAGGCGCCGATGTACAGCGAGGCGGTGACGATCGAGAAAGCATAAATCGCGACCCAGCGTGATACGTGCGCGCGAACTCGGGTGTTGAGCTCACGGGTCGCCCCGAAGAAAATAAACGCGCCGGAGAGCGGGTTGACGATCGAAATCAACGCTCCGAATACCAGCAAGAAAGTCTTCAATTCCGGCGCTCCGTTGGTCTTTAGGCGCAGCATTCTATCGAATTGAGTATCATCGCTGTCGCAATGAAGATCGCGCCGCTGAATCCCGCAGTGCCGGCCGCCCAGGCACTCATAGGGCAATTGGATGCCTTGCGGCTCGCGCTCTATCCGCCCGAGAGCACTCACCTCGACAGCGTCGAGGTGCTGCAGTTGCCTAATGTGCTGTTTCTGGGCGCTTGTTTCGATGAACTCATCGTGGGTTGCGGGGCCGTCAAAACGCTCTCCGACGACGGCCTCTATGGTGAGGTCAAGCGCCTGTTCGTCGCGGAGCCGTACCGCGGCAGCCCGAGGCGATTGGCCTGTACCGGCGCCTCGGCTACGTGGAACGGGGTCCGTTCGGCCAGTATGCCTGCGATCCCTTGAGCCTCTTCATGGAGAAGAGATTTTCGAATCTCACCTAAAGGTTTCAGAGACTGTGACGATAAACACATCAGTGTCCGATGCATCCCCTAGCGGACCTGGCCTTATCTCACCCCGCTTCGGCGGGGTTTTCTTTTCCGCGCACGAAATCTTGCGCGAACCCGTGCTGCGCTGGTCCGAACGCATCGCGGAGTTGCCCGAGTGGCGCGAATTGCCGGCAACGCTGCCCGAGTGGCTGCTCGCCGAGCTGCCGCAAGTGGTCGCCTGCAGCGAATTTATCGCAGCCGCGCTGCTGCGCGACCCGCAGGCGCTCGCCTGGCTTGCGCAAAGTGATGATCCGGCCGCGGCAATCGCCGCCTCCGGCGAGTTTGAGCGCCGGGCGCTCGCCGCGAAGTCCCAGGCCGAGGCCCAGCAGTGTTTGCGTGCCTGGCGTCGGCGCGAAATGCTGCGCATTGCCTGGCGTGACCTCGTCGGCAGGACGGGCTGCGCGGAAACCTTGGGCGCACTGTCGGATTTCGCGGATGCCTGCATCCGCGCGGCCGTGACGATCGCCGGCCGGCTGCTCGAACCCGTGTTCGGCACGCCGCGGTCGGCGAGCGGTGAGACCGTGCCGCTGATCGTGCTCGGAATGGGAAAGCTCGGCGGCCATGAGCTCAATTTTTCTTCCGACATCGATCTGATCCTGCTGTTCGCCGAGGAGGGCTCGACGAGCGGGCCGCGCAGCATCGAGAATTTGGAGTACTTCCAACGGCTCGGCAGGCAATTCATCGCACTGTTGGATGCCCGAACCGAGGACGGATTCGTGTTTCGCGTCGACATGCGCCTACGGCCGTTCGGCGACAGCGGTCCGCTGGTCGTGAGCCTCGCGGCGCTCGAGGATTATCTGCAGCAGCATGGCCGGGACTGGGAGCGGTATGCGTGGATCAAGGCGCGGCCCATCGTGGGAGCCGAGGCCTATGCCGCGACCTATCGGGACTACGTCCGGCCGTTCGTCTATCGCCGCTACCTCGATTTCGGCGTATTCGAATCCTTGCGCGACATGAAAGCGTTGATTGCGCGCGAGGTCGCGCGCCGCGACCTCGCGCAGGATCTGAAGCTCGGGCGCGGCGGCATTCGCGAGATTGAATTCATCGTTCAGTCGTTTCAGCTCGTGCGCGGCGGCAGCGACCGCCGCCTGCAGAGTCCGTCGCTGCTCGACGTGCTGCCGATCCTCGCGGGCGAAAAGTTGCTGCCGAGTCGCGCGGTCGAGGAGTTGACGAGCGCGTATTTCGTATTGCGCCGATCGGAAAACATCCTGCAGATGATTCGCGACGAACAGACGCATTGTCTGCCGGAGACGCCGCTCGATCGAGAACGCCTGAGCGCGAGCTTCGGCGCCGGCGGTTGGCCGCAGATGCTCGAACAAATCGATCAGTCGCGAAATCATGCCGCGCGCCAGTTCGCGGCGCTGATATTCGGCGCGCCCGATGCCGAACGCAGCGAAGAGGCAGCCGGCGTCGATTGGCAGGCGCTCGGCGACGCGCAGGTAGAAGAGGAGCTGATCAACCACTCGCTTCCGGCGGCCGAGGTCGCCGCGGTGGCGGCGGCGCTGGATGGCTATCGGCGGGGTGCGCCGTACCGCAAGCTCGACGAGGCGGGCCGCCGGCGCCTGCGCGTGATACTGGGGCGCCTGCTGACCGCAGCCGCAGTGCGCCCGAATCCCGCAACGGTCGTCGAACGGGTGATCCGAATTCTCGAGGCGATCGGCGCGCGCTCGTCCTATCTTGCGCTGCTCAAGGAGACGCCGCCCGCGCTCGATCGGCTCATCGAGGTCTGCGCGATCAGCGGGTTCCTCGCCAAACAGGTCGCTGAATTTCCGCTGCTGCTCGACGAGTTGATCGATCCACGGGCGTTCGAGGAATTGCCCTCGCGCGAGGGATTTGCACGCGAGCTCGCGGCGCGCACCGAGCAATTGCCCGCCGACGATCCGGACCGGCAGGTCGAGGGGCTGCGGCAATTTCAAAAGGCGGCCGTCTTCAAGGTCGCGCTCGCCGATCTCACCGCGCGTTTGCCGCTGATGCGCGTCAGCGACCGGCTCACCGATATCGCGGAGCTCATCGTGCAGCGCTGCCTCGCGCTCGCGTGGGAGCAGATCACCTCGAGCTACGGCGTTCCGTATTGCGGCGCCGACGCGCAGAACTTGGCGCCGGCGCGTGTCGCGGTCGTCGGTTACGGCAAGCTCGGCGGCCTGGAACTCGGTTACGGCTCCGATCTCGACCTCGTATTTCTGCACGATTCGAGCGGAGAGATCCAGCAAACTCGCGGCGAACGGAACATCGACAACGGTGTGTTTTTCATGCGATTGGGACAGCGCATCGTGCATCTGCTGACGATGCATTCGGCTTCCGGAAGGCTCTACGAGGTCGACATGCGCCTGCGGCCCAACGGCAAGGGCGGATTCTTGATGACCGGGATCGACGCCTTCGAGCGCTATCAGCACGCCGACGCCTGGACCTGGGAGCACCAGGCACTGCTGCGCGCGCGCGCGGTTGCGGGCGATCAGACGCTGTGCGAGCGCTTCGGCGCGGCGCGGCGGCGCGCGCTCTGCGTCGACGTGCACCGTGAGACCTTGCGCGTCGACGTCATGGAAATGCGCGCGCGCATGCGCCGCGAATTGTCGCGCGCCGGCGCCGGCCAGTTCGACGTCAAGCAGGATGCCGGCGGCATCGCCGACATCGAATTCCTCGTGCAATACCGAGTGCTCGCGGACGCAAACCGATTTCCGCAGCTCGTGACCTACACCGACAATATTCGCCAACTCGAGAGTCTTGCCGACGTGGGTGTGATCGATGCCGGCACCGCGCTTTGGCTCATGGACACCTACAAGGCATACCGCGCTGTCTTGCACCGATTATCGCTCGAGGGCGACGGCTTGCCGGTGGTGCCTGCGGGCGAGTTTGTGGAAGAGAGGGCCCGCGTCGAGGCCATTTGGCGCGAGACTTTCGATGAGCGCCGCTGAACGGCGTTGCGCAAGCGGCCCGCAACGAGCAGAATTCGCCGAGGAGTGAACAGCATGCCCGCAATGGTCCAAGACAATTCGGCGCACCGGTTGATCCCGGCGAATGCCGAGCACCGCTATACGGTTACGAGCGCCGATTTGCCCTTGTCGTGTCCGATGCCCGGCATGTTCCTATGGAATTCGCATCCGCGCGTCTACCTCGCGATCGAAGCGAGCGGCTGGGCGAAATGCCCCTACTGCGGCGCTGAATACACCTTGGTGCGGTAGTCGCTGTACGACTTCTCCTCGATGATCGCGGACCCCAAGCGCAGGTTGATGCGCCGTTTGATCTCGGAGCGTTCGTCGTTCTCGAAGTACACCGCGCGGGCCAATCGGATGAACTCGGCATCGAACGACTGCGCCCGCTCCTTGTCTCGAATCTCGTCCTCGATGACCCAGAGGCGCTCGTTGACGGCCTGCAAGAGCTGCGTTTCGGCTTCGATGTCGATCCTCGAGTAGCTGGATTCGGCCCAGGTGCGCTGCAGGGCATCGAGTTCGTGGCGCACGTTCTTGAGCTTGTGAGGATCGGTGATACGCTGGGATTTGATGCGTAATATGGTGATCTTGTCGATCAATTCGCCCGGTGAAACGGGCACTGAAATCTCGCTCATGGAAACTCCGCGACGCGCAGGTCGAAGCGACTGCGCCGAGGCGGGTATTTTAACCACGATTGCGCTCGCCAGGGGTTGATGCCCGCAATGCCTCGTACACCCATATGACGATCCACGGCGGCGAGCGCATTGCCACGGGCGCGGGCGCGATGCTCGTCGATGCGTCCCTGCTGGGGCGCGAAGCCGATTCGACGGCCGAAGCGATCTTCGAGTTCGATCATTGGCGGTCGCGGGGCGAGATCGCCGCGGCCGCGCTCGGTCGCGGCTCGGCCTGGCTGATCACGACGCCCACCCACCACTGGGTCTTGCGCCATTATCGTCGCGGCGGGAGCGTTGCGCGTCGATTGCTCGTCGATCGCTACGTATGGGCCGGCGAGCAGCGCGTGCGCGCATTCGCCGAGTGGCGCCTGCTCGCGCGACTGCATGCGAGCGGCTTGCCGGTGCCTCGGCCGATCGCCGCGCGCTATCGGCGCAGCGGCCTGCTGTATCGCTGCGATCTGATCATGCAGCGGATCAAAGACGCCGAGCCGCTGAGTGCGATGCTCGTGGGCGCAGCGCTCGCGGACGAGCGCTGGAGCGCGATCGGGGCCGTGATCGCGCGCCTGCACGCAGCGGGCGTCGATCACGCCGATCTGAACGCGCACAACATCCTGTTGGACAGCCGTGGCGGGGTCAGCGTCATCGATTTCGATCGCGGCAAGCTTCGCCCGCCGGGCAGCTGGCAGGCGCGCAACCTGCAGCGGCTGCACCGATCCCTGCGCAAGATTTCGGCGGCTCTGCCCGCCGAGCGTTTCTCTGCGGCGGCCTGGAATTGCCTTCTTGCGGGCTACGCGCGTGCGTAGCCTGTATAACCTGCTCGTGCGTCTTGCGGCACCGCTCGCGTTCGGCGTCGTGCTCGCGCGCGGCTTTCGCGACCGCAGCTATTGGCGCGCTTTGGGCGAGCGCTTCGGCTTCGGGCCGCCACTCGCCGGCGAGCCGAGCATTTGGCTGCACGCGGTATCGCTCGGCGAAGTGTCGGCGGCGGCACCGATCGTGCGCGGTCTGCTCGCGGCTTATCCCACGACTCCCGTGGTCGTGACGACGGCGACGCCGACGGGACGCGCGCGCGCGCTGGAGCTCTTCGGCGACCGCGTTGCGGTACGCTTCCTGCCCTACGATCTGCCGGGATCGGTCGGCCGGTTCCTGGATCGCATCCGTCCGATCCAGGCGATCATCATGGAAACGGAACTCTGGCCCAACCTCTACCGCGCGTGTGCGCGGCGCGATCTGCCGTTGGTGCTCGCGAGTGCACGGCTCTCGGCGAGGTCGGTTGCGCGCTACCAGCGCTTCGGCGCTCTGTTCACCGGCCTCTTCACGCCCAACGTGTTCGTCGCGGCGCAGACCGACGCCGATGCGCAGCGTTTCGCAGCGATCGGCGCCGACCTCGAGCGCATCGCGGTCATCGGCAACGTGAAATTCGACATCGACGTCGGCGGCAACGTGATCGAGCAGGGGCTCGCGTTGCGGCAGCGTCAGCTCGGCGTCAGGCCCGTCTGGGCTGCCGGCAGCACCCACGACGGCGAAGACCAGCAGGTGCTCGAGGCGCACGCGCTGGTTTGCGCGAAGATTCCAGGCAGCTTGCTGATACTTGCGCCGCGCCACCCGCAGCGATTCGACGCGGTCGCGTCGCTGCTCGAGCGCGGCGGTTGGCGCTATCTGCGCCGCAGTGCCGGGGTGGCGGTGTCGCCCGAGGTTCAGGTGCTGCTGCTCGATACGGTCGGCGAGCTGCAGGCGTTCTATGGCGCCGCAGACCTCGCTTTCGTCGGCGGCAGCCTCGTGGCAGTGGGCGGCCATAACCTGCTCGAACCCGCGGCCTTGAAGTTGCCGGTGCTGACCGGGCCGTCGGATTTCAACGCCAGAGAGATCGCGGCGATGCTCGTGCAAGCGGGCGCTGCGCGCCGCGTCGGCGATGCCGCGCAACTCGGCGCCGCGGTCTCGCTGCTACTCGCCGATTCGCGCGAGCGCCAGCGAATCGGCGCGATTGCGCGCCGCGTCGTCGAGGCCAATCGCGGCAGCGCTCAGCGCCTGCTCAAGCTCATCGAAGAGCGGCGCATCAGTGCGTCGCCGGAGCAGCAGGCGCCGGACCCGCCGGCAACGGAGCGTCCGTGAGCCACTCGTTGATATGCCGCAGCGTCTGCTCGGTCAGCGTGCCCGCAGCCTGCTGCAGCTTGATCACGTTGATCAAATAGTCATAGCGGCTGCGTGAGTAGTTGGTCTGCGCCTGGACCCAGAGCCTGCGCGATTGCAGTACGTCGACTGCGGTGCGTGTGCCCGCCTCGTAGCCGGCTTCGGTCGCGCTCAAGGCGACGGCATTCGATTCGAGCGCGCGCTTGAGCGCCTTGACCTGCGAAATTTCCGACAGCACGCCGAGGTAGGCATCGCGCGTATCGCGCTCCGTTTCGCGCGCGACACGCTCGAGCCGCTCTTTGGCCGCGCGATGCAGATACACCGCCTTGCGAACCTGTGACGACACTGCGCCGCCCGAATAGATCGGAAAGCTCAGCTGCAATCCGATGTAGCGCGAGTTCTGATCGAGCGAGCTGCTCTCCGCGAACGCACCGTTGGTGTAGTTGCTGTCGCTGTCGGTCAGCGTCTTGAATCGGCTGCCGACCAGATCGAGCGTCGGTAGGTGTCCGCCTTCGGCGGAACTGATGCTCTCTCGCGCGATGTCGGTCGCGAGTCGACTCGAAACCAGCGTGAGGTTCTGTTGCAGGGCCATCTGCACCCATTGCTCTTCGTTGACCGGATCCGGCGTCGGCAGCTCAAAAGGCTCCTTGGGTCGCGCCAAGGTATCGAATGCATCGCCGATGATCTCGCGCAGCAGCTCTTGGTTGGTTGCGAGCGTGCGCTTCGCATTGATGACCGCGGCCGCGCTGCTGTCGTGTTCGGCCCGCGCCTCCTCGACGTCGGTGACCGCGATGAGCCCGATCTTGTAGCGCGATTCCGACTGGTCGAGCTGCCGATTGATCGAGGCCAATGCCGCTTGCTGTGCCTCCAAATCGTCCTGCGCCGAGAGCACGTCGAAATAGCGCTGCGAGACGCGCTCGATGAGGTCTTGCTGCGCGGCCTGGTAGTCGGCTTCCGCCTGAGCGACCTGCGCGTCGGCGCTCTTCAGGGCCACCCAATTCTGCCAATTGAAGATGTTCTGTTTGAGGTCGACGCGATAGACGTGAGTCGTCGTCGTCGTCGTGCCCTGGAATGGAAATGTTTCGATGACGGGTGGGGTGCCGGGTCCCAAGCTCACGGACTCGACCGTGTTGTCGGGCCCTACGTCGCGTTCTTTCGAGACCTGGGCGGTACTGTTGACCTGGGGCAAGAGAGCGGCAACGGCCTGCGGTTTCGCTTCCAATGCTGCAAGGCGATTCGCCTCGGCTTCGCGCAGCTGCGGGTCGTTCTGCAGTGCGCGTTGATAAACGGCCAACAGATCGGCGGCAGCCGCCGCCTGCATCGTGAAGCAGGCGATCAAAAACAATAGCAAGCTCTTCATGGCTCAGGCAGCCCGCGGCAAGGTGTTATATCTCACTATATCACCGTAGGGCGCCGTGATGTCACGGCTTAATATTGCGGAATGCTGGGGTCGATCTCGCGCGACCAGGCCAAGATGCCGCCGGCGAGGTTGTAAACCGAGGTGAATCCCCGGCCGCCGAGATAGTTCGCGACCTGCATGCTGCGCCCGCCCGAGCGGCAGATCACCACGGTTTCGGCCGCGGGGTCGAGCTCCGCAATTCGGTCCGGAATCTGACCCATCGGGATATGGCGATGTTCCGAGGGAACCGGCGACACCTGGATCTCCCAGGCTTCGCGCACATCGAGCAGCGTCATCGGCTCGCCGGCGGCGCGCCGCTCCAAGAACTCGCGCGGCGTCATCTCGGGGATCATCAAAACACGAATCTCGGCGCGGCGGTTGCGGAGCGAAGCGGCTGAATCACGGTCTCGAACAGGCTTTCGCGCACCCACTCGGTGGTATCGACGCGCCGGATCAGCAAGGCCTCCATGACCGGCGCCACCCCGACGACGACGAATAGCCGGCCGCCGATCGTCAATGCCTGCTCGAAGCGCGCGTCGTAGACCGGCAGCGAGCCGGTGACCGCGATCGCATCGTAAACGCCGAGCGGCGCGGCGGCGAAAGCGTCGCGCACCTCGATGGCCGGTTTCGCTTCGGGCACGAGCCGCAAATTCGCATGCGCAAGCGCGGCGAGATCGGCGAGAATTTCGATCGATGCAGTCTCCCTTGCGAGTAGACTCATGCAGGCCGTCAGATAGCCCGTGCCGGTGCCCACTTCCAGTACTTTGTCTTGATGATCGATGCTGAGCGCCTGCAGGATGCGCCCGTGGAATTTCGGCGCGAGCATCATCTCGCCGCTACCGATCGGTATCGGACCATCGACGAAAGCGAGTTCGCGATACTCGGGCGGTACGAACGCCTCTCGCGGCACGCGCTCGAGGACCTCGATGACACGCGGGTCCAGCACTTCCCAGGTGCGGATTTGCTGCTCTACCATTTGTTGACGGGCGGCTGTCGTGTCCATATTGGCTCTGCTGTGCTCGTTCGAATGATTTAAGGCCGCTGATTATGGTCAATTTCGACAGGCGATGCCAACCCGGTGCGTTATCCTCGGCGGCACGATGATTCGCGACGAGCCCGCACTGCGAAGGGCCTCGGTTTCCCGCATCGTTGGCCATAGTAGATTCCGAGGTCCGCGTTGAGTTTTCCCGCCGTCATCTTATGGTTAGTGACAACTGCCGCCGCGGCCGCGGGACTGTTCGGCTTTTTTGCCTGGAAGCGGCGCCAGGAACGCGCGTTCGACGATTTCTCCGGCCAAGTGCTGCGGGTGTTGCGCGATCCCGGCTCATCGGGACGCATACGGCTCGAGGGCAGGCAGGAAGCGCTCGGCAAGCTCGGCTCAGCGGTCAATGCGCTGCTCGAAGATCTCGAGAAGCGCGGCGCGCGGCTGCAGGACCGCGAACAACTGTTTCAGCGTCTCGTCGAGACGGTCCATGACGCCGTGCTCGTGCACCGAAAGAGCATCTTGTTCGCGAACACTCGATTCTTGGCGATCCTCGGCACGACTGCCGACAAGGTCATCGGGCGCCCGCTCGCGGATTTCGTCGCACCCGAGTACATCGAGCTGGTCGATCAGAACTTGCGACGGCGGCTCGCCGGAGAGCCCGCGGCGGAGCGCTATGAAGTCGAACTCGCCGGCGCGAACGGCCAGACCACGCGCGTCGAGTTGTCGAGCACGGTGATCGACAGCGCGGGCCAACCCGCATTGCTGCTCACGGCGCTGGAAATGCTGCCCGTGGCGATGGCCTCGCTCGCGCCGCTGCCGCCGCGCGCCCAGGCGACGCTCGATGCGATGGGCGAGAGCGTGATCACGGTCGATGCGGAGGGGCGTATCGACTACATCAACCAGGCCGCGAGCGCGTTGCTCGGCCAAACCTTCGACCAGGTCATGGGCAAGACCTTTGCCGACGTGGCGGCACTCGTCGACGAGTCCGATCGGCGCTCACTCGGCGATCCGGTGCGCAAGGCGTTCACGACCGGCGGCCGGGTCAGCGTGGGCAAGCGCGCGGTGCTGGTTCCGGCCAACGGGGCCGTCGAGCGTTCGGTTGAAATCAGCGTCTCGCCGCTGCGCGCCGACGGTAACGAGATCGGCGGCGTGGTCGTCGTGTTGCATGACACCAGCGAGTTGCGCGGGCTCACGCGCCAGATGACCTACCAGGCGAGCCATGACGCACTGACCGGTCTCGTCAATCGGCGCGAATTCGAGCGCCGATTGCAGGAGGCGCTGGAATCGGCCCAGGCGGGCGATGTCACCCATGCACTCGCGTATCTGGATCTCGACCGGTTCAAGGCCGTCAACGACACCTGCGGCCACACCGCGGGAGACAACATGCTGCGCGAGGTCGCCACCCTGATCAAGGACGCGGTGCGCGACTCCGATACCGTGGGGCGCATCGGCGGCGACGAATTCGCATTGCTGCTGGTCGGCTGTCCGCTCGACAAGGCGCGCCAGATCGCCGACGACGTAGTCCGATCGGTCAACGATTACCGCTTCGTTTGGAAGGACAAGATATTCAACGTCGGCGTCAGTCTCGGCCTCGTCGAGATCGGCCGCGACGGCGGCGTGATCGAAGACCTCATGAATTCGGCGGACTCTGCCTGCTACGTCGCGAAGAAGCAGGGCGGAGTGCACGTCCACGTCTACTCGGCGCGCGAAGAAGCCAACGCGAGGCATCGCGGCGAGATTCACTGGTTGCAAAAATTGCAGGGTGCGCTGCGCGACAATAAATTCGAACTCTATTTCCAGCCGATCGTGCACGCGCGAGCGGGCGGCGTCAGCGGGCCGGCGCTCGAGGTGTTCGTGCGCCTGCAGTCGGATAACGGCGAGCCCGGAGTGCCGCCATCGCAGTTCATCCGGGCGGCCGAGCGCTATCGGCTGATGCCGCTCGTCGATCGCTGGGTCGTGCAAGCGGTTCTCTCGGCGTTGGGGCGGGGCGGTCTGAAGCTTCCCGCCGGCCACAGCGTGGCGATCAACATCGCGGGGCAGACGCTCGCGGATGTCGAATTTCTCGAGTTCGTGGTCGACTGCTTCGACCACACGGGTGCATCTCCGGGCGACATCTGCTTCGAGGTGACCGAAAGCTCGGTGGTCGCGAGCCTCGATCACGCGCGCCGCTTCATCCAAGTCCTGCACGGCATGGGCTGTGAGTTCGCGCTCGACGATTTCGGCAGCGGCTTGAGCTCGTTCGCGAATCTCAAGACCCTGCCGATGGACTATTTGAAGATCGACGGATCCTTCATCCGCAACCTGGCCGTCGACACGGTCAATCAGGCGGTCGTTGCGGCCATGATCGATTTGTCGCGCAGCCTCAATTTTCGGGTCGTCGCCGAGCAGGTCGAAGACCAATCCTCACTCGACACCGTCAAGCGCATGGGCATCGACTTCGTCCAGGGTTTCATCGTCGGACGGCCGCAGCGCCTCTCGATCCTGCCCGTACCGCTCTAGGGCTGCCGTGGCGCCGCTCGGCGCGCCCAGCTCGCCGCCCCAGCCTTATAACCTCTCGGCAGGGGCTCATAACAAACTGCGGTGGCTTTTCGGGACCGCTTAGGAGGAAAATCTCCCCGCGCGGGCCCCAACCGGCTCGAGGTTCCGGCTGAAGGTTTCGAGGAGGTGCTGCATGGCGATTTATGAAGACAATACCCAGTCGATCGGGCACACGCCGCTGATTCGCATCAATCGTCTCGGTGCGGGCCTTGGTGCCACGATCCTCGCGAAGATCGAGGGCCGAAATCCAGCCTATTCGGTCAAATGCCGCATCGGATCCGCGATGGTATGGGATGCCGAACGCCGCGGCGCACTCAAGCCCGGCATGGCGATTGTCGAGGCGACCAGCGGCAACACCGGCATCGCGCTCGCGTTTGCGGCGGCCGCGCGCGGCTACGAATGCGTGCTGACGATGCCGGAGACGATGAGCATGGAGCGGCGCAAGGTGCTGATCGCGTTCGGCGCCAAGCTCGTGTTGACCCCCGGGGCCAAGGGCATGAAGGGGGCGATCGCCAAGGCCGAGGAGCTTGCCGCGGCCGAGCCCGCCAAGTATCTGCTCATGAAGCAATTCGAGAATCCGGCGAACCCCGCGATCCATGAAAAAACCACGGGACCGGAGATTTGGGACGACACCGAGGGCCGCGTCGACGTGTTCGTCTCGGGCGTCGGCACGGGCGGCACCTTGACCGGCGTTTCGCGCTATATCAAGCAAACGCGCGGCAAGCCGATCTTGACCGTCGCGGTCGAGCCCAGCCATTCACCGGTGATCAGCCAGACGCTCGCGGGTCAGCCGCTCGTGCCGTCGCCCCACAAGATCCAGGGCATCGGCGCCGGCTTCGTGCCGAAGAACTTGGATTTATCGCTGGTCGATCGCGTCGAGCAGGTCAGCAACGACGAGGCGATCGCGATGGCGCGCCGCTTGGCGCGCGAGGAAGGCATACTCTGCGGAATATCTTGCGGTGCGGCGATGGCCGCCGCGGTGCGGCTCGCGGCGGAGCCCGGACTCGCGGGCAAGACGATCGTCGTCGTGCTACCGGATGCGGGCGAACGCTATCTGTCCGGCCCGTTGTTCGAGGGCATGTTCGCCGACGTCGAGAAAATGCAGGCAGTTGCCTGAGCACGCCGACCATGAGCCGTGTCAGCAATGCGGGACGGCGGGCGGCGGCACATGAGGACATCGCGCAGGCGCTGCTTGCGAGCTATGCGGCCGATCCACGCGCGGTGTGCATCTCGCAGCGCTATTTGCCGTCGCGCGAAGCGATCGTCGAGGTCTTGGGCTTGGTGCTCGACCTCATGTATCCGGGCTATTTCGGCAAGCGTGAAATCACACGCGAGAATTTGAGCCAACAGGTCGAGGATCTCGTCGATCGCTTGGCGCCGAAGGTCGAGCGAGAGATCGAGAACTGCCTCTGTTACGGCCGCGAGCGCACCGGCGGCGCGGTCGCCGGGAGCGCGGTGCAGAAGGGCGAGTGCCTGCCCCGCGCGCGCGAATTGACGCAGACTTTTCTTGCCAGTCTGCCCGAGGTGCGCCGGCTACTCGTGGGCGATGTCCAAGCGGCCTTCGATGGCGATCCTGCGGCCACGAATCTCGATGAAATCATCCTGGCTTACCCGGGCGTGCTCGCGGTCAGCGTCTACCGGGTCGCCCATGTGTTGCACGGCCTCGGCGTGCCGATGATGGCGCGCATCATGACCGAATGGGCCCATTCGCGCACCGGCTGCGACATTCATCCGGGCGCGAGCATTGGACCCTCTTTCTTCGTCGACCACGCGACCGGCGTCGTGATCGGCGAGACCAGCGTGATCGGCACCGGCGTGAAGCTCTATCAAGGCGTCACGCTGGGCGCACTGTCGTTTCCGCGCGATGCGAGCGGCCAGATCATTCGCGGCCGCAAGCGCCATCCGACCGTCGAAAGCGGCGCGACCTTGTACGCGAATGCGACCGTGCTCGGCGGCCAGACCGTGGTCGGCGAAAATAGCGTGATCGGCGGTTCGGTGTTTCTCGCACGCAGCGTGCCGCCGCGATCGCGCGTCTCGCTCAAGGAGCCGGAACTGCGCGTCGCGACCCGCGACGGCGCGATCGATTCCGACGCGATCTACTTCGATATCTGATCGGCGCCGCGCGGCGCCGATCGGGTCGCCTAGAGCATCTTGCCGAGGATCGGCACCAGCAATAGCGCGACGATATTGATGATCTTGATCAGCGGATTGATGGCGGGTCCCGCGGTGTCCTTGTACGGATCGCCGACCGTGTCGCCGGTGACCGCGGCCTTGTGCGCATCGGAGCCCTTGCCGCCGAAATTGCCTTCCTCGATGAATTTCTTGGCGTTGTCCCAAGCGCCGCCGCCGGTCGTCATCGAGATCGCGACGAACAAGCCCGTGACGATCGTGCCGATCAGCAGGCCGCCGAGCGCCTGCACGCCCGAGCCGGGGCCCATGAGAAAATTCACGATGAACACGAGCAGGATCGGCACCGCGATCGGCAACAGCGACGGCAGGATCATTTCGCGGATCGCAGCCTTGGTCAGCATGTCGACGGCCCGGGAATAGTCGGGCTTCGCAGTGCCCTCCATGATGCCGGGGATCTCGCGGAACTGGCGCCGCACTTCTTCGACGACCGAACCGGCGGCGCGGCCCACGGCCTCCATCGCCATTGCCGCAAACAGGTATGGCACGAGCCCGCCGATGAATAGTCCGATGATCACCGCGGGATTCGACAAATCGAAGGTCGTCGCGTGGCCCAGCACTTCGTCGAGTTTGTGCGTGTAATCGGCGAACAGCACGAGTGCCGCAAGACCGGCCGAGCCGATCGCATAGCCCTTGGTGACGGCCTTGGTCGTGTTGCCGACCGCATCGAGCGGGTCGGTGATGTCGCGTACGCGCTTGTCGAGGCCGGCCATCTCGGCGATGCCGCCCGCGTTGTCGGTGATCGGGCCATAGGCATCGAGTGCCACGATCATGCCGGTCATCGACAGCATCGCGGTCGCCGCGATCGCGATTCCGTAGAGGCCGGCGAGTTGGAACGACGCCCAAATGCTCAAGGCCACCGCGAGCACCGGCAGCGCGCAGGCCTTCATCGAGACGCCCAGTCCGGCAATGATGTTGGTCGCATGTCCGGTGCGCGACGCCGCGGCGACGTGCCGCACGGGGCTGTATTCGGTCGCGGTGTAGTACTCGGTGATCACGATCATCGCCGCGGTCAGCGTGAGCCCGACGAGCGTGCAGAGCCAGAACGACATGGCCCGATCGCCCATGAGCCATTGCGAGACGAAATAAAACGCGATTGCGGAAATTACGGCCGAGACGATCACGCCCTTGTAGAGCGCGTTCATGATCTTCGCGCCTTCCTTGGTGCGCACGAAGAAGGTGCCGATGATCGACGAGACGATCGAGATCGCGCCGAGCACGAGCGGGAACAACACGGCCTTGTCGCCGAGGTTTTTCATCACGAGCCCGCCGAGCAGCATCGTCGCGACCAGCGTCACGGCGTAGGTTTCGAACAGGTCCGCGGCCATGCCGGCACAGTCGCCGACGTTGTCGCCGACGTTGTCGGCGATCACGGCCGGGTTGCGCGGGTCATCCTCGGGGATGCCGGCTTCGACCTTGCCGACGAGGTCGGCGCCGACGTCGGCGCCCTTGGTGAATATTCCGCCGCCCAAGCGCGCGAAGATCGAAATCAGCGATCCGCCGAACGCGAGGCCCACGAGCGAGCGCAGCGCCGCCTCGCGATCGCCGAGGCAATTGAGCATCGCGAGGTAGTAGCCGGCGACACCGAGCAGGCCCAGACCGACGACGAGCATGCCGGTAATCGCACCGCCGCGAAACGCGACCTGGAGCGCGGCGTTGATGCCGTTATGCGCCGCCTGCGCCGTGCGCACGTTGGCGCGCACGGAGATGAACATGCCGATGTAGCCCGCGAGGCCCGAGAGCAGCGCGCCCACCGCAAAACCGCCGGCCGTTGCCCAGCCGAGGAAGAAGCCGAGCGCCACGAACAAGATCACGCCGACGACTGCAATCGTCGAATATTGGCGGTTGAGGTAAGCGCGTGCACCGGTCTGGATCGCCGCCGCAATTTCCTGCATGCGGGCATTGCCGGCCGGCTGTTTGAGGATCCAAGTTACCGAATAAACACCGTACAGAATCGCGACCACACCGGCTGCGATTGCGAGCCAGAGCGCATTGTCGAGCGTCATTAAGGCATCTCCCTTCTTGAGGTCTTATAGGGTTGAAAAATATGGTTTTATTGGTGAAACCCAGGGATCAATCATAGCACAAACGGGCGTTTGACCCGGCGCGCGACGCTGCGTCCTTTGAGCTCCACGTAGACCGGCAGGCCGCCGCGATAGGGCGGGTAGTCTTCGCCGCCGATCAGGGGCGCAAGGTAGCGGCGGCAGGCCGCGGTGATCCCGAATCCGTCGGCCGTGATGAAGTTGCGCGGAACCTGCTTCTCGCGATTGGCGATCGCCGCGAGCGGCGCCTCGCCGATGCTCCACCGATAGGGTTTCGCGGATTTTCTCACGATGATCGGCAGCACCGCGTTCTTGCCCTTGAGTGCGAATTCGACCGCCGCCTTGCCGACGGCGTATGCCTGGTCGACGTCGACTTTCGAGGCGATGTGCCGTCCGGAGCGCTGCAGGTAATCGGCGACCGCCCAATGAAACTTGTAGCCGAAGGCCGCGCGGGTCATCTCGGCGACCACGGGCCCGACGCCGCCTAGCTGCGCGTGGCCGAACGCATCCTTGGTGCCGGCTTCGGCTAAGAATTTGCCGCTCGCATCGCGCACGCCCTCGGAAACCACGATCACGCAGTAGCCGTATTTCTCGACGGATAGCTTGACCTTGGCGAGAAACTTCGCACTGTCGAACGCGATTTCGGGAAACAGAATGATGTGGGGCGCATCGCCGGCCTTCGATCCGGCGAGGCCACCGGCCGCCGCAATCCAGCCCGCATGCCGGCCCATGACCTCGAGCACGAATACTTTGGTCGAGGTGCGTGCCATCGAGACGACGTCGAGCGCCGCCTCGCGCGTCGAGACCGCGATGTATTTCGCGGCAGAGCCGAAGCCGGGGCAGCAATCGGTCAGCGGCAAGTCGTTGTCGACGGTTTTGGGCACGCCGATGCAGGTGATCGGATACCCCAGGATCTGGCCGATCTCGGAGACCTTTTGGGCGGTGTCCATCGAATCGTTGCCGCCGTTATAGAAGAAATAGCCGATATCATGGGCCTTGAAGACCTCGATGAGGCGCTCGTATTGGCTGCGGCTCTGGTCGATGCCGGCCAATTTGTAGCGCGCGGAACCGAACGCGCCGCCCGGCGTATGTCGCAGTGCGCGGATCGCCGCGGCGCTCTCGAGGCTCGTGTCGATCAGATCCTCGGTGAGCGCTCCGACGATGCCGTCGCGGCCCGCGTACAGCTTGCCGATCTTGCCGGGGTATTTTCGCGCAGTTTCGATGACGCCGCAGGCCGATGCGTTGATGACCGCCGACACGCCGCCCGATTGGGCATAAAAGGCGTTTCTCGGGGGTGAACCTCGGCTCTTTTGCTTCTTCATCGGCTACCCCGCGCTGACATAAGGCGCGCAGAATAGCCGATCGGGGCACCGACGGCACCTGATTCACCAGGCGGTTTGACGACCGGGGCCGGCGAAGGTACGGTAGCGCGCTTTTAACACCGAACTAAAATCATGCGTATCGTCCTATTGGGTGCACCCGGGTCCGGCAAAGGAACGCAGTCACAGCTGCTGGTCAAGACCTACGGCGTGCCGCAAATCTCGACCGGCGACCTGCTGCGCGAGGCCGTGGCCAAAGGCACGCCCTTAGGCGTGCGCGCCAAAGCCGCGCTGGACGCCGGGACGCTCGTCGATGACGCCACGGTACTCGGCATGATCCGCGAGCGGCTCGCGCAGCCCGATGCGGCCAAGGGCTTCATCCTCGACGGCTACCCGCGCAATCTTGCGCAGGCGGCGGCGCTCGAGAGCTTGCTCATCGATTTGAAAAAGCCGCTCGAAGCGGTCGTTCTGCTGAACCTCGATCTCGGAGTGCTGTTCAAGCGGCTGACCGGCCGGCGCATCTGCCAGGACTGCGGCCGTGTTTTCAATATCTATACGTCGCCCGCGGGCGAGCATATCCACTGCGAAAAATGCGGCGACTCGCCGCGCCTGATTCAGCGGCCCGACGACAAAGAAGAGGTCATCGGTAAACGGCTCGAGGTGTACGAGGCGCAAACCAAGCCGCTGATCCAGCATTATCGCGAGAATGGCCTGCTCAAGGTCGTCGACGCAGACGCCGATATGCAAACGGTGTTCGCGAGCCTGCGGCGCGCCGTCGAGCAACCCGCGGCGGCCGCCGAAAGCGCCTAGATCCCGCTCGGCGCCTCGCCGAGGCGCAGCCGCGCCTCGTGGCGCGGCGCGCATCCTAGGCTTGCGAGCAGGCGCTCGCCGATTTCTGCGCGCCGCCATCCCGTCAACGCATGCCCATCGCGCCTTCCCATCGCGAGCGCCTTGAGTTCGCCGCGCGGCGCGAGAATCTCGGCGCTCACACCGAGTTCGGCGGCGCGCGCGTCGACGATCTTGTTGAGTTCCAGTGCCGCGGCCTTCTGCGCCGGCGTCGGCCGCAGCTCCTGGCTCGGCTCCAAGTCCTCGGGATCGGTGCGCGCTTCGTGCAGCAGCGCCTCGAGCAGGCTCGCGGCGAACGCCTCATTGAAACTTGCGGGCATCGACGGCACCGCGCGCAGCGCCGCGATGGTCTTGGGTTGTGCCTGCGCGAGCTCGAAAATCGCCGAATCGGTGAGTATCCACGAGCGCGGCAGATCGCGGTCGCGGGCAATCCGCTCGCGCCAAACCGCGATCGCTTTCGCGCGGCTGCGCGGCTTCGGCTCGAGCTGTGCAAGACCCCGCAAGCGCTCCCAGGCTAGGGCGGGATTCGGCTCATAGAGCTCGGCTTGCTCGAGCGCGAGGCAGTCCTCGCGCACCCAGTGTTCGCGGCCGAGCTCGCGCAGCCGCTCGCTGAGCCTGTCCGCGACCGGACCTAAGTGCAGCACGTCGTCGGCCGCATAGTCGAGCTGTTCCGGGCTCAACGGGCGTTTCGACCAATCGGTGCGCGTCTGCCCCTTGGAGACCGTCACGCCGATCAGCAGGTTCGCGAGCTCCGCATAGCCGATCTGCGGCTTGAGCCCGATGCAGCCCGCCGCGATCTGCGTGTCGAACACCGGCGAGATGATCTGCTTAGTCGTGAGGTAAAACGCCTCGAGGTCCTGACGCGCCGCGTGGATGACCTTGCGCGTCGCAGCCGCCGTGAGCACCGGCACCAAGGGCGCCAAATCGAGCCGCAGTGTGTCGATACACCAGATTCCCGCGCCCGCGGATATTTGCAGCAGGCACAGCTTCGGAAAAAAGGTGCGTTCGCGCAGGAATTCGGTATCCACGCCGAGGCAAGCCTCGGATTCGAGCTGGCGCGCGAGCTTGCTGAGCTCTCCGTCTCGGTCGATCCAAATCGCGTCGGGCATTGCTTGGTTCCGCGTGTACAATTTATCGATGGTGGATAAGCTTCGGATTATGACTGAATTAAACGATGCTGCGACTCGTAAAAGCCTTTTGTGATCTGGCCCTGTGGAGAATCTCGCCCGCGCAGTTGCCGGCGTCGGTGTTCCTGCTGGCGCTCGCGGCTGCGATCGTCGCGCTGATCGAGGTCGCCGGTGCACTCGTGCCGCCGCCCGCGCCCGAATCGATCCCCTCGCGGATCCTGCTGAGCGCGGGGCTGCCGATCGGCTGGGCCTGGGGCGTGCTGCGGCTCGCGAATCGCCGCGAGCGCTTTCTGCAGACCGCGAGCGCGCTGCTCGGCGTCGGCGCACTGGCGCTGCTCGTCTTGTATCCGCTCGACTGGCTCTCGCAGAAGGTCGGCGCGGAACATCCGATCGCAGTTCCGCTGGTATTTGCGTGGCTGATCGCGCTCGTCTGGTACATGCTTGCCTGCGCCCATATATGGCGTGCGGCGCTCGAATCGCGCCTCGTGCTCGGGGTCGCGGTGAGCATGGGCTACCTGCTGCTGTGGATGCTGCTGGAACAAGCATTGCTGACGGAACCCAAATAACGTGCACGTCCACATACTGGGCATCGCAGGCACGTTCATGGGCGGCATCGCGGCGATCGCAAAGGCGGCGGGATTTCGCGTCACGGGCTCGGATCGCAACGTCTATCCGCCGATGAGCACGCAGCTCGAGGCGCTCGGCATCGAGCTCATCCAAGGCTATGAGCCGGAGCAGCTCGATCTGAAGCCCGACGTCGTCGTGGTCGGCAATGCACTGAGTCGCGGTATGCCGGTGATCGAGGCGCTGCTCGATCGCGGCCTGCCTTACGTATCGGGCCCGCAGTGGCTCAGCGAGGCGGTGCTCGCCGGCAAGCATGTGCTCGCGGTCGCGGGCACGCACGGCAAAACCACGACGACCAGCATGCTCGCCTGGATCTTGGAGGATGCGGGGCTGAACCCGGGCTTTCTCGTCGGCGGCATGCCGGGCAACTTCGGCGTTAGTGCGCGGCTCGGCGCAGGCAATCTGTTCGTGATCGAAGCCGATGAATACGACACCGCATTCTTCGACAAGCGCGCCAAATTCGTCCATTACCGGCCGCGCACGGCGGTGCTCAACAACCTCGAATACGACCACGCGGACATCTATCCGGATGTGGCCGCGATCCGGCGGCAGTTCAACCAGCTGCTGCGATGCGTGCCCGCGAGCGGGCGGGTCATCGTCAACGGCGACGATGCGAACCTCGCCGAGACGCTGAGCGAAGCCTGCTGGACGCCGTGCGAGTCCTTCAGCTTCACCAAACGCGATGCGGACTGGACCGCCGTGGTCGAGCAGGGCACGGCGAGCCGGCGATTCGAGGTGCGCAAATCGGGCTCGACGCGAGGCGTGGTCGACTGGCCGCTGATCGGTGCACACAACGTGATGAACGCGCTCGCCGCGATAGCGGCCGCCGCGCACGTCGGCGTGACGCCCGAGCGCGCGATCCAAGCGCTCGGGCGCTTCAGCGGCGTCAAGCGCCGCATGGAGGTTCTCGGCACGGTCGGCGGCGTGACGGTCTACGACGATTTCGCGCACCATCCGACCGCGATCGAGACGACCTTGAGCGCGTTGCGCGCGCGGGTCGGGGCTGCTCCGATCATCGCGGTGCTCGAGCCGCGTTCGAATACGATGCGCCTCGGCGTGCATCGCGAGCAATTGGCCGCGGCGCTTCAGCTGGCCGATCGCAGCTGGTTCTTCAATCCGCCGAATCTCGGTTGGGACTTGACCAAGGCGGTCGCCGCGTTGGGCGACCGCGCACGTTTCTCACCGACCGTCGATGCGCTGGTTGCCGAACTCGTAGGCACGCTGCGCGCCGGTGATCATGTGCTCGTCATGAGCAACGGCGGATTCGGTGGCCTGCATCAAAAGCTGCTCGGCGAATTGCGCGCGCGTGCCTCGGCCGCGCCGCCGCGCGGAATATCGTGAACGTCGTTCCGCTGTTTCCGCTCAATATCGTGCTGTTTCCAGGCGGTCCCTTGCCGCTACGCATCTTCGAGACGCGCTACGTCGACATGGTGCGCCGCTGCATGCGAGAAGACCAAGGTTTCGGCGTCGTGCTGATTCGCGAGGGCGAGGAGACCGGCGTCGCCGACATCCGCGAAGTCGGCACGATGGCCAGAATCATCGACTTCGACCAGCTGCCCGACGGCCTGCTCGGCTTGACCTGTGTCGGGCAACAACGGTTTCGTATTCATGCGCACCGGCGCCAGGCCGACGGCCTCAATATCGGCGAGGTCGAATGGCTCGCGCCTGAGCCCCTGATGCCGATCCCGGAGCGTCACGCGCGGCTCGCGGCGCTGCTCGACAGCGTGCTGCCGCAGCTCGGTGAAGTCTACGCGGGCATCGAGATGCACCTCGAGGACGCCGCATGGGTCGGGCACCGCCTCGCGGAGATTTTGCCGATCGATCTCGCCGACAAGCAGTACTGTCTCGAGCTCGACGATCCGCTGCTGAGGCTCGATGTGCTCGCGCCCTTGATCGAGATCGCGGACGAGGCGAAGACCGGTCACTGACCGCGGGCTGCGGGCCCCCAATACTTGCGTGTGAGCCATAGCGCAAGACCTAGCGCCGCGGCCCACGGTAGCATCCAGAGCCCCACGAGCCCGTCGAACGTACCGAGCCAGATCGCGTAATCGCCGGATGCGCTGCGCACGGTGCTTTGCTGCATGATCCGCAGCACGATGACCCAACCGCTATGCAAACCGATCGCGCAGGCGATATTGCCGCTGAGCACGCGCGTCAAACTCAACACCAAGCCGATCGCGAAATAAGCCAGCAGGGAGTCGTACACCAGCGACGGGTGTATCAGCGGAGCGAACGAGCGCGCGAGCAAATCGAAGCCGCTGCGCCAAGCGAGTTGGTCGGCCGGAATGCTCGCCTTGGCAAAAAAGTGCAGTACCGCAAATAAGGCTGCGGTGACGAGCGCGGCGGCCCAGGGGCCGGACTCGCGCTCGATCGCCGTGTGCATCGCGCCGCGCGCAAGCGTTTCCTCGAACAGCGCGACCGCGATGCCCGAGCCGATGCCGACCGCGACGATGCGCGCGAGGTTCCAGAAAGTCGCCGTGAACTGCGGGTCCGCGACGCGCAGCCCGGCCCCGCAAATGAATGCGGCGCCGAGCGCCGCACTGCAGATACCGGTGCCGGCCCAGATCAGGCACTGGATCAGGAATTTGCGGCGCGCGAGGCCGTAGCCGAAATCACGCTTGGTGCGCACATTCAAATGCCGGAACAGCCAGACGAGCAGCGCCGCGACCACGAGCATCGCGAGCCGGCTGTAGTAGCGATGAAACGGCCAGACGTGCGCTACCGAGACGAGCAGGTAGAGCGGATAGGCAATGCAGCCCAAGATCGCGGAGGCAAGCAGCAATATCCCGAGAAACCAGAACGAGGCGCGCACGGCGACTTGTGCTCTACTTCGCGGATCGTGCGGCGAACTCAGGCCGCAAAAGCGCGCTGTGCCGCGGCCGCGGTCGCCTCGATGTCCGCGGGTGTATGGGCGGCCGAAATGAATCCCGATTCGAATGCCGATGGCGCGAAATACACGCCTTCCGCGAGCATCGCATGGAAGAACCGGTTGAATCGCTGAACGTCGCTCGCCATGACCTTGGCGTAACTGTCGACCGCGGATTCCGAACTGAAGAAGAATCCGAACATGCCGCAGACGTGATTGGTCGCGAATCCAACGCCGGATTTCGCGGCGGCTGCGCGCAGCCCCGCGATCAACAGATCGGTGCTCGACCCAAGGCGTTGGTGAAATCCCGGCACCGAGATCAATTCGAGCGTCGCTAGGCCCGCGGCCATCGACACCGGATTGCCGGAGAGCGTGCCCGCTTGGTAGACGGGGCCGAGCGGCGCGAGCCGCTCCATGATGTCGCGCCGGCCGCCGAATGCGCCCACCGGCATGCCGCCGCCGATGATCTTGCCGAGCGTGGTCAGGTCGGGGCGGACTTGGTACAAGGCCTGGGCGCCGCCGAGCGCAACGCGAAATCCGGTCATGACTTCGTCGAGGATCAGCAACGCGCCGGCGCGATCGCATTCGCGGCGCAGCGTTTCCAGGAATCCGGGCGCGGGCAACACGCAATTCATGTTGCCGGCGATCGGCTCGACGATCACGCAGGCGATCTGCTCGCCGATCTGGCGGAACGCCTCGCGCACCTGCTCCGAATCGTTGTAGGTGAGCGTCACCGTGTGCTTCGCGAGCGATTGCGGCACGCCCGGCGAAGTCGGTACACCGAGGGTCAGTGCGCCGGATCCCGCTTTGATCAGCAGCGAGTCGGAGTGGCCGTGATAGCAGCCCTCGAACTTGACGATGGTCTCGCGCCCGGTGAAGCCGCGCGCGAGGCGGATCGCGCTCATGGTCGCCTCCGTGCCGGAGCTCACGAATCGGACCAATTCGATCGACGGCATGAGTTCGATCACGCGTTTCGCGAGTTCGGTCTCGAGCGTCGTCGGCGCGCCGAACGAGAGGCCGTCGGCCGCGACGCGCTGTACCGCCTCGATGACCTTGGGGTGCGCGTGGCCCACGATCATCGGACCCCAGGAGCCGACGTAGTCGATGAATTTGCGGCCGTCGGCCGCAATGGTGTGCGCTCCGGCCGCTTTCTTGAAGAAAATCGGCTCACCGCCCACGCCACGAAACGCGCGCACCGGCGAGTTCACGCCCCCCGGAATGTACTTGCAGGCTTCCGTATATAGGCTCAATCGATTCTCCCGGTGCGCGAAGGTGCTCAAAGCCCGGCATCTTAAGCCGACCGCCGCGATGTTCAAATCCCTAACTGATTTGAGCGCCGCCGGGCTCGGCCTGGCCCGGCGGCCGCAGCGGCAGCACCAGTCGCACTTCGAGGCCGCCTTCGGCGGGATTGCGCGCAGTCGCCGTTCCGCCATGCGCCTTGAGCACCTGCGCGGTGATCGCGAGCCCGATGCCCTCGCCGCCGCTGTCGCGATCGCGAGATTCGGCGACACGGTAGAAAGGCTCGAAGATGCGCTCCAGGTCGGCGTCGGGAACGCCGGGACCTTGGTCGCGGATGCGGATTTCCAAGTCGTTTTGCAACGTCGCAACCGCAACCTCGACCGACCTTCCCGCGGGGCTGTACTTGACCGCATTGCGCAACACGTTCTCGATCGCGCTGTGCAGCAGCTCGCGGTTGCCATGCAGCGGCTGACCGGCCGAGCCGCTGAGGCGAATCGTGCAATTCTTGAGTGCGCCCTCGAAATTCGCGTCCTGCACGACTTCCTGCAGGATCTCGTCGATGTCGAGCGCTTCGCGCTTGAAGCTCGATTCGGTGCCGTGCAGGCGCGCGAGCCGCAGCACGTGGCTGATCAGCGAATCGAGCCGTTCGATCTCCCGGTCGAGACGGTCGAGCTGTACCGACGGGTCGGCGAGCGGCTGGCGCGCGAGCCCCAAAGCGACGCGCATGCGCGCGAGCGGCGAGCGCAACTCGTGCGATATGTCCCGAAACAACTGCGTGCGTGCGCTGCGCGTTGCCTTGAGCTGATCGGCCATTGCGTCGAAATCCCGAGCGAGCACCGCGAGTTCGTCCTTGCGGCCGTCGAGGCCCGCGCTGACGCGCACGTCGAGCTGCTCGGAGGCGACCGCGCGAGCACCTGCTTGAATGCGCCGAATCGGCGCGCTCAAGTGCTGCGCGAGCCACCAGCTTGCGAGCGCGCTCACGATCAGCGCGATGCCGAGAACCGCAAGCGGAATGCCGGGCAGGCTGAACGCGCCGAAGATGCTCGGGCGCCGCGGCACCAACAGGATCGTGTAGACCGAACCGTCCGCAGCGACGACTTGCGGCGCCTGGCGCGAGGGGCGGAAATTCAGCGGTGAGCGCGATTCACCGAGCCCTCTCGGCTCCAGTCCCGGCGGCTCCACGCCGGGACTGGACTCGCGCTTGATGAATTCCCAGCGACGCTGTGCGGAGTCCGAGAGGCTGCGCCCGAGGATATCGGTCCCGTCAGGACCGACGATGAAGAAATCGCGGTCCGGCAGCACGTTCTTGTTCGCGTTGAGCCAGTGCCGCAACGCATCGATGCCGCCCTGTTCGATGATGTGCGACGCGGCGATCGCGACCGAGGGACGGCGCTGCCACTCGAGCGATTCATAATCGCGCGCCGCGACCGCGTAGGTCACTGCAATGCTGCCGACCACGATCAGCGCCATCGCCATCCAAAAGAGCATGAAGATCCGGAAAAATAGGCTATGCATCGGTCAGAGTCAGCGTATACCCGGAGCCGCGGACGTTCTTGATTTCCGGATGAGAGCCCGCCTCGAGCGCCAATTTGCGGCGTAGGTTGCTGATATGCGTGTCGATGCTGCGATCGTAAGGCACGAGCTTGCGGCCGAGCGCCTGTTCGGTCAGCAGGTCGCGGGAAATCACCGTACCGGCTGAGCGCATCAGCAGCTCGAGCACGCGAAATTCCGCGCCGGTCAGCGGCACCGGTTCGCCGGCGACGCGCACTTGATGCATGCCGGTGTTGAGCACGATCGGCCCGATCTCGAAGACGTCGGGCGTTGCGCCGCGCGCAACGCGGGTGCTCGCACGCCGCAATATCGCGCGCATGCGCGCAACGAGTTCGCGCGGATTGAACGGCTTGCTGAGGTAATCGTCGGCGCCCAACTCGAGTCCGACGATTCGATCGATGTCGTCGCCGCGCGCGGTCAACATCAAGATCGGCATCGTGCGCGTGGAGCCGAGTTCGCGCAGAACGTCGAAGCCGGTGACGCTCGGCAGCATGACGTCGAGGATCAGGATCTCGAATTCACGGGTGCGCAACTCCTCGAGCGCGACACTGCCGTCGTGCACGCTCCTGACTTCGAAGTGCTCGGCGTTCAGATATTCCGTGAGCATTTGACACAGTTCGCGATCGTCGTCGACGAGCAGTACCCGCGCTTCATGCGGAGTCGCAGGGTCTGCTGAAGATGCGGATGAGCTGTTCATGATGCGCGGCACCTACTTTGGCATAGTCGTCCCGCGCAGACCGCGCGTGTCGGGGACTTTGCACAACTTTGCATGCTCTTGGGCTCCGCTTTACACACCACCGATTGCGCCGCGACTAAAATGGCGCCAGGTGAAATCTTAATCGATCTACAGGAGTCGTTGAAATGAAGGCAATTCGCATTTTAGTCGCCGGCGCGCTCGCCACGGGTGCCGCCGTCGTCGCGGTCTCGCTGCCGCTCGCCACGGCCGGAGCCGCACCGCAATCGACCGATGGCGCTGCGACGACGACCGCCCCAGCTGCGGGCCCATACGGCGGCCACCACGGCCATCATGGTTGGGGACTCGCCCATCTGTACTCGAAGCTAGGGCTTAGCGCCGACCAGCAGGCGTCGGTGAAGTCGATCCTCACCGCCGCCGGCCCCGGATTGAAGAGCCTGCATCAGCAGATGCGCGCCAACTCGCTCAAATTGCGCCAGACGACGCCGGATGATCCGAATTACGCGTCGGTCGCCAACGAAGTGAGCCAGACCCATGGCGCGCTCTCGACGCAGCTCGTCGCGCAGATGGCCGATGTGCGTTCGCAGCTGTATGCGATCCTCACGCCGGCGCAGAAGACCCAGCTCGCGGCGCTGCAAGCGCAACAGCAGGCGAACGGTCAGCGGCAATGGCATCGTGGCCCTGAGGCGCAAGGCGCGGCTCCGGCCGCCACGGGCGCGCAGTAGCGGTTCGCCGAACGAGAATCGTTGCGATCGCCGACTAGCGCTGGCTGGCGGCGATCCCGTCCCGCTTCAACAAGTCGATTACGTTGTCCTCGCCGACCAGATGGCCGGTGCCGACGATCACGAGATAATTTTTGTCGTCGTTGAGCAAAGCCTCGATTTTCGGCAGCCATTTGCGGTTCCGCGCGCCCAGGACCGATTGATATAGCTTGGGGTCGCGCCCGAGTTCCCGCTTCAGGTGCGTCTTGAACCAGCCGGTGTCGCCGGTCGCCCAGGCATGCACCATATCGTCGACCTCGTGCGGCATCTCGCGCGCCTCCTCGAGACTCGACAACAAATATTCGGACTGCTCATCGAGCGGCATCGCCTCGAACACGGCGATCTGGTCATGCGCCGTTTCCAGACCGGCGACCGATTTGCCGTCGCCGCGCGCCCTCTCCAAGAAGTACATCTCGACGCCGGATTCCGCTTGGTATCCCTGTTGGGCGAGCTGCAGCTGCGAAATCGCTTCGGCGACGAACCAAGGCGCGAATTGGTCGAAGGTGGAAAGATCGATTCCGATGTCCTTCGCGAGGCTCGTCGCGCGCGCATAGCGGGCGGCGCCCAATACGTCGGCAAGCGACTTGCCGTCGCGCAATAAGGCGCTGCTCAGCATTTCCTCCTGCACGCCGCCGGCGTCGAGTTCGTTGAGATCGATTTCCATGACCACCGATTTGGCGTCGGCGTAGGCGTCGAGCACGGGTTTCGCGAGCGGATAGTCGCGCGAGCGCAGCACGTGGATCGAGCCCAACAAGTAGATCGTGTTGTGCTTGCCGTGCACCTCCCAAAGAGTGTGCAGTGCACCGTCCGCGTGGCTCGCCGCCGCGGCGAGCAGGAGGCCGGCGAGCAGCAGCGCGCGCACTTAGCGCGCCGCGACCTGCATGGCGGCGGGAGTCGCTTCGACCCAGTGCACTTGCGATTCGATTGCGCCGTCGTCGTGCAGCACGAAGCTGCGATATGCGGGCGGACGCACATCGACGGCGTAGCGGTCGCTCGCCGGCAGGAATTGCGCACCGGTCGACGGTGTCGCGTACAGCCGCACGGAACCGCGATTGCCCTCGAACGCCTGGTGCACGTGTCCCCAGACGACCGCGCGGACATGCGGGTGCGCATCGACGATGCGCCAGAACTCGTCCGAATTGGCGAGCCCGATGCCGTCGAGCCAGCGGCTGTGCATTGCGATCGGGTGATGATGCAGGCAAATCATCGAATGATTCTCATTGCGCGCGAGCGCGTCGTCCAAACGCGCGAGTTCTTGGGCGGTCAAGCGTCCGCCCACGTGGCCTGGATCGTAGCTGTCGAGCATCACGAACTGCCATGCGTCGATGATCCGCGTTCCGCAGATTTGGAACGGCTCGTCGCAAAGCTGGCGCGACATCGCTTCCGGAATGTCGTGATTGCCCGGAATGCAAAGCACCGGCTGCTGGATGCCTTGGAAAATGCTGCGAAAGCGCAAGTACCCGCCGGCGTCGTCCTGGACGAGATCCCCGGTGACGAGAAGTGCCGAGAAATCGGGCACTTCCGCGAGTGCATGGTCGAGCACGGAGCGTACGCTGGAGTCCGTCTCAACGCCGCGCAGCATGCCTTCGGATCGCCCATACAAATGAGGATCCGTCATTTGAAGAATACGCATTTAGAAATCCTAGCAAAGCCGCGCTGCGCCGAAGGTGAACTGGATCTAGGTGCAGGTTATGGGACTGCACATAAGCGGGCAATCTGTCGTCAAAATGCGCCTGATTGTGCCGTTTCGGGCGGTCCATCTCATTTTGCCGCGTGCGCCCGCCGATCCCCACGAATTCCACTTGCCGAATGACTGGATATTTGCTGGCGGCGCCCGCATCAAGGACAATACGCCACCCTTAAGTAAAAGAAGATTGTTATGCCCAGCCGCCGCGAATTAGCCAATGCCATTCGATTCCTGTCCATGGATGCCGTGCAGAAGGCGCACTCGGGTCACCCGGGCGCGCCGATGGGCATGGCGGATATCGCCGAAGTTTTGTGGCGAGACGTGCTCAAATACAATCCCGCGAATCCAACCTGGTGGAACCGTGATCGCTTCGTGCTGTCGAACGGCCACGCCTCGATGCTGCTCTACTCGGTGTTGCATTTGACCGGCTATCCGCTGTCGATGGACGAATTGAAGCGCTTCCGCCAGTTCGGCTCGAAAACCGCGGGGCACCCGGAACGCGAAATCCATCTCGGCATCGAGACGACCACGGGGCCTTTGGGTCAGGGTATTTCCAACGCGGTCGGCATGGCGCTCGCGGAGCGCAGCCTCGCGGCGACGTTCAATCGGCCCGGATTTCCGATCGTCGACCATCACACCTACGTGTTCGTGGGCGACGGCTGCCTCATGGAAGGCATCTCGCATGAAGTCGCATCGTTCGCGGGCGTGCAGAAGCTCGGCAAGCTCATCGTGGTCTACGACGACAATGGAATTTCGATCGACGGCAAGGTCGTGGGCTGGTTCGCCGACGACACCCCGAAGCGCTTCGAGGCTTACGGCTGGCATGTCGTTCCGCACGTCGACGGACACGACAGCAATGCGGTCGCGGCCGCGCTCGGCGAGGCCCGCGCGGTCACCGACCGGCCTTCGCTGATTTGCGCCAAGACGATCATCGGTTGGGGCGCGCCCAACAAGCAGGGCACTGCCGCGATGCACGGCGAGGCGCCGGGCGAGGAAGAGATCGCCGCGACGCGAAAGGCTCTCGGTTGGACTTCGCCGCCGTTCGTGATTCCCGACGACATCCGCGCGGCCTGGGACCAGCGTGAACGCGGCGCCCGCGCCGAGCAGCAGTGGCGCACGCAGTGGAATGCCTACAAGGCCGAGTTCCCCGCACTCGCGGACGAGTTCGAGCGGCGCATGGACCAGGGATTGCCCGCGGGATTCGATGAACTTGCAAATGCCTATGTCGCCAAGACGCAGACCGACGGCGCCGTGCTCGCGACCCGCCAGTCCTCGCAAGCGACGCTCAATGCGTTCGGCCCGAGTTTGCCGGAACTGCTCGGCGGGTCGGCGGACCTCACGCCGTCGAACGGTACCTGGCGCAAGGATTCGGTCGTGCTCACGCCCGCACAGCCGGCCGGCAACTATATGCATTACGGCGTCCGCGAATTCGGCATGTCGGCGATCATGAACGGCATCGCGTGTCATGGCGGCTTCATTGCCTATGGCGCGACCTTTCTGACGTTCTCGGATTACGCGCGCAACGCGGTGCGCATGGCTGCACTGATGCATCTCGGCGTGATCTTCGTCTATACGCACGACTCGATCGGCCTCGGCGAAGACGGACCCACGCATCAGCCGATCGAGCACGTTGCGAGCCTGCGCATCATTCCGAACCTCGACGTCTGGCGTCCCTGCGATGGTGTCGAGACCGCGGTGGCATGGCGCACGGCGATCGAGAACCACGACGGTCCTTCGTGCCTGGTGTTCACGCGCCAATCCGTGGTTCATCAAGCGCGCAGCGCGGCGCAAATGGCCGCGATCGCGCGCGGCGCCTACGTGCTCATCGACAGCGACGGGCCGCCCGAGGCGATCGTGATTGCGACCGGCTCCGAGGTCGGAATCGCCGCCGAAGCGGTGCGCAAGGTCGCGGCCACGGGCAGGCGGGTCCGGCTCGTCTCGATGCCGAGCACGAACACGTTCGAGCGTCAGGACGAAGCCTACAAGCAGAGCGTTCTGCCCGACGCCGTGACGCGCCGAGTCGCGGTTGAAGCCGGTGTGCGCGCGTCGTGGTGGCGCTACGTCGGTCCGCACGGCCAGGTCGTGGGGATCGATCATTACGGCGCGTCGGCGCCGGCCAAGGATCTGTTCCAGGCCTACGGGTTCACCACCGATAATGTGGTCAAAGCGATCGGCGCTGCGCTCGCCGGCTGACGTTCATCCAATACCAGACTCGAGGGGTTTAAATCGAAGATGGCAATCAAAGTAGGCATCAATGGCTATGGGCGCATCGGACGCAACATTTTGCGAGCGCTTTACGAGGGCGCACACAAGGGTGCGATCCAAATCGTGGCGATCAACGATCTCGGCGATGCGAACACCAATGCGCATTTGACGCGCTACGATACCGCGCACGGCCGTTTCGGGGGCGAGGTCCACGTCGACGGCGACTCGATGGTCGTGAACGGCGATCGCATCCGCGTGGTTGCCCAGCGCGATCCGTCGAAGTTGCCGTGGGGCGAACTCGGCGCCGACTTCGTGCTCGAGTGCACCGGCCTGTTCACGAGCAAGGCCAAGGCCTCCGCTCACCTCGCGGCGGGCGCCAAGAAAGTCGTGATCTCCGCGCCCGGCGGCGACGATGTCGACGCGACGATCGTCTACGGCGTGAATCACCAGATTCTCAAGGCGAGCGATACGGTGATTTCAAACGCGTCGTGCACGACCAACTGCCTGGCGCCGCTCGCCAAGGTTTTGCATGACAACGTCGGGATTCTCGCGGGCGTGATGACGACGATACATTCCTACACCAACGATCAGGTGCTCACCGACGTCTACCATTCCGACCTGCGCCGTGCGCGCTCGGCGACCATGTCGATGATCCCGACCAAGACCGGCGCGGCGGCGGCGGTCGGTCTGGTGCTGCCGGAGCTCAAAGGCAAGCTCGACGGCTTTGCTATTCGAGTGCCGACGATCAACGTCTCGCTGGTCGATTTGAGTTTCAATGCCGCTCGCAAGACGAGCGTCGACGAAATCAACGCGCTCATCAAGGCGGCGGCGAACGGGCCTCTGAAAGGAGTACTCGCGTACAATGATCAACCGCTGGTTTCCGTGGACTTCAATCACGATCCGGCGTCCTCGACCTACGATGCGACGCTCACCAAGGTCATCGAAGGCACGCTGGTGAAGGCTTGCGCTTGGTACGACAACGAGTGGGGTTTCTCGAATCGCATGCTGGACACGACGCTGGCATGGTCAAGGGCGAAATGACCCTGCTTGGGAGTTGATTCGTGAAGATCATCAGAATGGCCGAGGTCGACCTGGCCGGCAAGCGTGTGCTCATCCGCGAAGATCTGAACGTGCCGATCAGCGCAGGCGTCGTGAGCAGTGATGCGCGGATACGCGCGGCGCTGCCGACGATACGCGCAGCCCTCGAAGTGAAGGCGCGCGTGCTCGTGATGTCGCATCTCGGCCGACCCGAAGAGGGGCAGTTCAACGAAGAGTTCTCGCTCGCGCCGGTTGCCAGGCGTCTGGCGGAGTTGCTCGGCGTACCGGTGGCTCTCAAGCGCGACTGGCTCGCGGGCGTCGACGTCGCTCCGGGCTCTGTCGTGCTCTTGGAGAACGTGCGGTTCAACAAGGGCGAGAAAAAGAACTCCGACGAGCTCGCGAAGAAGATGGCGGACCTCTGCGATGTCTACGTCATGGATGCGTTCGGCACGGCGCACCGCGCCGAGGCGAGCACCCATGGTGTCGCGAAATTTGCAAAGGTCGCCTGCGCCGGGCCATTGCTGGTCAGCGAGCTGACCGCGCTCGAAACCGCGCTCGAGAAGCCCGCACGGCCGCTGATTGCGATCGTCGCCGGCTCGAAAGTCTCGACCAAGCTCACCGTGCTCGAGTCCCTGCTCGCAAAAGTCGACGGCTTGATCGTCGGCGGCGGCATCACCAACACCTTCCTCGCCGCACTCGGGTTCCGGGTCGGCAAGTCGCTGTACGAGCCGAACATGCTCGATATCGCCAAGCGGCTCATGGATCAGGCGCACCAACGCGGCATCGATATCCCGATGCCGACCGACGTGGTCGTCGCGAAGGAGTTTTCGGCCAAGGCCGAAGCCGACGTCAAACCCGTCGGAAAGGTCGCCGACGACGAAATGATCCTCGACATCGGTCCCGACTCGGCCGACCAGTTCAGCCGGATTCTGGCCGCGGCGGGCACGATCCTCTGGAACGGGCCGGTCGGCGTGTTCGAGTTCGAGCAGTTCGGAGAGGGCACGCGTACGATTGCGAACGCGATCGCGCGCAGCAAGGCGTTTTCATTGGCGGGCGGCGGTGATACGCTCGCGGCGATCGAGAAATATAAGATCGAGGACAGTATTTCATACATATCTACCGGCGGCGGCGCGTTTCTGGAATTCGTCGAAGGCAAGAAACTCCCTGCGGTTGAGATCTTGGAGCAGAGAGCAGCATGAGTTCCTTATTACGGCGCACGAAAATCGTCGCCACGCTAGGTCCCGCCACGGATGATCCCAAGGTGCTCGCCGACATCGTGCGCGCGGGCGTGGATGTCGTGAGATTGAATTTTTCGCACGGCCAGGCCGCCGACCATGCACGCCGGGTCGCCCTGGTGCGGCAGGCCGCTGAAACTGCCGGCCGCTACATCGGGATCCTCGGCGACCTTCAGGGCCCGAAGATCCGTGTCGACCGCTTCGTCGACGGCAAGGTGCAGCTCGCCGACGGCGCGGCATTCGCCTTGGACGCCTCGCTTGCAGTCGATGCCGGCACCGACAAGGCCGTCGGCATCGCCTACAAGAAATTGCCGACCGACGTGCACATCGGCGACGTATTGCTGCTCAACGACGGCCAGATCAGCCTGCAAGTCGAGAAAATCGACGGCCCGCGGATCAGCACGCGCGTGCTGGTCGGCGGCGAGCTCGGCAACAACAAGGGCATCAACCGCCAAGGCGGCGGCCTGTCCGCGGGCGCGCTCACCGACAAGGATCGGGAGGACATCCGCACCGCCGCTGCACTCAAGGTCGATTTTCTCGGGATCTCGTTTCCGCGCGATGCGGCCGACATGAACGAAGCGCGCGCCTTGCTGCGCGAGGCCGGAGGCCACGGGCTGCTGTGCGCCAAGATCGAGCGCGCCGAGGCGATCGACAATCTCGAGCAGGTGGTACGCGCGAGCGACGCGATCATGGTCGCGCGCGGCGACCTCGGCGTCGAAATGGGATATGCCGAACTCGCCGGCCTGCAGAAGCAGATCATTCAGGAGTCGCGCCACCAGAACAAGGTCGTGATCACGGCGACGCAGATGATGGAGTCGATGATCGTCAACACGATTCCGACGCGTGCCGAGGTGTCGGACGTCGCCAATGCGGTCATGGACGGCACCGATGCGGTCATGCTCTCGGCCGAGACCGCCTCCGGCAAACACCCGACCAAGGTCATCGAGGCGATGTCGCAGATCATCCTCGGCGCGGAGAAGTACCAGGACGCGCACGTGCGCATCCGGCAACGCAACACCGGGCACTTCGGACACACCGACGAGGCGATCGCGGCCGCGGTGATGTTCACGGCGAACCACCTCAACGTCAAGGCGATCGTGGCCTTGACCGAATCGGGCACCACGACGCTGTGGATGTCGCGTGTGCGCACCGACATTCCGATCTACGCGTTCACGCGCCAGGAAATCACTCGGCACCGCGTAACGCTGTACCGCGGCGTCTATCCGGTCGCCTATGAGGACATCGACAGCTCATCGAAGGAATTCTATCATTCGATTTTTCGCCAATTGCTCAAATTGAGTCTCGTCAAGGAGGGTGACCTCGTGATCCTGACCAAGGGCGCATTGAGCGGCGTATCGGGCGGCACCAATTCGATGCAGATCCTGCAAGTCACGGCGAAGTGATGGGGTGAGCACGGAATTTCGAGGCACCGACCGCTACATCGCGACCGAGGAGCTCAACGTCGCGGTCAAGGCCGCGATGGTGTTGTCGCGGCCGCTGCTGATCAAGGGCGAGCCGGGGACCGGCAAGACGCTGCTCGCAGCGGAAATCGCCCGGTCCTTAGGGATGCCGCTCTACGAGTGGCACATCAAGTCGACGACCAAGGCGCAGCAGGGCCTCTACGAGTACGACGCCGTGTCGCGCCTCCGGGACTCGCAGCTCGGTGATCCGCGCGTCAAGGACATCCGCAATTACATCGTCAAAGGCACGCTCTGGGAGGCCTTCGACTGCGAGGTGCGCCCCGTCGTACTGATCGACGAAATCGACAAGGCCGACATCGAGTTTCCCAACGATCTGCTGCGCGAGCTCGATCGCATGGAGTTCTTCGTCTACGAGACGCGCGAGACCGTGGTCGCCAAGCACCGGCCGCTGATCGTGATCACGAGCAACGACGAGAAGGAGCTGCCGGACGCATTCTTGCGGCGCTGCTTCTTTCATTACATTCGCTTTCCGGACGAAGCGACGATGACGAAAATCGTCGACGTGCATTTCCCCGGCTTGAAGCGCGAGCTGCTGCACGAAGCGCTCACGATGTTCTTCAAGGTGCGCGACACGCCGGGCTTGAAGAAAAAGCCGTCGACCTCCGAGTTCCTCGACTGGATCAAGCTGATCCTCGCCGAGGACATTGCGCCGGAGCAGCTGCGCGGCGACGATCCGCGCAAGTTGATTCCGCCGCTCTACGGCGCGCTGCTCAAGAACGAGCAGGACGTGCACCTGTTCGAACAGCTGCTGTTTCTGGGTAGAAGGAATGCTCGTTAGATTTTTCTTCGGGCTGCGCGAAGCCGGTGTACCGGCGACGATCCCGGAGTTCCTGACCCTGCTCGAAGCCTTGAAGGCCGGAGTCGGCGGACAGACCTCGGAGTCGTTCTACGTGCTCTCGCGTACCTGCCTCGTCAAGGACGAGGGTCACTACGATCGATTCGACCGTGCGTTTGCCAAGCACTTCGAGGGCGTGCAGGACGTGATTGCGGTGCTGTCGCGCGCACTGCCGGCCGAGTGGCTCGAGAAACTCGTCGATAAGGTGCTCAGCGAGCAGGAAAAGGCGCTGATCACGGCGCAGGGCGGCTGGGAGGCGCTCATGGAGACCTTGAGGAAGCGGCTCGAGGAGCAGCAGGGCAGGCATCAAGGCGGCAGCAAGTGGATCGGCACGGCCGGCACCTCGCCTTACGGCGCCTACGGATACAACCCGCAGGGCGTGCGCATCGGGCAGCAGGAGGGCGCCAATCGCAGCGCCGTCAAGGTCTGGGACCAGCGCGCATTCGCGAATCTCGCCGACGACGTCGAACTCGGCACGCGCAACATGAAGTTGGCGCTGCGGCGCTTGAGGCGCTTTGCGCGGCGCGGCGCGCCCACCGAGTTCGCGCTCGGCGATACGATCGATGCGACCGCGCGCGCCGCCGGATGGCTCGACATCAAGATGGTCCCGGAGCGCCACAATGTCGTCAAAGTGCTGCTGCTGCTCGACGTCGGCGGATCGATGGACCCGCACGTGCGCGTTTGCGAAGAACTTTTCTCGGCCGCGCGCGGCGAATTCAAGCATCTCGAACAGTTCTATTTCCATAATTTCATCTACGAGAGCCTGTGGCGCGACAACCGGCTGCGCGACGCCGCGACGAGTACGCTCGAGATCACCCGCACCTACGGCTCAGACTACAAGTTGATTCTGGTCGGCGATGCGACCATGAGCCCGTATGAAATCAGCGAAGTAGGCGGCAGCATCGACCACTGGAATGCGCAGCCCGGCCAGGTTTGGCTGCAGCGTCTGCTCAAGGCCTACCCGAAATTCGCCTGGATCAATCCTCAGGACAAGGCTCACTGGCCGCGGGTGCCGTCGATCGAAATGACGCGCGAGTTGCTCGAGGAGCGCATGTATCCGCTCAACCTCGCGGGCCTCGACGAGGCGATCGATGCGTTGAGGTAGCGAATCAGCCCGTGCCCAGCGCGTCGTGGCGCGTCATCACCTGCGGGTAGATCGCGCGAAAATGCGCCGCAAGCTGCTCGGCGATGTAGACCGAGCGGTGTTGGCCGCCCGTACAGCCGATCGCGATCGTCAAATAGCCCCGGTTCGCCGATGCGAACTCGGGGATTCGCTTGGCGAGGAATTCCCTGAGATCCGCGATCATCGCGCCCACGCTCGCATGGCTCGCGAGATATTGCGCGACGGGGGCATCGCGCCCGGTCAGTGAACGCAGCGAATGCTCCCAATAGGGATTCGGCAGGCTGCGCACGTCGAAAACGAAATCGGCGTCGCCCGGAATTCCGTGCTTGAAGCCGAACGACTCGAACATCAGCGAGAGCCGCCCCTCGAGGCGCCGGTCGATGCGGTCGCGGATCAGTTCGCGCAGCGCGTGAACGCCCATGTTCGAGGTGTCGATGACCAGATCCGCGGTCTTGATGATCGGTTCGAGCAGCCGCTGCTCCGAGGCGATCGCCTCGCGCAAGCTCACGCCGTTGGAAACCAGCGGATGTTTGCGCCGCGTCTCCGCATAGCGTTTGAGCAGCACTTCGTCGCTCGCATGCAGGTATAGAACATCGCAGCTGATGCCGCTGCGACGCAACTCGTCGACGAGGTCGGGGACCGTTTCGATCTCGTTGGCGCGGTTGCGGGCGTCGAGGCCGACCGCGGTACGCGGGTAAGTGTCCCCGCTGCCGCGGACGGTGTGAGAAATCAGCGGCTTGAGCAGCGCCGCCGGAATGTTGTCGACGCAGTAGTAGTCGATGTCCTCGAGCATGTGCAAGGCCACGCTCTTGCCGGAGCCCGACAGGCCGCTGACGATGATCAGGCGCATGCACGGCCCGCGCGTCGCCACCGTGCCCCAAGGTTCAAGAAAGGCGCGCCTTGATCACCTCGTCGGCATGATGATCGCCGGATTTTTCCTTGTGCTTCTTCACGCAGCGATCCAGCTTGTCGGCGAGCGCATCGATCGCGGCGTACATGTCGCCGTCGATCGCGTCGGCGTAGATCTTATTGCCGCGCAACATCAGCGTGGCCTCCGCCTTGTGGCGCAATTTTTCGACCGTGAGAATGCAGTGGACGTCTATCAGTTGCTCGAAATGACGAGAGATCTTTTCGAATTTCTTGGACACATAGCCGCGCAGCGCGGGTGTGATTTCCACATGGTGGCCGCTGAGATCGATCTGCATGAAATACCTCCAAGCAACTTAAGGTTCCTAGGACGCACGAGCGGCTGCCCGCTTGCGTTCATTCGATGGGGCAATCTGCATCCCCTCTCGATACTTCGCGACGGTCCGGCGTGCCACCGGAATGCCCTCGCTCGACAAAATCTCCGCGAGCTTAGCGTCGCTGAGCGGATTCTCCGAATTTTCGTGAGTGATCAGTTTGCGGATCTTCGCGCGTATCGCGGTCGAGGACATTTCGGTGCCATCGGCAGCCGCGACGTGGCTCGAGAAAAAATATCGGAACTCGAATACGCCCCTCGGCGTGTGCATGTACTTCGAGGTCGTTACGCGCGATATCGTCGACTCGTGCATTTCCACGGCCTCCGCGACGTCCTTTAGTATCAAAGGCTCCATTGCCTCTTCACCGCGCTCGAAAAAGCTCGCCTGGCGCTGCACGATGCAGCGGGCCACCTTGACGAGCGTCTCGCTGCGGATCTCGAGGCTGCGCATCAGCCAACGCGCTTCTTGCAGCTGTGTGCGCAGCATCGCGTGGTCCGGGGACCTCGAAACCAGGTTCGCATAGGTTTGATTGACGCGCACGCGCGGAACGGTCGCCTGATTGACCTCGACGGTCCAGCCGTGTTCGGTGCGACGCACGAAGACGTCGGGTATCACGTACTCGGCCTGTCCGGAGCTGACCGCGCTGCCGGGCCGCGGGTGGCAGGAGCGCACCAGCGCGAGTGCCATCTCGAGTTCGGCTTCGCTGCAGCGCAGCTGCCGCCGCAACAGCGCGAGCTGTTGGCCGGCGACGAGGTCCAGATGCTCGAGCGCGACACGGATCGCAATGTCACGGGCCGGCGATGAGGGGTCGAGTTGTTGCAGCTGAAGCGCGATGCACTCGCTCAAGTTTCGCGCACCGACGCCCGCGGGCTCCAAGCTCTGCACGATGGAGAGCACGCGCTCGACCTCGGAGAGCGGCACATCGATTTCGGGCAGCAGGCTCGCGCGAATGTTGGCGAGATCATCGAGCAGGTAGCCGTCATCCGAGATCGCATCGGCAATCACGCGCGCAATCGCCAAATCGATCGCGGACAAGTGCGCAAGCTCGAGCTGCTCGATCAGCTGTTCCTGCAGCGTTTCCACATGCCGGTCGCTGAAATCGCCGCTGCGATCGTCGTCGCCCGACCATGCCGTGTCGGCAGGCCCGGTCGTCTGCTCGCCCCAGGCTTCGTCGGCGATTTCGACTTCGGGTTCCTCGCGCTGGTCGGCGGCCGCCGTGGAATGCCCGTCGAGCTCCGAATACTCCTCGCGCGGCGCGCTGGCTTCTTCGGATTCGCGCGCGGCCTCGACGGCGACGCCCTCACCGAGATCCTCCTCGGCCTCGAGCATCACATTGGTTTCGAGGGTCTCGCGCACATGGGCTTGCAGATCGAGTGCGGGCAGCTGCAATAGGCGGATAGCCTGCTGCAGCTGCGGCGTCATCGTCAGCTGCTGGCCAATCCGAAGCTGCAGACTCGGCTTCATCATAATGTTCTAAGGTACCAGAGCCTACAGTTTGAAATCCTGACCCAAGTACACCTCACGAACCTGTGGGTTAGCAAGAATCTGTTCCGCAGATCCGGCTGCAATCACGACTCCTTGGCTCACGATATAAGCGCGCTCGCAAATGCCGAGCGTCTCCCGGACATTATGATCGGTTATCAGCACGCCAATGCCTTTGCCGGACAAGTGCTTGATTATGCGCTGGATATCGCCGACCGATAGAGGGTCGACACCGGCAAACGGCTCATCCAACAGGATGAACCGCGGATCGGCGGCCAGCGCGCGCGCGATTTCGACGCGCCGCCGCTCGCCGCCCGAGAGGCTCATCCCTAAGCTTTGGCGCACGTGGCCGATATGCAACTCCTCGAGCAGCTCTTCCAGGCGCTCGTGGCGCGCTGCAGAATCGATCTTGGGGCGGGTTTCCAAAATCGCAAGAATGTTGTCCTCGACCGACAATCGGCGAAACACCGACGGCTCCTGTGGCAGATAGCCTAAGCCCAGCTGCGCCCTGCGGTGCATCGGCAGGCGCCCGATGTCGCGACCGTCCAACATGATCTCCCCGTGTTCGCAGGGCGTCAGACCGACGATCATGTAAAAGGCCGTGGTTTTGCCGGCGCCGTTCGGCCCCAACAGGCCGACCACCTCGCCGCTTGCGACTTGCAGCGACAAATCGCGCAGCACCTGCCGCGACTTGTAGCTTTTGGCGAGGTTCAAGGCACGCAGCAGGCTCATGGTTTGGGATTCGGCGGCGGCGGCGTGATCGTGATGTGAACGCGCTGCGAATTCTGCTCGCCGGGGTCGGCGATCATCTTCTTCTCGAGCATATTGTATTTGAGGCTCTCGCCGTGAATCTCGTCCGGGCCGTTGCTGATCCAGGCGCCGCTCGAGAGCAGCACCGTGGACTTGGCGACATCGTATTCGATGACGTTGGCGTGGCCGTGCACCGGCTTGCCGTTCTGCGGATTGCGCTGCTCGAAGACCGCCGGCTTGCCCGTGATGATCGCTTTCGCGAGCAAGTTCTTCACGAAGGTGACGTCGGCCTCATCGGATGCGAGCTGTCCCTGGTCGGTCGCAATCTTCACGTTGCCCTTGAACACCCAATGGCTGTCCTCGAAATTCAAGTTCGTCGACTGGCCGTTTGCTTGCGCTTGATCGGCCGACACCGACATGCCGCCCTGCGAGATCTTGACCTTGCGAAAGGTCATCTCGTTGTGCTGGTAGTCGACCTCGGTCGATTGCGCGTCGAGCGAAATCGGCAGCTGCGTGGTCGGGGCCTCCTTGGCCGGCGCGCCTTGCGCGCCGGCAAGCAGACAGATCAGCACGAGGCGGTTACGGCAGGAAGCGGCCATTGACTCGTGACTCCAGGCGCACCGTGCGCTCCTTCAAGTTCGCAACCAGGCCGCGCGCGGTCAAGGTGTGCTGTCCGAAATCGATGCGCACGTCGCTTTTCGTGCTCGCCACCGCGTCGGTCACGTCGTAGCTCAAGGTGTCGGTGCGCACCGTCGCGACGCCCGGGTGCAGCGGGTCGACGCCCTGCAGCCGCACATTGCCGCTGATGTCGACGACCTTTCCGCCGGGTTGCACGCGCGCCGTGTCGCCGAACATCACCCAGGACTGGCCGCCGGGCACCTGATAATTGACCTGCACGTTGATCAGCGCGACCTCGTTGCTGTGGCCGATTTGGTCGATGCGTTCCGCCTCGATCTTGATGGAGGGATCGCCCGCCGCGTCATAATCGGTGAGGATCGCATTCTTGAGATAATAGCCCGGACTGTCGGCCGCCTTCGTGGCGCTCTGGTCGGACGCCGGACCGGGATGGCTCAATATCCACGTGATGACCGCCAGGGCAATCACCGCGAGTATCGTCAAAATTCGAAACGACATCTAGCGGCCGCGCGCGCGCGCGCGCAGCAGCGCGTCGCAGAGTTCCCGCACCGCGCCGCGTCCGCCGGGTGCCTTCGCGACCCAATGCGCCGCTGCGAGCACGAGCGGGTGCGCGTCTGCAACGGCCGCGGCGTAGCCGACCGCGGACATCAACGGCAAATCGACGGTGTCGTCGACGATGCAGGCGCAGGCGAGAGGATCGAGGTCGAGGCGCTTGCACAGATCGCGCAGCGCCTGCACCTTGTCCTTGCAGCCTTGCACGACGTGCCGCACGCCGAGTTCGCGCATGCGAGCGGTGACCGCCGCGGATCGGCGCCCGCTGACCGCCGCAATCTGCAGTCCCTGCCCGAGCAGCAGCTTGATGCCGTGGCCGTCGCGCACATTGAACACCTTGAAGGTCTCGCCGCGCGCGCCGAAATAGAGGCTGCCGTCGGTGAGCACGCCGTCGACGTCGAGCACCAGCAGTTCGATCTTCTCGAGCGCGGTGGCCTTGCGCGCGTTCAAACCACACCCGCGCGCATCAGATCGTGGACGTTGAGTGCGCCGACGACGCGATCGTCGGCGTCGACGACGAGCAAGGAGGTGATCCGAAATTCCTCCATGAGATGGACTGCTTCGGCTGCGAGCATCGTCGCCTGAATCGTCTTGGCGTGTCGGGTCATGAGCTCATGCATCGCGGTCGTGCGCACATCGGCGGCGCGATCGAGCGCGCGGCGCAAGTCGCCATCGGTGAAGATGCCGATCACGCGATCGTCGGCATCGACGACCGCGGTCATGCCGAGACCCTTGCGCGTCACTTCGAGCAGCCCCGCGGACAGCGGCGTGTCGGCGAACACCTTGGGCACGTCCTTGCCGGTGCGCATGACGTCCCTGACGTGCAGCAGCAGGCGCCGGCCCAGCTGGCCCGCCGGGTGTGAACGCGCGAAGTCCTCCTCGGTGAATCCGCGCGCTTGCAGCAAGGCGACCGCGAGCGCGTCGCCGACGCCGAGCGCGGCCGTCGTGCTGGCGGTCGGCGCCAAATTCAAGGGGCAGGCCTCGGCGGGCACACCGATATCCAGATGCACCGTGGCGAGCCGCGCGAGTGCGGAGTTCGGATTGCCGGTCATTGCGACCAAGGGCACCCCTAAGCGCTTGATCAGCGGAGTGATCGTGAGCAGTTCTTCAGTTTCCCCGGAATTCGACAGAGCGAGTACGGCATCGTCGCGCGTGATCATGCCGATGTCCCCGTGGCTCGCTTCACCCGGGTGCACGAAGAACGACGGCGTACCGGTGCTCGCGAGCGTGGCCGCGATCTTGCCGGCGATGTGGCCGGATTTGCCCATGCCGGTGACCACGATACGACCGCGGCAATCGAGGCAAATATGGCAAGCTCGCGCAAACTCCGCGCCCAGGCGGGGCAGCTGGGCCCGCAGGCCCTCGATTTCCACATTGAGCGCCTGGCGAGCGACATCCACGAGGTTCTCGTCGGTTAAGGCGCTGTCCATCGTTGAATGATACCGCGACCGCGCGAATTGCGCCGATTGGGCCGCTGCCTGCTTTCTTTGTACACTAGCCCCATTTGAGGACATGAAATGAATCCACAGCAGGTAGCGGCGCTGATCCAAGCGGGCGTCGCCGGCAGCGCGGCCACGGTCACGAGCCCCGACAACGTTCATTTCGAGGCCACGGTCGTCTCGCCCGCGTTTGCCGGCAAACGGGCCGTGCAACGCCACCAGCTCGTCTATGCGGCGCTGGGGCCGGCCGTCGGCAATGAGATCCACGCCTTAGGCCTGCAGGTGTTCACGCCCGAAGAATTTGCTGAAGCGGCCAAGCGCTGATGGATAAATTACAGATCCAGGGCGGTATCGCGCTCGAGGGCGAGATTCGCATCTCCGGCTCCAAAAACGCGACGCTGCCGATCCTCGCCGGATGCCTGCTCGCCGACGGACCGGTCACGGTTGCGAACGTTCCGCACTTGCAGGACGTCACGACGATGATCGAATTGCTGGGGCGCATGGGCGTCTCGGTGACCGTCGACGAGAAAATGTGCATCGAGGTGGATGCCTCGACGATCAAGGAATACTTTGCGCCGTACCAGCTGGTCAAAACGATGCGCGCCTCGATTCTGGTGCTGGGCCCGCTGCTCGCGCGCTTCGGGTCGGCGGATGTCTCGCTGCCCGGCGGGTGCGCGATCGGCGCGCGGCCGGTCAATATCCACGTCGCAGGGCTGCAGGCGATGGGCGCGGACATCCATATCGAAAACGGCTACATCAAGGCGCGCGCGAGCCGGCTCAAGGGTGCCCGTCTCGTGCTCGACACGGTGACCGTGACCGGTACCGAGAATCTCATGATGGCGGCGACGCTCGCCGACGGCGAGACCGTGCTCGACAACGCCGCGCGGGAACCGGAGGTCGTCGATCTCGCAAACTTCCTCATAGCGATGGGCGCGAAGATTCAGGGCGCCGGCACCGATAAAATCGTGATCCAGGGCGTCGAGCGGCTGCACGGCACGCGTTACGAAGTGCTGCCCGATCGCATCGAGACCGGCACCTATCTAGTCGCCGGCGCGATCAGCGGCGGCCACGTGCGCGTCAAGAACACGCGGCCTGAGCACATCGATGCGGTGATCGTGAAACTGCAGGAGGCGGGCGCCACGGTGAACACGGGCGACACCTGGATCGAGGTCGACATGCGCGGGCGCCGGCCCAAGTCCGTGGATATTCGAACGGCTCCCTATCCGGCGTTTCCAACCGATATGCAAGCGCAGTTCGCAGCGTTGAACACGGTCGCCGACGGCGTCGGGACGATCATCGAAACGATCTTCGAAAACCGCTTCATGCACATGCTCGAGATGCGCCGCATGGGCGCTGAGATCCGGCTCGAGGGCAATACCGCAATCATCAAGGGCGTCGAGCGCCTCACCGCCGCGCCGGTGATGGCCACCGATTTGCGCGCCTCGGCGAGCCTGATTTTGGCCGCGCTGGTCGCCGAAGGCCGCACCGAAATCGAACGCATCTACCACATCGACCGCGGCTACGAGGCGATCGAGGAAAAACTCCAGCAGCTCGGCGCAAAAATTCGCCGCACACCGGGCTAGTTAGCCGGCGCGTTGGATCTCGCGCGTCGGCCTCTCGATGACCTTGAGCGTGTATTTGAACGACTCCATGCCGTGCCGCCCCTCGATCGATACATTGGCGCCGGGCTTGAGCGCGGCGACGCGGGTCACGACTTCCTGCGCGCTCTTTACCGCCTCGCCGTCGAGGCGCGTGATCAAATCGCCCGGCCGGATGCCGGCATCGTAGGCTGGACTCTTCATGAGGATATTGACGACGGTAACGCCGCCGCCCGCGACCATGCCGAGCTGCGCGGCCTGCTCGTCGGTCAAATCCTGGGGCACGAGCCCGAGCCAGCCGCGCACCACATGGCCGTGACTCAAGATTTGCTCGGTGACGCCGCGCACGAGGTTCACGGGAATCGCAAAGCCGATGCCCTCGGGTCCGCCGCCGCCGATTGCTGAGCGATTGAGCACCGCCGTATTGATGCCGACCAAGGCACCGCGCGCATCGATGAGCGCGCCGCCGGAGTTGCCGAGATTGATGGCTGCGTCGGTTTGAATGAAATTCTCGAAGGTCGCGAGCCCGAGCTGCCCGCGCCCGGTGGCGCTCACGATGCCCTGGGTCACGGTTTGACCCAGCCCGTAGGGGTTGCCGATCGCGAGCACGATGTCGCCGACGCGCAGCGTGTCGGAACGTCCCATCGGCATCGTCGGCAGCTTGCCGATCGACAGGCGCAGTACGGCCAAATCGGTCTCGGGATCCTGGCCGACGACTTTGGCGTCGGCGATACGGCCGTCCGCGAGCGATACCTTGATCGAATCGGCGCCGGCGATCACGTGCTCGTTGGTCACGATGGTGCCGGAATCCGAGACGATCACACCCGAACCCAAACTGCGCTCGATGCGCTGACGGTAGGTCGGAAAATAATCGCCGAACAGTTGTTCGATCGCGGGCGCCTGCGTTTTCTCCGTGACGACGCGCGCCGTATAGATATTGACGACCGCGGGCGTGGCGCGCGCCACCGCATCGGCAAAGCTCGCGACGACCACGGCCGCCGGCGCGGGGGCCGCGGACTCGACGGCGGCGGTCGGCTTGGCCGACGCGATCGGTTTATGCGGCCCGGCATCCGCCGGCGCCGAGATCACCCCCAACAACGAAGGCTTCCACCATACGATCAGGAACGCGGCGGCGAGACCGATCACGATCGCCCTGGCCAAAAAATTCACGACTCCGCGAGTGCTATTCAATTGACTTCCTCGATCTCGTCTGGCTGCGCCGCCGTGGGGCACGCGAGAATCCCGAACTTCTCGCCCGCAGGTCCGGCTACTCCGCTGTATAATGCGCCCCAATAATTCTTTCGGAAACACCGAGCCGCTTGCGTTTCGGTCAAGATTTGTCAATGGTGTTTGTCAACGAGTTTGGGGGCAAGTTCATGAGTGAACAGGTTGACCACAGCCGGCGTCGCCTGCTGACAGTCGCCACCGTCGGTACCGGGGCCGTGGGCTTGGCCTGCGCCGCGGCGCCGTTCATCGCATCCTGGCAGCCGAGCGCACGTGCCAAGGCTCTCGGCGCCCCCGTCGATGTCGATGCCTCGCAGCTCGAAGAAGGCCAGATGCTCAAGGTCGTGTGGCGCGGTCAGCCGGTATTCATTTTGCGCCGGCCGAAGACCGTGCTCGATCTGCTCGCCGGGCACGACGAGGTGCTCGCGGACCCCAATTCGAACGCATCGACGCAGCCGGCTTACATCAAGTCGGCCGGCGCCGCACGGGCGCGCAATCCCGAGTTCTGGGTCGGACTTGCGGTGTGCACGCACCTCGGCTGCTCGCCGCTGGGAGCGTTCGAGCCGAATGATGCCTCGCAACTCGCGGGCGTCGATCTCGGCCGGTCATGGCCGGGCGGGTTCTATTGTCCGTGCCACGGCTCCAAATACGACATCTCGGGTCGCGTGTACAAGGCGCAGCCCGCGCCGACCAATCTGACGGTGCCGCCGTACGCGATCACCGCGGACGCGCATATCGTGATCGGCGTCGACGAAGTCGCGAAGATCACCTAACCAGATGAGAGGCATCTAGAGCATGGCCGCAACTGAAAATACCAGCACGGGCAATGCCGGCGGATTGCTCGGCTGGATCGACGCGCGTTTCCCGCTGTCGAAGTTGTGGCGCGAGCAGGTCTCCGAATACTACGCACCGAAGAACTTCAACTTCTGGTACTACTTCGGCGTTCTGTCGCTCGTCGTGCTCGTCAATCAACTGGTCACCGGCATTTATCTGACGATGAGCTACAAGCCGTCCGCAGCCGAGGCGTTCGCCTCGGTCGAATACATCATGCGCGACGTCGACTGGGGCTGGCTGATCCGCTACATGCATTCGACCGGCGCCTCCGCGTTTTTCATCGTGGTTTATCTGCACATGTTTCGGGCGCTGCTGTACGGCTCGGCGCGCAAGCCGCGCGAGCTGCTGTGGATCTTCGGCTGCCTGATCTTCCTGCTGCTGATGGCCGAGGCGTTCATGGGCTACGTGCTGCCCTGGGGCAACATGAGCTTTTGGGGCGCCCAGGTGATCGTCTCCCTATTCGGCAGCCTGCCCGTGATCGGCGGCACGTTGGTCGAGTGGATCCGCGGTGATTACGTGATTGCCGATGCGACGCTCAATCGGTTCTTTGCGCTGCATGTCGCCGCAGTGCCGATCGCGTTGATCTTTCTCGTGATCGCGCACCTGATGGCCTTGCACGAAGTGGGTTCGCTCAATCCGGACGGCATCGAAATCAAGGAGCACAAGGGCGCCGACGGCCATCCGCTCGACGGCATCCCGTTTCACCCGTATTACACGGTCAAGGATCTGGTCGGCATCGTCGTGTTCCTGCTGCTGTTCTGCGGCGTGATTTTCTTCGCACCGACCTTCGGCGGATTCTTTTTGGAGGCGCCGAACTTCGAGCCCGCGAATCTGCTGCAGACGCCGCCGCACATCTCGCCGGTCTGGTACTTCACGCCGTATTACGCGATGCTGCGCGCCGTGCCGTCGTTCGCCGGCACGCAGGTTTGGGGCGTGCTCGTGATGGGAAGCGCGGTCGGCGTGCTGTTCTTTCTGCCTTGGTTGGACCGCTCGCCGGTCAAATCGATCCGCTATCGCGGACCGGTGTACAAGATCGCGCTCGCGATATTCTCGATTGCGTTCGTGATCCTCGGCCTCTGCGGCATGAAGCCGCCGTCCGGTATATATCCCTTGCTGGCGAAGATCTGCACGGTTTTGTATTTCGCGTTCTTCCTGCTGATGCCCTGGTACTCGAGGCTCGACAGCGTGAAGCCGGTGCCGCAGAGGGTCACCTGAGATGCGCGCGCGCATGAAACTGTTGGCGGGATGTTTGGCCGCGGGATTGGCCGCCTCCTTGCTGCCCGCGGGTGCCGCGTTTGCCGAGGACGGCGAGAATTATCTGCACGCGGGTACGAACATTCGCGATACCGAATCCCTGCAGCGCGGCGCACGCGCGTTCATGAACTACTGTTCGGGCTGCCACTCGCTGAAGTACCTGCGCTACAACCGCATGGGCGAGGATCTCGGGATTCCTGCGGCCGAGGTCGCGGCGAGCCTGATGTTCGTCTCCGACAAGCCGTTCGACGACATCAATTCCGCGATGCCCACGGACTCGGACAAGTGGTTCGGCAAGCGTCCTCCGGACCTGTCGCTGATCGCGCGCGCCAAGGGCGTCGACTACGTATTCAGCTTCCTCAAGGGCTTTTATGTCGACAAGAGCCGCCCCTGGGGCGTCAACAACGACGTTCTGCCCAATGCCTCGATGCCGTTCGTGCTGCAGTCGCTGCAGGGCCTGCAAAAGCCGATTTACAAGAACGAGACCGTCGATGGTGAGGCCAAGGTCGTCTTGACCGGGGTCGAGCCGCTGTCGCCGGGTTCGATGACGCCTGCGGAATATGATCAATTCGTGCGGGACATCACCAATTTCCTCGATTATGCGGCCGAGCCGATCAAGGCGAAGCGGCAATTCGTCGGAATATTTGTGACGCTGTTTCTGCTCGTATTCCTCGGTTTGGCGTATTTATTGAAGAAGGAATATTGGAAGGACGTACACTAGTCCGCGGTTGATGTGGGCTGGATGCTCTCAGGAGATACTGTTAGTGGTACGTCGCTCTGTGATGACCTTATTTTCTGCGCCGACTGATCCCTGGAGTCATCGGACCCGGTTGGTGTTGGCCGAAAAAGGCATCGCGATCGAACTCGTCACGGTCGATCCGGCAAAGCTGCCGGAGGATCTGCTCGATCTGAATCCCTATCACAGCGTTCCGACTCTGGTCGACCGCGACCTCGTGCTCTACGACTCGCGCGTGATCATCGAATACCTCGACGAGCGATTTCCGCATCCGCCGCTGATGCCGATCGATCCGGTCACGCGCGCGCAGTTTCGGGTCGCGCTCTACCGGGTCGAACGCGATTGGTACGCATTGGCCCATGACATCGAGGCGGATCCGCACGGCAAAGTCGCCGCCCACAGCCGCAAGGTCTTGGGTGAGGCCATTTGCGCGAGTGCCGAAGTGTTCAAGGCCAAGCCGTTTTTCTTGAGCGACGAGTTCTCGCTGGTCGACGCGAGCATTGCGCCGATTCTCTGGCGCCTGCAGGCCTACGGCATCGAACTGCCCGCCCAGGCGCAGCCGATCGTCAAATACATGAATTCGATATTCGCGCGCTCGACGTTCCGCGCCTGCCTGACCGATGCGGAACGGGGAATGCGTCATTGAAGCCGCGCCGCCCGTACCTGCTGCGCGCATTGCATGAATGGATAACCGACAGCGGTGAGACCCCGCATATCGTGGTCGACGCCGCCGCCGAAGGCGTGACCGTACCGCGCCAATACGTCAAGGACGGCAAGATCGTCTTGAACATCAGCTACAGCGCGACGCAGCTGCTCAAGCTCGGCAATGACTTCGTGAGCTTCGAGGCGCGATTCGGCGGAGTGTCGTTCGCAGTGCAAGTGCCGGTCCGCGCGGTGCTCGGCATTTACGCGCGCGAGACCGGGCAGGGCATGATTTTCCCGGAGGGCGATGCGGATCCGGATCCGGGCGGCGGCCCGCCGGCGGCGGGCCCGTCCGACGGTGCGCCGGCATCCGCGCCGCGCAAACGACCGAAGCTGCAAGTGGTCAAATAGCGCCGCGGTTCAAGCGCGAAACGCGTCCTTGACCCAAATCAGTTCGTGCGCGGATTCAGGGTCGCCGAGAATCGCGATGACATCGAAGCGTACCGCGTGGTCGGCCCATTGCGGCGAACGCAGCCGGAAGTATTCCGTTGTGCGGTGGATGCGCCGTTGCTTGACGGGCCCTACGGAGGCGAGCGGGCCGCCGAAATCGCGGCGGCTGCGCTGGCGAACCTCGACGATCACGAGATCGCCGCGATCGCTGCAGATCAAATCGAGTTCACCGCTGCGGCATCGATAGTTGCGCGCGATCAGGCGCAGGCCCGCGGCCGCAAGATGCCGCGCCGCCAAACTTTCTGCGGCTTCGCCGCGCCGCTGCGCACCGTCATGGTCGTTGTGCATGCGGCAAGCATGCATGGACGCGTGCGCGGCTGTCGGCGGCTATATTGCGCGGATTCACCGCAATATGCCGCCGGATGAAGTTGCGACTCGCGAAAGATCAGGTGCCGGGCTTTTTAACCCAGGCTTTGCACCAGCCGTTCTTCGGCACACTCTTGCCGGGGAATAGGTTGCAGCCGCCGGTCGCTGCGCCCGCCGCCGCGACGAATTGCGCGCAATTCGCGCAAGACTGCTCGGCCTTGTGGCTCGGATTCGCGGCCGCATCGACTTTGGTCGTGTCGTTCGTGAACGCGAAGGCCTTGGCTTGCCCATCATTCGGGTCCAGCGGTGTGAGCGCCGCAGCCGCCTGGCTCGAGCCGATCACGCCCAACGCGGGGATCAGCGCTGCCGCGTAAAACGCGCCGCTGACGAGCGTGCGGCGGGAGAGAGTCTCTTTCATGGTTGTAAACCTCGTGTGCGCTTTTTCGGGCGCGTTGATTATGGCACGCAGTACCGTGCCGCACCGTATCAAGTTTGCCGGCCGGCGCAAGCTTGGGGATATACCTAGATCGATCCGGATTGGGCACAATGGGCGCCCCAACGCGCTCAAGGCACCCACGATGACTCATCGACATGCGACCCTGACTGCTGCCATGACCCTGCTGCTGATCGGCGGTCGATGCGCGGGTGCGGCCGTAGCGGGCACGACGAGCGCCGACGAGGCCGCGTTTCGAGCGATCTACCAGGAACTCGTCGAAATCAATACGACGCGTTCGGTGGGCAGCTGCACGCGCGCCGCCGAGGCGATGCGCGCGCATTTGATCGAGGCCGGCATCGCCGCGGGCGATGCACAAATCCTTGCCCCGGCGGAGCGGCCGCAGGACGGCTCCCTGATCGCGGTGCTGCACGGGCGAGACCGCCTTGCCAAGCCGATCCTTCTTCTCGCGCATATCGACGTCGTCGAAGCCAAGCGCGAGGAATGGCAGCGGGATCCATTCAAATTGGTCGAGGAAAACGGTTGGTTTTACGCGCGCGGCGCGAGCGACGACAAGGCCATGGCCGCGGTCTTCACCGACAGTTTGATCCGCTACCGCAACGAAGGATTCAAACCGAAGCATGAGATCAAACTCGCGCTCACTTGCGGCGAGGAGACGCCCGATGTGTTCAACGGCGTCAAGTGGCTGATTGCGACGCAACCGCAGGTCTTGAATGCCGAATTCGCGCTCAACGAGGGTGCGGGCGGCGAACTCGACAAGAACGGTAAACAGGTGGCCCTGCAGATTCAGGCCGGCGAAAAAGTCTACCAAGACTTCGCGCTCGATGCGACCGATGTCGGCGGCCACAGCTCGCGGCCGACCAAGAACAATCCGATCGTGCGCTTGAGCGCGGCGCTTGCGAGGCTGGGTGTCCACAACTTTCCGATTGCGCTCAATGCGGTGACCCGCGGGTACTTCGAGGCGGAAGCCAAGCTCGCGCCCGCCGACATCGCGGCCGATATGCGCGCGGTGCTCGCGAACCCACCGGATGAAGCTGCGGAGCAGCGGCTATGGGCCGCCAATCCGGGTTGGAACGGTACGCTGCGCACGACCTGCGTCGTCACGCAAATCACCGGCGGTCACGCGCCGAACGCGCTGCCGCAGCACGCGCAAGCAAACGTCAATTGCCGCATCCTGCCGGGCGTGCCGATCGCCGACGTGCAGAAGGAAATCGTCGGCGTGATCGCCGACGAGCACGTCAGCGTCGCCCCGACCGGCGAGCCGGGCATTCAATCGCCGGTGCCACCCTTGTCCGCATCCATCATGGCCCCGATTGCCAAAGTCGCGAACGAAATCTGGCCGGGCGTCACGATCGTGCCCACGATGGCCACCGGCGGCACCGACGGCAGCTACTTGAACGCCAATGGCGTTCCCACTTACGGCTTATCAGGAATGTTTCACGATGCCGAGGGCAGTCACGCGCACGGACTCAACGAGCGTATCCGCGTGCAATCGCTGCTCGACGGCCGCCGCTTCCTATACGAGGTCGTCAAGATCTACGCCGACCAGGGGCGTTGAGATCACGCCCGTCAGTCGGCGCGTCACAAGCCGACCGGCACGCCGTTCTTGATCTGTGCCCACTCGAGTTCGCGCCGCACGCGGTTGTGATCGTCGATGTGCAGCTGCCCGGTGATGCCCGAGATCTTGGCTTCAGTGCTCGCGGATTTTCCCCTCAAAATCGGCACGAGCCGAAACGCATCGAAGCCGAACGCATAGAGCCGGTTGCGACGCGTCGTGCGATCCGGCCAGGCCTTGCGCACCGAATCGCGGATCTGTGCGGTGACCGGATCGCTGGAAATCATCCACGGCATGTCGGGGAACAGCAAACCGTCGATGTCGCTGTTCGCGCTGGGATCGGGCTCGAAGCTGTCCGAGGTCGCGTAGGCGGGAATGTCGGCGGCGTAATGGAACTTCAGCTGCGGCACGATCTGCCGCGCCGCGCCGGCATTACCGGCAATGAACACGAATGCGGCGTCGGGCCGATGCGTCACGGGTTCGCCCTTGACGACGTGAATCTGAAGTATTTGCTTGATGATGTCGGAGAAATCCGCGCGTTGCGATTCGTAGCGCTGGCTGTCGAGCAGCGTGCCGCCGAGGCGCGTCAGCTCGTCGGTGAATGCGGCGCCGACGCGATCGCCGAGTTCGCCCTCCGGCAGGATCGCGACACCGCTCAATTTGCCGTCCGCGACGATCTTGCGTGCGACGATGCGCGCCTCGTCCTCGGGCAGCAGCGCGAACTGATAAAAATTGCGCGCGACGATCGTCGATTCACCGAGAAAATTTAGCGCGAGCACCGGCACGCGCCCGGCCGTCAGCGGTGCGAGCGCCGCGACGTCTTCCTTGGTCAGCGGGCCGACGACGAAGCCCGCGCCGTCGGCGATCGCACGCGAGTAGGCACTCGCGACCGGTTCGGCGGCGACATCGTAGACTCGCAAATGCGGCCGCATGATCGGATCCTGCTGCAGGTAGGCCGAGATGAATCCGTCGCGCACCGCGACACCGACCCTTTCGGCGCCGCCCGACAAGGGCAGCAGCAACGCAATCTGATCCGGGAATGCAGTCGCGGCGGTCAACTGAGTTTCCGCAGCGCCGAGCACACTGTCGGTCGCCGGATGCTGCGGGTAGCGCTGGCGCCAGGCCGCCACCGCGGCGGTCGCGTGCATCGGATTGCGTGCGAGTTCTTCGGCGACCGATCCCAAGTCGAGCCAACCCGCGAGAATCGCATCGGCCTTCGGCGGCACCTTCAATGAATTGCCGTGCTCGGCGGCGAGGCGCACGCGCTCGAATAGTTCCTGGCGGCTCGCGCGGATGCTCGCCGGGTCGGTGAGCCAGTGCTCGCGTTCGAGGTAGGCGCGAGTGCCTTCGACCGGATGGCCGGCGAGAAACGCGGCCTTGCCGCGTATCCACCAATAGCTCTGCGCCTCATCGGCCTGCGACGGAACGGGAATTTGATCGAGCTCGCGGATCGCCCGCGCGCCGTCGTTCTCGGCATAGGCCAATTCCGCCGCAATCAGCGCTCGCAATATCGGCAGCTTGGCGCGCGCATCGGGCGACACCGCGTCGAGCGCGTGCCGCGCCTCGGGCAGGTCGCCGCCCGCTATCCACTGGTCGGCGCTCTGCAATTCATAGTAGTCGTGGTCCGCGGGCAGCGCCTGCGCGAGCTGCGCATAACCGCGCGCCGCGTCCGAATGCTTGCCCTGCTGCACGAGGTGTTCGACGTGGGCGCGCGTATCGGACGGCGCCTCCGGCGATTGCACCAGGCTGCAGGCGAGCTGCGTCGAGGAAACGCCGAGCGCGATGCAGAGCATGAACCATAGACGTCGATAGATCGCTGCCATACTCTGCAACCCACTTGAACTCGAATACAGGGTGCGGATTATAGTGGCAAACAGCGCTGCCGGTAGGCTATACGTGGTCGCGACTCCGATCGGTAATTTGGGAGACTTCTCGCCGCGCGCCGCCGAGTGCTTGCGGACCTGCGGCTTGATCGCCGCCGAGGACACGCGCCACACCGGCGCGCTGCTGCGCCATTTCGGCATCGGCATACCGCTGATCTCGCTGCACGACCACAACGAGCGGCAGCGATCCCCGGATTTGGTCGCGCGCATGCAGGCAGGTGAGTCGATCGCGCTCGTCAGCGACGCCGGCACGCCGGCGATCAGCGATCCCGGCTACGAACTCGTCGGCGTGGCTGCGGCGGCCGGCATCGAAATCGTTGCGATTCCCGGTCCCTGCGCGGCGATTGCGGCGTTGTCGGTCGCGGCGCTGCCGACCGATCGATTTTGCTTCGAGGGATTTCTGCCGGCGCGCGGCGCGGCACGGCGCACGCGGCTCGAGTCGCTCAAGAGCGAGCAGCGCACGCTGGTCTTCTACGAATCGCCCCACCGCGTCGCGGATACGCTAGAGGATTGCCGTGACTGCTTCGGCCTCGAGCGCCGCGCCGTGGTCGCGCGCGAATTGACCAAGATGCATGAGAGCCTCTATCGCGGATCACTCGCCGAGCTCTGCACGCTCGCGCAGCGTGACGCGGATCTCGAGCGCGGCGAAATCGTGCTCGTGATCGATGGAGCACCGCCCGCGGAACATCAGGCGCTGAGCGTCGAACTGGATCGGGTCTTGAAATTGCTGCTCGCCGAACTGCCGCTCAAGCAGGCGGCGAAGCTCGCCGCGCAAATCCTGCGCGTTCGCGACAACGAAGCCTACAAGCGTGCGCTGCAGCTCAAACTGGAGTCCGGTTAGTTTGTTGTCGCATTTGCGCGGATTCCTGCGTATGGTGCGGTCCCAAGAGTCGGCCAGGCAGTCGCTGTGTGCATTAGCACATGGAGGAAAGTCCGGGCTCCATCGGGCAAGGTGCCAGGTAACACCTGGGGGGCGTGAGCCCACGGAAAGTGCAACAGAAAGATACCGCCTAAGTGCCGCGCAAGCGGCAACGGTAAGGGTGAAATGGTGCGGTAAGAGCGCACCGCGCGAGTGGCAACACGAGCGGCACGGCAAACCCCACCTGGAGCAAGACCAAATAGGGAAGCGAGCGGCGCGCAAGCGCCGCGACATGTGGCCCCCATGGGCTTCCGGGTAGGTCGCTAGAGGTGCGCGGCGACGCGCATCCCAGAGGAATGACTGTCCACGACAGAACCCGGCTTAACGGCCGACTCCCTTTTTTCCATTTGTCTGATTAGGCGACGTTCGGCGAAGATCGCCGACGTTCGCGAATTTTTGTTGATGCGTCACGCATCAACAATGTCTCCTAAGAGACTGATTCAAAACGCACTCGGCTGCGTCCAACCTGCCATGATTTGAAAATGTGACCTAAGTCTCTGTCGCTACGGGGTTTTTTTAACTTAAGGCGTTGACCGTCGGCAGCCTGATCCCTATAGTGGCAGCAGGTGGGAAAAAGTGGGAGAAAATGGGTTGCAATGACCCATCCATACGATGTTTCGCGGTGCCAACAAACTAACGCTCGATTCCAAAGGCCGCATGGTCATTCCGACCCGCTATCGCGACCGGCTGCAGGAGCGCTGTGGGGGCCGGCTGGTCATCACGGTCGACAAAGACCAGTGCCTGTTGATCTACCCGCTGCCGGACTGGGAGGAAATCGAGCGCAAGTTGATGGGATTGCCGAGCTTCGATCCGCAGGCCCGGCGCTTGCAGCGCCTCATGGTCGGGCACGCGACGGATTTGGAACTCGACGCGCACGGGCGTTTGTTGCTGCCGCCGAATTTGCGCGAATTCGGCTTGCTCACGCGCGATGCGATGTTGATCGGCCAGGGGCACCGCTTCGAGTTGTGGGATGAGGCTCGTTGGAACGAGCGCCGCGACGAGTGGCTCGCGAATGGGGATTCCGCCACCGATTTGCCTGCCGACCTTGAAAAACTGTCGCTGTAAGCGTTCGTGAGCAGCCAGGAGTCGGCAGAGATTCATGCGCCAGTACTGCTCGTCGAGGCGGTGGCAGCGCTGAACGTCAGGGCAAACGGCGTGTATTTGGATGCCACATTCGGCCGTGGGGGACATGCAGGGGCGATTTTGGACAAGCTCATCACTGAGGGCCGCTTGCTCTGCCTCGACCGCGATTCCGTCGCGGTACGCGATGCGCGCGCGCGATTCGGATCCGACTCGCGCGTCAGCATCTTTATGAGTCCGTTCTCGGCGCTCGCGGCATGTGCCGATCGCGTGCGCCCCGGACTCGAATTCGACGGCATTTTATTCGATCTCGGTGTCTCTTCGCCGCAGCTCGACGATGCCGAGCGCGGCTTCAGCTTCATGCAGGACGGTCCCTTGGATATGCGCATGAGCGGCGGCGCGGGCCGCTCGGCCGCCGACGTCGTCAACGGCGCATCGGAATCCGATCTGGTGCGCATCTTTCGCGACTTCGGCGAGGAGCGCTATGCGCCGCGCATCGCGCGCGCAATCGTCGCCGACCGCCTAACCGCGCCGTTCGAGCGCACGCTGCAACTCGCGGAGATGATCGCGCGCGTCGCGCCGACTCGCGAACGCAACAAGCATCCGGCGACCCGCGTGTTTCAGGCGCTGCGCATCCACGTCAACGACGAGCTCTGCGAACTCGAACTCGGACTCGATGCCGCGCTCGCAAGGCTCAGGCCTGAAGGAAGGCTCGCGGTCATCAGCTTTCATTCGCTCGAGGATCGCATCGTCAAGCGTTTCCTGCGGCGCCATTCCTTGGCCGATCCCGTCTATGCGGGCCTGCCGCACATTCCGCCGCATGCCCGGCCGAAGCTGCGCCTCGTCGGCAAGCCGATCGTGCCGGATGAGGCCGAGATCGCGCGCAATCCCCGCGCGCGCAGCGCCCGTTTGCGCGTCGCCGAACGCATTGCAGAGGAGTTGGCCGCATGACTACCCGCAGATTATGGATGCTCGCATTACCGCTGTTGTGGCTTGCGGTGCTCGCGAGCGCAGTCGGCGTGATCTACGCACGCCATCAGGCGCGCGAGCTGTTCGTACGCCTGGAAAAACTCAATTCGGAACGCGACCGCCTCGACATGGAATGGGGCCGGCTGCAGCTCGAGCAGAGCGCCTGGTCGTCGGATGCGTTCGTCGAGCGCGTCGCGAACGCCAAGATGCGCATGAACATTCCGCAAACTCGCGACGTGCGGATCGTGCGCCCGTGAAGATGCGCGCCGCCGACAACGACGTACAAGCCAAGAGCTACCGCTGGCGCTCGACCGTGGTGTTCGCGCTCGTCGTGCTCGGCGCCGCGGGTCTTGCGGCGCGTGCGGTCGAACTGCAGCTGCTCGATCACGGATTTCTCGCCAAGCAGGGCGATGATCGCTCGATGCGCGTCGTCAAGATTGCGGCGCACCGCGGCGCGATCACCGACCGCAACGGCGAGCCGCTCGCGATGAGCACGCCGGTCGACAGCATCTGGGTCAATCCCCAGGAGATCAACGACAACATCGATCAGCTGCCGAAGCTCGCGAAAGCGCTGCAGCAGGATCCGCAATCGCTCGCGCGGCGCATCACGAGCAATCTCGACCGTGAATTTCTCTATCTCGTGCGCCACATGCCGCCCGAGCAGGCCGCCTACGTCAAGGGGCTCGGCATCCCGGGCGTCTACTCGCTGCGCGAATACCGGCGCTTCTATCCGGCCGGGGAAGTCAGCGGCCACGTGGTCGGCTTCACGACGATCGACGATCAAGGACAGGAAGGGCTGGAACTCGGCTACGACCAGCTGCTCAATGGTGAAGACGGCGCGAAGCGCGTGCTTCAGGACCTCTATGGGCATTCGGTCGAGAATGTCGAGAGCATTCGGGCGCCCCGGCCGGGAGGGGATCTGGCGACCAGCATCGATCTGCGCATCCAATATCTCGCGTATCGGGAGCTGAAGTCCGCGATGAAGGAATACCAAGCGCGCGCAGGCTCGGTCATCGTGGTCGACTGCGACACCGGCGAAGTTCTCGCAATGGTCAATCAGCCGTCGTACAACCCCAATGATCGGGAGCAATTCAAACCCGACTTGTATCGCAATCGTGCGGCGACCGATATCTTCGAGCCGGGCTCGAGCATCAAGCCGTTCATCATCGCCGCCGCGCTCGCCTCGGGCCAGTATCGCCCCGACAGCGTCGTCGACACCTCGCCGGGCTTCATCAAGGTCGGCATCAAGGTGTTCGAGGATGAGCACAATCTTGGGCTCATCGATTTGTCGACGGTGCTCGCGAAATCCAGCAACGTGGGCACCGCCAAGGTCGCGCTCTCGCTCAAGCCCGAACAAATCTGGAACACGCTGAGCTCGCTGGGATTCGGCCAGGTCACGGGTAGCGACTATCCGGGCGAGTCGGCCGGGATGCTGAGTCATTACTCGCACTGGCGCCCGATCGGCATCGCGACGCTCTCGCACGGCTACGGCATCTCGGTGACGCCGCTGCAGCTCGCGCACGCCTATGCAACGATCGGTGCGGGCGGGATTCGGCGCCCGATTTCCTTCGAAAAGGTCTCCGGTCCGGTTGCCGGCGAGCGCGTCATGGACCCGAAGGTCGCGAGATCTTTGGTGCAAATGATGGAGCAGGTGGTGGCGGCCGGCGGCACCGGCAAGCGCGCGGCGGTCGTCGGCTATCGCGTCGCCGGCAAGACCGGCACGGCCTGGAAGTCGTTCGAGGGCGGCTACTCGACCGACAAGTACATGGCGACCTTCGCCGGTCTCGTGCCCGCGACCCATCCGAAGCTGGCGACCGTGATCGTGATCGACGAGCCGAGCGGCGTGCTGTTCATGGCTGCGGACGTCGCCGCGCCGGTGTTCTCGAATATTTTGTCGGGCGCGCTACGCCTCATGGACATACCGCCCGACGACTTGCAAAACGTGCCCGCGACGAGGCTGGTGCAGGCGAACGACACCCAATGACGCAAGCATCTTACGCGGCGCGTTCCGTGAGTCTTGCCTGGCTGTTGGACGGCATCGTGTCGCCCGACGAGGCGCCGGGTGCGGACCGCGCGGCCGTGCAGGTTGCCGACCTGACGCTCGATAGCCGCGCCGTGCGCGCCGGCAGCTTGTTCTTCGCGCTCGCGGGCCACCGGCACCACGGTCTCGAATTTGCGCCCGAGGCGGCTGCGCACGGCGCAAGCGCGGTGCTGTGGGAGAGCACCGGCGGTGCCGCGCCGCCGACGCTTCCCGCGAACCTGCCGCCGGCGCTCGTCTGCGCGCCGGTCGCGAATCTATCGCAACGGCTCGGCCGCATCGCCGACCGATTCTTCCATTGGCCCTCGCAGTACTTGCGTATCTGCGGCATCACCGGCACCAACGGCAAGACCACTTGCGCCTATTTGCTCGCGCAGAGCCTCGAGCGACTCGGGTTCCCTAGCGCCTACATCGGAACACTGGGCCTTGGGCGCATCGGCGCGTTCGAGGCGCCGACGCACACGACGCCCGACGTCATCAGCGTACACCGCGCGCTGGCCGCGCTGCGCGCACAGGGCGTCCGCGACGTCGCGATCGAGGTGTCCTCGCACGCGCTCGACCAGGGCCGCGTCGCCGGCGTCCGTTTCTTTTGCGCCGCGCTCACGAACCTCACGCGTGACCATCTCGATTATCACGGCTCGATGGAGGCCTATGGCGCCGCAAAGGAGCGCCTATTCGCGGTTCCGGAATTGCGCCATTGCGTGCTCAACGTCGGCGATCAGTTCGGTCGCCGCCTCGCCGAGCGCAATACCGGAGCGGTCCCGATGACCGTGGTCTGGGTCGGTGCCGACAAATACGGGTGGCTCGGCGAGCGCAATTTGAATGTGTCGGCGGTGCGCGCCGACACCCATGGATTGTCCTTGAGCATCGGCGGCAGCTTCGGCCCGCTTGAACTCAATTCCAAACTGATCGGCCGCTTCAACGCGGAGAATCTCGTCGTCGTGCTCGCCTGCTTGATCGCGTACGGCATTCCGGCGTCCGACGCTGCCGCGGCGCTCGGCGCTTGCGCGGCCGCGCCGGGGCGCATGGAGGCCGTCGCCTCGAACGATTCCGCGAAGCCTCTCGCAGTCATCGATTACGCACATACGCCCGACGCGCTTGCCAAAGCGCTCGGCGCGCTACGTGAGCATTGCCGCGGCGCGCTCTGGTGCGTGTTCGGCTGCGGCGGCGATCGGGATCCCGGCAAGCGCGCGGTCATGGGCGCGATTGCCGACGACCTCGCCGATTCAATCATCATCACCGATGACAATCCGCGCTCCGAGGACCCGGCTGCGATAACGGCCGCGATCGCAAGCGGCATTACGGTGCACCCGTTTCGCGTGATCCACGACCGCGGCGAAGCGATTGCGACCGCGCTAGCGTCCGCCGCGCCTGCCGATGTCGTGCTGATCGCCGGCAAGGGCCACGAGGATTATCAGATTTACGGCGATCGCCGGCGTGCATTCAGCGATCGCAGCGAAGCGCTGCGCCACCTGGGAGTTGCCGCATGATGCGCACGCTACGCGATGCCGCCACCGCAGTCGGCGGCCGCCTGGTCGGCGCGGACGCCAGGTACAACGCGGTATCGACCGACACGCGCAGCCTCAAGAGCGGCGCGCTGTTCGTCGCGCTGCGCGGGCCGAAATTCGACGCGAACGCGTTCGTCGCGGCCGCGGCGGCCGCGGGCGCGGTCGGCGCGATCGTCGATCGCCCCGCGCCGCAGGCGGCGGTGGGCGCGCAACCAGCGGCCACGCTGCCGCTGATCATCGTTCCAGACAGCTTGGCCGCCCTTCAGCAGCTCGCCCTGCACTGGCGCGCAGCGTTTCGGATCCCCATCGTCGCGGTCGCCGGCAGCAACGGTAAGACCACGACCAAGGAGATGACCGCGGCGATCCTCGCGCAGATGGGACCGTGCCTCTCGACGCAAGGCAACCTCAACAATCATATCGGCGTGCCCTTGACGCTGCTGCGCCTGGAGCCGGGTCACGTGAGCGCGGTCGTCGAGATCGGCGCCAATCGAATCGGCGAGGTCGGCGATTTGATGCGGCTCGTGCGGCCGACGGTCGGCTTGATCACCAATGCCGGCGCGGAACATTTGGAGTTCTTCGGCGATCTCGACGGTGTCGCCGAGGGCGAGGGCGAGGCCATCGCGGGACTCGACGCCGATGCGAGCGCCGTCATCAACGCGGATGACGCCTATGCAGACTATTGGCGCGGCCTCGCGGGTGCGCGCACGACCTTGAGTTTCGGAATCGAGAGTTCGGCCGATTTCCGCGCGCGCGACGCCTCCGAGGGCATCGAGCGCGGCGAATTCGTCACGCGTTTCACCCTGATCTCGCCGCTCGGCGAGGCGCCGGTCGCACTCCATGCCGGCGGCGCACACAATCTCATCAACGCCTTGTGCGCGGCCGCCGCGGCGAGCGCCGCGGGCGCCTCGATCACGCAGATCGTCGCGGGCCTCGAGCGCTTCCGCGCGGTTTCGGGCCGCTTGCAGCTCAAGGCCGGCCGCCACGAAAGCTGGATCATCGACGATTCCTACAACGCGAATCCGAGTTCGGTGCGCGCGGGCCTCGAGGTGCTGCGCTCGGTGCCCGGTCCCAAATGGCTGGTGTTCGGCGATATGGGCGAACTCGGTGCCCATACGGAGGCGAGCCATACCGAGGTCGGCACCTACGCGCGCCAATGCGGCGTCGAACGCCTGTTCGCGATCGGCACTTGGACGCCGCGCACCGTCGAGAGCTTCGGCAGCGGCGCCGAATGGTTCGCGGATGCCGAATTGCTGGTGCGGCGCATCGAGGCGGAGTTGCGGCCGGGGACCACGGTTCTCATCAAGGGTTCACGCGTCAATCGCCTCGAGCGCGTCGTCCGGGCGCTCGAGCTTCCCGCTCGGGTTGCGAGCTGAAGGCCGCCATGCTGCTCTACCTCACGGAATATTTGGCGCGATGGTACTCGGGCTTCCATGTGTTCCAGTACCTCACGCTGCGCGGGATCCTGGCGGCAATGACCGCGCTCGCGATCGCGCTCGTCGTCGGGCCGCGTATGATCGATTGGCTGACCCGCTACCAGATCGGCCAGCGCGTGCGCAGCGATGGGCCGAAATCGCATCTGCCGAAAGCGGGTACGCCGACGATGGGCGGCGGTCTGATGCTCGTCGGCATGGCGCTCGGCACCTTGCTGTGGGCGGACCTGTCGAGCCGCTTCATCTGGATCCTACTGCTGACCACCTTGAGCTTCGGCCTGGTCGGCTTCTACGACGACTATCTGAAATTGGTCGTCGGCAATTCGAAGGGCCTCGCCGCGCGCTACAAGTATCTCGCACAGTCGATTGCCGGCTTGGGAGCCGCGTTCGCGTTGCATTATTTTCATCAGTCCGCGGCCGAGACCTCGCTGTACGTGCCGTTCTTCAAGAGCGTCGCAATACCGATGAGCACCGTAATGTTCGTCGGCTTCGCCTACTTCGTGATCGTCGGGACCAGCAACGCGGTCAACCTCACCGACGGCCTCGACGGCTTGGCGATCATGCCGGCGGTCATGGTTGCAGGTGCGCTCGGCGTGTTCGCCTACGCAACCGGCAACGTCAAGTTCGCGAGCTATCTGCAGATTCCCTATATCCCCGGCGTCGGCGAGGTGCTGATCTTCTGCGCGACGCTCGTGGGCGCGGGACTGGGATTCCTCTGGTTCAACTCCTATCCGGCGCAGGTTTTCATGGGCGACGTCGGCGCGCTCGCAATCGGCGCCTCGCTAGGCACGATCGCCGTGATCGTGCGCCAGGAAATCGTCTTGTTCGTGATGGGCGGCGTATTCGTTCTGGAAACGGTCTCGGTGATGCTGCAGGTCGCATCGTTCAAGCTCACCGGCAAACGGATCTTCCGGATGGCGCCGATCCATCATCATTTCGAACTGAAGGGTTGGGCCGAACCGAAGGTGATCGTGCGCTTTTGGATCATCAGCTTCGTGCTCGTGTTGGCGGGTCTTGCAACCTTGAAGATACGTTGATGGGCAGCGTCGTCGTGGGTCTCGGCAAAACCGGCGTCTCCTGCCTGCGGTATCTCGCGAAGCACGGCGTCGCGGTCAGCGCGACCGACACGCGCAAGCTGCCGCCGGGCCTGGGCGAGCTCGGGTCGCTGCGCGAGCGCCTCGACATCCGCCTCGGCGGTTTCGATCTTTCCTTGCTCGACGGCGCGACGCAGCTGCTGATGTCCCCCGGAGTCTCGCTCGATGAGCCGATAGCCGCGCAGGCGCGTGCGCGCGGCATCGAGGTCGTCGGCGACATCGAACTGTTCGCGCGCGCGGTGCGCGCTCCGGTCATCGGCGTGACCGGCACCAACGGCAAGAGCACGGTCACGAGCCTGGTTGCGCACATGGCCGAGGCCGCGGGGCGCCGCGTGCTCGCCGGCGGCAACTTGGGTGTGCCCGCGCTCGATCTGCTCGAGCAGCCGTTGCCCGATCTCTACGTGCTCGAACTCTCGAGCTTCCAGCTGCAGACGACGTCCTCGCTGCGCCTGCAAGGCGCGGTGGTGCTCAACGTGACCGCCGATCACCTGGACCGCTACGATTCGATCGAAGACTATGCGGCGGCCAAGCGGCGTATTTTCGCGCATGCCGCGACGCTCGTGCTCAATGCGGACGACCCGCGGGTCGCGTCGATGCGCCGCGCCGGTGCGCGCACGCTGACGTTCTCGCTCGAGCGCGCCGACGCCGACTACGGCCTCATCGTCGACGGGCGGATCAGCTATCTTGCGCACCTTGGCGAGCGGCTGCTCGATATCGCGCGCCTCAAGATCTCCGGCATGCACAACGTCGCCAATGCGCTCGCCGCGCTTTGCCTCGGGGATGCGGCGGGGCTGCCGATGGCGTCGATGCTCCAGGCGCTCGAGACTTTTTCCGGGCTGCCGCACCGCGCCGCCTGGGTCGCCGACGTCGCGGGCGTGCGCTACGTCGATGACTCGAAGGGCACCAATGTCGGCGCGACGATCGCAGCGGTCGCGGGCATCCCGAAGCCGCTCGTGCTGGTCGCGGGCGGCGAGGGCAAGGGCCAGGATTTCGCACCGCTCGCCCGTGCGTTGCGCGGCCGCGTGCACACCGCGGTGCTGATCGGCAAGGATGCGCCCGCGATTGCACGCGTGCTCGACGGCGTCTGCAAGCTCGAGCGCGCGGCCTCGATGCAGGAGGCGGTTCTGACCGCGGCGCGCGTGGCGCGTCCGGGCGACGTCGTGCTGCTCTCTCCGGCCTGCGCGAGTCTCGACATGTTTCGCGACTACGCCGAGCGCGGCGATGTGTTTGCCGCCGCGGTTCGGCAGCTGCCCGGAGAGCGTCCATGAGCGCGGTGACGATGACCTACGGTCTGCGCGCCAGGGAGCGCATGCCGTTTGCCTGGGATACGGTGACGCTGGGACTCGTCGCGGCGCTGCTATTGATCGGATTGATCATGGTCACTTCCGCGTCGATGTCGATTGCCGCGCGCGAACTCGACAATCCGTTCTTCTATCTCGAGCGCCAGTTCACCTATTGTCTCGTCGGCATCGCGTGTGCCTGGCTGGTCACGCGACTGCCGACCGAATTGTGGGACAAGTACAGCCTGCCGCTGCTGCTGTTTGGATTGAGCCTGCTCGTGCTCGTGAAGATTCCGGGCCTGGGCGCGAGAGTCAACGGCGCGCAGCGCTGGCTGCGCATCGGGCCGGTCAATTTCCAGGTTTCGGAACTCGCACGCGTGCTCGTGCTGACCTGGGTGTGCAGCTACTGCGTGCGCAAGCGCGGCGAGCTCGAGCAAACGCTCGGCGGGCTCGTCAAACCCGTGGGCCTGCTCACGCTGGCCGGCGCGCTGCTGCTGCTCGAACCGGATTTCGGTGCAGCCACGGTGCTGTTCGCGACCGGTTTCGCGGTGCTGTTCGTCGGCGGCGCGCGCCTGCGCTATGTGAGCTTGCTCATGGGCGCGGCGATACTCGTGTTCGGCCTGTTGGCGGTGCTGTCGCCGTACCGCCTCAAGCGCATGACCGGCTTTCTCGATCCCTGGGCGGACCCCTTCAACAGCGGCTTTCAGTTGACCCAGTCCCTCATCGCAATCGGCCGCGGCGCCTGGTTCGGCGTCGGACTCGGCAGCAGCGTGCAGAAGCTGTTCTATCTTCCCGAGGCGCACACGGATTTCGTGTTCGCGGTGCTCGCCGAGGAACTCGGGCTGGTCGGCGTGCTCGGCGTGATCGCGCTGTTCGTCGCGCTCGTGTGGCGCGCGCTGTCGATCTCGCGCATGGCGGCCGCGGCGGGCCTGCGCTTTCAGTCGTATCTCGCGCTCGCGTTCGGCGTCTGGATCGGGCTGCAGGCGACCGTGAATATCGGCGTCAACATGGGCGTGCTGCCGACCAAGGGGCTCACGCTGCCGCTGCTCAGTTATGGGCGCAGCAGCCTGCTCGTGACCTTGGCATGGATCGGCGTGCTGCTGCGGATCTACCACGAAGTCAAATGCTCCTCGCGAGCGGCCGTGATGCGCCCACCGGGCGGTGCGCGGTGATCGGCGGTCCGGTCTTGATCATGGCGGGCGGCACCGGCGGCCATGTGTTTCCGGCGCTCAGCATCGCCAACGCGCTGCGCGAACGCGGCGTCGCGGTCGTCTGGCTCGGCGTGCCCGGTTCGATGGAGTCGCGTCTCGTCCCGGCGCAAGGTTTCCCGATCGAGTGGGTGCGCGTTGCCGGCATCCGCGGCAAGGGAGCACTCGCCTGGCTGCTCGCGCCGATGCGCGTGCTCAAGGCCGTGATCGAAGCTGCGAACGTGCTGCGGCGTATTCGGCCGCGCGCCGTGCTCGGCGCGGGCGGCTTCGTGAGCGGCCCCGGCGGCATCGCCGCGTGGCTGCTGCGAATCCCGCTGTTGATTCACGAACAAAACGCGGTCGCCGGCATGACCAACCGCTGGCTCGCGCGCCTCGCCAAACAAGTGCTCGAGGCGTTTCCCGGCAGTTTCGGACCCGGCGTCAAAGCGCGCTGCATCGGCAATCCGGTGCGCGCCGATATCGCCGCGCTGCCGGCGCCCAACTTGCGCTTCGCGGGACGCGCGCAGCCTGCGCGGCTGCTCGTGATCGGCGGCAGCCAGGGCGCGCAACGGCTCAACGTGACGGTGCCCGAGGCGCTCGCACGCATCACCCTGCAAGCGCGGCCGCTCGTGCGGCATCAGACCGGCGCGCGCGGGCTCGAGGCGGCGCGCGCCGCCTACGCCGCAGCCGGCGTCGAGGCCGAGTTGCTGCCGTTCATCGACGACATGGCGGCTGCCTATGCCTGGGCGGACCTCGCGGTTTGCCGGGCCGGCGCCTTGACGATCGCCGAGCTGCAGGCAGCGGGCCTGGGTGCGGTGCTCGTGCCGTTCCCGGCCGCGGTCGATGATCACCAGACGAAAAACGCCGCCGGCCTGGTCGCGAGCGGCGCTGCGCGCCTCGTGCAAGAGCGCGACCTGAGCGCCACGCTGCTCGGCGCGCTGATCGCGGAGCTCACGGGCGATCGCGCAAAATTGCTCGCGATGGCCGAGGCCGCGCGCGCCGCCGCGATCACCGACGCCGCCGCCCGCATCGCGGAATTCTGCATCTGCGCCGGGGAGGCCGCATGAACGATCGCATGCGCCGCATCCGCTGCATCCACTTCGTCGGCATCGGCGGCAGCGGCATGAGCGGCATCGCCGAGGTGCTGCTCAATCTCGGCTATGCGGTGCAGGGCTCGGACTTGAAGTCGAACGCGGTCACGCAGCGCCTCGCGCGCCTCGGCGCGAGCGTTTTCATCGGCCACGACGCCGGCAATCTCGGGCAGGCCGACGTCGTCGTGGTCTCGACCGCGGTGAATCGCGCCAATCCGGAAGTTGCCGCGGCGCTCGCGCAGCGCATACCGGTGGTCGCGCGCGCCGAGATGCTCGGCGAGCTCATGCGCTTCCGCTACTCGATTGCGGTCGCCGGCACGCACGGCAAGACCACGACGACGAGCCTGGTCGCGAGCGTGCTCGCCGAAGCCGGGCTCGATCCGACCTTCGTGATCGGCGGGCGCTTGAAGAGCGCCGACAGCAACGCGCGCCTCGGTGCGGGCCGCTATCTGGTCGCCGAAGCCGACGAGAGCGACGCCTCGTTCATGCATCTGCAGCCGATGATCGCGATCGTCACCAACATCGATACCGATCATCTGTCGACGCACGAAGGCGATTTCTCGCGGCTCAAACAGAGTTTCATCGAGTTTCTGCACAACCTGCCGTTTTACGGCCTAGCGGTGCTCTGCGCCGACGACGAGCACGTGCGCAGCATTCAGGACCAGGTCGCGCGCCCTTACGTGACCTACGGCTTGGACGAGGGCGCCGATTTTCGGGCGATCGATGTGCGCCGCGAAGGCCTGCGATCGCATTACACGGTGCTGCGGCCCGAAGCGGCGCCGCTCGAGATCACGATCAACCTGCCCGGGCGGCACAACGTGCTCAACTCGCTCGCCGCTGTCGCGGTCGCCGCCGAGATCGGCATCGGCGATGCGGCGATCCAGCGTGCGCTCGCGAACTTCCAGGGCATCGACCGGCGGCTGCAGCAGCTCGGCGAGATTCACTGGCCGGGCGGCAGCGCCTCGATCGTCGACGACTATGGCCATCATCCGACCGAGCTTGCCGCGACCCTCGATGCGGTGCGCCAGGGCTGGCCGGATCGGCGGCTCGTGCTCGCGTTTCAGCCGCACCGCTACACCCGCACGCGCGATCTGCTCGACGATTTCGGGCGCGTGCTCGCGAGCGCCGACGTGCTGCTCGTCACCGAAGTCTACGCGGCCGGCGAAGCGCCGATCAGCGGCGCCGACGGACGCGCTATCTGCCGTGCGGTGCGCAGCCGCGGACTCGTCGAGCCGGTGTTCGTCGAGCGCGTCGAGGACCTCGGGCTCGCGCTGCGCGCGGTGCTCAAGGACGGCGATCTCGTGCTCACGATGGGCGCCGGCAACATCGGCGCGGTCGCGAGCGAGCTCAAGGGCCAATTTGCGGAGGCCCGGCAATGAACTGCGCAACGCATTTGAACGATTTGTCGCCGGAGTTCAGTTCGCGCGTGCTGCGCGACGTCTCGATGGCGAAGTACACCTCGTGGCACGCGGGCGGAGCGGCGCAGATGTTCTTCGCGCCGCGCAATGCCTCGGATCTCGCGGCGTTCCTGCGCCAGCTGCCGGCGCACATTCCGCTGCTGTGGCTCGGGCTCGGCAGCAATCTGCTGGTGCGCGACGGCGGCTTCCCGGGTGCGGTGATCCACACGCACGGCGCGCTCGGTTTGCTCGAGCGCATCAGCGCGACGACGATCAACGTGGAAGCCGGCGTTCCCTGCGCGCGCATCGCGCGCCAGTGCGTGAAGTGGGGTTTGGGACCCGCGGAGTTCCTCGCGGGCATTCCGGGCACGCTGGGCGGCGCGCTTGCGATGAATGCCGGCGCCTGGGGCAGCGAGACCTGGCAGCACGTGGTCGAGGTCGACGTGCTCGATCGGCGCGGCGTCAGGCGCACGCGCCGACCCGCGGAATACACGATCGGCTATCGCAGCGTCGTCGGTCCCGCCGACGAATGGTTCATCGGCGCCCGCCTCGTGTTCGAACGCCAGCCCGGCGCGAACAGCGACGCGATCCGCGAGCTGCTCGAGCGCCGCCGCCAGACGCAGCCGATCGGCGAATGGAGCTGCGGCTCGGTGTTCGCAAATCCGCCAGGCAATTACGCGGCGCGCCTCATCGAGACCGCGGGTCTCAAAGGTTTTCGGATCGGCGATGCGTCGGTGTCGCTGAAACATGCGAATTTCATCATCAATCACGGTGCGGCGAGCGCCGGCGACATCGAGGCGGTGATCCTTCACGTGCAGCGCACGATCGAAGCGATGTACCACGTCGTGTTGCAGCCCGAAGTGCGCATCGTCGGAGTCGCGGCATGAGCCTGTTGAACACCAAATCCGCCGCAGCAAGAGTGCGCGACGCCCGCGATTTCGGCAAGGTCGCCGTCCTGCTCGGCGGCGACTCCGCGGAGCGCGAGATCTCGCTGCTTTCAGGCAATGCGGTGCTCGCGGCGCTCAAGCGCCGAGGCGTCGATGCGCATGCATTCGATCCGCGCGAGCGCCCGATCCAGGCGCTCGTCGGTGACGCTTATGAGCGCGCGTGGATCGCGCTGCACGGGCCGGGGGGCGAGGACGGCCTGATCCAAGGTGCGCTTGAATGGCTCGGCGTCCCCTACACCGGCAGCGGCGTGCTTGCCTCGGCGCTCACGATGGACAAACTCAAGACCAAGCGTGTCGTGGTCGGCGCCGGCCTGCTCGCGCCCGACTATGCGGTACTCACGGGGATTGCGGATCTGCCGCGCGCGCTCTCACGCATCGGCCTGCCGCTGATGATCAAGCCGGCCTCGCAAGGTTCGAGCGTCGGCATCACCAAAGTCAAGACCGCCGAGGAGCTGCCGCGCGCCTACGCCGAAGCGAGCGCCGTCGACCCGATCGTATTCGCGGAGACCTTTGTTTCCGGTCCCGAGTACACGGTCGGCGTGCTCCAGGACCAGGGCCTGCCCTCGATACGCATCGAGCCGGCGACCGAGTTCTACGACTACGAGGCGAAGTATTTCCGCGACGATACTCAGTACCACTGCCCGAGCGGGCTCGACCGCGCCGCCGAGGCCGAACTGCAGGCCGCCGCGCTCGCGACTTTTCGCGTCACCGATTGCTACGGCTGGGGGCGCGTCGACTTCCTGCGCGACGCGGCAACCGGCCGATTCTTTTTCATCGAGATCAACACGACACCCGGCATGACCGACCACAGCTTGGTGCCGAAGGCCGCGAGGCAGATCGGCATCGACTTCGAAGAGCTGGTCTGGCGCGTGCTGGAGACGAGTTTCCTCAGGGAGCGTAAGAAATGATTCCGAATTGGCTGAGCAGGCGCAATCGATTCAAGAACCGCGCCAAGAAGACCAGCCCGAAGCCGCGCTGGCCGAACTTGCAGATCGACTGGCGCAGCTACGGCCGCAAGGCCGCGGTGCTCGCGCTCAGCCTGTGCGCGATCGGCGCACTCGGCTGGGCTTTGAACCGGCCGGTGCGCGCGATTTCGATGGACGGTACCTTCCAGCGCGTCTCTCCGGGGCAAATCGAAAAGGCGGCGACGCCGTTCCTCGACTCCGGATTCATGTCCGCGGATTTGGATTCGATTCAACGCGCGGTCGAAATGCTGCCCTGGGTCGATCACGCACGCGTGCAGCGGCGCTGGCCGATGAGCGTGCACGTGACGGTCGTCGAACAGACGCCCGCCGCGCGCTGGGGCGAGTCCGGACTGCTCAATACGCGCGGCGAATTATTCGAGCGCGCCGCCGCTCACGTGCCGTCCGAGCTGCCGCGCTTGAGCGGTCCGGCCGGTACCGAATCGCAGGTCGCACGACAATATCTCGCGGCCGAGGCGCGCATGCTCGAGGCCAACTTGCGGATCGCGGCGCTGCGGCTCGATGAGCGCGGTGCCTGGGAAATCGATCTCGACAGCGGCGTCACGGTGCGGCTCGGGCGGCGCGACGTCGATGCGCGGCTCGATCGCTTCATCCGCACCGCTTCACAGGTAATCTCGCATCACGAGAGCGACGTCAATTACGTCGATATGCGTTATTCCAACGGCTTTGCGATCGGTTGGCGCACACCCGCAACACCGGCGGTGGCGCCGGCCAAACGGGTCGCCGAGGCACTCAATGGCTAAGCGCTCCGATAGAAATCTGATCGTCGGCCTCGACATCGGCACCAGCAAGGTCGTCGCGATCGTCGGCGAAATCAAGACCGACGGCTCGCTCGAGATCATCGGGATCGGCAGCCACCCGTCGCGCGGCCTCAAGAAGGGCGTCGTCGTGAATATCGAGTCGACCGTGCAGTCGATTCAGCGCGCGGTCGAAGAGGCCGAGCTGATGGCGGGCTGCGAGATCCATTCGGTGTATGCGGGAATCGCGGGCAGCCACGTGCGCAGCCTCAATTCCCACGGCATCGTCGCGATCAAGAACAAGGAGGTCGAGCAGGGCGACGTCGAGCGCGTCATCGATGCGGCCAAGGCGGTCGCGATACCGGCCGACCAGAAGATCCTGCACGTGCTGCCGCAGGAATACATCATCGATTCGCAGGAAGGCATCCGCGATCCGATCGGCATGTCGGGCGTGCGGCTCGAGGCGAAGGTGCACATCGTCACCGGCGCCGACAGCGCGGCCCAGAACATCGTCAAGTGCGTGCAGCGCTGCGGCCTCAGCGTGGATGACATCGTGCTCGAGCAGCTCGCCTCGAGCTACGCGGTGCTCACCGAGGATGAGAAGGATCTCGGCGTCTGCGTCGTCGACATCGGCGGCGGCACGACCGACATCGCGGTATTCGGCGGCGGCGCGATCCGCCACACGGCCGTGATTCCGATCGCCGGCGACCAGGTCACCAACGACATCGCGGTCTCGATGCGCACGCCGACGCAATATGCCGAAGACATCAAGATCAAGTACGCCTGTGCGCTCTCGCAGCTCGCCAACCCCGACGAGACCATCGAGGTGCCGAGTGTCGGCGATCGGCCGCCGCGCCGGCTCGCGCGCCAGACGCTCGCGGAGATCGTCGAGCCGCGCTACGAAGAGCTGTTTGCGCTGGTGCGCGACGAGCTGCGCCGCTCGGGTCTCGAGGAGTCGGTCGCGACCGGCATCGTGCTCACGGGCGGAACCTCCAAGATGGAGGGCGCGATCGAACTCGCCGAGGAGGTGTTTCACATGCCGGTGCGCCTCGGCGTGCCGCAGTACGTGAGCGGCCTCGTCGACGTCGTCAGCAACCCGATCCATGCGACCGGCGTCGGCTTGCTGCTTTATGCCAAGAGCAATCTCGAGCAACAGCGCACGGCGCCGCCGCTGCTGTCGGGCGGTGTGCAGAGCATTTTCGAGCGGATGAAGAACTGGTTTCAGGGCAATTTCTGATAACAACGGGAAGGAGTATTGGAATGTTCGAACTCATGGACTCTTACAGTCAAAGTGCCATCATCAAGGTGCTGGGCGTGGGCGGCGGCGGCGGCAATGCCGTTTCGCACATGGTCCAAGCGGGCCTTGAAGGTGTGGATTTCATTTGCATCAACACCGATGCGCAGGCGCTCAAGCACTCCAAGGTGCGCACCGCGCTGCAGATCGGCTGCAACATCACCAAGGGCTTGGGCGCCGGCGCCGACCCGGAAGTCGGCCGCCAGGCCGCAATGGAAGACCGCGACCGCATCATCGAGCTCATCGAAGGCTGCGACATGCTGTTCATCACTGCGGGCATGGGCGGCGGTACCGGCACGGGAGCCGCTCCCGTGGTCGCGCAGGTCGCCAAGGAACTCGGGATCCTGACCGTCGCCGTGGTCACCAAGCCGTTCGAGATGGAAGGCAACAAGCGCTCGCGCGTCGCCGACCAGGGCATGCTCGAGCTCTCGAAATACGTCGACTCCCTGATCACGATTCCGAACCAGAAGCTGCTGTCGGTGCTCGGTGCGACGACCACGCTGCTCGATGCGTTCAAGGCGGCGAACACCGTGCTGCAGGGCGCGGTACAGGGCATCGCCGAACTGATCACGCGGCCCGGCTTGATCAACGTCGACTTCGCCGATGTTCGCACCGTGATGTCGGAAACCGGCATGGCGATGATGGGATCGGGCAGCGCCTCGGGTGAGGATCGTGCGCGCGAAGCAGCCGAGGCGGCAATTTCGAGCCCGCTGCTCGAAGATATCAATCTCGCCGGTGCGCAAGGCATTTTGGTCAACGTCACCGCCGGCATGGACTTGTCGATCGGCGAGTTCCAGGAAGTCGGCAACGTGATCAAGCAATTCGCGTCCGACGACGCCACCGTGGTCGTGGGCACGGTCATCGATCCGGAAATGGCGAATCAGATTCGCGTCACGGTCGTCGCGACCGGTCTCGGCCGCCCGGTGGCCAAGGTCGCACCGCAACCCGTCGCGCAGATGATCGCACCGCCGCAGCCGAATATCCGTGTGGTCAGGCAACGCGGCGTCCCAGCGGCGACCGATTACGCGATGCTCGACAAACCGACGGTGCAGCGCCAGCGCGCGGTCGGCGACGGACTGCGCAACGAAATGGAAACTGAGGAGTTATTGGACATTCCGGCGTTTTTGCGCCGGCAAGCGGACTAAACTGCAGCCTTAGGTCACATTCCAATCTTTGGCGCCCCGGCGGGAGACGTACCCCGTGGGGCGCCGTTTTCAAAGCATGGAATGCGCGGAACCCTGTGGTACCTTTGAGTGTCAATACATTGAAATCCTAAAAATGCTCAATCAACGCACCCTCAAGAATTCGATACGCGCCACCGGGATCGGCTTGCACACGGGCAAGAAGATTCTGATGACGCTGCGCCCGGCTGCGCCCGATACCGGCATCGTTTTTCGGCGCACCGACTTGGACGAACCCGTCGACATTCAGGCGCATGCCGAACACGTCGGCGACACGATGCTCGGCACGACGCTGCACAAGGGCGATACGAAGATCTCGACCGTCGAGCATTTGCTCTCGGCGCTCGCGGGTCTCGGCATCGACAACGCCCTGGTCGAAGTCAGCGCTGCCGAAGTGCCGATCATGGACGGCAGTGCGGGCCCGTTCGTCTTTCTGCTGCAATCGGCCGGCATCGAGGAACAGAGGGCGCCGAAGCGTTTCATCCGGATCCTCGAGAGCGTCAGCGTCACGGACGGCGACAAATGGGCTCGCTTCGATCCCTACGACGGCTTCAAGGTGAATTTCGAGATCGAATTCAACCATCCGACCTTCAAGATGCACAGCCAGACCGCGACCATGGATTTTTCGACGACCTCGTTCCTGCGCGAAGTGAGCCGCGCGCGTACCTTCGGATTCATGCGGGATCTCGAGAGCTTGCGATCGCGCAACCTCGCTTTGGGCGGCAACATGGACAACGCAATCGTGCTCGACGACACCGGCATTCTCAACGAGGATGGGTTGCGCTACGAAGACGAATTCGTCAAACACAAGATCCTCGACGCGATCGGCGACCTGTATTTGCTCGGACACAGCCTAATCGGGGAGTTCAGCGGCTTCAAATCGGGCCATGCATTGAACAACAAGCTGCTGCGTTCGCTGATCGGCACGCCGAGCGCGTGGGCGGAAGTCACGTTCGAAAGCCTCAAAGACGCCCCGATTTCCTACGTGCCCGCGGCGCTGCACGCTTAAATCCGCGGTACGATCCGGATCTGAACTCGTAAAATATTGATTTTTAAGGAATCCCCGACCGATTTTCGAAGAATTGCGGTGGAATAGCGCAGCCGCGAGGCCCAAACGGCGCTGCTGACCCCGATCGACAGCCGGCCTTGGTCGATGCCGGCGCTCAAAACCTGACCCGCGAGCTTTGGCGGTAATGCGCTGCGGACCTGCTCGAGCACTTGAGATCGCTGCTCCAGGCGCGAAGATAGGTCCCTGAGGGCCTTACTAGGTATCGCCAATAACTCGCTGAGAGGCTTAGGTTTTTGCATTGCATCATGTCAAATGGTGACGGAGTTCGAGTCCAATACTGTGCGGAAATCCTTGTTTTGAGTCACCTTTTTCTGCATAGTTTAGCCTGACTGCTTAAGGGCAAACTCATCCGAAAGGTGAGGACGCAAAGCCACCGGTCTACTGCTCGAGTTGCTAGCTAGGACAGCGGGGTTACCAGTGAATAGCGCGATAACAGCGTCGGACATGAAATCCCTATGAATGTCATTTTTGTGGGTCGGCAATCCGGCCGCGTCAAGCAATTCGATCTGCGCCAGCCCCTCGTGATCCTTGCTGCCTGCGCCGTCGTGCTGTTAATCGTCGGCGGCGCGTTTTCCTTTGGCATGAGTCTGGGTGTGCACCGCGGCGCGGTGAGTCCGATCGATCAAATGGGCAATTGGTCGGCGGAACTGCTGCGGCAGCAAGCGCAGATCGAGGATACCCGACGCATATTGCAAGAAAAGGTCAACGCGCTCGCGATGCGGGTCGGCCAGATGAACGGCAACGTGATACGCCTCGATGCGCTCGGTAAACGCCTGACGCGCATGGCAAATTTGAGCGATGGGGAGTTCGATTTCGGCAATCCCCCGGCCATGGGCGGCGGCGAGAGCGGCGCCGATGGGCAGCCCGCCCAAATCCCCGATTTGACGGCCATGGTCGATCAATTGCAAACGCAACTCTCGAGCCGGGAGCAGCAGCTCGGGGTGCTCGAGAACCTGATTCTGACGCGCGAACTCAATAAGCAGGTCTATCCGGAAGGCCGACCGGTCGAAGAGGGCTTCATCTCGTCCTATTTCGGCGTACGCGCCGACCCGTTCACCGGCTATTCGGCGAACCACAAGGGCATCGACTTCGCGGGCCCCGAAGGCAGCCACGTGATTGCGGTCGCGGCCGGTATCGTGACCTACGCCGGCGATCGGCCCGGCTACGGCAACATGGTCGAAATCAACCATGGCAATGGCATGGCGACGCGCTATTGCCACAACGAAAAACTCTTGGTGAAACAAGGGGAAATGATCCGCAAGGGCCAGGAAGTCGCGCTCATGGGATCAACCGGCCGCTCGACCGGTCCGCACCTGCACTTCGAAGTCGTCAAGAACGGCGTCCAGGTCGATCCGCTGCGCTTCATCGGCGACGTTCGCTAGCCGCGCAAGCGCCTAAGCCCCCGGGGCAGACCCCTAGCGAGCCCCAGGCCGGGCACCCGCGGCGAAACGATTTCCCGCGCTCCCGGTCTATCCGTACAATACCCAGCTTTTTAAGGACCCCATCGCGTGTGGAAGTTACTGACGACGATCTTCGGCAGCCGTAATCAGCGCCTCATCAAGGAGCTGAGCCGTACGGTCGCGGCGATCAATGGCCACGAGGCCGCGATGCAGGCCTTGACCGACGAGCAGTTTCCGGAGCGCACGCGCGCGCTCAAGGCGCGTTTCGCGGCCGGAACACCGCTGGCCGAACTCATTCCGGAGGCGTTCGCCCTGGTGCGCGAGGCTTCGCGCCGCAAGCTCGGGATGCGCCATTTCGACGTGCAGATGATCGGCGGCCTCGCGCTCAATGCGGGCAAGATCGCCGAGATGCGCACCGGCGAAGGCAAAACGCTGATGTCGACGCTGCCGGCCTACCTCAATGCACTGAGCGGCGAGGGCGTGCACGTGGTCACGGTCAACGAATATCTCGCGCAGCGCGATTCGGAGTGGATGGGCCCGGTGTACCGGTTCCTCGGCTTAAGCGTGGGCGTCATCAAGAATGCGCAAACCTCCGAGGAGAAGCGCGCGGCTTATGCCTGCGACATCACCTACGGGACCAACAACGAATTCGGCTTCGATTATTTGCGTGACAATCTCGCGTTCCGTCTCGAGGACCGTGTACAGCGGAAACTGAGCTTCGCGATCATCGATGAAGTCGATTCGATCCTCATCGATGAGGCGCGCACGCCGCTGATCATCTCGGGACCTGCCGAGGAGAGCACCGAGCTCTACATCAAGATCAATGCGCTGATTCCGCGCCTGGTACGGCAAAAGGAAGAAAACGGCCCCGGTGACTATGCGGTCGACGAGAAGACCAAACAGGCGACACTCACCGAGGATGGCCACGCCAAGGTCGAGGAACTCATGGCCGAGATCGGGCTGCTGCGCGACGGCGAGAGCCTCTACGATGCGACCAACATCCGCCTCATGCACCACCTGAATGCGGCGCTGCGCGCGCATTCGCTGTATCGGCGCGACGTGGAATATATCGTTCGCGGCGGTGAGGTCATCATCGTCGACGAGTTCACCGGGCGCACGATGCAGGGCCGGCGCTGGTCGGATGGCTTGCACCAGGCCGTCGAGGCCAAGGAAGGCGTCAAGGTCCGCGAGGAAAATCAGACGGTCGCCTCGATCACGTTTCAGAACTATTTCAGGCTCTACACGAAACTGTCCGGCATGACCGGCACGGCGGATACCGAGGCCTTCGAGTTCCAGCAGATCTACAATCTCGAAGTGGTCGTGATCCCGACCCACAAACCGATGATCCGCAGCGACAAGTCGGATCTCGTGTTCCTCTCCGAGGCCGACAAGTTCCAGGCGATCCTCGAGGACATTCAGGATTGCGTGAAGCGCGGCCAGCCGACGCTGGTCGGCACGACCTCGATCGAAACCTCCGAGCGACTCGCCAAGCTGCTGGTCGCGGCGAACATCAAGCACGAGGTGCTCAACGCGAAGCAGCATGAGCGCGAGGCCCATATCGTCGCGGAGGCCGGCCGTCCCGCGGCGGTCACGATCGCGACCAATATGGCGGGCCGCGGCACCGACATCGTGCTCGGCGGCAGTCCCCAGGCGCAAATCGACGCGATTGAAAATCCCAGCGCGACCGATCTCGAGCAGATTCGCGAGCAGTGGCAGCAGCGGCACGAACAGGTCGTGCAAGCGGGCGGACTGCACATCATCGGCACCGAGCGGCATGAATCGCGGCGCATCGACAATCAGCTGCGCGGGCGGTCGGGCCGCCAGGGCGATCCGGGTTCGAGCCGTTTTTACCTGTCGCTCGAAGACAATCTCATGCGCATATTCGGCGATCCGACGCGCATGAAGACGCTGATGACGCGAGTCGGCATGAAGGCCGGCGAAGCGATCGAAAGCGGCATGCTGACGCGCCAGATCGAGCGCGCGCAGCGGCGCGTCGAGCAACATAATTTCGATGCGCGCAAGCAGCTGTTGGAATATGACGACGTCGCGAACGACCAGCGCCGCGTGATCTACCAGCAGCGCACCGACCTCATGAGCGCCGAGGACGTCGCCGAGGCGATTCTGGGGATTCGCGAAGAAGTCGTCGAACGCCTCGTCGATGAGCATTTGCCCGGCGGATTGCCCGAGGAGCAGTGGGACATCGCGGGATTGAGCGCGGCCATCGAGCGCGACTTCGGCACGCAGCTGCCGATCAGCGAATGGGTCAAGGCCGAGGAGGCCGGCGACGGGTCGAGCTTGAAGAAGAAGATCGAGACCGCGCTCGGCGCGGCCTACGACCTGAAGCGCGCGAGCATCGGCGAGGAGATGATGCGCTACATCGAGAAGCAGGTGATGCTGCAGACGCTCGACCAGCATTGGCGCGAACATCTCGCGGCCATGGATTACATGCGCCAGGGCATTTACCTGCGTAGCTACGCACAGAAAAATCCCAAGCAGGAATACAAGCGTGAGGCCTTCGAGTTATTCTCCGCAATGCTCGATCGCATCAAGTACGACACGATCACGACGGTCTCCAAGATCCAGGTCCGCAGCCAGGCCGAGATCGAACAAGAGGAGATCGAGCGGCAGCGGCGTCTCGCGCGCGCGCTGCAATTGCAGCACGCCGAGGCGGTCTCCGCGTTGGAGCCTCCGGCGCCGCCGGCCGCTGAGGCCGGCGAAGTCTTTGCGGCTCGCACCCCGGGGCCGGCGGCCCAGCCGTTCGTGCGCGAGGTCGCCAAGGTCGGGCGCAATGAACCCTGCCCCTGCGGCTCGGGGCGCAAGTACAAGCACTGCCACGGCGCTCTGCAGCCAGAGAAAGTTTGAGCAAACCGGTTCAAGCGCACGCGCAGCCGCCACGCCAGACTGCGGCCCCGGCATTGCGGCGCAAGCGCGTGGTCCACGTGGTCGCGGGCGTGTTGACCGACGCATCGGGCTGCGTGCTGCTGGCGCAGCGGCCTGAAGGCAAGCATCTCGCGGGCGGCTGGGAATTCCCCGGCGGAAAGCTCGAGCCCGGCGAGACGCGCCTCGAGGCGCTCGTGCGCGAACTGCGGGAGGAACTCGGCATCGAGGTCGCCGCGGCGCGGCCCTTGATCCACGCGCGCCACCAGTACGCGGAGCGCGAAATTCTGCTCGATGTCTGGGTGGTCACCGACTATCGCGGGGAGCCTAAGAGCCTCGACGGCCAGGCGCTGCGCTGGTGCGCACGCGCAGAGTTGCCGGCCGCCAAGCTGCTGCCGGCGGATCGGCCGATCGTGACGGCGCTGCGGCTGCCGGAGCGGCTGACACGGGCGGAGGCCGCGGACTATGCGGTCGATGAGCCGGGCGATTCCGGCCGTGCCCGACTCCACGGCGTGAGTTGCGAGGGCCGTGAACAGGCGCTCGCGGCAGCGGCCGCAGGCGCGGACTTTCTCGTGCTGCGCAAAGCCTTGAATGCGGCCGAACTCGCCGCGGTGTGTGACTCGGTGCCGATACCGGTGTTTGCGACCGGACTGGCGCTCGAAGAGGCCTGGGGCGCCGGGGCAGTCGGCGTCAGCGAGCTCTGAATGCACGACTAGGGACGTGCGGTGAGCACTCCGCGCACCAGGTGCTGTTTCGTGGCATCGGGAACGAAACTCGGCGACGCGAATGACCTCGTGGGGGCCGCACCAGGCCATGTAATACCCATGAGGTCGGCCATCGTATAGAACACGTCGTGACTGCGGATTTCCTTGGACGCGTTGGCTTCAAGTGCCGCCACTTTTTCAGGATGGGCCTTGCGGTAGGCCGCGTTGACCCAGACGAAAGCCGGGATCTCGAATTCGGCCGAAACATAGTGAGAGGAACCATGCCCCACCTCGCCACCGTCGAGGTACGGGGAAGCCTCGCCGTGGTCGGGAATGAATGTCACGGTCGCAGGAACCTCGAGGCCGCGCGCCTTCTCGATGACCTGCTGCATGAACCAATCGGTGTACAGCACGGAATTATCGTAAGCGTCCTCGAGATCAGCCACCATCGATCGATCGGTGGTCGCCGACGACAGCATCGAAAGCCTTTGCGCAGAGCCGAAGCGCAGGAAACCCTTCGGGTAACGGCGGTAGTACTCCCAGTGGGAGCCCATGACGTGCATGCCGATCAGCCGCGCCTGCCCCGTACGGTCGATTTCGCGCCGATAAGCGGGCAGCAGGATCTCATCCAATTCACTCCGGCTGAATAGGCTTTCGTGCAGGTCCGGAGGGTACTCCAGGTGGTCGGCGGCGATGCCCAGCGAGGTGGAAACTCCCACGTCCTGGTTGACGAGCCACGAAGTCGTGTAGCCGGCTTCCTTCGCGAGGTCGAGCAGAGTGCCGCCCCAGCGCCGCCCCGGTGCGACTTCTTGGGGCGTAGTGCCCGTGAGTAGTATCGGCACGGCCAGGATCGTGAGATTCGCATCGCTCATTGCGTCGTGCAGAAAGATGATTTGCCCGTCCTTCTCGAGCGCGTCCAGGTAGGGTGTCGTGGCGCGCGCATATCCGTAGGCCGACCAGGAAGCACGGCGCGCAGATTCGCCGATGATCAGGACATGAACTTCTTCACCGGTCCCCGTGCGTTCTGCATGAAAGGGCGTTTTGGCGACGAGCTTGCCGAGCAGCTCGTCGTGCGCACTTGGAACCTGGATACCGAAGAACATCAGACTGCCGATCACGGGGTTGAGCGCAACACCGGCGGCCAGCGCAGCTCGATCCTGCGCGGCGTAAATGAGCATCGGCACGGTGATGATCAGCAGTACGCGGGCGACGGCCATGGTCGTGCGCGAGAAAATAGGCCAAACCGGCAAGCGCCAAGCAAGAATCGCATACAGCGCGAAAACTCCCACGATCGGCAGCGCGATCCATTTCTGCTGCCAGATGCCGACAAGACCCCGGATTTCCTCCCACGAGGCACCCGCTAGAAGCAACGCCATCGCGTGGCCAGGAACCCCGTCAGAGACGATCGCGTAGATCGCGTAGGTCGTCGCGATGATCCAGAACGGAAATGCCAGCAGGAAGAATCGACGCCACGTGCGTGCGCCTGCGCCGAGCGCAACCGTGAACAGAATCAGCGTGAACACGAGCGTAAAGACGCTGCGCCGTGATTGGGTGCTCACGGACCAGAGCAGCATGGCGACAAACGGTGCCGCGCACAGCGCGCCGAGCACGCCGCAGCTGATCCAGGCCGCTCGCGATATCTGCGGAAGGCTTGCCGGTCCCGGGGGGCTGTCCGCCGGCGCGAGAATTTTCGTCATAGGAAATTCAAGTTCAATGGGGCGCAATTGGCCGGGCCGGTATCAATAATCGAAAACACCGGCGCTCGACGTGACGTGGTCGAGATATCATAGCAATCCGCGCGGTACCGCGATGCGCCTGATCAGATCGCGGTGCTCGGCGAATCGATGCTCGCGCTTAATTTTCGCCCGGCTGCGGCCGAAGCTGCTCGTCAAAAAATCGCTTGATCATGCCGTAGGCATGACGGCCGTCGTGCTGGCGCGTCAAGCCGTGTTTCGCGCCCGGGTAGACCATGACGTCAAACGGCTTGCCAAGATCCTGGAGTCTGCGGAACAGCTTCGTGCTGTTGAGAAACAGCACGTTGTCATCCGCCATTCCATGCATGATCAGCAGACTGCCGCGCAAGTTCTCGGCGTACGGGAAAACGGAGCTCGCGTCGTAATCGGCCGCATTGTTTTGCGGCCGTCCCAAATAGCGCTCGGTGTAGTGCGTGTCGTAGAGCGTCCAATCCGTGACCGGCGCGCCGGCGACGGCGGCTCGAAACACGTCGGGTGCCGTGAACATCAGCATCAGGCTCATGTAGCCCCCGTAGCTCCAGCCCCAGACGCCGAGGCGCGCTGGATCGACGTATGGCTGCGCGGCGAGCCAGCGCGCGCCCAAGGTCTGGTCGAGGGTCTCGATCAGGCCCAATCGGCCGTGAATCGGCGCTTGAAACGCCGTGCCGCGAAATCCGCTGCCGCGATTGTCGAGTTGGAATACTACGTAGCCGGCGCGCGTCAAAATTTGAGTGAAGGAATTGCCGGTCCAGTTGTCGAGCACGCGCTGCACGCCGGGTCCTCCGTAGACTTCGACGATGGCCGGGTAGCGCTTGGCGGGATCGAACCTGAGCGGCTTGAACAATCGATAGTAGAGCATCTGCCCGTCGGCGGCTGCGAGAGTTCCGAATTCGGGAATCGAATTGTCCTTCAGATACGGTGCATCCGGGTGTGTCTCGTCCAGCGGGTTCTCGAGCAGATAGCCGATCCGGCTGCCGTCGATGCGCATCAAACTCGCCTGCAGCGGCTGGGCGGTGCTCGTAAATTGATCGACGTAGATTCGGCTATCCGCCGACATCGTGATCGCGTGCAGGCCGTCTTCGCGCGAAATACGCGTGATCTTGCTCGGGTCTTTGGTGTCGAGCGAGACGGTGTAGAGTTGACGCTGGATCGGGCTCGTTTGAGTGCCGGTAAAATAGACCAAGCGGTGGACTTCGTCGACGGCCTTGATTGCACGGCCGCGAAAATCATCGACGTTCCAAGCCCCGGCGGTCAAACGACGCTCGAGCCTGCCGTCATAATCGTATAGATACAGATGCTCGAAACCATCGCGGCTCGAGGCCCAAATGAATTGGCGCGATTTCCGCAAAAAGGAGATTTCGTCGTTGAGTTCGATCCAGGTATCGCTGGTTTCGGTGAGCACGATTCGGCTCCGGCCGGTCTCGATATCCGCAAACAACAGATCGAGCCGGCGCTGATCACGGCTTTCGCGTTGGATCGCGAGCGTCTTGCCGTCCGGCAGCCAGTTCACGCGCGCAAGATAGAAGTCGCGGTCGGCGCCGAGGTCGATCCAGCGGATTGCGCCGCTGCCTAAGTCGGCGACGCCGAGCCGCACCGAGACGTTGGCCCCTCCCGCGGCCGGATAGCGCTGCTCGGTCGTCGAGACGTTGTCTGCCGCAATCTCGAACCGCTGCGTGAGTTTGACGGGGCTCTCGTCGACGCGCGCGAACGCAATGTGCCGATCATCGGGGGCCCACCAATAACCGGTACTGCGGCCCATTTCTTCCTGCGCGACGAACTCGGCCATGCCGTTCTTGATCGCACCGCCGCCGTCAGCCGTGATCGGCCGTTCGGCCGCATGCGCGATGTCGTAGATCATGAGATTCTGATCGCGGATATACGAGAGATAGCCGCCGCACGGCGAGTAGCCGGCATCGGTCACGACGCCGCTCGCGGGCATGACCGCCGTGACCGCTTCCGCGGGCGCCTTGCCGAGATCGAACTGGAACAGCTTGCCGCCGATCGGAATCAGCAGCGCTTGTCCCGACGGAGCGACCGAGTATTCCAATATTCCCGACAGTGCCGCGGTGCGCTGGCGTTCGCGGCGCGCGAGTTCTTCGTCGGAAAGCCGCGTCGCAGACTGCGCCAGAAGATTGGAATCCACGAGTCGCCGCGAGCGACCCGCGCCGATATCGTACTCCCAGAGATCGAGGCGATCCTTGTCTTCCTGTTTGCCCTGCAAATAGGTCACACGCGAACCGTCGCGCCAGAGCTTGATTTGCGTGACCGTGGGGCCCGCGAGCGAGGGCGCGTCGAAGAGTCGGTCGATCGTGAGTTCGGCGGCCGGGCTGCCGCTAACGGTCATAGAGGCGATCATCAGGAGAGTCCACGGGCGCAAACGCACGGGTCCGATCAATACTCGTGCGGCCCGTCAGGCGCAGGGTCTTCGTCGCCGGCGGCCGCGGCGTCGGGGATCGCGTGTTTCTCGGTGAGCCATGCGCCGAGATCGATGAGGCGGCAGCGATCGCTGCAAAACGGCCGAAATACCGACTCCGGCACCCATTCCACGGGGCGCTTGCAGGTGGGACATTTGACGACAGCGACCATTGGGCGAGCGGCACCGCACTCAAGCGCAGCAGGTCAGCAAGAACGGCACGTCGACTTCGACGTGGACCGGACGGCGCGTCGCGTCGGTCCAATTCAAGAACCGCACCGTGCAGCGATGTTGATTGCCGCTGATCTCCGGAAACAAGTCGGTGTCGGCCGGCAAGGTAATGCGCACCAGTTGGCACGGCGCCTCGCGGTCGAATTGCAGCTGGAATATGCCGCCGACCGCGATCTCGGATTTACGTCGCGCATTTTGCCGCGTGAGCCACAACAACTCCGCGATGCTGTCGCAGAGCGGCCGGATCTGCGCGAGCCAGCCCGCGAATTCCGCGCTGCGCACTTCCGGCGGGCGGTTCAACCAATAGGAATAATCCGGCAGATCGAAATCGCAGGTACCGCCCGGGATTGCGCTGCGATGCTTGATCGCGCTCAAGAACTCCGAATCCCGCAGAGGTCCCATGAAATTTCCGCCGACCGCGGTCAAATCGTCCTTCAGCTTGAGCAGATTCGACATCAGCGACTTCAATCGGCTCGGGTCGACGCCGGTCTTGCTCTGGTATTCCCGAAGGATATTGACGTGCCGTTCGAGTTCCTTGAGCACGTCGCTGCGCGAGTCGCCGCGCGCCGTGATCGCCAAGATTTCGAGCAGGCTCGCAACCGCGGCGCGCGAACTCCAGGCATTCGGCATCTCGCTGTGATAGGTCGCCTGGGTGTAGAGAAATTCGAGGCGCAGGAAGGTCCGCATGCGCTCGTTGAGCGGCTGTTCGTAGTCGATCGGCGCCAAGTCGGGCATGGTCTCGGGCTGGGAATCCAGGGATGAACTCATCGCCCTATTCTGAGGCAGACCGAGGGCCAGGGTAAACCCGCGGCTGCACCTAATTCGCGCGAATTGGACCGAATCTTCAGGGCGGATGCTGGGCCGCGATGCGGCCATAGCGCTCATGCAGCCGGTCCACCGCGGCGCGCAGCTGCTCGATTGAGCCCGTATTTTCAAGCACATCGTCGGCTGCCGCGAGGCGATCGGCGCGCGACGCTTGGCTCGCGAGGATCGCGCGGGCCTGCGGCATACTGACGCCATCTCGCGACAGGATCCGCGCGAGCTGTGTCGGCTCATCGACGTCCACGACCAGGATCCGGTCCAGATCGCGGCGCGGACCGCCTTCCACCAATAGCGGAATCGCCATGACGAGGTAGGGCCCGGATGCCTGATCCGCGAGACGCGCCATTTCGGCCCTGATCAGCGGATGGAGAATCGCCTCGAGATCTTGGCGGGCGTCCGCGTCGGCGAATATGAGCTCCCGCAGTCTGCGGCGGTCGAGCTCGCCGCCGAGGGCCAAGACCCGATTGCCGAAGTGCGCGACGACCGCCGCCAATCCGGGCCGGCCCGGCGCCACGACGGTGCGAGCCGCTTCATCGGCGTCGATCACCGGGATACCCAATTCGCGAAAACGCTGCGCGACCGTGCTCTTACCGCTCGCAATGCCGCCGGTCAGTCCGATCGATAAGCGCGGCCGCATGCGCGCCTAGGGCTCGAGGCCCGACAGGTGCAGGTAGGCATGCATCAGCGAGCCGCCGTAGAGCATCACGAGCCATCCCGCTGCCGCGAGATAGGGTCCGAACGGCATCGGAATGCTGCGGTCGCGGCCGCGAAACACAATCATCGCGAGCCCCAAGATCGCACCCGTACCCGCCGACAGCAGGATCACGAGCGGCAGCAACTTCCAGCCGAGCCAGGCGCCGAGCGCCGCATAGAGCTTGAAATCACCATAGCCCATGCCCTCCTTGCCGGTCGCGAGTCGAAACGCGTGAAAGACCAGCCACAAGCTGACATAACCGCCGGCAGCCCCCAGGACCGCGTCGCGCGGCGACACCGGCAGCGGGCTGCCGCTGATCGGGCCGATCACAACCGCTGCGAGCAGGCCCATCCACAGCAGCGGCAGTGTGATGTCATCGGGCAGCAGCTGATGATCGATGTCGATGCCGGTCAATGCAATCAACGACCAGGTCACTAGAAGCGCGCAGGCGGCCGCGGGTCCAAATCCGAAATGCCAGGCGACCGCCGCGGACAACAGGGCGGTCGCGAGTTCGACCAGGGGGTAGCGCGCCGAGATCGGCGATCCGCAGGACGCGCATTTGCCGCGCAACAGTAGCCAACTCACGACGGGCACATTGTGCATCGGCTTGATCGGCGCTTTGCAGCTGGGGCAGGCGGACCGCGGCGTCATCAAATTGAAGGTTTCGGCGGACGCCGCCGGCGCAGCCGGGTCCTGCAACACCTCGAGCGCCTGCGCACGCCAGTCCCGATCCAAGATAACGGGCAGGCGGTAGATCACGACGTTGAGGAAGCTGCCGATCAGCAGGCCGATCACGAATACGGCGCCGACAAACAACGCCGGGTTGTTCGCATAGACTGCGATCGCGTCGGTCAACACGGGCGAAACACAGGGCGCTGCTTCGCCGAAAGACGCCTTAGACGACGGATCCCAGCTTGAAGATCGGCAGGTACATCGCGATGACCATGCCGCCCACGAGTACGCCGAGGATCGCCATGATCATGGGCTCGAGCAAGCTCGACATGCTGTCCACCGCGTTGTCGACCTCGGATTCATAGAACTCGGCGACCTTGCCGGACATCGCGTCGAGCGATCCCGCTTCTTCGCCGACCGCGATCATTTGCACGACCATGTTCGGGAACAGCCCGGTATTCTCCATCGCGCGCTGCAGCCGCTGGCCGGTCGCGACTTCATCGCGCATGCGCAGTGTCGCCTCTTCGTACACGATATTGCCGGTGGCGCCGGCAACCGACTGCATCGCCTCGACGAGCGGCACGCCGGCCGCGAACATCGTCGAGAGCGTGCGCGCAAACCGCGCGATCGCCGACTTCACGAGAATGGGCCCGATGATCGGAAATTTCATCATGATGCGATCGAGGTTGCGCTGCATCGGGCGAGACCGTTTCTTGAAATAGAAGAACGCGTAAAATACGCCGAACGTCACGAAGGCCATCCACCAGCCTTGGTGCTGCACGAATTTGGAGAGATTCACGACCATTTGCGTGAACGCCGGCAAATCGGCGCCGAAGCCCTTGAACAGGGATTCGAATTGCGGGATCACGAAGATCAACAAGATCACCGTGACGATCACGGCGACAATGAGAACCGCGGCCGGGTAGAACAAGGCCTTCTTGATCTTCTTCTTCAGTGCCTCGGTCTTTTCCTTATAAGTCGCGATCTTGTCGAGCAGCGTTTCGAGCGCGCCGGCTTGTTCACCGGCCTCGACCAGATTCACGAACAAATCATCGAAATACAAGGGATGTTTGGCCAGCGATTCCTTGAGCGTGCTGCCGCCTTCGACGCTCGACTTGATATCGAGCACGAGCTTCTGCATTGCCGGCTTTTCATGCCCATTGCCGATGATCTCGAAGGACTGAACCATCGGTATGCCGGCCGCCATCATCGTCGCGAGCTGGCGGCTGAACACGGAAATGTCGATGCCGGTGATCTTCCCGCCCGAACGAAACGCGTTTGTTTGGGCGCGCACCTTGGTGGGCGCGACCCCCTGGCGCCGCAGATCGGTACGCACCGCGGCCTCGTTCGCGGCGATGCTCTTGCCGCGCACCTTGTTGCCGCGCTTATCCTTGCCCTCCCAGATGAACTGGACGTCTTTCTTACTCGCGGTTGCCGATACTGCCATGATGCATTCCTCTCCGTCACCGACTAGTCGATCGTGACACTGTTGACTTCTTCCAGGCTCGTCAAGCCAGCGCGCACCTTTTCGAGGCCCGACCTGCGCAAATTCCAAATACCGTCCTTGGTCGCCTGATCGCCGATATTCAACGCGCCGCCACCTTCCATGATGATGCGCCCGATCGTTTCGGTGACCGGCATGACCTGATAGATGCCCATGCGGCCCTTGTAGCCGTCGGTGCATTGACTGCAGCCGACCGCGCGAAAGACCCGTATGCCGTTGGTGATGTCCGCCTCTTCGAAGCCTTCCTTGCGCAGCGCTTCCGGCGGAATGTCGATCGATTGTTTGCAGTTGTTGCAGAGCTTGCGGGCGAGGCGTTGCGCAATGATCAAACTGACCGAGGTCGCGATCGCGTACGGCTTGACGCCCATGTCGACGAGGCGAGTCAAGGTTTGCGGCGCATCGTTGGTATGCAGCGTCGAGAGCACCAAGTGCCCGGTCTGCGCGGCCTTGATCGCGATCTCCGCGGTCTCGAGATCGCGAATTTCGCCGACCATGATGACGTCGGGATCCTGGCGCAGGAATGCACGCAACGCCGCCGCAAACGTCAGGCCGACCTTGGCGTTGACGTTGACCTGATTGATTCCGACGAGATTGATTTCCGCCGGATCTTCGGCCGTCGAGATATTGCAATCTTCGGTATTGAGAATGTTCAAGCCCGTGTACAGCGAGACGGTTTTGCCGCTGCCCGTGGGGCCGGTTACGAGGATCATGCCCTGCGGCTTCGCGAGATATTTGAGGTAAGTCTCACGTTGTGCCGGTTCGTATCCCAGCGCATCGATGCCGAGCATCGCGCTCGAGGGATCCAAGATACGCGTGACGACCTTCTCCCCGAACAGCGTCGGGCAGGTGCTCACGCGAAAATCGATGGCCCGATTCTTCGAGAGGCGCATCTTGATGCGCCCGTCCTGCGGCACGCGCCGCTCGGCGATGTCGAGCCGCGCCATGACCTTGAGGCGCGCGACGATCTTGACCGCGAGCTGTACCGGCGGCAGCGCGACTTCTTTGAGCACGCCGTCCATGCGCGTGCGAATCCGGAATACTTTCTCGTAGGGCTCGAAATGAATATCGGATGCGCCTTTCTTGATTGCATCCAGCAGTATCTTGTTGACGAAGCGCACGATCGGCGCATCTTCGACGTCATCGCGGCCCAATGCGGCCGCTTCGGCTTCTTCGTCGCCGCCGCTGACTTCGAGGTTTTCGAGATCGATGTCATCTTCGGAGAACTTCGGCATCACCGATTCGGCTTGGTCGACCGCTTTGTCGACGGCCTTCTGCAGCTTGTCGTCTTCGACGACGACGAATTCGATGCTCATCGAGGTTTGGAAGCGAATCTCATCGAGCGCATGCAAATTGGTCGGGTCGGACACCGCGAGGAACAGGCGTTTGCCGCGCTTCATGAGCGGCATCACGCGGTGCTTCTGCAGCAGCTTATCGCTGACGAGCCTGAACACTTCGAGGTCCGGCACGATCGCGTCCATGTCGAGCAAGGGCACGCCGAATTCGTTCGAGGCGGAAATCGCGATATCGCGCGCGGTCGCGACCTTGCTCGAGACCAAGTGGGTCACGAGGCTCAGTCGCTTTTCCTTGGCCTTGCCGATCGCATCATGCATTGCAGCATCGTCCAGAAGACCGTCCTGGACGAGGCGTTGGGCGAGGCCGCCGAGGGCGACTCGGCTACCGCCACCGGTCGCTGCTAAAGCATTGTCATTCATGGACTTATGCGCAACCCCAAAAACGAAAGCATACGGCAAATCCCCTCTATGAACCGACCGACGGTACAACGGTATGATTATGTTCCCACATCCGGGGCGCAATCCAGCGTGATTCGGGTCCCATTATCGGATGCGGCATTGCGGTGCCGCGTGGCGGCGCACGTCCGTGAAGCAAAGATCCCTTGCTCGAGGAGGCCTTAGGCACCGTTTCGAGGCAGATCAAACCGATCAATGAGCCGCCAGCGGCGAATCGTCACTACTTGCACTGCGTCGGAACGTATTTCCCCGGAACAGTGCCGGCAGGGACCGCTGCGCCCACATCGGCCGCTGCCACCGTTTGGTCGGCCGATGCGCAAACCCAGTCGATATTGCCCGACAGGCCTCCCGTGAGCGCAGTCTTATTGATGTAGGGGCTTAGCACGATCGTATTCGTGGCGGCGCTGAGCTGCGGTATGCCCGTCACGGCGGTCGAGTAGCCGATCGTGATGATTCCGGTGGCGGTGCCAATCGTGAGTGTTCCGACGTACTTCGTAGCACAAAAACCACCGTTCGCACACGTCGCGTTATTGGCAATCGCTGCCGCAGTGAGTCCCACGATATCGGCCGACTGGAATCCTTCCGCTACCTGTACCTGCGCCACCGACCCAAGATTCAATCCTTCCGTGATCTTTGAGCGGACGGTGTATTGCTGATAAGCCGGGACGGCGATCGCGGCCAAGATAGCGATGATCGCAACAACGATCATCAATTCGATCAGCGTAAAACCCTTTTGAACTTGTTTAAGCATGGCCACTCGGGGGAATGAAGAATGCAAACTATCTCAAGAATCGATCAACGGTCGGCGCCGGTTTCTGAAATGGAGCAAGCGCTATGCCAGGTCGCCGCGATCGTTTGCAACTCATTGAATAATAAAAATTAATTTGAGGATCTGCTGCCTGGCTTGACATAGGTCCGTCGTGTTTCGGCGCCACGGCGAGTCGTCCTTGTCACAGACTGACAATAATTGTCAGTTCGGAGCTCCTCCGGGAGGTTGATTCGAGGTAGTGCGCGAAATCGTCGTTCCTCTGGGACGCCATGGACGCAACGGAGGCCAAGTAATCGAACTGCAAAAAAAGAAAGCCCCTCCGAAGAGGGGCTCTCAACGAGCTAAAGAAAGAATCTAGCTCTTTACTTGCAATTGCTCGGAACGTACTTCGACGCGACCGTGCCGGCAGGGACCGCGACGCCCATCTGGGCAGACGCGTTAACCACTTGCGACGACGTGCAAGCCCAGTCGATGTTGCCCGACAGCTTGGTCACGAGCGCAGTCCCATTGATATAGGGGCTGAGCAGGATCGTATTCGCAGCGCCAAGCTGCGGGATGCCCGACGCGGCGGTCGAGTAGAGGATCGTGACGATACCAGTCGCGCTGCCAATCGTCAGACCGGCCACATACTTGGTCGGACAAAAACCACCGGCCGCACACGTGTCAGCATTCGCAATCGACACCGCCTTGACTCCCACCATATCGGCGGACTGGAACGCTTCCGCAACCGATGTCTCCGCCGCAGATCCAAGGTTCAAACCTTCCGTGATCTTCGAACGGATCGTGTAGTCCTGATACGCCGGGATCGCGATCGCGGCCAAAATACCGATGATGGCAACGACGATCATCAATTCGATGAGCGTGAAGCCCTTTTGAACTTGCTTAAGCATGTGTACTCCTGGAAAAAAAAAGAACGCAAACCATCTCGAGAATCGAACAACGGCCCACGCCGGTACGAGCAATGAAGCAAGTGCTGTGCCAACGCCGAGTGGGGAAGTGCAATGTGCTGAATTCAAAAGGATATCTCTGAATTCTGGCGCCGGGATTTGACATAGGCGCGTCGGTCGTCGGCGCCAACTGCGGCAATGATTGTCACAGACTGACAAATATTGTCAGCGTCCGACTGCGGCCAGCGACAAACTCGGGGCCTTAGCTAGCGGACCTCGTCGCCGGCCGCGTCCACGTCGATCTGCTCGTGATAACTGTCATCGGCATTGATGTTCCAAATCTGCATTTTTCCGCGTCCGCCATCGAGCATCGCGGAGACCGCTGCATTCGCCGCGAGCATCGAGTGATCCTGGTTGTTGTAACGGTGCATGCCGTTGCGACCGATCGGATACAGATTCGAGATCTGGTCCAAAAAGGCCCTGACCTTTGGAAACTGACCATAAGCACCAAAATAGGCCGGATAGGCTTTCGGTACGCGCACCAAGGTCGCATCGAGCACATCCTGGCGGCGGATCAGGCCGATTTTCTCGAGCTCGCCGGCCGCGTGATCGATGAATTCGCCGTCACCCATCGACCACAATTCGTCGCCCTCGCTGCAAAAGTACTCGAGTCCGAGCCAAATCATCTGCGGATCCGCGACCATTGCCGGACTCCAGTTATTGAAGACTTGGAGCCGGCCGATGTTCACGTCGGGCTCTTGGATGTAGATCCAGTTGTCCGGCGGCATCCCGTTACCTGCCCGAAGCTTGCGTCCAGCGCCTGCGCCAAGCATCCGGCGTACCAGCAGTCCGACCGTCATGAAGTCGCGGTAAGGCAGCCGCGCCGCAATGCGCTGCACCTCTGGATCAGCCGGATTGAGCATCGCGGCGAGCTCGCTCACGGGCAGCGTCGACAGCAGAAAATCACAGGGGAAGCGCCGCACCGCGCCCGTGAGCTCGTCACGGGCATGGACCGCGGTGACGCGACCGCCGTCGCGTTCGGTGCCGACGACTCGATGGCGCAGGTGAATCTGACCGCCGTGCTGCGTGATACGGCGAGCGACTGCCTCCCACAGTTGGCCGGGTCCGTGCTTCGGATAGAGGAATCGCTCGATGAGGCTCGTTTCGGTGCCGCGCTGTGCGGCATCCGCACGCGAACGAAACGGCAGCGCGAGTGCGTGCGCAATCGCCTTGCGTATCGATAGGCCTTTGATGCGCTGCGCACCCCACTCGGCGGAGATCTCGGCGCAAGGCACACCCCAGACCTTTTCGGTATAGGCCTTAAAAAACGTCTGGTAGAGCCGCACGCCAAATCGATTGACGAGAAAGTCTTCGAGCGTCACCTCGGGACGGCGGCGCTGCAGTTGCGCCCGACCGTAGCTTAAGCCTACGCGCAAGGTCTCGCCGAGGCCCATATTCATGAGCGAATTGCCGTTCAATTTGAGGGGATAATCGAAAAAGCGGCGCCGATGATAGATGCGCGAGAGCCTCTGGCGGAGCAGCATCACTTCGTCGGGCGACGCCGGCGCGAGCTTGGTCGGCTCCAACGGTCGCGACTTCCCTTGATAGTGCAGCTGAACCGGATCGTTGTCCCCCGCTCCACTCGGCGCTTCTGCAGCTACCGGCAGGATCTCTTGCCACCATCGCATGACCCAGTCGGACTTCGAAAAAAATCGATGGCCGCCAAGATCCATGCGGTTGCCGCGATAGTTGATCGTCTTGGATATGCCGCCGACCTGTGCGTCCGCCTCGAATACCACGGGCAGAATATCGGAACGGCGCAGCAACTCGAGCGCAGCCGTCAGCCCCGCGGGCCCAGCACCGGCGATCACCGCTGTTTTGCGCTGATCAGCCACGGCGGTGATCTGCACGCGGCACGGTCATGAACTGCCCGCTGCGGCAAGAACTTTGCGGCAATCGTAGAGGTTCGAGCCCTGCCACTCGCCGACCTGCGGATGCCGAATGGAGTCGAATCCCAGATCCTCGCGTGAAATCACAAAGCCCAGTTGGGGATCGGCACAGAGGCGGACGAGGATTTGCGAGCTCAGACTGTTGATTGTCGAAACGCTCGCCGGATCCTTGGCCACGTGAATCTCCGCATTGTTGGTCAACACTTGCCAGCTCGGCTTCATGAGAGGCCGCAGCACTTCCGAGCGGCGCCGCACCTCGACGGCAGTCGCTCGCGAGAAAACCACGCCCGCGGATTGGTTTAAGGTCAGATAGTTCGGTCGTCCCAACGTGAACCAGACGAAGGACCCGGAATTGCGCTCATCCGCAACCAAGACGCTGCTGCCCGGCGGAATCGCCTCGATCCAGTCGGTGAATTCGGCGCTCGCCATCGTGGATCCATCGTAACTCGCCGGCGGGACCGAATAGGGAAGAATCACGACGCTCGCAACGAGCAGGCCGGAGGCCGCGACGAGCGATGCGAGCACGGATCTCGAGTTGTAGAACCAGCAGACCGCAACGGTGGCGACCAGGAATCCGACGCATCGCAGCTCCATGAGGCGCTGGATGAATTGCAGCATCAGCGGTTCCACACCGGCCGCCGTTTTCGCGATGGGCACGAGCGGCCAATGCTGCGCGAGCAGCCAGGTCAGAACACCGATCGATGCCGCAACAAAAGCCAGCGGCCAAAAACTGCGCAGCCTCTCGCGGACCGAGTCTCTCGACAGCCAGATCAGGAGTGCCAAGCACACCGACAGCAGCGCGGCTGCGCCGTCAAAGTCCCAAGCCGCCACGAGCAGCAGACTGCAGGCGGCTCCACAGGCGTGCTGACGGCACATGCGAACCGCGGTCGGAACGAGCAATAGGATCGCGAGAAATTGCGCAATCCAGATCCACCGCCATGCTTGGCCTTGAATCAAGATGGCGAGCGGCCCGATCGCAGTCGCGATCGCGGCGACGGCGATGCCGGCGCCGGCAACCAGCAGCGCGCTGGCGCAGATTTTGGGCAATTGCGACTCCTGCGATCGCGCGCCTTGAAAAACCACGGCGGTCAAGGTCAAACAGAGGAGCGGGCGCGTATTGAGTTCCCAGTCGTGCTTGGTCCAGAGGTCCAAGAAAAGAAACTGCGAACGCTCGCGCACGATCGCCAGCCACTCGGGGTCAAGTACCGGCAGCTCGCTGCCGAGCACCGGTACCCGGGTTGCAGCCGCGGCAACGCACGCCGTTGCGGCAATCGCGGCAACGGCAAGAATCGCGATGTCCCGGGTCGGCAACGCGAGGCAGATCAGCAGCAGCACTCCAGGCAATGCCATCAAGGGGTGCACGAGGACGGCCGCGCACGCGATCGCCAGCGCGAGCCGCCGGTGGCCGCGGACATCCCAGGCGAGCGCGCTGACAACCAAGGCTTCGGCAAATGAGCGCGCCGACAAGAAGTCTTCGGCGCTATGAAACACACCGCTGCCGCCGTAGCTGCCCGGCGCGATGATCAGCAGAGCGAGCGCAAGCGCGGCCGCCGCGGGGTTTGCAAATCGCCGCACGAGCAGCCACGCGGCGGCAAGCAGCCAAACCCGACACAGAATCATCAGCAACAGCGCCGCATGCGTCAGATCGATCGATCGGATCACCGTGGCGTAGAGAGGCGTCAGGACCGTAAAGTGATCCTGAGAAACATTCTGTAAATAGAGGTCCTTGCCGAGACTCGGATGGATTCTCGCAAGTGCCTGAATGGCGTAGAGTTGTGCGTCGTTGGTGATTCCGCCGTAGCGGTGCGTCAGGAGCCAGATTGCCGTCAATAACAGACCGATCCCGATTGCGGTCACGCCTCGATGTGAGAACTCGCTGCGCTGTTGGTTGGTAACGGTAGCCAGGACCGTGTGCCATAGTCGTCTGGTCGCGGCTAGCGCGGCTACTCGGTGATCGGCTTCCCACATACCTTTGCGCCCGGGGATCGAGAGCGGAGCAGCATATTGCATTATCGTCACCGCAGGGATCAAAGTTTGACAAGCGATCCTCTCGAGCAGTTTGCGCCGCAGGGAACAGCCTCCGGCCCGCTGCTGTCGATCATCACGGTCTGCCTGAATGCCGCCGCGACGATCGCGGACACGCTCGCTTCGGTCTCGATGCAAGAAACCGATTTTGTCCTCGAACATCTCTGCATCGACGGAGGATCGCGCGACGCAACCTGCGAAATCATCGATCGCTGGGCCGGGCGTTCCTCGCGCATCAGAACGATTTACGAACGCGACGCGGGGATATATGACGCGATGAACAAGGGTCTGCGCGCGGCGCGCGGGGAGTACGTGCTGTTTCTCAACGCCGACGATTTTTTGGTTTCGCCGCATACGCTTGCCACGGCGATGCAGGGCATCATCCCGGCTGCCGAAAGCAATCCCGACTTGATCGTCGGCGATGCCGTCATGGGTATTCTGGGCAAGCGCGGCTTTTGGAGACATCGCCGCGTGCCGCGGCGGCTTGGGCGAATTCCCGGCAGCGGATGGTATCCGGTGCATCAGGGACAGTTCACCAAGCGCCGGCTGCTCGAGGCGGTCGGTGGGTTCGATGCGCGCCGGCGCTTGGCGTCGGATCTCATCCAATATTACGACATAGAAATGAATTGCCGGCCCTCGATTCGCCGCCTCGGCGCCGATGTCGCATTCATGCAGTCCGGCGGTGCAGCCAACGCCGGCCCCATGGCGGTCATTCGCGGCAGCGCCGAAATTTTCCGGCATCTCTCGGCGCAGCGCGGGTTCTTGCGTGCATGCGCGATGCTCTCGATCAAGACGCTGCAATCACTGGGCGAGATTCGCTACGGATGCTGCCCCAATAAACGTTGGTTCATCGGATAGGACTCATGTTCGTCAAACTCCTGCTCATTCTCGTTTCCATCAATACGATCGCAAGTCAGCTTCTCGTCAAAAAGGGCGTAACGCAATTGGGCGGAATTCGGGCTTTCGCCGATTTGCCGCGGTTTGCGATTCTCGCGGCTACCTCGCCATGGATCCTCTTGTCGGTTTGCCTGCAAATCGTGGGATATCTGGTTTGGTTCGTCGTGGTCACACGCGAAAAATTGGGCGTCGCCGTGGCGTTCACCGGCGCAAGCTTTTACGCGCTCATGGCGCTGTCGGCTTGGTATTTCTACGGCGAGACGCTGTCGGCATTGCAGTGCGTGGGACTCGGACTGATCGTCCTCGGTGTCGTCTGCATGGCGATACCATCGACTTGAGAATGAGATCGACGCGCTTGAACCTTGCATAGACTGCGTCAACATTCGTGAACAAACCCCGCCGAGCACTCGGGCGATCCGGTATTGTAAGCCTACCAGCCAGATCACGACGGAAGGTCGACAATGCGGACGCGAGATTTCGTGCAGCGGCGGTTTCTTCTCGCTGTTTTTGTCGTGTCCGGCTTTACCGGACTGATTTATGAATCCATCTGGTCGCACTACCTCAAGCTCTTCCTCGGCCACGCTGCATACGCGCAGACCCTCGTGCTTGCCATCTTCATGGGCGGGATGGCTCTCGGATCCTGGGCGGTTGCGCGATACTCCGCGCGTCTGCGGTACCTGCTCTGGGCCTATGTATTGGTCGAGGGTCTGATTGGATTGCTTGGCATCATTTTCCATCGAACATTCGTCGTCGCCTCTGATTTTTCGTTTGCCACCGTAATACCTTCGCTTCCCTCGGGGTTGCTGATTGACGTCTATAAATGGTCCTTGGCGGCGCTGTTGATCTTGCCGCAGTCGGTGCTTCTGGGAATGACCTTTCCCTTGATCAGCGGCGGCCTGATCCGCCGTTGGCCCGATAGACCGGGCGAAACGCTGGCCACCTTGTACTTCACCAACAGCTTGGGAGCCGCGATCGGCGTTCTGGTCAGCGGCTTCATACTGATTAAAGCGGTCGGCTTGCCCGGTACCGTACTGACCGCCGGGCTACTGAATGTCATGCTGGCGCTCGTGGTCTGGTCGATCGTCCGCAGGCAGACGGAACCCGCGCCGGCGCCTCAGGCGCCGGCAGCGTCCTCGGCTCCCGACACATTGGCAAGATGGTTCGTGCTGGCTGCATTCCTGACCGGTGCTGCTTCGTTCATGTACGAACTCGGCTGGATTCGCATGCTCAGCCTGGTGCTCAGCAGCTCGACGCATTCGTTCGAGCTCATGTTGAGCGCGTTCATCTTCGGGCTGGCATTCGGTGGACTCTACGTGCGCAGGCGCATCGCGCGAATTGCCGACCCGGCGACCTACGTTGGCGGGGTCATGGTCGTCATGGGCGCCCTGGCAGCGCTCACTTTGCCCGCATACAACCTGACTTTCGATTTCATGTCGTGGTGTTTGGCGGCATTCACGCGCACGGAAAACGGATACGTCGCGTTCAACCTGATTAGTCAATCGATCGCCGCGCTGATCATGATTCCAACGACTTTTTGCGCGGGTATGACCCTTCCGCTGCTCACTCAAGAGCTGATGCGCCGTGGAACCGGTGAGCGAGCCATCGGCACGATCTATTCGGTCAATACGCTCGGCGCGATTGTCGGTGTGCTGCTGACCGTCCACATACTCATGCCTCTCGTTGGGGTGAAGGGCGTCATCCTTGGTGGTGCCGGCATCCACATGGCGCTAGGCCTCTCGCGCCTCCTCGCGGTTCGTCGTCAGCGGCCGCGCGCCGCGGCCGTCGCAACGGCGGCGGGCCTGTTGGTGCTGGTGCTCACCCTATTTGTCGTCAACTTGGATCCTCTTCGAATGGCATCGGGCGTCTATCGCACCGGACTGGCGACGCTGCCGGTCGGCACCAAGGTCGCGTATTTTCGAGACGGGAAAACTGCCACGATCAGTTTGGTCGAGAAGGACGGCGTAATGGTGATCGCCACCAATGGAAAACCCGATGCGGGTGTGCAGATTGGGCAAGGCAGACCAACGGCGGACGAGAGCACCGTGCTGCTGGCTGCCGCAATGCCTCTCAGCATGCACCCGAACCCCAGGCGCGTCGCCAACATCGGGTTCGGTTCGGGGCTCACAGCCCACATGCTGCTCAACAGTCCGCTGGTAGAACGCTTGGACACCATCGAGATTGAGCCTTTCATGGTGGAAGCCGCGCGCCAGGGCTTTGGGCCGCGTATCGGCAACGTTTTCGATGATCAACGCAGCCATATCATTTACGAGGATGCGAAAACCTTCTTTGCAACTGCGCGTGAGCCGTACGATCTGATTGTTTCAGAACCGTCAAATCCCTGGGTCAGCGGGGTTGCGACGCTTTTTTCCGACGAGTTCTACGGCCGCATTACCCAATACCTAAGACCCGACGGCTACTTCGTGCAGTGGATCCAGACTTATGAAACGAGCATGGAGGTCGTCGCCTCGGTGATCAAGGCAATGGCTCCGCACTTTGACGCATATGCGATCTACAACTCGAACGATTCCGACATACTCATCATTGCGACCCGCGGCGCCGCGCTTCCGACACCGGATGATCGCATATTCCAATCGCCGCAAATGCGGACCGAACTCGAACGGGTCGGTGTACAGGGGATCGAGGACCTTCGGTTGAGGAAGATCGCCGATAATCGCACGATCGGACCGCTGGTCCAGAGAATGTCGGCTCCGGCAAATTCGGATTTTTTCCCGTTCGTCGATCTCAACGCTCCGCGCCTGCGCTTCATCGAGGCGAACGCGAACGAGCTCGCCAACCTGACCGACATGCCGATACCTTTCATCGAGTTGATTTCAGGCGGGGGCGCGCCTAGCGCACCGACGATCGAACCGTCGGTGAACAGCGGCCTATATCGGGATTACCTGGTCCGAAGGGCGCTCGCGATTCGCCGCGCGATATTGGACAGAAACCTCACGGGCCTGGATCCATCCGTTGCCTCGTTCGTGATGCTCATCGACGCCGGTCGGGATATTTGTGCGGACGCCATGGCGCAGAATGCCTGGAAATTGGCCATACAAAACATCAGCGCCCGCACCGCACCTTATCTCAGTGCGGCCGATCAAGAACCGATCTGGAATAAAATTACGTCGAGTCCATGTTACGCCGGTGCCGCGATTGAACAGAAAAATTGGGCAGACCTGTATGCGGCGATTTCGCAGCGAAATGCACCCGGCATCGTGAAATTCACCACAGTGTTGCTCGCACCACAAACACCGAATTCGGGATCCGACCTGGCCTATCTGACGACCATCACCGCCGCCGCCTATGTGCATATGGGACAAATCGCGCAGGCGCACAGCCTGCTGGAAGAGCAACTGAAGCGGTTCGATCACTCCGGACCATTCTGGTTTCCATTGCTTGAGCTGCAGGCGTTGACTCAATCCAGTGGCGCCGAGGCGTCAGCTCACACACACTAAACTGCTTGGCAGGCCGCCGGCAGGATCTCTTGCCGCCAAACCCGCTAGCCATCGCGCTTAGGCCGACCGCCCGGGCGCGCGACCGATTCGAGGAAGTCCTGGAACGGACCCATCGCGGACTGATCGTCGAATAATACCGAGCGGCGTTGCTGAATCTCGTCGCGGATGTGCGCGAGATAGCGCCGATCGGTGACCAACCTGACGACGAGATCCACATATTCAGCCGCGGTTCGCACGATCAACTCTTGCAAATCCATGCGCCGCAAAACTCCGCTTGCGAGACGTCCGCGCAAGAACCGCCCTTCGCGCGTAACCACCGGCAGGCCGCATTCGATCGCTTGCACCGCGGTGTTGTAGCCCGAGAAGCCGATGGTATCCAGCATCACATCGGCGTGCTTGAGCAGGCTGTGGAACTCATTGAAGTTCAGCCACCGAATAAACCGCAGGTGGTCCGCCACGTTGAGGCCGGCCGCCTCAAACTCCTTGGTGATCCTGGCATGTAGCAGATTCGCGATGGCCGCCCCTGCGGGGCGGAAGAATACCAGCTGCGCGTTCGGTGCCTTGCGCGCGATGTCGACAAATACGTGGTCGTTCGCGGGTTGGTACTTGAACGGGGAGCCTGGACAAATCAGCAGCGGCCTGTCGAAGTCGATATTCATCTCGGCAAAACCAGCATCGACGCCGGTGAGCGCCATCGCCTGCATGCGATTGCCAAGATGGGGCAGGAGTATGAGCTGCTCGGAATAGTGCTCCTGCGCATGCGCGGGTTCGAAGTCCGCCGCGGACACGTAGTAGTCGAGCGTCGGCAAGCCGGAAGTATCGGGGTGACCCCAGGTATTGATCTGTACCGGCGCCAAGCGCAGGCTCGCGAGCTTGAGGGTCATCTGATGGAGCCCGACTGCCGGATAGATCAGGACTTCACAATTCTGTTCGCGCATCGCGGTGACCCACTGCGAGAGAGTCCTCGGCCCGGCGACGAAGACATGCGAATTTGCGCGCGCCCAAGTGGTCTCTGCATCGGCCTGAGCGGCCAACGAGAAGACGACGAGTTCAAACCGTTCGGGATCGAACGACTGCAACCAGCCCTTGATCAGCGCCATCCAAACCGAATGCAGCCGAATATCCGCGGAGACCACTCCCAGCCGGATGCGCTTTTCCACCGGCCGCTTGAACGCGGGCGATTTCTGGGAGTCGAGCCAGCGCTGCATCGCCATGGCACATACCCGGCCATACTGCTCGAGCAGTGCCCGGTTGTTTTCCTCCTGATAGGCTAGGAAAAAAGGCTGCAGCTCGCCGACGAAACACTCGCCGTCCGTTTCGCTCTTGACCCACCAGTCTTCGAACCTGGCAAGCTCAACCCCGAATCCGGAGCGGTCCGGAATATCGTCGCTGCCTTTCGAGGCGAAAGCGGGCGCCCACACCATGACGCGCGCCCAGCGCGCCCTTGCATTGTCGGGATCGCGCTCGATTGCACGGTCGAAGCTCGCCATGGCGCGATCGAGCTGAGCCCGGTGCCAATAACTGAATCCTAGGCTGCAATGATAATCGGAGACTTCCGGTTCGAGTGCAACCGCCCTTTCGAGATCCGCCTGGGCAAGCGCAAGACTCGCGTCAGAGTTACCGTCGACCCCGTAATAGGCTTCCCCACGGGCGTAGTACGATGCGCCCGAGTTTGGATTCAGCGATATCGCGCGCTTGAATAGCTCGAGCGCCTCGGCATATCGCGCCATTCGGTTCAGCAGTACACCAAGTCCGTGGTAAGCGGCAAAATGCTCCGGCGCCAGTTCGATCTCTCTGCGGTACGAAGCCTCGGCCTCATCGAGTTGCGCAGCGTCGACCAAAAGCCGCGACAAGCTCTGCTGTGCCGTGAGCAATAAAGGGTTTAGAGTCAACGCCCGTTTGCAGCTCGCGATCGCCAAACCTGTCTCGTTCGCTTGCAGATGCAGGTTGCTACGATAGAAGTGCAGCTCGGCTGAGTTGGGCAAGATCGCCAGGCTTTCTTCGCAGAGCGTGGTGGCCTCGGAAATCCGGCCCGCTTTGACCAATGCGGTGATCAACTGGCGACGCGCGAGCTCGAAGTCGGGTCGCAGGTCGATCGCCTTTTGCAGGTGCGAAATCTCCGCGTCTACCGGCCCGGTGCGCTCGAGGATGCTGGCTAGTAGGTAGTGACTGTCAGCGTCTCCGGCGGCAATTCGCACGGCATGCTCGAGAACGTCGCGCGCTTCATTGGTACGCCCTTGCTCTCTGAGTACGAATCCCAGGTTGACGAGCGCGGCAGGGTAGTGCGCGTCGGATTCCATCACTTGGCGATAGCTGCGCTCGGCGTCGGCATATCGGCCTGCCTTTAGGTGCTCATCGCCCTGCGCCTTGACGGTCTGCGGATGGCGGACTTGCGCTGCGCCAGAGTCCGCAATGGGGGTCGCCGCGCGAGGTGACTTGGCGGCAATTTTCCCTCTTATCCAGGTCAACATTTGTTGCGGTTGAGTTGTAATCCCAAGCGTCGTGCATCTTGTATTGACGGCAATGAGCCCTGCCCCTCGCGTCGCGAAATATTCTCGTGGAACAACGGCTTCATGCGGCGGTCAGGATACCGCGCGCCCTCCCAGCAGACAACACGCCGGGTTCTACTTCAATGCGCGGGACCCTCCGCAGCGTCTCGCCGAATAAATAGAAAATCGGCTTGGATCGGCCGTTTCGACTTCCCGGTCGAGAGATTCGCGACGCAGAGCAATTCGAAGTTCTTGGACAACAAGTGGGCGACGACTTCGCCGGCCAGCGCCTGGCCGACGTAAAGTTCGATGAAGGAGGCCTCCACGTAGACATACTTGAAGCGCGGCAATAGAGGTTCGCATCCTTTGAGCGCGACGAGTTCGAATCCCTGGACGTCGATTTTCAGCAGCGCCGCACCGGTGATTTCGGCCTCGCCGAGGCAGTCGCCGAGCCGCGCCGTGGCGACGGTCTCCCGACCCGATTCTGCGGTGAATGGAAAATGTTCGTTCTGTGCGGCAGCGATCGGCAGCAGCGAGGACGATCCATCCCAGCGCGAAACGTGCATCGAGGCGGTCCCTGATTCGCTCGCAATGGCGACATTGAACAGACGCACGTTCGGGTCCCCGAAGAATACCCCGCGGAAAACCGCAGCCGGCACTTGCAGCGGCTCAAACGAAAAGATCCGCGCGTTCGGGAACAGCCTGCGGGCACACAACGCGAACTGCCCGCGATTCGCCCCGATATCGACGACGGTGTCCACGATCAAACCGCCCAGCACGTGATCGTGTTCGGTCGATGCCGCGACGCGCGTGCGCAGAAAAGTTCCGCGATACTCGGGAATCCATAAAATGCGCAGCAGCTTGACGAGGATGTGCATGATCGCAACGGCCCATCAGAACGGCAGGTCGCTCCGCGCGAAAGGCATCAGCCGCGACGATTGCCCGGTTTCTGAATCCAGAATAGGTACATTCCTAGAAAAGTGTCCGGGTTGCGCTCCTCGAAGAGCGCCCAATTGTGCAGGTTCGTGCCGGACGGGTCGTCGGCGAATTGTTCGTCGTACCGATTGAGCACCTCAGGCTCCAACTCGAAGCCGATGAAGTGGAGCCCGGCTTCGGCAAGAAACGAGGCGATCTGGTCCAGTGTGAGCCGATGCTCCTGGACGTGAAACAACATGTCGCGACAATCACTGGTCGAATAGAAGTCGGGGATTTGGGTCAATGTGTACAGTTCGGCGCCGGGCTTGCTGACGGCGGAATCCTGGCGGAATCGGCGTATGTCGTCCGGTGTGCCTGCAAATCCGTGGGACGCGATGAAGGCACGCCCCTTGACGACGTTTCTGCGCGCAATTTCGCTGTAGAAACCCAAGCGCATGAAACCTCCGGGCCGCAATCGCGTCAGCAGGGTTCGCCACCCGGCAAAGGGGTCGGCCAAATGATGCAGAACCCCAACGGACTCGACGAGGTCGAATGTGCGCCCAAGGTCGCCGAGCTTCAGAATGTCGGCCTGGCCGTATTCGATGTTCGTCGTGCCGTGCTCCTGCGTCTTGCGTTTGGCATAGCAAATGCTGCTGAGGCTCAAGTCGATCGCGAGAACACGAACGCCGTGGAATCGCTGGGCGGTAATGATCGAATGCCTGCCCGTGCCGCACCCGGCGATCAGTGCCTCCGGCGCGCTGTCATCCGGCAGCGGCGTAAATTGCCCGAACGGCAGCGACTGCCGCAGTTCCTCGTTGAAGCGCAGTGCCTGCTCTGCGATCGGTAATCTCACCCAGCGCGGGTAAGGATTCTGCTCATACAGATCGCGCACCTCTTCGGAGACGCCGCCCGAGATCGGCGTCAGGCGTTCAATGCCTGCGCGCAGCGCCTGTTCTTCGAGCGGTTCGCGAATTTGTTGGCGCAATATCCCATCGATCGGCCCAGATTGCTCGGCGGCCAGAAGCCGGCTCGCATTGGGCAACGTATGCAGCGGGAAATAGGCGGCAACGGCCAGCAAGATCAACGGCGGCACCGCCGCGCCGGCGTCGAGCAACGCGAGTAACTGCGTGCGACAGGCGGCAGCCGCGAGTTTTTCCCGCTCGTCGCAATCGAAGATGTACTCGTTGACGAAGCATTGCCTGGCGAGCGCGGCATAGAACGGCAGCGCCGCGATGTCCGAAGAATCCGCCGCGCGATTGCTCGACGCGGTCTCGAGCAAGGCATGGCGTGCGCACGTCAAAAACCGCTCGAATTCGATCGTTGTCACGGGCGCCGTTTCGAGCACTACCTGGAGCAAGGCGTCCGCCGCCAGGGCGGAAAGGCCGCTTGCACCGAACATCGCCGCCTTCGGTAAGCGTGCGGGCCAGGATCCGTTGGCGAAACGCACGCAATGGCCTATTCGCGGGTCGAGCAAGACCAACTGCAGTGCCCGTGGGCACAGCTGATGGGGAAATGCCCATGCTTCGGCGATGGCTGTCGTCAGCGCAGCGCGCAGACGGGAGTCGTCCTTCGTAATTCGGATGCGCGCGATGCAGGCGGCAAAGGCCGATTTGATCGTCGATAGCGGAGCCCGATCGAGCATGGGTACGATGAGCTGCAACGCTTCCTCGGGTTTGCCGAGCACCATTAGCGCCATCGCCAAATCGTAGAGAATCGCTTGCGACTCCGGCTCAATCGACCAAGCACGGCGAAAACTGGCTTCCGCAGCGTCGAATTGCCGCAAGTTGGTCAACACCGCGCCGAGCATATGGTGGGCGCGAGCACCATCCGGATTGATTTCAATGGCGCGGCGCAGACTGGAAGCGGCATCGCCGAGCCGCGGGTTCGGGCGCACGCGCATCAGTGCAGCGGCCAGGTCGCAATGAGCCTGATGCATCGTCGGCTGAAGTCGAACTGCCTCTCGGAACGACTCGATCGACTCGTCGATTCGTCCCAGCGCGAGCAGCGCAGCCGCGAGTTTGTAGTGGGTCAACGCGCTATCCGGACTTCGTAGCAGCAGGCGCCGATAACTGTCGACCGACTCTTCGAGGTTGCCGAGCCGAAGAAGCGCATCGCCGAGGCCGCCGAGCGCCTCCGAGAGCGCATCGTCGAGGGCCAATCCCGCGCGAAAGCAATCCGCCGCTTCCGAATACCGACCGAGACCAAAAAGTGCCACGCCGAGGTGGTAGTGCGCCGCGGCATAGTCAGGCCGAATACCGATCGCCCGGCGGATGCATTTGACGGCCTCGTCGCTGCGGCCCTGGGCCGCTGCAAGCAGTCCCAGATTCAAATGGACTTCGGCGTAACCGGGGTTGATCGCGAGCGCCCTCTCGTAGCTCTGCGCGGCTTCGGCGGCGAGACCCAGTCCGTCGAATGCGTTTCCCAGGGCCACGAACGCGTCGGCAAAATCCGGCCTGAGGTCGACGGCCGTCTGGTAGTGGGGCAGAGCATGCGCGAAGTCTCCGGCCCGCGTCAGCAGGTTGCCCAAGTTGAAGTGGGCACCGGCATACGCGGGGTCGCAGGTGATCGCGCGTTCGTAGGCGCTGCGAGCCTCGCCGACCACGCCGCGCGCCAGCAGAATGTTGCCGCGATTCAAGTGTGCCCGCGCGCATTGCGGGTCGGCCCGGACCGCAGCCTCGTAGAGCGCCAGGGCTTCGGCGATCCGCCCCTGTTCCTCGAGCGCATTGCCTTCGTCGATCGCCGCGATCGCCGGGCTTACGCGAGCCGTATCAAGATCTGCCATGTTTTGCCTGTTGGTGATCGTCTCGTTCACTGCGGCGCCGCGCTCGGCCGCTCCGTTCGCGAGGTCCCTGCGGCGACAACCATACCATGCCGGTCATCCTGCAACGGTGGCCCGCCGCGCCCGATCTTTCACTCCCCCGGGCGCCAAGCTTGACGCAAGTCGCAAAAAATTTGTGATTACCATCACCGAATCGCAACAAGTCATTTTTCATAACCTCGGCGCGCCGGCGTTTAGGTATAGTTCTTCGCAGTGGATCCGGCGCGCTGACCGGAGCCGTGGTGGCAGGCTGGACGAGGTCGAGGAGGCGGGTGATGTTCCAATGGTTCAACGCACGTGAAGCGAGCGAACTCGGCAATGCGCTGGCTGACAAATTTGTGGCCCAGACTACGGACTCATCGACGGACCGCGGCAAGCCCGTGCAGGACCTGTTGCGACACGCTGACGGCGACGCTCGCACCTCGCGACTGAATATGCTCAAGCGGGCCAAACTTGCGAACGCCTTCAAATGGCGGCTGCTCGAAAAAGGCATCGAAAAGAATATTGCGGACGAGGTTACGCACAAGCTCGTGCTGCACCTGTCGCTGCGCGGTTCTGGCAACGCGCAAAATCCCGGGCCGGCCGCCGCACCGGCGGTGCGGGCTGCGCCTGCAAGCCCCAGGGAGTTGTTGGCTCGAGGTAACCACTGCCTCGAACAGGGCGACTTTGCAAAAGCCGTGGCCATCTACCGCGAATTGGTGGACCGCCATCCGCGGCATGGCGAGGGCTACCGGAATCTTGGGGCCGCTCTATTCAATCTGGGTCGTTATACCGAAGCCGAGTCGCTGCTGCGCAAAGCCGTCGAGTTGGATCCGAACAATTATGAATTCTTGGGCGCACTCGGGACGTTTTTCCGAGCGTTCGGACGAGCCGCGGAATCCGAATCGATGTTGCGCCGCGCGCTCAAATTGAATCCGAAATATGCGGACGCACGCGCGAGTCTTGGCGAGACGCTGCTGCAGCGGGGCCGCCTGCGCGATGCCAAGGCCCGCTTCGAGAAGGTGCTCAAGAGCGAGCCGCGGCACGTCCAGGCCTTGCTCGGCACCGCAAAGATCGCGCAGATGGAAGGACGATTCGAGGACGCTGCGGCGATTTACCGGCGCGTTCTTGCGATGCGCCCCAAGAATCCGCAGGCCTTGGCGGGACTGCCCGCAATATCGAAGATGACCGCGGCGGACAGCGACTGGCTCAAGACGGTGGAGGAGACCGCCGCGGGCGGGATCGCGTGCTTGGAGGAGTCCGATCTGCGATTCGCGATCGGAAAATATTACGATGACGTCGAGGATTACCCGCGCGCGTTCGAGAGCTACAAACGAGCCAATGAGTTGCGCAAGGCTGCGGCCGAGCCCTATCTGCCGGAGAAACGTACAGGTTTCGTCGATTCGATGATCCGCGGCTATACCCGTGACGCGATCGCCCAGGCAGTGGGCGGTTCGGACTCGGTCAAGCCGATATTCATCGTCGGCATGGCGCGCTCCGGCACCTCGCTCACCGAGCAAATCATCGCCTCACACCCGGCAGTGCGCGGCGCCGGCGAGTTGGCCTTCTGGTCCGAGACGGCGCAGAAGAACGAAGAGGCAATCAAACGCGGCGTGCTCGATGAGGCAACGCGCAAGCAATTGGCAGAAGATTACTTGCGTGTCCTCGCGGAGGATGCGCCGGGGGCCGAGCGCGTCATCGACAAGGCGCCGTTCAACAGCGACTTTCTGGGCGTGATCCGCACGGTGTTTCCGAAGGCCCGCATCATCTATATGCAGCGCGACCCCATCGACACCTGTCTTTCGTGTTATTTCCAGTCTTTTGCGCTGTCGATCAATTTCACGATGGACCTTGCGGACCTCGCGCAGTATTACCGCGAACATCAGCGTCTCATGGCGCACTGGCGCGCCGTGCTGCCCGCCGGCACGATACTCGATGTGCCGTACGAGAAACTCGTCGACGACCCGAAACTGTGGACACGCAAAATCCTCGATTTCTTGGGACTCGAGTGGGATGATCGCTGCTTGGATTTCACCAAGACCCAGCGACCGGTTTCGACCGCGAGTTCCTGGCAGGTGCGGCAAAGCGTTTATAAAACTTCCGTTGCGCGCTGGCGCCACTATGAGAAATTCATCGGGCCTCTGCTGAAGCTGAAAGCCTGAGCCGGCATAGGCCCGCTGCCATTGACGCATCGCGATCGTCCTTGGAGCGTCTACCTCGGGATCGCGCTCTGTGTCCTGTGCATTGCCTACTTCTGCGCACTCGACCGCGCGCTGCTGTCGAGCGCGAATTTCACGCCGATGTTTCGTTGGCTGCTGCGGTCCTACGACGCCGACGCGGCCTGGCTCGGCGGCGCCGTATGCTTACTCGCGTTGCTGTGGAATCGTTCGGCTCCGCTGTACAAGCTCGTCGATTATCTTGCCGCGCACCGCGGTTTGGTCGTGATCGCGAGCGTATTGTTGGCCGCGCTCGGCTCGATCACGATCTACCACAGCTATGCCTTGAGCATGGACGAGTACGCCGCGGTGTTTCAATCGAAGCTGTTCGCAGCCGGGCGGATTTCTGCGCAGCTGCCGGCGCCGCTCGTCGATTGGTTCGTGGTGTCCGGGTTCAACGGCTCATTTCTGTTCGCTTCGCGAGAGACGGGCAGCGTCATGGAAGGCTACTGGCCCGGGCTCGCGTTGTTGCTGGCGCCATTTCAATGGTTTGGAATGCCCGGGCTGTGCAATGCGCTGCTCGCGGGCGCGGCGGTTTATTTGATTTACCGCATCACGCTGGAAATCACCGCAGATGCGCGGGCCGCCGGCTGGGCCATGCTGTTTACCCTGGCTTCCGGCGCTTTTTGGGCGAATGCCATCTCGTTTTATTCGATGCAAGCCCACCTGACCGCAAACTTGCTGTTTGCGTGGCTGCTGCTGCGGCCCACGCCGATGCGTGCGCTAACGGCGGGAATCGTGGGCTCCATCGCGCTCGCTTTGCATAATCCATTCCCGCACCTGTTGTTCGCCGCCCCATGGCTGCTGGCGGTCGCCATCGACAAGGCAGAGCGACGCCTGCTCGTGCCGCTCGCGGTGGGTTATCTGCCCTTGAGTCTGTTGCTGGTCGTAGGCTGGCCGATGCTCAGAGCATCCGTCGCGCCGATCGATGACGGCTACTCCGTGCAGATCCATTCCTTGGCGCAGGTTTTCGTCTGGCCCGATGCCGCGCTGCTCGATATGCGAGTGGCGGCACTCGCGAAAATGTCGGTGTGGGCGATGCCGGCGCTGTTCGTGCTCGCCGTCGTCGGGCGCTTGCATCATGCCGGCGACCGGCGTGTTCGGCTGTTGCTGCAATCTGCGGTGCTAACCTTCCTCGGTTACTGCTTCGTCAAGCTCGATCAAGGTCATGGGTGGGGCTACCGGTACTTTCATTCGGCCTGGGGCGTCGTGCCGATCTTGGCCGGCGCGGCGATGAATGGAAAGGCGGCCGCAACCCGCGCAAAGGACCGACTCGCGGCCTTCGCAGGTGCCGCGGCCCTCTTGAGTTTGGCGGTCATCGTGCCTTTTCAGATGCGCCAGATCGATGCGGTCATATCCAAACATTTGGCGCAGATTCCGCCGCCGCAGAGGCCGGGCAACAACGTATATTTCCTGCATCCGGGCCGCGGATTTTATGTCGCGGACATGGTTCAATTCGACCCCTTGCTGCGCGATCAGGATCTGTATCTCGTGAGTCACGGCGCCGCGCTGGACGATGAGCTGATTCGGCAAAACTGGATCGATGCGACCAAGCTCGCCGGATCCCCCGCGGCGGATCAATGGGTGCTCGGGCCCGCCGATCGACGAGAATCCACGCCCGGCACCCGCGATGCCAAGCATTTCACGCTGCAGTGGGACCCGGCTACTCGATCTCGATGAAGCCGAGCAAAAACGCGCCAAAAACGATCTGGGTGCCGATCGCGAGCATCGTGACCGATGGGATCGTAATACGCATCATCTCGCTTGGCACGAGCGCACCGAAGGATAGGTGGCGCCACTGCAGAACGGCGTAAATCGCTCCGCTGAGGCCGGTGACGACCAATGCGGCGCCGAGCGCGACCGCGCCCTCGAGCGATGCGAGGCGCAGCAATCGCTCCGAAAATCCGTGGTCGACGCGCAATTTCATCTTTCGGCCGAGCGCGAGCGCGAACAAGCCGAAGAACGTAATTTGCACGCCGACGACCGCGGCAATCGAGAAATACAGCAGCGCATTGATGTCGAGCGTAAAGGCTCCGGGGATCGCCAGCGGTTTGATCGTCAACAGCACGGTGCCGGCGAGGCCCAACCCGCTCAATGCCAAGCCTGGATAAAGGAACAGCCAGCGCGGGCTGCGCAGCAACATGAATCGCAGATGGCGCCAACCGTCGCGCCAAGGCCTCAAATGCGGCGCGCGCATTCTGCCGTCGGGGCTCAAGGTCGTCGGCACCTCCGCAATGCTCAGTCCAGCCAGTGAGGCCTTAACGACCATTTCGCTCGCGAACTCCATGCCGCTGGCGCGCAGGTCCAGCTCGAGAATCGCCTCGCGTTCGAACCCGCGAATGCCGCAATGAAAGTCGCCGACCGACGCGGAAAAGAGCCTTCGCCCAATAAATGAAAGCAGGGGATTGCCGAGATAGCGGTTGAGCAGCGGCATCGCACCGGGCCGAATGCCGCCTTGGAAACGATTGCCCATGACGAGCTTGCAGCCGCGGCGCAGTCGGTCGACGAAATCGTCGAGGTTCCCAAAGTCGTACGAGTCGTCGGCATCGGCCATGATGACGTAGCGGCCCTGCGCCGCCTTGATGCCGCCGATGAGCGCTGCCCCGTAGCCTTTGTGTTCGATTTCAACGACGCAGGCACCGGCCGCCCGAGCGAGTCGCTGTGAGCCGTCGGTCGACCCGTTGTCGGCAACCAAGACCTCGCCCACGATGCCGCGTTCGCGCAGGTAGCTGTGTGCCTTTGCGATGCAGGCCTCAACGGTCAATGCCTCGTCGAGGCAGGGCATCAGTATCGTCAGCTCCATCGCGACTCATTCAATCCCGAGCTTTTTGATGCGATACCGAAGCGCGCGAAACGACATCCCGAGGCGCTTGGCGGCGGCCGTCTTGTTATAGCGGGTCTGTTCGAGCGCTTTGACGATCGCCTCGCGCTCGATATCCTCGAGCTGATCGCCGAGACCTGCGACAGCGTCCGCCGCGGGGCCGCTCGCGGCGCTCGTGCTGCCGCTTACCGCAGGCGTCGCCCGCAGCTGAATGTCGTTGACGCCGACCTCGCCGCTGGTGCTCAAGGTGATCGCGCGCTCCAGAATATTTTCGAGTTCCCGGACGTTTCCCGGAAACGAATAACACTCGAGCGCCGCGAGTGCCTCCCTGCTCAAGACCGGCGCCGGGATTTTCATGCGCCGCCCGAGACGGCGAAGCACCGCTTCGGCGAGTTCGGGAACATCTTCCGGACGCTCCCGCAACGCAGGCACGCGCAGCTCGATGACGTTCACGCGATAGTAGAGGTCCTCGCGAAACTTGCCCTCGGCAACCAATTGCGCGAGGTTCTTGTGGGTTGCGGACAAGATGCGCACATCGATGCCGGTCTCCTCTTGCTCGCCGATCGGACGCACGGATTTTTCCTGGATTACGCGCAACAACTTGACCTGCATGTGCAGCGGCAAATCCGCGATCTCGTCGAGAAAGAGACTGCCGCCCTCGGCCGATTGAATCAAACCCTTCTTGTCGCTCACGGCCCCGGTGAAGCTGCCGCGCTTATGGCCGAACAGTTCGCTTTCCATGAGTTCGGTCGGAATGGCGCCGCAGTTGACCGGCACGAAGGCCTGGTCGCGGCGCGGGCCCGACTGGTGGATCAGCTTCGCGACCAACTCCTTGCCGGTACCGGACTCCCCGGTGATATGGACGGGTGCCTGGCTGCGCGCCACGCGAGCGATCATTTCGCGCAGATGCTGCATGGCGTCGGAATTCCCGAGCAGGCGCGGTCCCAGCACCACCGTGTCGGTCTCGCTGGTTTCGGATAGGCGGATCGCGGTGGCGACCAGCTTTCGCAGGCCGTTCAGATCGAGCGGCTTCGAGACGAAATCGTAGGCGCCAAGTTTCAGCGCGCGTACCGCGGTCTCCATATTGCCGTGCGCGGTAATGACGGCCACCGGCACACTCGGCGTGTACTGTTGCATCCATTCAACCAATTCCAAACCGTTGCCATCCGGTAATTGCATATCGGTCAAACACAAATCGAAATGCTCGGTCTTCAGCAGCCGCTGCGCGGCGCCAACCCCGTTTGCGCTGCGCGGGCTCAAGTTCATGCGTTGAAGGGTGATGGTCAAAAGCTCGCAGAGATCGGGCTCGTCGTCGACGATTAACACAGCGGGTTTGGCCATGTGGATATTGTAGCGCGTCGAGCAGCGCTACTCCTCCCAACGCTGCGGATCGGCAAACACGATGCGAAATACGCTGCCGCCGCCATCGCGCGGCTCGTAAAGCAATATCGCACGGTTGAGCTGGCACAGTTCGCGCGCAATGAATAATCCGAGCCCCGTGCCGCCCTTGCCTCCGGTAAAGAACGGCTCGAATATCCGGTCAACCGCATCTGCCGCGATTCCCTCGCCGCGATCGGCGACCTCGAGAAATGGCCGCTCGTTGGACTTCAAACGGCCGATCCTGATTTCCACGCTGACGCCGTCGCGCACCTCGCCGTACTTAACGCCGTTATCGCACAAGTTCCAGACCGCCTGGTGCAGCTGGCTGGGATCGAATCGCACCTCGAGTTCCGCGGCCTCCTCCTGCAAGCCGATCTGCGAGGTAGGCACCTGCATCGTTTCCGAGAATTCGAGCACGAAATCCTCGAGCCAGTCGGCGAGTTCCAGCCGCTCGGGGCGAGTGGCTTCGCGGCGCGAGAGCTGCAAGACGTTGTTGATGATCGTGCTGACGCGCTCGGAGTTGTTCTGGATGATGTCGGTCAGCCGCCGCTCCTCGGGCCCGATCGACGGGCTCTCGGCCAACAGCTGTCCGGCATGGCTCATCGCGCCCACCGGATTGCGAATTTCATGCGCGATGCTCGCCGAGAGGCGCCCGAGTGCCGCGAGTTTGCTCTGTTGTACGCGCTCGGCCATGAGGCTCGTGTCCTCGAGGAAAATCAATGTCGGACCGGGCGAGGAATCGCCGAGCGGCGCGAAATGCGGCTGGATCACGCGCGCGCCGTCGGCCGCTACGAAGTTCGACGGCGCGCGGTCGCCGCGCTCGCTCTGCCGCCAGGTGCTCAAGGAATACAGCAGGCGCGGCGACGCCTCGCCGAGCAGCGCGCCCGGCACCGCCTTGACGTCGCCGAGAATTTCGGCCGCCGATTCATTGATGAGGCGGATCCGATCCGCGCGATCAACGACCAACAGGCTCTCGCGCAGGTGCTGGACGATGTATTGCGAGAGATCCGCGAGGTTGGCGAGGTCGATGTCCCTCTGACGCACGAGGTCCTCGCTCTCGCGCATGCGGCTCGCGACGAAGCTCGCCGCGGCGGCGATCAAGAACAAGACGGCGCCCAGCAGGCCGGCGGTCGCATAAGAGCCGGTGTCGCCGCGCTCGCTATATTGCTGCCAAATGGTATCGGCAAGCACCGAGAGCGCGGCGACGGCTGCAAAGAACAGCGCGCTGCGCATCGGGAGCAGGAATGCGAGCCCGCCGACCGGCACCAACAGCAGCAGCCCCAGTCCGCTGCCGACTCCGCCGCACGCCTGCAGAATCAGCATCAATGCGCCGACGTCGACCGCGGCCTGCAGGATCGTTTGGACGTTGATCGGCGCCATGCGACGCCGTACCAGGACCACGCTCGCGATGCCGAAGCTGAAATAGCCGGTCAAGGCGCCAAAGAACGCGCGGGGATCCTGCACGGTGATGCCGCGCGGGCCGCCAATGTAATAAAGGCTCAGAAGCACGAGGGGCACGAGTACCCGATACAGATTCAGGATACCGAGCACTCGCCAATTGAGCGCAGGTCCCGATGCGTCGTCACTACTGGAAATGGTATTCAAAGGGTTAATTGTCCGGATGCCTTTGCGCAGATCATGAGCTTAATTCAGAATACCGCGCCTGACGCGATTCCGTAGCACGCCGAGGACCTCTCATGAACCTGCACGAGTATCAATCCAAACAGTTATTTGCCGAATACGCCGTTCCGGTGCCGAAAGGCGAGCCGGCCTCCTCGCCCGAGGAAGCCGTTGCGGCGGCCCGCCGGCTGGGGCCGGCGCCCTGGGTCGTCAAAGCCCAGGTCCATGCCGGCGGCCGCGGCAAGGCGGGCGGCGTCAAGCTCGCCAAGGATCTCAATGCGGTCGCAGCGGCGACCCGAGCCATGCTCGGCACGCGCTTGGTGACCCACCAAACCGGGCCTGAAGGCTTGCCGGTACACCAGGTCTACGTCGAACAGGGGTCTAACATCGCTCGCGAGATTTATCTGAGCCTCGTGCTCAACCGTGAGGCGAGCCGGCTTGCGTTCGTCGCTTCCGCGGCCGGGGGTATGGATATCGAGGAAGTCGCCGAACACTCACCCGAGAAGATCATTCGCGTCAATGTGCATCCGACGGCCGGTCTGCAGGATTTTCAATGCCGGCAACTCGCGTTCGGATTGGGGCTGCAGGGCGAGCAAATCGCCCAGTTCGGCCGAATTGCCCACGCCCTCTACAAGCTCTACCTGGACCGCGATGCGAGCCTGGTGGAGATCAATCCGTTGATCGTCAACGGCGACGGCAATCTCGTGGCGCTCGACGCGAAACTCAATATCGAGGACAACGCATTGTTCCGCCAAAAGGACCTCGCGGCCATGCGCGATGCGACCCAGGAGGACGCGATGGAGCGCGAGGCGGCGCGGCACGACCTCAACTACGTATCGCTCGAGGGCAACATCGCCTGCATGGTCAACGGCGCCGGGCTCGCGATGGCGACCATGGACCTGATCCAGCTACACGGCGGGTCTCCCGCCAACTTTCTCGACGTCGGCGGCGGCGCGACCAAGGAGCGCGTCACCGCGGCCTTCAAGCTGGTCTTGTCCAATCCCAAGGTTACTGCGATTTTGATCAACATATTCGGCGGCATCGTCCGCTGCGACATGATTGCCGAGGGCATCATCGCCGCGGTCAAAGAGGTCGGCGTCAACATTCCGGTGATCGTGCGCCTCGAAGGCACGAACGCGCCGCGGGCGCGAGAACTGCTCGCGAGCAGCGGGCTTGCGATCACCCCCGCGAGCGATCTGACCGATGCAGCAAAGAAGGCCGTGCAATTGGCGGGAGCGCATTCATGAGTATTTTGGTCGACAAATCCACGAAGGTGATTTGCCAGGGGTTCACCGGCAAGCAAGGTACGTTCCATTCCGAGCAGTGCATCGCGTATGGAACCAAGGTGGTCGGCGGCGTGACTCCGGGACGCGGCGGCCACAAACATCTCGGTTTGCCGGTGTTCGATACCGCCGCCGAGGCTGTCGCCAAAACGGGCGCGACCGTGAGCATGATCTACGTGCCGGCGCCATTCGCCGCCGACGCGATACTCGAGGCCGCGGACGCGGGCGTCGAATTGATCGTCTGCATCACCGAGGGGATTCCGGTCAACGACATGGTGCGCGTCAAGACCACGCTCGCGAGCTATCGCACGCGGCTCATCGGCCCGAATTGCCCCGGCGTCATCACGCCGGGCGAGTGCAAGATCGGTATCATGCCGGGCTTCATCCACAAGAAGGGGCGCGTCGGCATCGTCTCGCGTTCCGGCACGCTGACCTACGAGGCCGTGTTTCAAACCACCAACAATGGCCTCGGCCAAAGCACCTGTGTCGGCATCGGCGGCGATCCGGTGCGCGGCATGAACTTCATCGATGTACTCGCCCTGTTCGAGCAGGATCCCCAAACCGAAGGTATCGTCATGGTCGGCGAGATCGGCGGCAGCGACGAAGAGGCGGCTGCGGCCTATATCGCCAAGAGCGTCCGCAAGCCGGTGGTTGCCTACATCGCGGGCATAGCAGCGCCCGCGGGCAAGCGCATGGGCCATGCGGGCGCGATCGTGGCCGGCGGCAAGGGCACCGCGGCGGCCAAATTCGCGGCCCTCGAGACCGCGGGCATCAAGACCGTACACTCCCCCGCGGATCTCGGTTCGGCAATGGCAATATTGCTCGGCAAATCGCGCGCCGGGGCGGCAAAAAAGCCGGTGAAGTCCACACCGAAGGCGCAGCGCGCAGCGGCGGCGAAGCGCCCGGCGAAGACGAAGAGCGCGCCGAAGGCCGCGCGCGTGGCCAGGCGTCCGACACGGGGATCGCATTGACTGAACTGCGGCGGTTGCGGTGTGCGATGGCGCAGATCAATTTGGTGGTCGGCGACGTCGATGGCAACACGTCGCTGATCGTCGCGGCGGCCAATGAGGCTCGCGATGCCTTGCATGCCGATGTCGTTTTACTGCCGGAGCTCGCGGTTTCCGGCTACCCGCCCGAGGATCTGCTGTTTCACGCGGGCATGCGCACCCAGGTGGCGCGCTCGCTCGAGCGCCTCAAGAACGAGGTGCACGGCATCACTCTCGTCGCGGGATATCCCGAGTACGACGGCACGAGGATCTTCAATTCGGCCATCGTGATCCAGGGCGGCCGCGTGATCGCCAACCATCGGAAGGCCTGCTTGCCCAATTACCGTGTCTTCGACGAAAAGCGCTATTTCACGCCCGGCGTGGATCCGACGATCATCGATCTCGGCGGCACCAAGGCCGGCGTGCTGGTTTGTGAGGACATCTGGGAGCCGGAACCCGCGCGCCAGGCGAAGAACGCCGGCGCGCAGGTGCTGCTCGTGATCAACGCTTCACCCTACGAAGTCGACAAGCAACGGCAGCGCGAGGATCTCGTGGCGCGAGCGCGTGTCGGCGAGACCGGACTGCCGATCGTGTTCGTCAATTTGATCGGGGGCCAGGACGAATTGGTGTTCGACGGCAATTCCTTCGTCATGAATGCGGCCGGCGCGGTGACATT
>JBEKSM010000014.1:0-118640 GCA_049517075.1 Steroidobacteraceae bacterium | reverse complement strand
GCTTGCGGAAACTCGCGTAGAGGTCCTCATCCGAGGCGTTGCCGGCCTCGTAGTCACGCAGGCGTTGCGAATAGTACTGCTCGAGTGCCGCGTAGTCGCCCGCCTTGAGCCACTGGAGCGGCTGCGTTTCGCTCGCCTCGACGGTTGCCGCAGCAGGCGTGTCCGAAAGCCCGGCCGCGCGTGACGTCGAAAATCCGACCACCACAACCAGGACCATCAACATGCGAGCGGCTATTCTTTGCACCGATTCCTCCCAGCGAGGATGCTGCCTCAAGCCGCGGGTCCCGAACGAGATGCAGTACGCAGACCCGGCGAATTGCAGCGCCAACGAGTGACGCGGGACGGCGCAGACGCCGCCTTTCGCAGCCGAAGCCCGCGATCGCTAAGCAAAGCGGGCGAGCGTCTCAAATCCCGAGGTCAAATCGGCGATCAAGTCGTCGACCGCCTCGAGTCCCACATGCAGACGCAGCGCCGGGCCCGCGTAGGGCCAAGCGCCCGCGGCACTGGCATGGCGTGGCTTGAACGGCATTTTGAGGCTTTCGAACCCACCCCATGAGAATCCGAGTCCGAATAGTTCGAGTCGATCGACGAACGCGCGAAACGCCGCGGCGGGACAGGGTTTGAACACGACGCTGAACAGCCCCGACGCCCCGCGAAAATCGCGCTTCCAGAGCGCGTGTCCGGGCGCTCCGGGCAGCGCCGGATGAATCACTGCTTCGATCTCCGGCCGCGTCGCGAGCCATGCGGCGACTTTCAATCCGCTTTGCCAATGCCGCTCCATGCGCAAGGGCAGCGTGCGCAATCCCCGCTGTGCAAGGAACAGATCATCTCCCGATGAGGTCAGGCCTGTTGAAAAGGTTTGTGCGCGAACGGTGTCCCAACTTGCCCGATTCGCGGTAATCACTCCCATCGACGCATCGGCATGACCAACGATGTATTTCGTTGCCGCATGAACCGAGACGTCGACACCATGCTCGAAAGACTTGAAATAGAGCGGAGTCGCCCAGGTATTGTCCATGATCACGACACAGCCGCGAGCACGCGCGACCGCCGCGATCGCCGGCACATCCTGCACTTCGAAGGTTTGGGACCCCGGCGATTCCAGAAACACCAATTTGGTCGTCGGCCGCATTAGCTCCTCGATGCCGGCGCCGATCAGCGGCGGGAAAAACGTCGCCGCTACGCCGTAGCGGACCAAGACCGACTCGATGAACTGGCGCGTCGGACCGTAGACGCTGTCGGTGACCAGAATGTGATCCCCGGTGCGCACGAATGCCTCGATCGCCGTCACGCAGGCCGACAGACCAGAAGGGACCAACAGGGATTTGTAGCCGCCTTCAAGCGCGGCCAGCGCATCTGCGACCTCGAAGCTCGTCGGCGTTCCCTTGCGCCCGTACCACAGCACGTCCTCCCCGGCCGCCACTCGTCGTTCGCGGGCTTCCATATCGGCCAGATCACGAAACACGATCGTGGAGGCGCGGCAGACCGGTGGATTCACCATGCCGCCGCGCGCCTGCGGATCGCCAATGCCGTGACCGAGCACGGTCTCCGGCCTCAGCGCCGCGTCAGGCTTTACTGGATCACTCATACATTCATCCTCGCTTAGCTGCTAAGGGTCGACGGTAAACCGTCGCCCGTAATCGCTCAATAAAATCTGGATTCCAATGTAACCCATGAACAGCGGTTGCCCGTCGGAATCTCCGTTGATGCTGCGGCCGGCCATGAACAGCGCGATGATTCCGGGCCGCAGCTTGTATCGCCCACCGAAATCCAAGGTCGTGTCGTGCGGTGGGCCGCCGTAGGCACGATCGTCATAGAGTTCGGCGTACAGTTCGAAGCGCTCGGTCAATGGGCGGCCCGCGACGAACCCGAAGATGCGTTCGCGCAGACCATGGCTCGGAAAGTAGTAACCGGCTTCGAAATCGATGTCGAGCGGCCCGAGCTTCTTGGAAACCTCTAGCGGCAGGAGGTACCGTGGGCCGAGTGTCGCGATTCCCTTGTCGCGCGCGGCAGCGGGTGTACCGGCCTCCGCCTGCGGAAAAATCGATGCCTGCCATCCCTCCTCGCCCTGATCGAAGAAGCGCCATTTGATACCGGGATACGCATTGCCCCAGCCGCTGTCGACGGGCTGCCCGCTGCTCGCCTGCACGATGTAAGGAACTTCATAGGTTAGTTGGATCCGATCGCCAACGCCAAAATTGAGATCGATTTGCGGAACCTGATAGCTCGCAACCCCACGCGCAACCGTTTGCATCGAAGCGACGTTGATTTCCCAATTCGCATTGCCCGGAGTTCCCGGATCGTTGGTCAAAAACGGCGGGCCGGCCTGCGCACCGGCGATGTCGGGAGCGCCGAGCAGCAACACCATCGTGGCCAACACTGAGATGATCGCCAGAGTCAGTCTCATCCGCATGCCTTCGTAATGAATGGGCGCTCATTGCCTCAAGGGTCGCGTATTGTTCGTGAACTGGCGGCAACACTCAAGTCGTTCGCGGACCCAGACGACAGCCGTAAGGATCAGGGTGCCGAACCCTCGAGCGCGCGACGAAACGCCGCAAGAATTGCCGGCTGCGGGCGCCGGATTGCGGGAACGCTTTGATAATTCTCCCAACCACCACCCAGACTTCGATAAAGCTCAACGAACTGTTCGCCCTCGGAAACCTGGGCCTCCGCGTACTGTTCCTCGAGATCATACAATTGGCGCTCGGCATCGACGACATTGAGGAAGTCGGTGAGTCCGCGGTCGTATCGCTCGGTCGCCAAATCCACGGCGCGCTGACCGGCAATCATCGCGCTGCCCAGCTGTTCGATGCGCGCCTGCTCCGCCGCATACGCATCGACCGACGTATCCACCTGTTGCACGGCATTCAAGATCGTCTTGCGGTAATTCAGCAGGCTCGCATGCGCTTCGAGATCGGCGATGTCGACCTCGGCATCCAAGCTACCGAAGTCGAGCAGCGGCCAGATGGCGCCGGGTCCGAACGACCAAATGTGCTTCGAAACCCGCGGCGTCGTCCCCCAACCCTGCGCTTGGCTGCCGATTGCTCCAACCAGCGCGACCTGCGGAAACAGGTCGGCTGTTGCGACGCCGATGCGCGCGGTCGCGGCTGCAAGTTCCCGCTCTGCTTGTCGTATGTCGGGCCGGCGCTTCAGCAGATCGAGCGGCACGCCCGGTGCGGTCGCCGCCGGCATCGACGGAATCAAATCCGGCTTCGAGAGCTCCTGCATCATCGTCTCGGGATACTCGCCGACGAGCACCGCGAGCGTGTACTCGGCGGCTCGAACCTGCGACTCGACCGGCGCAATTTGCGCCTCGAGTGTCGCAAGTTCGCGGGCGGCAAGCGCAACATCGAGTTCGTTGGTGATCCCGCGTTGATAGCGGATCGTCACGAGGCGCAGAGATTCACGCAGCACGTCGGCCGCCTTGTGCAAGATGCCCGCGCGAACCTGGAATCCGCGCAGATTGACATAGGCGCGCACGACGTCGGCGACGACCGCGGTGAGTACGCCCTCGCGCGCGGCACGGGCCGCCTGCGTTTCGGCGCGCGCCGCCTCGAATTCACGGCGATACTTGCCGAACAGATCGAGTTCCCATACTGCATCGAAGCCCGCAACCGTGTTGATGTGCTGCAGACCGCTCGTGTTGTCGGCCGAAACCAGCCCTTGCTCGGCGCGGCCGCGCGTAAGATCGGTGCCGGTTCCGCGTGCAGCCGCTGCGCTCGCGTCGATCTCCGGCAAGGCGTGCCCTACGACCAGAGCCTCGTAGGTGCGCGCCTGTTGCAAGCGATCCAGTGCAAGCGCAATGTCAAAATTCGATTTGACCGCGCGATCGACGAGAGAATCGAGTTCCTCGTCATTCAAGACGCGCCACCAGTTCGCCAAATCCACTACTGCGGCCGTTGTCGCGGCGGGCGCGTTCGGCACGGATACTTGCGAAGCGAAGTGCGGCGGCTGATCCGACGGCGGCGTGTGGTAATTGGGTCCCGCCGCGCAGGCGCTCAAGGCCGCCAGCGATCCAACGACAATGCACCGTAGAATGCTCACAAGTGTCTCAGCGCTTCCCAGCGGGAAGTTGATCGGTGCCCGCGGGTTCGTTCGCAGCGACGGTTTGGCCCGAGCCAATTTGGCTGCTGATGTTGAGCACGAGTCGATCGCCCGGGCGAACGCCCGTCGAGAGCTCGACGCGGCTGCCGTTGTCGCGCGCAATCTCGACATCCTCGAAGTTGATCTTGCCGTCCTCACCGACCTTTGCGACTTGCGTGCCGGTTGCGCGAAATATCAGCGCGGCTGCCGGAACCTCGACCAAACCGCGAGGCGGCAGACGGAACGCGACATTGACGTACATACCGGGTACCAGCGCGTGGCCGGCATTGGGCATGTCGACTTCGACTCTCATGGTGCGCGCCTGGGCATTGATGGACTGCGCGGAGCGTGCGATTTTCCCTGAAAATACGCCGCCCACGGCACCCGTCGCGCGTATCTCGGCGGGAACCCCGGCATTCATGAGCTCCCCGGCTGCGCTCTGCGGCACATCGACGAAGATGCGCAGCGGATCGGTCTGCGCCATGCGGTACAACGGCGTCGTCGTCGAAGAGCTTCCGGCCGTGACCAGATTGCCGACGTCGATTTTTCGTTCGGTGATGGTTCCATCGAACGGCGCCTTCACCTGTTTGAACTCAGCGAGCGCGCTGAACTGATCGACCTTGGATCGATCCAAAGAGACCTGTGCATCGGCGGCGAACAGGCGCGCCTGCGAACTTTCGAAATCGGCCTTCTTCGCGTCGCGCTCCTGCTCCGAGACCACGCCCTTGGGCGAGTCGCGCCAGCGCTCATTGGTGGTCTTGCTGAATTCGGCCTCGGCCCGACGCGCTTCGACCTGCGCCTCCGAAGCCTCGAGCTGTGCGCGCGCGGCCCGTAGTTCAGCATCGAGTTCCGGCGTCTCGATCGTCGCCAGCACCTGGCCCGTCTTGACCTTGTCGCCGATGTCCACGAGCCATTTCGCGACATAGCCGTTGACTCGCGCATAAATGGTCGTTTCGAACCACGCCGCCGTCTGGCCAGGCAGGACCAGATCCTGGCCGGCGTTGGCCGGCCTCGCGAATACGACGTCGACGGGCGGCGGCGCCGAATACGCGGCCTCTCCGGCCTTCGCAATGGCGCTCGCATGAACATAGCGCAGTACGATCACGATGAGGAAACACAGGAGCAGCGTGCCGGCCGCAATCCCGACCGCGCGCTTCGTGCGGCGCGCGGTGTCGGGTGAGAACGCCGTGGATACCTCATGATGTTCTGCCCGCGAAATCTCGTCAGGGTATTGGCCCTTCGACGAATTTTCCGGGTTTGGCGCTTGCCTCTCTGCATCATGCGGTTGCATTGGCACTACCTCTCGCGTGCGAATCTGTAACAGGGACCGGATGGCGGCGCAATAATCGGTACATCGTCGGCACGAAGATCAGCGTCGCGAAGGTTGCAAACAATAGCCCGCCGATCACCGCCCTACCGAGCGGCGCATTCTGCTCGCCGCCCTCGCCGATCCCGAGCGCCATCGGCACCATGCCGAGGATCATCGCGCCGGCGGTCATCAAGACCGGCCGCAAGCGCGTGTAGCCGGCGGTAGCGGCCGCGCGCAGCGGGTCGTCGCCCGCCTCCATGCGTTGATTCGCGAAGCTGACCACCAGGATGCTGTTCGCGGTTGTCAAGCCGATGCACATCAAGGTTCCCATGAGCGCCGGCACACTCATCGGGGTCTGAGACAGGAACAGCATCCAGAGCACGCCGCCCAACGCGAACGGAATCGCCATGAGCACGATCAACGGATCGATCCAACTCTGGAAATTCATGACGAGGAACAGGTAGACCAGAATGATCGCCAAGGCGATACCCGTGAACAACCCGGTATAGCTTTCACGCATCGTCTCGACCTGACCGCTGAGCGTGACCGTCAACGCCTCGGCAGCACCCGGGCGATCCGCGCTCAACACCTTGTCGATATCGTGGGCCGCGGAGTAGAGGTCGCGGCCCTGGACATCGGCATGCACATCGAACACCGGGCGAATGTTGAGCTGCGATGCGACCATCGGTACCGCCTCGCGGCCGAAGGAAGCGAGATTGAGCAGCAGCTGCCCCGACCCCGCAGCCGCGCCCGAGGTCACCGGCATCGTCTGCAAGTCCTGCGACGATCCGATCCGGTAGGTCGGCACCTGAACGACGAGCGGATAACTCACGCTATTGCGGGGATCGACCCAGAAGTTCGGCGCCGTCTGCGCACTCGAGTTCGTCGCCACCAATACGTTATTGGCAGCCTCCTGCTGCGTGACGCCCGCCTCGTTCGCGAGCGCCCGGTCCATCGTGACCGTCAGTGCCGGCGCGTTCGGGACCTGGAACACGTGCGAATCGACGACGCCGGCCACGCGCGTCAAATCCCGGGCAATTTTGGCAGCGAGCGCAAACGCGGCACCCTGGTCCGGCCCGGATACCCGAACGTCAATGGGCGCCGGCTGACCGAAATTGAGCACTTGGTCGACGATATCGGCGGGCTGAAAGAAGAACTGCAGCGTGGCAAATCGCGACGGCAACTCCCGCCGCAGCATCGCAACGAGCTTCGCGGTCGGCGTATGTTTCTCGTTCAGCGAAATCAGTATTTCACCGTCCATCGGGCCGACGGTCGCCGAGTCGCTCAACGCGATGTTGATGCCGCTGTACGGTAGGCCGATATTGTCGAGCATCACGTCAATTTGTTCGCTGCCGACGAGTTTGCGAATCTGCTCCTCGACCGCGGCAAAGTATTGCTGCGTCTTCTCCAATCGTGTGCCGGGAGGCGCCCTGACATGCAAGCGCATTTGGCCGGCGTCTACCTGGGGGAAGAAATCCCTGCCCAAGAGTGGAAACAATAGTACGGATACGACGATCAGGCCGCCGAACGCGAGCACCGTCAACCGCGCCTCGGACAGGGCCCATGCGAGCGTATTGCGATAGCTCTCGCGAAACCGCTCGAACGCGCGCTCGAATCCAGCTTGGAACCTCACGAGCGGGTTGCCGGACCGAGCGCGAGGCGAGGCCTGCGGCGACTCATCCTCGAACTGATGTACCGCGCGACTCATCAATTGCCTGAACAGCACCGGCACCATCGTGAACGACAGCACGAGGCTCGCGAGCAAGGATCCGATTACCGAGAGCGATAGCGGTGAAAACAGATATTTAGCCGTGCCCTGCAGCAGAAACACCGGCACGAAGACGATGCAGATGCACAGTGTCGAGAGGAAGGTCGGGATCGCGACCTCGCTCGCGCCTGCGACGATCGATTGATGCAAGGGCTCGCGCATCGCCACGTGGCGCTCGATGTTTTCGATCACGACCGTGCCGTTGTCGACGAGGATGCCGATCGCGAGCGCGAAACCGCCCAAGGTCATCGTATTGAGAGTCTGTCCCGCAAGATAAATGAACAGCACTGCGGTGATGATCGACAGCGGAATTGCCGCGAGGATGATCAACGAAAGCCGAACGTTGCCGAGAAACAAAATGATCACGAGCGCGGTGAGGCCGGCGGCCATACACGCGCTCAATAGCACGCTATTGAGCGCCGCCCTCACGAACAAGGATTGGTCGAACAAGGCCCTTACCTGCACGTCTTTCGGCAGCACCTTCTGGATATCCAGCAGCGCAGCGCGCACGCCGTCGATGACCGCAAGCGTCGAGACGCCGCCGGTCTTTCGAATCGTCATCAGCGCGCCCGGCGTACCGTTGACCGAAACGGAATTCGTCTGCACCTGGAATCCATCGTGCACGTGCGCGACGTCCCGCATGAAGACGGTTCGACCGTCGACTTGTGCGATCGGAAATGCATTGATCGCCTCGATGAGGTCCGGGGAATTATTCATCGCCAAGCTGTAGTCCGTATCGCCGATCTTCACGTCACCGGCTGGCAAAATCACGTTTTGCCGTTGCAAAGCGCTGCTTACGTCGGATGCTGAAAGGCCGCGGGCCTGCAGCGCCTGGGAATCGAGGTCGGCCATGATCACGCGCGGCTTGCCGCCGTAGGGATACGGAACTTCGGCACCGTGGACGACCGCAAGCGCCGGGCGAATGATGTTCTGGCCCAAGTCATTGAGCTTGGTATCGGGCAGGGACTTGCTCGACAAGCTCAGCTGGATAATGGGTACATCGGTCGCCCCGTAACGCAGCACCAGCGGCGGCGTGATGTTGGGCGGCATGTACTTGAGCACGACGAGCGCGCTGCTCGCTAGCTGCGAGACCGCGCGCGTGACGTCCGCCCCCTCATGAAGATAGATCTTCTCGACCCCTACGCCCTCGTAACTCACCGCTTCGATTCGCGCAATGTCGTCCACGAGCGAAGCGAGTTGCCGCTCATGCAAAGTCAAGATGCGGTTCTGGATGTCCTGCGCGCTCATGCCGTTATAGGTCCAAACGACCGCAACGACCGGGATGTCAATCTCGGGAAAAATGTCGACCGGCATCCGCAGAGCAGCGCCGATGCCCATCAGCGAGACAAGAATGAGGACGGCGACGACGGTATAGGGCCGCTTCAGAGCTGTTTCGACAACGGACATGCAGGATCCTTCTAGGCTAGGTCCCTAATCTAGACGAGGAAACGCGGATCTTCAGGAGCCGAAAGTCACGATTATGAGTGACCAAAGTCACTTTTTCGAGTCCGCGAGCGATGGCTCTGCGGCAGCCTATTTTGGACGCGCCTGGCCCCTGGAAATCAGCGCGAGCGCAATTCTCGTATTGGCGTGCAGCTTCTCCATGATGCGGCTCACGTAATTCTTGATCGTGCCTTCGGCAAGAAACATCGCGTCCGCGATTTGCCGGTTGCTCATGCCCTCAGAGATCAACTGCAATATTTTTTCCTCTTTGTCGTTGAGCGCCTCGGGACCGGCCTCGCCGATCGTCGCGGCCGCCGGTGCGGCACTTTCGAACGAGACATTTGTTGCCGTTTTTTCGGGGATCGGCGCCATCTGGGATACCGCCGCGAGACGCGCAAACTGGTCCATGACCTTACGGGCGATCTGCGGCGTCAAGCGCGATTCGCCGCGCTTGAGCGCGCGGACCGTTTCGAGCAACTCGTCTTCGGCAGCATCCTTGAGCAGATAGGCATGTGCGCCCGCGCGCACCGCCTCGAACACCGTCTCGTCGTCGTGCAGCGTCGTCAGCACGAGAATCTGCGTGGCCGGCAGCATTTGAATGATTTCGCGGGTCGCCGCCACTCCGCCTTTGACCGGCATGTGCAGATCCATGAGGATTACGTCGGGCTGCAGTACGCGCGCCAATTCGACGGCCTCGGCGCCGTTACAAGCCTGACCGACGACTTCCATGTCGGGCTCCAACGAAAGCAAGTGCGCCGCGCCCCGGCGCACGTGCGCCTGATCCTCCGCGATCACGATCCGAATCGCCGGCGTATGATTCCTCTCGACTTCGGTCACGTCGGGGCCCTCGATGAAAGTTTCAATTCCTCAAAATCGTGCCGGATTGTTTCGGGCTCCATGATGCGGCTCGTGTACCATCGTTTGGAAGTGACTTTAGTCACGATATGACGGAAGCCCATGGTCGATCCGGCCGTACCTGCCCACCGAAGCGCGCTGCGGCGAATCATTGATCCGAGACGCAGCCTCGTGGCAGGCACCGTCTGGCTGATCATCGGACTCGCGGCCGTGTTTTCAATTGCCGCCGCGATCTGGGTCGGCGGCATCGCTCGAGAGAACCTGCTCGAGCAGCATGTTCGGCGCCTATCGCTCGAGACCGAACAATTGAGCTCCGATGTCGGCGATGCGTTTGCTGCGCGGCTCGCGGCGCTGCGCGCGGCGAGCCGCATCTTGCGCGAGAACGGGATCGACGGCCGGCGGCACGGTCTCGCGGATCTCTTCAATGAGCTGGTGACGACCTACCCGCAGCTCGACTGGATAGCGATTGCCGATTCTCACGGCGTGATCGTCGACTCGGTTGACGCGCTGCAGAACGGCCGCAACGTGCAGATGAGCCCTTGGTACACCTCGGGCATCCGCGGTCCGTGGCTCGGCATCATCGCTACCGCCGGGTCAGCGCCGGCTGGGCCGAGTGCGCCGCCCGCTGCAACGACCTCAGCGCTCGGTGATCTCTCGGCGCCGGTCTACGACGACAGCGGGCGCATCGTCGGCGTCGTCGCGGCGCGCTTGAGCTGGCGGCGCTCCGCGAATCATCCGCAGCGCCTCACCGATGAGACGAACCAGGAAATCTCCACACAGGCATTCGTGCTCGATCGCAGCGGCATCGTGCTCGTCGGGCCTGAGGAGTTTCTCGGCAAGCCTTGGAGCGGCGTTCCCGCGCCGGACGCGATCGGCGCGACCGCCGGCGCACCGCGGTTCGAGCGGCTCCCAACGGGACGCCAGGTGCTCGTTGCACGCTCGGCCTTGAGCGCCAGCAGCGAGTCGTCTGCATCCGGTTGGCAAGTGCAGCTCTGTGAGCCCACGGAGCGCGCCCATCAACGCGCCGACGCGGTCGCAATCCGCATCATCTGGATTTCGATGGGCCTCGGCATCCTCACCGCGTTGTTCGGCATCCTCGGCGCCCGGCAGCTGACCCGGCGGCTCCGGAGCCTCGCATCCTCGGTCCGCAACATCGGCCACGACGGGCTCGCCGAGATCGCGATTCCCGGCGGCGTCGACGAGGTCGCGCAACTCGGGCGCGCATTCGCGAGTATTCTCGGGGATCTTCGCGAAGAGCGCCGTGAACTCGAGCGTCGCGTTGCCGTCAGGACGCGCGAGGTAGAGCGCCTCGCCGAGGAGTCGCGCTACACTGCGGTCGTGCGCGAACGCTTGAAGATCGCGCGGGACCTGCACGATACGCTCGCGCACTCGATGATGGCGATCTTGAGCGAGATCCGATTGCTGCGTCGGCTACACGCGCGCGATCCGGGCGCACTGGCGGCCGAACTTGAACGCGCCGAGGCCGTCGCCCACGAGGGACTCAGCGAGGCGCGTAGCGCGATCTCGCAGATGCGCCTCAACACGGTGCGAGAAACCGGGCTGGGGCCCGCGCTGGCGAGCGCGTTCGGCAAGTTCCTCGATCGGACCGGCCTCGTGGGCGAGTTCAGCGCCGACGACGAGGCTGCTCGGTTTGGCGATGAGCGCGGGGAAGCGTTCCTGCGGATCGCACTCGAAGCGCTGCGCAATATCGAGAAGCACGCGATGGCCACGCGCGTGAACGTCCGCCTCCGTGTCGCCGACGCCGCCAATTTGCAGTTGCTGATCGAGGACAATGGCGTCGGCTTCGACCCGCAATCGGTGTTGCCCGATCACTTCGGAATCGTCGGCATTCGCGAACAAGCCGAGCTCATCGGCGCGCAGCTGCGCATCGAGAGCCGCCGCAACGAGGGCACCCAGATAATCGTGTCTTTGGCGCTCTCGCCGGTCGCATTTCAGGGGCGTACATGAGCGAGGTGGAGCACCCGCAATACGATCACACCGATGTTCCACCGACCTTGGCGAGCCCCGCCGCCGCCGCGTTCTGGACCGCGATCTTGCTGACCGGCGCCGGCGCCGGCATCGCCGCGGGCGTGCTGACGCTGCTGCTGCAGAGCATCGAGCATCTGGTGTGGCCCGGTCCCAATATTCTCGAAGCAGCAACTCAGGCGCGATACCCGCGACACTTGCTGGTGCTGCTCGCGGCCGGCGTGCTCACGGGCGCCGGTCAATTTGTGCTGCAACGCCTGACGAGCGCCAACGGCATCGACATCACAGAAGCCATTACGCGCCACGCAGGTCGACTGCCGCGTTGGCGCACGCTCGGCAGCGCGCTGCTCTCGGTCGTGGTCGTCGGCATGGGCGCGTCTCTGGGGCGCGAAGGCGCGCCGAAGCAAGCCGGTGCGGTCATCGCCAATGCACTGTCGGACCGCGTCAAACTCTCCGATGAACAACGCCGCTTGCTGGTCGCCTGCGGCGCGGGCGCCGGCATGGCCGCGGCCTATGGCGTCCCGCTCGGCGGTGCACTGTTCGCGCTCGAAGTGCTGCGCGGCGTCTTGGCGCTTCGGCTCATTCTGCCGGCGCTGCTCGCCTCGGCGGTCGCGACCGCGGTGTCGTGGACGATGCTGCCGAACGCACCAACCTACTCGATTCCGGCGTATCCGCCCTCCGCGTCGGTGGTCTGCTGGGCATTGGCAGCCGGGCCGATCATCGGCGGGGTATCGGTCGGCTATATTCGACTCGTGGCGTGGGCGGACGCCAACAAGCCGCAAGGCTGGCGCCGGTTCGTACTTCCGAGCATCGCGATGCTGCTGCTCGGTGCGCTATCGATCGTATTCCCGCAGTTGCTCGGCAACGGCAAAGAGCTTGCGCAGCTCGCATTTGCGGACCAAGTGGCGCCCTTGCTCATGGTCGCTTTGCTGGTGCTCAGGCCCTTGGTCACGATCCTCTGCCTCGGCAGCGGCGTACCGGGCGGCTTGTTCACGCCGTCGTTGGCACTCGGGGCATTGCTCGGCGGAGTTCTGGGTATCGCCTGGTCTTGGGTCTGGCCCGGGGTTCCGCCGGGGCTCTTTGCTGTTCTGGGTGCCGCTGCAGTGTTGGCCGCAACGACCCACGGCCCCATCTCCTCGGTCGTATTGATCATGGAACTGACGGCACGCGACCGATCCTTCATGTTGCCGCTACTGATCGTGGTCGTGGTTGCAACCGTGGTCGCACGCACGCTCGACCCGCGCTCGATTTACGATGCGCGTTTGACCGACCAGGAGATCAAAAAGCAGCAACAAGATCGACGGCCGGCGCCGACCTAGTCAGGACTCCGGCGTGAGCCGCTGACGCACTGTGCCCGCGATGCCTGGCGCGCCTCAGGCCGCCGGCGGTACTGCGACTGAAAGCACGCGCTCGATGAGCCAGTTGGCGATGCCGCCGCCAACGATCAGATACGCGAATAGAATTGCGCCGAGCACGAGAACATCGCGGCCCGCGATTCGCAGTTTCGCGATCGTCGTGTCGATTCCCAGTGCGGCCATCGCCGCGGCCAGCAGAACGATATCGAATGCGCGCAGTGCGGCCAATAGATCCTCGCTCAGCCCCAAGTACGGGTGGACGATCGCGATCACGATGAATGCAATCGCGAATCCCGGCAGGCGCGCGTCGGGCGGCCGCGCAGAAGTCGGCGTAGCGCGCGCAACGAAGCGGCCGAGCAAGATCAAGAACGGCGCGAGCATCATCACGCGGATCATCTTCACGACGACCGCGTTTTCGGCGGCGTCACCACCGATCGTCTTGCCGATCGCGACCACTTGGGCGACTTCGTGAACGGTGGACCCGACGAAAACGCCGAACGGGGCTCGCGCGACGTCGAGGATACCGAACAACAGCGGGTAGACCAGCATCGCGAGGCTGCCAAACAGCACGACCTGTCCCACTGCGGCCGACGTCTTATGCGGAGCGGCGCCCAGCACGGACTCGGTGGCGATCACGGCCGCCGCTCCGCAGATTCCGCTTCCGGCGGAGGCGAGAATCACCGTATCGCGATCCATTTTTAGCCAGCGATAGCCCACCCACCAGCCTACCGCGATCGTCGAGACCACGACGAACAAATCGGCGGCGATCGCAGCGGGCCCGACACGCACGATCTGCTGCAGGCTCAGATTGAGTCCATAGAGCGCGACCCCGAGTCGCAGCAAAGTTTTCTGCGCGAACTGCAGGCCGGGTTGTGCCGCGGGATTTGCGAATAAGCGGTGTCCGAGATTGCCGAGCGTCGCGCCGACCAGAATTGCAATCGTCAGGGCGCTCAAGCCCAATGCGGCGAGCGCGGGCACACGCGCCAGCAGGAATGCGAGCGCACTGATTGCGCCGACCGCGAGCAGTCCCGGCGCAAGCGCGCGCGATGCGCCCATCAAGGCGATGAGGCCCGCCGACTCTGCGCAGGCGCGGGCATCGCACTGAGGCAGCAATACGGCCGGATTCCCGGGAAATCATGCGGCAGCGGATTGGAAACCGGCAATTCGTTCTTTGGTCAGTGTTGCGTGAAACGTGAGGCTCGTGCTCTCCGCATCGATTGTACCGCAGCACGGACGGGCGATACCACCAAAGGGCTATGGATGACCCAATATCTGGATTACCATCTGCAGTCCATGAAGTCGTCGAAGCCGGTCGCGCGGTTCTTCGGTGCGCCGATTGCGCTCACGCTGCTGCTGGGCGGGATCGGAAGCTCGCACGTTGCGTGCGCCGAGATGCATGTTGGCGCCGACGACATCGGCGGCATCGTGACAAGCGATCACGGCCCCGAAGCAGGCGTCTGGGTCATCGCCGAGACCAACGATCTTCAGACTCGATATGCCAAGATCGTCGTGACCGACGACGCCGGCCGATATCTGATCCCGGATCTTCCGCGCGCGAAGTATCGTGTCTGGGTCCGCGGCTACGGTCTTGCCGACTCGGCCAAAGTCGATGCGGTGCTTGGGACGCGAGTCGACCTGAAGGCGATCACTGCCGCGAATGCGGCCGCGGCGGCCCGGATCTACCCGGCCGCATATTGGTACGCGCTCATGAAGATTCCCGATGAATCTCAGTTGGCCGCGGTGCCGGGTGGTCGCAACGCCTATCTGATGTGGGTCAAGAATATGGGTTGCGTCGGTTGTCACCAGCTGGGCGATCTGGCGACACGCACGCTCCCGGCATCGCTCGGAAAATTCACATCCTCGCAGGAGGCCTGGCGCCGCCGGGTACTATCGGGACAAGCGGGCAGCCAAATGGTGAGCATCCTGCAGGGCGCGCTCGACGGCATACCGATTCCCTATCTCGCGGATTGGACCGACCGCATCGGCGCCGGTGAAGTGCCGCCGGCGCCGCCGACGCGCCCGGGCGGCGTCGAACGCAATATCGTCGCGACGGTGCACGATTGGTCGGATGCCAAAGCCTATTTGCACGACCTCACGAGTACCGATCGGCGCAATCCGACGGTCAATGGCCATGGCCTCGTCTACGGCACGCCGGAGCTGAGCACGGACGAATTTCCGGTGCTGGATCCAATTCATAATTCGGCGCGCACGTTCAAGGCATCGGTACGCGACGCCGACACGCCCACGTCGCACGACGACCCCGTACTGAGCCCCTCGCCTTATTGGGGCGACGAGCGAATCTGGGACAGTCGCGCAATTGCGCACAACCCGATGCTCGGCCGCGACGGCCGCGTCTGGTACACCGCTCGCATTCGCGCGGCGGACAATCCGCAGTTTTGCAAGAAAGGCTCGAGCCATCCTTCTGCCAAGGAGTTTCCGCTCGATGCATCCTCGCGCCAACTCGCGGTCTATGACCCGAAAAGTGCAAAATACACCTTCATCGACACGTGCTACAGCACACATCATCTGCAATTTTCCGAAGACGAGAACGATACGCTTTGGACCAGCGGAGGCCGCGAGGCGATCGGCTGGCTCGACACCAAGAAATTCGATCTGACCGGCGATGCCGCAGCGGCTCAAGGGTGGGCACCGTTCGTGCTCGACACCAACGGCAACGGCAAGCGCGATGCGTGGGTCGAACCCGGGCAGGCAGCGGACGCCGCGCACGATCAGCGGCTCGCGGTGAGTCTTTATGCAATTATGCCGAGTCCTGCCGACGGCAGCGTCTGGGGTTCGGTTGCGTTTCGTTACCCCGGCTCGATTCTTCGATACGACCCGCGAACTCGGCTCAGCGAAATCTACCACGTGCCCGCGCCGGGTTTCGGCATACGCGGCGCCGACATCGACCGCAATGGCGTCGTCTGGATGTCATTGGCGAGCGGGCACCTCGGCGAATTTGATCGGCGCAAATGCAAAGGCCCGCTCAACGGTCCAAACGCAACGGGCGACCACTGTCCCGAAGGCTGGAGCTTCCACCGTTTGCCGGGCCCGGGATTCATCAATGTCCCGCAAATGAGCGTCGAATCGAGCTATTACACCTGGGTCGATCAGCACGACACCCTGGGACTGGGCGCGAATGTTCCGATCGCGACCGGTAACCTCTTCGACGGCGTTCACGCACTGGTCGACGGACAGTTCATCACGCTACGCATCCCGTATCCGCTCGGTTTCTACGCCAAGGGCCTCGATGGGCGCATCGACGACGCCGCGGCAGGCTGGAAGGGACGCGGCCTCTGGGTCACGAGCGGCGATCGAACGCCCTGGCATCATGAGGGCGGCAAGGGCAGCAAACCGCTGGTTGTCCACTTTCAGGTCCGCCCATCACCGCTCGCCGATTGAAGCGCCGACGAACTCCCCGTTCGGTGCGCGAGACCACGGTTGCATGTGCGCCATTGCGGTAGGATCAGCCGATACCCATGATGAGCCTAGAGCCAGACGACGAGTTGCTCGATCGTTTCCAGCGCGCCGCGTTTGGTTATTTTCTCGAGCAATACAACCCCGATAACGGACTCGTCGCCGACACCAGCCGCGTGGGCGCTCCCTCGAGCATTGCGGTTGTGGGATTCGCGCTTGCCTGCTACCCGGTCGGCGTCGAGCGTGGCTGGATCACACACAGGGATGCGGCTGCGCGTGCACTCGCAGCGCTCAAGTTCTTTTGCGAAAGCGCCCAAAGCGACCAGCCGATCGCGACCGGATACCAGGGCTTTTATTATCATTTTCTGGATATGCAGACCGGACTGCGAGTCTGGGAGTCGGAACTCTCGCTGATCGATTCGACGTTCCTGCTCGCGGGCGCGCTGACCGCCGGCGCGTATTTCAATCACGACACGCCGATCGAGGCCGCGATCCGATCGCACGCGCAGACGCTATATCGCCGTATGGACTGGGAATGGTCCTGCGACGGCGGGGCGACTGCGAGGCAAGGTTGGAAGCCCGAGTTTGGATTCTTGAACTATGGATGGGAGGGGTACAGCGAGGCGACCATACTCTACATCCTGGGATTGGCCTCGCCGAGCCACCCGCTGCCGGACGCGAGTTTCGACGCATGGACGGCGACTTATCAGTGGGAAAATATCTACGATATCGAGCATCTGTACGGCGGCCCACTGTTCATACACCAGTTCTCCCATGCTTGGATCGATTTCGACGGCATTCGAGATCGCTTCATGCGCAGGCAAGGCAGCGACTATTTTATGAACAGCCGCCGCGCGACTTGGGTTCAGCGAGAGTATGCGTGCAGGAACCCGCATGGCTTCGAAGGCTACGGCGAAAATTGCTGGGGCTTGAGCGCCTGCGATGGGCCGGGCAACCAGACCGTAAAGATCGATGGCCGGCAACGGCGCTTCATGGGCTACGCGGCTCGCGGTGTGCCGTTCGGCCCCGACGACGGCACGATCAGCCCGTGCGCGTCGCTCGCGACGCTGCCCTTTGAGCCCGACCTGGCGCTCTCCGCGCTGCGGCACCTCTGTGCGCATTATCCGGACGTCGCAATACAATCTCGACTGCGAAGCAGCTTCAACCCGACGCTGAGGGATCGAAATCCGGGTGGCTGGATCGCGAGTGATTGCTTCGGACTCGATCAAGGACTCATCGTGCTCATGATCGAGAATCACCGGTCGGGACTCATCTGGAAGCTCATGCGCGAGTGCGCGCCAATTCGCACGGGATTGCGCCGCGCCGGATTCGAGGGCGGGTGGCTGTCATGACGCTGTCCGACGCCCTCGAAACAAAATATGCGCAAGCGCTCGAGTCGCACGCGCGCCCACCCAATTGGCGCAACCCGCGCTTCGATGGAACCTATGATTTGATCGTCGCCGGCGCAGGTCCCGGCGGGCTCGCCGCAGCACGCGAGGCGGCAATGCTCGGGGCGAAGGTGGCGCTGCTCGAGCGCAGCTTGCTCGGCGGCGATCGCCTCAATGTCGGTTGTGTACCGTCGAAAGCGCTGATTCGCACGGCACGGTGTTATGCGGAAATTCGCGACGCCGAGGATTATGGCGGTCAAGAGCCGCACGAGCTGCATTTCCAGTTCTCGGCCGCGATCGCGAGAGTCCATCGAATTCAGGCGCGGTTGAGCCAGGCCGATTCGGCGCAACGCTTGCGCGACGCGGGCATCGATTTGTATTTTGGCGACGCCAAATTTTCTGGCCCCGATTGCCTCGAGATCGCGGGCCAAGTGCTGCAATTTCGCAAGGCGCTGATCGCAACCGGCGCGAGGGCCATGATTCCGCCTATACCGGGCCTCGCCGAATCCGGGTTCACGACTAACGAGACCGTGTTCCGCTGGAAAGAGTGTCCGGCGCGCTTGTTGGTGATCGGCGGCGGTCCCTTGGGGTGCGAAGCGGCGCAGGCGTTTGCGCGTTTTGGAGCGCGCGTCGTGATCGCGCAGAACGACCCGATGTTCCTGCCGAAGGAGGAGCGCGACGCGGCACAGCTGCTGTCGGACACACTCGCCAACGAAGGGATCGATATTCGCCTCAACACTACCGTGACCGCGGTGCGCACTGAGGGCTCGGTCAAAATCGTCGAGCTGGCATGCGACGGTGACCGATCTATGGTCGCCGTCGATGAGATACTCGTCGGCGTAGGGCGCGCCCCGAACGTCGAGGATTTGGACTTGGAATCGGCCGGGGTTATCTACGATCCGGCCGCAGGAATCCAGGTCGACGACTTCCTTCGCACCAGTAACCCGCGCGTTTATGCCGCCGGTGACGTGTGTTTGGAGACCAAGTTCACGCACGCTGCGATCGCGTCCGCGCAGATCTGCGTCAGTAACGCCTTGTTGCGCGGCAGACGCCGGCTCAGCGCCCTGACGATTCCGTGGTGCACCTACACCGATCCTGAAATCGCCCACGTCGGACTCTATGTCCGGGAAGCACTGCAAAAAAACATTCCCGTGCGAACTTTCACGGTGTTGATGCAGGACGTCGATCGCGCCGTGACCGATGGCGAGGACATCGGGTTCGTGAAGATCCACATTCAAGAGGGCAGCGATCGAATCCTCGGCGCCACGGTGGTCGCCCGTCACGCCGGGGAAATGATCAACGGCATCTCATTGGCAATCACAGCGAACATCGGCTTGATCGAATTGTCGCGGGTCATCCATACCTATCCGACGCAAGCCGAGGCGATCAAAATGGCCGCCGAGGCGTTCCGGCGTTCACGGTTGACGCCATGGCGCCGATCCCTGGTCTCGCGCTGGCTCCGACGGCTGGAGTGAACCACCGATCGCCTATGCGCGGCTTCGCACAGAGCGACTGCCCAGGCAACGGTAAGCTGTCTTCTTTGGCCCCAGCACCGGAGACAATCATGAGCACAGAGGCGATCTGGACAACAGGGCCCGATCTTCAAACCGATCCATTGATCGGGGAAATCGCCTTGTCACGCCTGCGCAATATCGGCGCAATTCGCGGCGAACACGGCGCGTTGGCACGAGGTGCTGCGAGCTTGCTCGACGCGAAAGCTGCCGCCGAGGCTCGCGCCGCTGCCAATATCGCCGTTTGGCGAGAATATCTGCCCGAGGATTGCATCCGCGCGATGATCAGCGACGGATGGCATCTTACGACCTAGCGGTCGCGTCGATTCGCTCGCGCAGCAGCCGGTCGTACTCCTTTTGAACGACCGCATAGCATTCACAGCTGCGCCGCTCGAGTCCCGCCCGGTCCAACACGACGATGTGACCACGAGAATAGCGAATCAGGTCCAGATTTTGTAATTTCGCCGCGGCCTCGGTCACGCCTTCGCGTCGCACGCCGATCATTTTGGCGATCAGATCCTGAGTCAGCACGAGTTCATTGCCGTCGATACGATCCAAACTGAGCAGCAGCCATCGGCACAATTGTTGATCGAGAGAGTGATGTCGAGTGCAGACCACGGTCTGCGCGACCTGCGCCATCAGTGCCTGCGTGAAGCGCAGCAACAGGTGCATCACCGAATCCGACGTGCCGAAATCATCCTTGACGATTCGCGCATCGAGTCGCGCGCCGCGACCGGCGCATTGCACCACGGCGCGCCCCGGCATCGAATCGCCGCCCATGAATGCCGATATCCCGACCAATCCTTCGCGACCGACGATCGCAACTTCTGCCGAAACGCCGTTGCTCATTTCATAGAGCAGCGAAACGATCGCATTGATCGGAAAATATACGTACTGCAGCGTGGCGCCTGATTCATGAAGCACCTGGCCCAGCGCCAAGTCCACCGACTCAAGCCGCGGCTTCCAACGCGCCCACTGGCTGTGCGGCAAGGCCTCCAGCAACATATTCACATTGGGCCCGAGAGCGACGTCGATCACTGAACTCCACCGGCATGCGTTGGAATAATCCCGACGACGAGAATTCTACCGCGGCATAACTGTTCGGTATCGCACAGACAACGCCGCGGCGCATTGAGATCGTACGCGCGCAGACTCGCCGTCGTGCGACTAATTTGCTTGCGAGGGATTGCATGGGACGCCTCGACCTCCCGCCTGACGACAACTCACCGCGCAGCGACCGGGACCGCCGCGCACAGCTCGAACATGTGCTCATCGAGGAAGTCGCACAGGAACTCACGCGCATTCTGCGGATACTTGCGGCAGTGCGCTCGCCATCGTTGTCGACGGAGGATGTTGGGCGCGGTTTGGGACGCATCTCGGATCTTTTGGGGGCCGCGATCCTGCACTGCACGACGGCAGCCAAATATTTCGACCAGCCGCTCTTGCCGAGCGCGCCGCCCGGCAATCCACGCAAGGTGCAGAAATAAATCAATTCGAAACTTGCTGCGATGCGTATCGCGGACGAGCTACTCGAACACGCTCTCAAACGCCTGGCGAATGATTGCGCCGCAGCAGCAGGAATGCTCGTCGAGCTTGGCGCGGCTTAACAGGCGAATATGTCCTCTTTCGTAAGCGATGATGCCCTCGGATTGCAGACGCGACGCCGCCTGCGTAATCGACTCTCGCCGTGTACCCAGTAGCGCACCGATGTGCTCTTGCGTCAGCGCGATCTGCTCGGCGGACATCCGATCGAATAGGCGTGCGAGGAACCGACACAGGCGCTGCTCGAGCGTGTGATAGTGATTGCAGACGCTCAACTGCGAGGCCTGTGTGACCAGTGCAAATACATAGCGAGACAACAATTGTTGAAACGCGCCGACGCGCTGATATTCCTTGAGCAGCACGGCCGCCGGCAGGCTCACGGCCTTTCCCGCAATCTGCACATCGGCCTGATTACTCTGCTTGGGTCCGTCGAGAAATATTGAAATCCCGATCATGCCTTCGCAGCCGACGGGCCAGGCTTTTGCCATCGCGCCGCCCTCTTCAAGCGCATAAGACAAGGTTACGATGCTGTCGATCGGGAAATAGGCGGTCTGCAATCGGCCCGTTGGATGGAACAAGGTCTCGCCGGACTCTAGCACGACGGCCTCGAGATCGGGCAGCAGGCGCAGATAGGCTGCATCCGGCAAAGCTGCGAGCAACCTATTGCCCCTCGGATCAGCGGATACGTCCACGATGAGTTTCAAGCCCGGTTGTCGGCAGGTCCAAGGCGGCCCAGCGCAGACTACGACGGCTCGCGGGTCGCGCTCTGTGCGGAGCCGTACCAAGCCATTTCTTTAGGACGTGCGGATGAATCCGCTGCGCAATGCGCGGCACCAACCGGGACTTCCATGTCGTAGCGCGAGCGTTGCGGCAGCCTCCCAGTCGTAGGGAATCGCGATTTGCTCGACGGCCCAGCCTCGACGCCCGCGCTCCGCAATCGCATAGCGTGCATGCGGTGAGCCGAGTTCCAGGGTATGGGGTACTGGATGATGACCCTCGTAGGCCTGGATGCCGACGCTGCCCGGATTGACGATGATTTGTCCACCGGAAAGCCGAAAGACGCGCGGGATGTGGGTATGACCGCAGAAGATCAGCTCCGCAGTACACGGCCTGGTCCGCTCCTCGATATCGGCCAGCGCCGCCGGAACCAGCTCGCCGTCACGGATGTCCTCGAGAAAACAGGCGACGTCGCTTCGTGGCGTCGCGTGACACAGGAACACCTCGTTGGTGATCGACAAGGTCGCGGGCAGCGCCCCGATCCAGTCGCGTTGCGGCTGCAGCAAGCTTTCGGCGGCATAGCGGTCCGACGCGCCCATCGCCGCGCGGTCCGGGTCCAAAAGCTGCCGCTCATGGTTGCCCATTATCGTCGGCAAATCGAGCGCCATCAAACGCTCCGCAGTCTCGCGCGGCAACAGCGGTCCCGAGACGATATCGCCGAGATTGACGATCAGATCGGCGCCGCGCCGCTCAATGTCCTCGAGCACGGCATCGAGCGCGCCGAGGTTGCCATGAATGTCGGAGACTGCGGCGATTCTCATGGCGACAAGTTAGCAGAACGATGCCCGAGATCAACGGGAAAGGTTTATATTTTGGTCGCAGGGCGGCCTGAACCAGGCGGCGTTGATTCGATCACGGAGGACATTTTTGATGGATCTACAGCTCGACAAGAAAACCGCGCTCGTGACCGGGAGTACGGCTGGAATCGGCAACGCCATTGCGACTTCGCTCGCGCGAGAAGGCGCCTCGGTGATCGTCAATGGCAGGACCCAGGCCGCGGTCGATGCCGCGGTCGACAAGATTCGGTCCGAGACCGGTGGCGAGGCGCTTGGATTTGCCGCCGACTTGAGCCTTGCCGCGGCTGCCGAGGCGCTCGTGCGCAAGTTTCCGACCGTGGATATCCTGGTCAACAATCTCGGAATCTTCGAGGTGCGAGCGTTCGAGGACATCGGCGATGCGGACTGGCAGCGATTTTTCGACGTCAATGTCTTGAGCGGCGTGCGACTCGCTCGCCTCTACCTGCCGCAGATGCGCGCCCGCAATTGGGGCAGGATCATTTTCATTTCGAGCGAAAGTGGCTACCAAATACCCGCGGAAATGATTCACTACGGCATGACCAAGGCGGCGCAAATCGCGGTCGCCCGCGGCTTGGCCGAACTGACGGCCGGCAGCAATGTAACGGTCAATACGGTGCTGCCGGGGCCGACTCGCTCACGCGGCGTCGGCGAGTTCGTGGTCGAAATGGCCGCGGCCGCCGGCAAGACGCCCGCCGAGGTCGAACGAGAGTTCTTCAAGACTGCGCGTCCGACCTCGCTGCTCCAACGCTTCGCCGCACCCGACGAGGTCGCCGCACTCGTGACCTATGTCGCGAGCCCACGTTCGTCGGCGACCAATGGCGCCGCGTTGCGCGTCGACGGCGGGGTCATCAAGACGGCGTTCTGACCGGAACCCATACCCGCAGCACCGCCGAGATGAGCCACGCTGCGCACTCCAAATGGAAGTCTCTATGAATCACGCATTCATTTGCGATGCAATCCGTACGCCGATCGGCCGATACGGCGGCGTATTGGCCGCCGTACGCGCCGACGATCTCGGGGCGATACCGCTGCGCGCGCTGTTGGTGCGCAATCCAAAGCTCGATCCGGAGGCCATCGATGATGTGTTGCTCGGTTGCGCGAACCAATCGGGCGAGGACAATCGCAATGTCGCCCGCATGAGCTTGCTGCTTGCGGGCCTGCCGTTCACGGTGCCCGGCCTTACCTTGAATCGGCTGTGCGCCTCGGGACTCGACGCGGTCGGCACTGCCGCCCGCGCGATCGGCAACGGCGAGATCGAACTCGCGATCGCCGGCGGCGTCGAGTCGATGAGTCGCGCACCGTTCGTGATCGGCAAGTCGGAATCGGCATTTGGCCGCGCCCAGTCGATGGAGGACACGACGATGGGCTGGCGCTTCATCAATTCCCGCATGACCGCGCTCTACGGCGTCGACACGATGCCGCAAACCGCGGAGAACGTCGCCCGGCAATTCGGCATTACGCGCGCCGACCAAGATGCGTTCGCACTGCGCAGTCAGCTGCGCGCCGCGGCCGCGCATAATCTCGGCTTCTTCTCCGAGGAAATCGTGTCGATTGCCGTGCCGAGCCGAAAAAAAGGCGAGTCGATCGAAGTGTCGAAGGACGAACATCTGCGCTCCGATACGACGCTCGAGACACTGAGCCGCCTCAAGCCGCTGTTCGGTGCCGAGGGCACGGTCACCGCCGGAAATGCCTCCGGCATCAACGACGGCGCAGCCGCGATGATCATTGCGAGCGAGGAAGCCGCGCGGCGGCACGGGTTGATCCCGCGCGCACGCGTACTTGGGATGTCGAGCGCCGGCGTCGAGCCGCGTCTCATGGGAATCGGACCGATTCCCGCAACGCGCAAGCTCCTCGGCAGATTGGGATTGAAGGTCGAGGATTTCGACGCGATTGAACTCAATGAGGCCTTCGCGAGCCAGGCGCTCGCGGTGTTGCGCGGCCTTGGGCTGCCGGACGACGCGCCGCAAGTCAACGCCAATGGCGGTGCGATCGCGCTTGGCCACCCTTTGGGTATGAGCGGGGCACGCCTGGCAATGACCCTGGTCCATCAGCTACAGCGGCAACGCGGCAAGCGCGGGCTCGCGACGCTCTGTATCGGCGTGGGACAGGGCTTGGCGCTCGCGCTCGAGCGGGTTTAGAGCGGTGCTGTGCGAGGTCGGCGAGTAAGCCGCATGAGCGACCGCATTCCATTCCGCGCTCAACCGATGCTCGCGACACTCGTTGCCGAGCCGTTCGACAAGCCGGGCTGGGTATATGAGGAAAAATACGACGGCGACCGGATCTTGGCTTACAAGGAGGGTCAGCGGGTGCGGCTCTTTTCGAGGAATGGCAAGGACCGAACGGCCCGCTTTTCGGGAATTGTCACCGCGATCGCTGCAGTGCACGCGCAAACTTTATTGCTGGACGGCGAAGTCGTGATATTCGATCGCAAGGACGTTTCCCGTTTCCAGCTGTTGCAGAAGAGCAGCGGCGAACCGGTTTATGCTGTTTTCGACTGCCTTTTTCACGATGGAGCGGATCTGCGTCGCGAGCCGCTCTCGGTACGGCGCACTGTCATGGAGCAATGCATCGGCTCGAGCCGAACGCTGATCGCGTCCCGCCGGCTCGCCGATAGCGGGCTCGAAGCGTTCCGCATCGCGCAACGCCGCGGCTATGAGGGCTTAGTCGCCAAGGATCTTTCCTCGCCGTATACGGAAGCGCGCTCGCGGCAATGGCTCAAAGTCAAAGTCCATCAGGAGGACGAATTCGTGATTTGCGGGTATACCAAACCCGCCGGATCGCGGCTGCATTTTGGCGCCTTGTTGCTCGGCGCTCATGAAAACGGAGCGCTTCGCTATGTCGGCAAAGTCGGCACCGGTTTTGATCGGACCACGCTCGCGGCGCTGTATCGGCGATTCCAACCCTTGGTGAGGTCGCGTTCAACGCTGCTCGATCCGCCGCGCGAGCAGGCCGTGGTCTTCCTCGCACCCAAGCTCGTCGCTCAGATTGCCTACCAAGAATGGACAGCGGACAAAAAACTCCGCCAACCGGTATATTTAGGTCTGCGCGACGACAAGAGCGCCGCGGAAGTGCACTTACCGGAGTCCGGCGCATGACCAAGCGCAAGCCGCGCGAATCCGCAGCCGGGCAACTGACGCAGACTTTATCGCGTCCCGACAAAGTGTTCTGGCCGGACGAAGGCTACACCAAGCAGGATCTGGCCGAGTATTACCGCGCAGTCTTCCCGAAACTTCAACCTTATCTCGCGGATCGCATGCTGAGCCTCGAGCGCTGTCCCGATGGCATGCTGGGCAAGTGCTTTTATCAAAAACAAGTGCCGAAGAGCATAGCGGCCGAGACGCAGACCCATCGTCTTGAGCACGTCGGCCGTGCGGGTACCTATACCGACTACGTCGTTGCGGGCTCACTTGCAACGCAGCTCGCGCTCGTCAACCTCGGCTGCATTGCAGTGCACGTGATGGCAAGCCGCGCGCATTCACCGCGGCAGCCGGACTGGCTCTGCATCGATATCGATCCCGAGTCGGGCTCGTTTGCCGACGCGGCCCGCGCCGGACTCCAAGTCAAGGCTGCGCTCGACTTGCTCAAGCTCTCGTCATTTCCCAAGACGTCGGGCAGCCGCGGCATGCATGTGCTCGTGCCGCTTCATGCCGGCCCGGATTCCAACGAGGCGCTCGCCTTCGTGCAAAAGTTCGTTGCGCGCGTTGCGGCTGCGCATCCGCATACATTGACGGTCGAACACTCCACCGCAGCGCGGCAAGGGCGTGTCTATCTGGACCCGTTCAGGAACGGATTCGGCCAGACCGTGGTCGCGCCCTACTCCGTGCGGCGGCGCGAGAAGGCACCGATATCCACGCCGCTCGATTGGTCCGAGGTTACGGCGACGCTGAATCCATCGCAATTCAACCTGGGGAATTTCACTGAGCGATTTTCGCGCAGCGATCCGTGGCGCGATTTCTTCGAGAGCCGCCAGACACTCGAGAACGCGGAGCGTCTGCTCGGCAGTCTCTAAAACAGGCGCGAATAAATCGTGTTCAGGCGTACAATCATCTCGAATAATGGCGCGTATGGCGTGTAGCTATCGATACCTTGACGACGTTGGCGCGGATCCGTACTTCCTCGTATTTCCGCGCGCCGGCTTGTAGCGTAGTTTGACGCCGAACAGAACACAAACAAGGGGACGGTGCATGAACACGGGTGTAGGCCATGCGCAAATCGGTCAGTGGTATCTCAACGCCGACCAAGGTCAAATTTTTCAGGTGACCGGACTCGATGCCGACTCCTCGACGATCGAGATACAAACTTTCGACGGTGATGTCGATGAAATCGACGAGGACAGCTGGTTCGCAATGCCGCTAGGCCTTGCAGAACAACCGGAGGACTGGACCGGCCCGGTGGACTCCGTCGACGTCGACGATCTCGGCTACTCCGAGACCGAGCTCACCGCGAACGATTCGGAGACACCGTTGCAGCGGCTCAACGCCGCTCGCAAGCCCTGGGAGGAGCCTAGCGACCTCGGGGACGCCGACGATGAAGAGGAACAGGCGCCGCCGACCGCCGCGGTCAGGGACACACATAAGGATTCCAGGCAGCGCTCGGCTTGAGTCTGCGCGCACAAGAGCGCAGCGGAATCGACGGCTTGATCGGCGCTCGCGCTCGAATCTCCTTCAAATCTTCGCGAAGGCGATAAAAAACGTGTCAAGCCAAACGAGCCCGTTGCTGCAGTTGAGATCCGGCGACCTCGCCGCCGAGGTCGATCCTCTCGGTGCTCAGCTCTCTGCGCTCAGCGATCGATCCGGCCACGCACTGCTGTGGAGCGGGGACCCGTCGGTCTGGTCCGGACGCGCGCCGTTGCTGTTTCCGATCGTCGGCGAGCTCGCCGGCGGCAGCTACCGGCTCGGTACGAAGTCCTATGAGCTGCCGCGGCACGGCTTCGCGCGGCGCAGTCAGTTTCAGATCGTGGAGTCGAACGCGGCAAGCGCGGTGCTGCGACTCGAATCCGACGAGCAGCGCTTTCGCCAATATCCGTTTCACTTTCGATTGGACATGCGCTTCGCGCTCGACGGACCGGTACTCTCGATGACGGCCCGGATCAACAATCTCGGCGACGAGCCGATGCCCGCGAGCTTCGGCTATCACCCCGCGTTGCGATGGCCGCTGCCGTTCGGACGGCCGCGCTCGGCACATTTCATCGAATTCGAGGAGGACGAGCCCGCGGCGATCCGGCGTCTCGATGCGCAAGGATTGCTGACGCCGGAGCACCACGCGACACCGATCAGGCAGCGGCGGCTCGCGCTCGACGATGCGCTGTTCGAGAATGACGTGGTCATCTTCGACGATATACGTTCCCGTTCCGTGACCTATGGTGCCGATGACGGCCCCCGAATCCGCGTGGGCTTTCACGACGCGCCGTTTCTCGGCCTCTGGACGAAGCCGCGCGCAGAGTTCATCTGTATCGAACCGTGGCACGGCATTGCCGACCCACAAGGCTTTCGCGACGACTTCCGCGAGAAGCCAGGCGTCTTCATCGTCCCGGCCGGAGCCGGCGTCGCGATCACGATCACGATCGGCCTTCAGTCCCGGTAGCCTCGCGAGACACGACGCCGGACGCCCGCGCCGCGAAATGTCCGCTAGCTAGCGACGAAACTGTCACCCGCGATGCTGTAGCCGTCGGTCCTCGTCGAAGCGTTCGACGCCTCGCCCTTGGCGTCGTAGTACAGCTTCGCAAAGCCGAAGCCGGCTCTCGCGACATAAAAGCCGCCGAATCCGGGTTTCTTGGCGGTGGCTTTCACCTCCCAGTTCTTTTCAGTGGCGTTCAGGGTATAGGTGTAAGCAGGATCGGTCGCGCGCGGGTCGAATTTTAGGTGAGCGATCCGCCAATTGTCCGGCGCTTGCACACCGCCATTGACCAGCTCGTCGAGCGAACAGGCGCGGCCCACGTGGCGCACGCAATCATCCTCGAGCGTGGATATTGCGGTCAGGAACATCAGTGCGATCTGCTCTTCGCGCTTGAGCGGCAGATCCTTGCCGTTGGCTGTGAGGCTCACGGTCGCCGTGCTTGCGCTCGGACCACCTGCCGGCGCGGCCGCGGCAACTGCGGCTACGCACGTCGCCAGACTCACATAAACGATGAAGGCGGGTATTGACGTTCGCATCCCGAATCCTCCTTGTTCAATGATGATCGACTTCGATGACAGGCCGCTGCGAAGAATAGCAGCTGCCGGCCGGCGGCGTACCGACGGTCGTGAGGATTACATCGGTCGCGTCCCCTGCGATAATCGCCGCGACTCTCAATCGGTCCCGGAGTATTCCTACATGATCAAAGACGCTCCCGCGGAGCCTACCGGCTCCGCCTCAGCCACCGACGCCGCGGCAGACCCGGGCCTGATGCCGCAAATGTTGATGATGTTCGACGCGCTCTGGGCGTCCCCAGTGCGCAACGCGCTGTTCGCGATGTCCACCGCGATTTTCATCGTGGTCGCGGCGACTGCCTATGGCCAAATCCTGCTCAATAACTGGAACAAGCCGTTCTACGATGCCCTGTCGCGTCGGGATTTCAAGGAATTCCTCGCGCAGCTCGGCGTGTTCTGCCTGATCGGCGGCGTGCTGCTCGTGCTCAACGTCGCGCAGCGTTGGCTCGGCGAAATGTCGAAGGTCAAGCTGCGCGAAGGTTTGGTCCAAGATCTGGTTCGAAATTGGATGCTACCCGGCCGTGCTTCCCGGCTCGCACACGCAGGACCGATCGGCGTGAATCCCGATCAACGTATGCACGAGGATGCACGCCACCTCACCGAGTTGTCCACCGATCTTGCGATCGGACTGCTGCAAGCCTCGATCCTGCTGGTCACGTTCGTCGAGGTGCTCTGGTCGATCTCCAATCAATTCGCGTTTCACATCGCGGGGCGCGAGATCGAGATTCCCGGGTACATGGTGTGGGCCGCAGTCGCCTACTCCGCCTCCGCATCGCTGCTGAGCTATTGGGTCGGCAAAAATCTCGTCAACCGCAATGCCGACCGCTACGCGCGTGAGGCGGATTTGCGCTATTCGCTGGTGCGCATCAACGATCATATCGATGCCATCGCGCTCGCCGGCGGCGAAGCCGAAGAAGCACGCCACATCGAGGTCGACCTCGGGGCCGTGCTCGCCGCGATGCGGCGGCTCGTGACCGGCCTCACGAATCTCACCTGGGTAACCGCCGGCTCCGGCTGGCTCACGATCGTCGCACCGATCATCGCCGCGGCGCCGCTGTACTTCGCCGGCAAGATCACGTTCGGCGGCCTGATGCTCGCATCCGGCGCGTTCATGCAGGTGCAGTCGTCGCTGCGCTGGTTCGTCGACAATTTCAGCACGATAGCGGATTGGCGCGCGACGCTGCTGCGCGTGGCCGTTTTCCGGCGCGCGATGATCGACAGCGACGCGCCGCTGAGCATCGGCAACCGCATCGTCATGGCCGAGGGCGCCCCCGGCGAGATTCAAATCGAGCAACTCGCGATTACGACGCTATCGGGCACGACTCGCCTCGTCGAACCGAGCGTCGAGGTCAAGGCCGGTGAACGCGTTCTCATCGTCGGGGAATCCGGCACGAGGAAGGCGCTCGTGTTTCGCGCGCTCGCCGGATTGTGGCCCGTGGGCGCAGGACGCGTCCTGCGCCCAAAAGGGGAACCCGTGATGTACATGCCGCGCACGGCTTATTTGCCGCCGCTCGCGCTGCGCGCAGTGCTTACCTATCCATCGACCGCTGACAACTTCAGCACCCAGCAATTTGCGGATGCGCTCACGCGCCTCGGCCTCGAGCGGCTCGTTGCACAGCTCGACTCGACGCGCCGCTGGGACCAGTCTTTGACCGAAGACGAGCAGCAAGCGCTTGTGTTCGCGCGCGTGCTGCTGCGCAAGCCACCCTGGCTACTCGTCGACGAAGTATTCGATGCGCTCGATAAATCCACGCTCGCGAATATCTACGACGTGTTCGCGAATGAACTCGCCCGCAGCGGCATCATTTATATCGGCCGCGAAAACACGCAGAACAGTCCGTTCACGCGCGTGCTGCATCTGACCTACGAGAAGACCCCCGCAGCGGCCGTGGTTTCCTGAATTTCACCCCACTGCGGGAAGGCTTGCAGCGCGTCGACATAGTTGTGAATGACGTCGGTATGCGCATCCTCCTGCCAGACGCCGGGCGCGGAGTTCCAAGGTACATCGCGCGGACGGCCCTGCGCATCGATCGAATACAAGGTGAAGTCCAAGGCCTGCCGCGCTTCGCGCGCCAACAGCCAGGAGCCGGTGGCCTTCGCAAATAATGCGAGTACGGCGCCATACGTGGAATTGATCCCGCCCCAAGCGCTTTTGTCTTCGTCTTGCTCATGACAGACGGTGACGCCGAATTCCTGGTGCGTGAAATTGCGGCGCACGAACTCGATCAGCGTCCCGGCTGCGCCGCGCCAGTCCGGATCGAGCCACGATTGCTTTTCGAGCCAATAGCGTGCGAGATTCAGCGGCGCCCAAGCGGAGCGATTCGTGGGCGTATCGTGGTCTTCGAAGAACTGCGCAAACAGCGCCCCATCGGCCGCGGCGCTCGGAATTTGATGGCGCTTGATCCACTCGATCAGCGCTCGGCGCGGGCCGTCGAACTCCGGATAGCCCCGTTCGGCCAACCGGTCGTATAGCCGCAGAATGAAACTCATGTTGCCGGAAATCGGGCCGCGTCCCTCGCCGCTGCGATGGTCGGCGCGAAACGGCCAGGGTGAGCTTGTGGCATCGCCGTCGCGCTGATTGGCCGCGAGCACGCGCGCATTGTGCAGGCCCTGCACCAAGTAGCGCGGATCGCCGGTCGCCTCGAACAGGCGCACCAAGGCGTAACCGGCGATGCCGCCCTTGTCGGGCTCGATTTCATAAGGGCGGTCGGCCTGCGAACCGGCGTCGGGTGCCAGCGGAAACTGGTCCCGGCGACCCGTCGAGCGCGTAAATCCCGGATAGCGGCCGCCGTTCGGCGTCAGAGACTCCTTGATCAAGTAATCGCCCATCGCACGCGCGGTGCGCAGGCACCAGGTATCGGTGCCCGCGCGCAACTCCCGGTACTTGAGGTATGAAAGGATTCCCATACCATTCTGCGTCGCGGGAATCGTGTCGAAACGATCGGCACTCGGCGTCCACTCGGCATCGAGCAGCAAGACAGTGACAAAGCGCGGATACCCGTGCTCGAGCGGGCATTGCCGGTAGAAGTTCATCTCGAGATCGAGCGCCGCGTTCCACGTGGTCCACGGCAGCAATTGCGCGAGCGCATCGTATCGGGGCGCATGACCGGCGAGGGTCGGCGGCGGATTTTGACGACGGTCGGACATCTGGCTTCGACTACCCCGCTGTAATTTTCTCGATGCTGCACACGACTTGCGCCGCCATGCCTGGGAGTGTCACCGAATTCGCGTCGAACTCGGCGTACGGCTCGCCATTGACGGTCACACTGCGCAGCCGGCCGGCGAGCGGCGGCCGCAGGATCAATTTGGCCGCAATCGCAGAGCCGATGTCAAATCGCAGCGTCTCATCGTCGACTCGGCGCAGCAAGTAGCTGAGCTTGCCGTAGAGCGTCGGCATGCGATCGACCTGAACGCCGGAGCCGTCGATCCATTGCGGCGCCAGGCCCGCTGCGAGCACCAGCGCGCGATCGAACTCTCGTTCGTAGCCAAAGAGACTGCGCACCGCGAGTACGTATTCCGCCGCAATCCACGTGTGCGGTAGATCGCCCATGTGGGCGGGCGCCTTGCGGTCGCGCCACGCGATCTCGGGCCATTGATTCCACGGCGGCGGGCGTCGATCCGAAAGAAAGAACTGCAACAGCTCCAAGGCCGCGTCGCGCTTCCCCAATCGAACCAGTGCACCGATGATGCGAATTTCATAGGGGGTGTAGTTCGGCGAATCGAGCTCGCCGCGGCGCTTGCGGCGCCAATCGGCAAGATAGCCGTCGAAGGTTCGATCGAGCGCGCCCCGGTCAAGCCCGTCCGGCACGTCGAGCAGCGCAATCGCATTCGCAGTCGCGGCCGGATCGCAATCCGCCCATTCGATGCTCGCCGGAATGAACTCAAGCTTACGCCTCGCGCGCGTCGTTTCAATCGAGGCGAACAGCGCCGCCGCGAATTGCGTTCGCAGCCGCTGCCAGTGCTGCGCGAGGTCCGCGCGGCCGAGCGAGGCGGCGAGGTATTCGGCGTCCAACAAGCCGCGCAGAGTCCAGAAGTCGTCCCAATATGAATGCACCGGCTGCGCGAGATAGCCCTCGTGACTGACCGAAATCGGCATGAGCCCGTCGGGTTCGAGCGCGCGCTCGATATACCCTGCCGCCCTATCGACGACCGGCCAGAGTTTGCGCAGAAAATCCACGTCGGACGTGAATCGATGATGGTCGGCGATCAGTGCGAGTAACTGACCGTGGCTATCATGTTCGACGAGCCAATCGATGCCGTCGCTGTCGACGCAGCAGGGTACGAACCCGTCGGCGCGTTGATGCGGCGCGTACCACTCGATGAATTCACGGACCTCTTGCGCATGGCCCATGCGCAGCAAGGCGGCGCTCATCATTGCACCATCGCGGATCCAAGAGCGCGTGTAGCGCCGCGGACCCGGCTGCAGCGCCGGCCCATCGCGCGTCACGAGCACGTGTGCGGTTGCGGTCAGCGTCGCCCGAATCGCGGCGGTCGCCCAGCCGTTGCCGCGCCACTGATCGACCGCGATCCGCGCACGCCAGTCGAACATGGGTTCATCGAGTGCCGCAGCGCCATCGCCGCCAGCCGTGACGCAAGAGACGACGGTCTCGCTACTCTGGCCGGCCGCCGTCGAGCAATCGAAGCAGAGCGCTCCGGTCGCGTAACCGAATGGATCGTGTACTCGAGCGCCGCCCGACGAGGCGCCGCGCCGCAGCTGCGAGACCATGAAGCCGTCGTCGAAGCGCAAGGCCGAGAATCCGGCGGGCGCCGGCACCGGTACGAGTCGCATCGCCTCGTTGACCCAGACCGCGGCGTCGCGCCAATCGAGATCCGTGATCTTGGACATGCCGCCGAGTGCACGGAATCTCTGCCACGGCGGCGTGACTTGAAACGGGCGAATCAGGATGAACAATCGGGCCTGTAACGCAAGACCGGTCAGATTCTCGAACCCATACCGAACCCGCAAGCTGCCGCTCGAGGTCGCTTCGGCGCGAATCCGCAGCCGCCAAGCCGCGGTCTCCCAAATCACCGAGGGCACGGGCGCCCAATCGTCGAGCAGTTCCTGGTGCGCGCTCACATCCGCCCAGGTCATCAGCCGCCCGTCGACCCATAGCATCGGCTCGATGGAAAACGACCCCAAGGCGACCTCGACCATGCCGTCCTCGTTGAGCAGCGTGCAGTACCGGCCGTGCGAAGTCCCGATCGGCGTCCACAAGCTTTGTTCACGGTGAAGCCAGCGCGGATGCGAGCCGCGTTCCTCGCCCACGGCGATCGCATTCCAAAACGCATCGATCGAGCGAGAAAATTCGAACGACTGCAGGCGGATCGCCGCGCCCGCCGACGGTTCGCCGAGTTCCAATCGCAGATACCGGCCGCGTGCATCGGGCAGATAGACGTAATTACGCTTGCCGCCGGCGCTCGCGGCGGTATAGATCGTCTTCCAGCGCTTGCCGTTCATGGAACTGCGCACACGAAATCCGCGGGCCGGCGCAGACTCCAACCAATCGATGATCAAGCCTCCAAAGCTGCGCGGCGCATGCGCGTCGACGACGAGCCATGGCCGTGCATCGTCCGGCCGCGGCTTCCAGCCGGTTGCGCTCAAGGCGCGTGCGGCCTCGAAGCCTGCCTCTGCGCTCGATGCCTCGGCTGTCGGCGGCTGCGCCGGGGTCAGATCCTCGATGCTCACATCAGCGAGCCCCAAACTACCCGAGCCGCTCTGACTCGCGATGATCGCAAACTCGATGAAGCCGAGCTCAGGGATGCTGCCGGCCCCCGCAGGTCCCCAGGCGAAATCGATGTCTCGGCTCCCGATGCGCATATGCTTCCAGCGCTTGCTCAGTGGCGGATCCTTGATGACGCGCCGCCAGACATTCAATCCGGTCGCATCGACGAGCTTCACTTCCAATTGCGGCACCGTGCCGCGGCCGCGCACGCGAAAATGAACCGCGTACTCGTCGGGCATCGGGCGTTTCCACGCGCGACGCACGACGACGAAGCCACCACCCTGCTTGAATTCGAAATCCATTTGGAGCGCGCTCGAGCGCCCCGCAACCGCCGAGGATAACTTGAGCTGCGCTTCGCCGGAAGAAACCGGCCGCCATTCGGAATCCGCCTGCTCCGGTTGATTCATGAGATCGATTCTACGCGAATCGCTAGATCCGATATCCACCCGTGACTGGAATCACCTCTCCGGTAATGTAGGATCCGCCGGCGCATAGATAGACGATGACCTCGGCGTAGTCATCGGGCTGACCGACACGCGCCAGGGGCACCGTGGCACGAGCGGCCGCGTCCATATCGCCGAACGAGCATTCCCAGTTCGAATTCACGAATCCCGGTGCGATCCCGTTGACCCTGACGGCCGGCGCGAGGCCGCGCGCGAGTTCCCGCGTGAGCCCCGCGAGTCCGGATTTCGCGGTTGCGTATGCGGTACTGCTGGCGCCGCCGCCGAATGCCGCCACCGACACGGTATTCACGATCGCCCCGCGCGAATGCCTCAAGGCGACCGCCAGCGCCTTCGTCATCCAGAATGCGCTCAGCAGATTGATGCGCCATATTCGATCCCAGAATTCATCGGTTAGCGCGTCGAGGTCCGACGGGTCGATCGGGGCGCTCGTCAGCGGGGCACCCGCGTTGTTGACGAGATAATCGAGCCCGCCGAGTAGTTCGATGGCCCCGATCGCGACATCGCTGGCGGTCGCCGAGACGCTGAGATCGCCCGGAACTGCGTCGACCGACAGACCTTCTGCGCGCAGCTCGGCAACTGCGCGACGCAATGCGTCCGTCGGCAAGTCGTTCATCGCCACGTGGGCACCGCTACGGGCGAGCCTCGTCGCGGTCGCAAAGCCGATGCCGGACGCACTGCCGGTCACCAGTGCGCGCCGCCCTTCCAGCTTGAATTCGATCAGAGATTCTTTCGTCATGACTTCCTCAATGGATTTTGCGTCCACTCGATCGGAACGATTTTCGGGAGCACCCATACCCAGCCGATCAGACCGAGCACATTGACTGCCGCGGCAAGCGCGAACGCGACATCGAATAATCCGGTCTGGTCGACGAGCACGCCCGTGATTGCCGGCGCGACCAGGCCCGCGAGATTACCGGCGGCGTTTTGAACCCCGACCCAACGGCCGGTCGCGCGTGGTCCCGCGAGGATTTGCGGAATCGCGAACAATCCCGGATAGGAGCAGCCGCTGACTATCTCGAACACGTATAGCGCCGCGACCGAGCCCGCCGCCGGCAGCATGACCATAGCCGCCATGCAGGCGATGCCGGCAGTGTGATTCGCGGCCATGATCCCCTTATAAACCAATGTCGGGCTTTCGCCGCCGCGGATCCAGCGATCGGCCGCCCACCCCATGACCAGCGCGCTCACCGCGTTCAACAGGTAAGCCCACGAAGCGATTGCGACCATCGACCCAATCGAAAAGCCGCGAGATTTCACCAGATAGAACGGCAGCCATGACACGACGAAGTAGTAACCGTAGTTCGAGGCGAAGTGGCCGAGCGAGGCTCCCCAGAGCGCGCGCCGCCGCAATATCTGGCCGAACGACAATGACGATTCCCCGGTTCGCGCGCGTGCCATCCGTAGAGCAGCATCAAGTAACCGCCGAGCAACGTGCCGACCGCCGGCCCGAGCAGATAGCCGAAGCTCAATACGCCGTTCGCGATTCCGAGGCGCCCCACCTCGACGGCCTGCGCCAGGACCTTGGATGCGCAAGGAAAAGCGACACTCTCGCCGATCCCGAGCACCACGCGCAACACGAGCAATGCGGCAAAACTCCCCGCGAAGCCGGTCGCAAACGTTGCAATCGACCACACGAAAACTCCCGTTGCCATCAAGCGCTTTGCGCCGTAACGCTCCGCCAACCAGCCCATGGCGGGCATGCAAACCACGTACCCGTAATAGAATGCCGACAGCAATATCCCGATCTGCGTCGCGCTGAGATGCAGCTGGTCCTGGATCAGCGAGGCTGCGGTCGCGAGATTGCCGCGGTCGATGTAATTGATGAACACCGCCGCCGTCGCGAGAATGACGAGCCGCGCCGCGGAGGATGCGTCACGCATCGCGAGCGAGAATTGACATGGGAAGCACCGATCTGAAGGCGGCGGAGCGGATTGTATTTTGGCGAAACTCTAACATTTGCCGCGCGAATACGAAATAATTGGGCGCAATCGGGCCGGTGAGCGCCTGCATGGGGACGCGCGACATGTTCAAGGCATTGGTGGTCGCCAACGAAGGCAACGCGATCAGCACTTCGATCCGAGATCTCGACGAAGCGATGCTTCCCGAGGGCGACGTGACCGTCGCGGTCGAATACTCGACCATCAACTACAAAGACGGGCTCGTCGTGACCGGAGCCGGCGGACTCGTGAAACACTACCCGCACGTCCCGGGCGTCGACTTCGCCGGCCGAGTATTGCAGAGCGCTCACGCGGCTTACAAGCCCGGTGACAAGGTCGTGCTGACGGGTTGGCGCGTCGGCGAGACGCGCTGGGGCGGACTCGCCCAAAAGGCCCGCGTCAACGGCGACTGGCTCGTGCCCTTGCCGGCCGGGCTGACGTCGCGACAAGCGATGGCGATCGGCACCGCAGGATTGACCGCCATGCTCGCAGTCATCGCATTGCAGGCCCAAGGTCTCACGCCCGCGTCCGGCGAGGTATTGGTCACCGGCGCAGCCGGCGGCGTCGGTTCGGTTGCGATCGCGATTCTCGCGCAGCTCGGGATACAGGTCGTTGCTTCGACGGGCCGCGCGCAGACACATGACTACCTGCGCGCGCTTGGCGCCATGACGATCGTGGACCGCTCCCTATTTTCGGAACCTGCCAAACGTCCGCTCGAGACCGAGCGGTGGGCGGCGTGCATCGACGCGGTCGGCGGCAATACGCTCGCTCGCGTTTTGGCCCAGACCAAACATGGCGGCTCAGTCGCCGCCGTCGGGCTCGCGGGCGGCAGCAAGCTCGATCACACCGTGATTCCTTTCCTGCTGCGCGGCGTGAATCTGCTCGGGATCGACTCGGTCATGTGCCCGCTGCCGCGGCGCATCGCCGCGTGGAGCCGCCTGCGCACCGACTTGCCGATCGACAAACTGGAATCAATGACGATCGCCGCGACACTCGGCGACGTGCCGCGAATCGCGACCGAGATTCTTCAGGGCAAGATTCGCGGCCGCATCGTGGTCGACGTCAACACTTAGGTGTTTTTGGCCGCGGATAATGGTGGAAACCGCGCCATGGCCTCGAGATCGCCGAGGTCCTGATCGTTGCGCACGTAGAGCCGGCTGGCATCGCGGATCGGTTGGAAATCCCAGGGCGTGTAGCGCCCGATGCGCAGCGCCTCATTGACGAGACGACGACGCGCCTGGCTCGCAATGACCGCTGCATGCAGTCCCGCCAGATCCCAGCGGCGCGCGACCTCGGCGTGAAAATCCCCCAGCCGCGCACCATGCACGGCATCGCCGGCAAGATTGCGCAGCTCCTCGGGATCGTCGGCCAAATCGTAAAGTTGATCCGGATCGACCGGTGAATGCACGAACTTGTATCTGCCGCGCTTGATCATAACGATCGGCGCAATCGCGCCCTCCGCAAGATACTCGCCGATCACTTCGTCGCTACCCGATGCGCCGCCAAGCTGCGGCACGAGGCTGCTACCGTCGAGCGGTGTCGCATAATTTCCGGCCTCGATGCCGCCGAATTCGCATAGGGTCGGCAAGATGTCGACGAGCGACGCCGATTCCGCGACTCGGCGCGCGGCGAATCTTCCGGGCGCATGGACGATCAAGGGAATACGGCACGCCGGCTCGAAGAAGCTCATTTTGTACCAAAGACCGCGCTCGCCGAGCATGTCGCCGTGATCGGCAAGCAGCAACACGATCGTATCGTCGGCGAACTTTGCGTCCGCCAGCGCCGTCAATAGAGTACCAACCTGGTCGTCGACGTAGGAGACGGCTCCGTAGTACGCTCGGCGCGCGTCGCGCACTTGCGCCTTGCTGACCGGCAATGCATCGAGCCCGCAGACATGACGCAGCCGACGCGAATGCGGATCGAGCTGCTCGACGGGCAGATCGACGCGGGGCATGTCGATCTCGGAATCGGCGTAGCGATCCCAATAGTGCTGCGGAATGACGTAGGGGTCATGCGGGTGGGTCATAGAAACGACCATCAGGAAAGGGCGCTGGTCCGGCGCGCGCGCCAGATCGAAAAGTTTTTGGCGCGCGCTGTAGACGACCTCATCGTCGAAATCAATTTGATTGGTGCGTGTGCAAGCGCCGGCCTGGGTGACCGACTCCATCGAGTGATACCAGCTCGGACGCTGCTCGAACCGGGTCCAATCGGGCGTCCAGCCGAAATCGGCAGGATAGATATCGGTGGTCAGCCGCTCCTCGAAGCCGTGCAGCTGGTCGACACCGCAATAATGCATTTTGCCGCTCAGTACGGTGCGGTAGCCGGCGCGTCGGAGGTAGTGCGCGAACGTGGGTACCTGGGCGGGGAATTCCGCGGCGTTGTCGTAGGCGCCGATCGCGGAGACCTGGCGGCCGGCAAGCCAAGAAAATCGCGAGGGCGCGCACAGCGGACTATTGCAATAGAAGGAATCGAACACCACGCCGGCGCGCGCGAGCGCATCGATATGCGGCGTCTTCGCGACTCGATTACCGTAGGCCGGCAGCGCCCTCGCGGTCAATTGATCGGCCATCAAAACCAAAATGTTCGGTCGGTCTGCCATGCGCCTCTCCTCAAAAAGCAAGGTGCCGCGGAGTCGCATCGGCGACTCCGCGGCTTCGGCGCAGTATGCAGCAAAAAAACGCGGCGTTCCCGTGCCGCGTGTGGAGGAGACACCCTAAGTCGTGGAGTGCTCGGGATCGTGGTCGTGCGCGTCGATCGGATCGAGCCACTCGCCGTGCAGCAGCGCCCACGGCGAACGCCAATAGATCTGCACGTTGTGGATCGGATCGGTGACGATTTTCATCGCCCAAGCGAGACTCCAAGCGGGGCCGCGCAGAAAATACAGATGCACGGTGCGAAACAACACGCCGCCGACGCCGAGCGCGAGCCACAGCAGGCCGAGGTCGTGGATATAGCCATTGAAGCCTGTCGATGGCGTGATCAGCCCGCACAGGCTCGGGCTCGCGAGCAGCAACAGCGGCACGGCCACGCAGATGGCAATCAAGATCGCCTTGCGGCGCATGTTGTAGCCGACCTTGATCGACTCCTTGTAGTCGTCGGACGCTGCGTTGATCCGATCGTAGCCGCGCGGCTCGAAGAACAGATGCCCCGACTGGCGAGTCACCATGCCGACGAGCCAGCCAATCAGACCCGCGACCGCGGGCTCGACGAACAACATCGCATACGCGACCAAGAAGCTCAGCGCGCTGATCAGGTGCAGCGTTTGGTTGACGCGCGATTGGTGATAGTAGCGGTGGTCGTCCCACCGCAGCGTTTCGACCTTGGACATGAATGGGCTCAACTCTCGTCTCCTGATTTGAGGATCGCGACTCGCACGATAATCGGCGCGACGCAAATATGGCGGCCAAAAAACTGACGCAGGACAGAAAAACCGAGAATTCACCGGCGCGACTGTCACACGCCCGTCATACCGCGCTGCAGGTCAGAGCCGCACCCGAAGGAACACCAACACGGAGAGCGGCGAGTCTCCGTAACTCTCATCGAGCACCGACGGATAGCGGTATACCGTGAACATGCCGCCGACGCCGATTCGCGCGGCCGCGAGGTACGCGAAATCATAGATATACCCGAGCGATAGACTATTGACCGTGAACGTCCGGCCATAGAGCGGCTGTCCCGGCAGGAACAACTCGTCCTTCGCGACGCGCTCGGCGCGCGCGAATCCCGTGTGGGTGTCGTCGACGATCAGCGCCGATTCGAGCAGCCATGCGTTGCTCGAGGTTCCGGGCTGCGGATCATCGCGGCCGAATGCAACGGTGGTCTGCCATTGAATGCGCGTGCGCATCCGGTTGAAGCTCGCCGACGCAGTGCTGCGGTGTTCTGAGACCGTGGGTTGAAGCTGCTCGGGGCTGGCGAGCCGGCCGGTACTGATTTGCAACGCGAGATCCGCGAGCGGATTGAACGACAATCGCGCCGAGTACGAATCCAAGCCGCGCAATTCGACGTCATAGCGATACTGGTCGGGTTCCCGGCCGTTGAACGACGAGGCTTCGAGTTTGACGCGATCCCATACATATCCTGCGGTCACAACGCCGTAGCTCACATGCGTGGAGTCGAGCCAATGATGGCTCAACGGCGCCTCGGCGTTGTCGATCCCGGAGAATCGATGCATGAACGCGGGCGGCCCGAGCGCGGGCTCACCCGCAATGCCGGCGTAGACGAACAAGGCGCGGTCGCCGGAAAAATTGACGCTGCAAGTGGCCGCCGCTTCCATCAGCAGATTATGCGGATGCTGACGGTCGATCAGCGGATGCACACCATCGGCGGTTTCTCCGGTCTGGAACAATTCGGGATAGCCGCTCTTGCCCATCAGCGGATCGGCCGACAGCATGCCGTGCAGGCCGCAAGCGCCGTCGGGCACCGTGCGGCGAGCCATGAACATCAGAACGCTGTTGGAGAAGAGCTTTGAGCCGCCGCGCGGGCCGCCTTGCTCGTCGTCGATGAAATTGGCGAATCCGGCCCACATCGTCATCCACGCGTCGCCCATTTGCAGCGACCCCTGGAGCGGCGTCGAATCCGGCTGCCAGCTCGTGCCGGACGACTCGCGCGACATCGGGTAGGGACCGTCGACCCCGGGCATCGCCATCGACATCGCCGGCCCGGCGCCGAATTCGGCCCAGCCATTCACCGCGGGCAGCGCAAGCAGCGGCAACCCAATCCACGCAAGGCGCTGCCAGATCATCTGGAAGCGGATATTCCCCTAATTGGCAGCCGCCCGCAAATGTGCGGCGCCTCACACGACTCGGGAAAAACGCTTCAGTTGGGCGCCCGCCTGCCGACATCCGAACGCAGAGCCGCGTTTCGCGAAAGATCAATTACAGCACGGAGGCGTCGCCATTTCGCATTCAGCTCGATTGAACGCGCCTCAGTCCGGCTGCGCGCCTCGGCTGGCGATCGCCCTGGCGTTATTCTGCGTCGCCGTGCTCGCGCGTCCGGCAGGCGCCCAAATCGCACTGGTGCAGAACAGCGGCCTGTTCGGCACGACCGCCGGTGTCACGACGACCTCGCCGGCATTCGGCGCGCAGCCGACGATCGGCAATGAGATCGTCGTGCTGATCTGGTCCTGGAGCGAGAACAATCCGCCGTCGCTCAGCATCACCGACAGCGCGGGCAACACCTACCTTCTGGCCGCACAGGGCATCGTCGATCAAAGCGCCTGGTTCGAGAGCGCGAACGTGTTCTACGCCCAGGTCGGCACCACGGGTCAGGGACTCACGCTGACGATCAATTCGCCGGGCAACGACGGGGCCACGCAAATCGAGGCAGTCGCGCTCGAATACACGGGACTCGGCGCACTCGATCAGGCCAACTCCGCAACCGGCAGCTCCGCGGCCGCAAGCGTCTCGACCAACGCCGCGACCAGCAACGGCAATGAACTCGTCGTCTCGGTGTTCGGCATCGATAATCCCGCGTCGTGTTGTAACACCATTGCAGCCAGCGCGGGTTACAGGATCGAGGCCGTCGATTATCAGAACTCCGGCGACACGGCCGGTGCCGGTGCGCAGCAGATTCTCACAACCGTCGGCGTGCAAAGCACCACGTTTACGGTCTCGCCTGCTTTGAACGGCTGGGCCGCGGCGATCGCGACTTTCCTGCCGTCGAACGCAACCTCACCCGATCACTTTGGGATCGGCGATGCGGGCACGGCGGTCAACTGCCAGGCCTCGCCGGTCACAATCACGGCGCTCAGCAGCACGCAGAGCACGGTGGCGATCACTGGTACGATCGCGGTCAGCACCAGCACCGGCCATGGCGACTGGTCGCTCTCCACGGGCGCCGGCGTGTTCGTCGCCGGTGCCTCGAACAGCGGCACCGCGAGCTACACCTACTCGAGCGCCGATGCCGGCGTGGTCACGCTGTCCTTGCTCGACACTTACGCCGAGACCGTGACGATCAACGTCGTCGATGGCACCGCGACGCAAAAGTCGGGAACCGCACTCGCCTCACAGCAGCCGCCCTTGACCTTCGTGCCCTCGGGCTTTCGGATCACCAACGGCGCCAACCTCGGCACCACGATCGGCACGCAGATCGCCGGCAAGACTTCGACCATGAGCCTTGCGCTGCAGGCAGTGCGCACCGACACCAACACCGGCGCCTGCACCAGCGTGTTTGCGAGCGGCACCACCGCGCTCGTGAACTTGGGCTTCCAGTGCAACAACCCGGCGGCCTGCATCGCCGGGCAGACCATGACCGTGACCAACAATGCAGTGACCACCAGCATCGCCTCGAACCCGAACGGCGGCATCGCCAACTCCACCAGCGTCGCACTCAAGTTCAGCACCGCGAACGCTGAAGCGCCGATCGCGCTCAACTACTCGGACGTCGGCCAAGTTACCCTCAGGGCCTCCTACAATATCCCGCTCAAGAGCGGCGCGGCCTCGGGCAACACGATGGTCGGGGCGAGCCAGTTCATCGTGCAGCCGTACAACTTCACACTCTCGAACATCCACTGCACGAGCTATGCGGCGGGCTCGTGCAATACCGCGCTCGGTGCGCCGGGCAATAATCCGGGCGCGAACTCCGCGACCGGCCCGGTATTCCTGCCGGCCGGCCAAGCCTTCTCGGCGACGTTAAGCGCATCGAACTACGCGGGCGCGATCACACCGAACTATGGCCAGGAGACGCCCCCCCAGGGCGTGAGCCTGGCGGCGAACCTCGTGCTGCCCGCGGGCGGCGATGCGGTCCCGCTCAACAACCCCGCGGCGCTCGGCGCCTTCAGCGCCGGCGTCGCAAGCGGTACCACGTTCAGCTGGCCCGAGGTCGGCATCATCAGCTTGACGCCGAGTGTCGCGAGCTACCTCGGCACCGGCACCGTGACCGGCACGGTGAGCGCCGATGTCGGACGCTTCGTGCCCAATGCGTTCGCCGCATCGCTCAACACACCGCTGATCGGCACCGCCTGCACCAGCGGCAACTTCAGCTACTTGGGTCAGCCGCTGAGTTACGCGATCGCACCCGTGATCACGCTCACCGCGCAAGCGCTCGGCGGCGCCACGACGCGCAACTACACCGGCGCTTTCCTCAAACTCACCAACGCCTCGCTCACGGCGCGCACCTATACCCCGACGCCCGCAAGCCCGGCGCTCGACACCTCGGGGCTGCCCGCAACCAGCGTCGATCCGGCGATCCTCGATCTGGGCACCGGCCAAGCCAGCTTGACCTACAGCGCAGGCACGGGACTGAAGTTCATCCGCGGCGGCGCCATCGGGCCGTTCAACGCCAACATCATGCTCAGCGAAAACATCATCGACAGCGACGGCGTCGCGGCCACCAATCCGGTGAGCTTCGGCAGCGTCGGCGGCATCAGCTTCAGTGCCGGCGCGGCGCAGTTCTACGGCCGTCTTGCGCTGCGCGATGCGCTCGGCTCCGAGCTGCTCGATCTGCCCATGCCCTTGACCACGCAGTACTACCTCAGCGCCACCGCGGGCTTTACCACCAACACCGCCGACAGCTGCACCAGCGCACCGGCAATCGCCCTCAGCAACTATCAGCTGAACCTCAAGGCCGGCCAAACCTGCGTGCGCGACAGCGGCAGTCCCGGCGCCTCCAGCATCGGTTGCCCCGCCGCCGCGAGCGCCGCCGAAAAATACCTGCCCACCGCCGCGGCCGGCAACTTCAATCTCAACCTCGCCGCCCCGGGCAGCGGCAACTCGGGCGCCGCCTCGGTCACCGCCAGCGCACCGAGCTGGCTGCAATACCCCTGGAACGGCTCCTCAAACCCAGTCGGCCTCGCCACCTTCGGCGTCTTCCCGGGACCCAACTCGCGTATCTATCAGCGTGAGGTCTATTGACCGGACCTGAGTCGCATCCGCACCGACCCGCGGTAAAGCTCCTGCGGTTCGCGCCGACATTTCGAGGGCCATCCTCGAGGGTCCCATGCCAACCGAAGTCGTGATCCTTTTCGCCGCACTCGCCGCATCGTTCGGCACGCTCGCAGTCATTGCCGTCGGCGCGCGCTGCACACGCAATCTGCAGGCGCTCGGATGGGGCGGCGCTTGTTCCGGCGCCGCGCTCGGCGCGCTTGCCTATATCTGCCTGGGCTGGTTCGCGCACGGCTTCGAGCCGCTGCACGTGTGGGTCCTGCCGCTCGCGGGCCTCGTGCTATTGCTGGTCATGGTCGCGCAGAATTGGTTCGTGTTCTACGAGGACCGCGAAGATCGTTTGCAATCGGCGCGGCCCACACTCGTGATGCTCGCGGCCGCCGCGGCCCTCGCGCTCGCGGCCCACCTAGGACCGTGGCGCGCGGCGACCCAATCGATGATCTGGGCCGGCGCGATCAGCGCCGTGCTTGTCCTGTCGATTCATCCCTTGAACCGATCGATCGCGGCCAACGGCAGCGCCCCGATCGGCATTCTCGTCGGCACGGCCAAACTGCTCGTGCCGTCGACCGGCATCATCGCCCTGATGCTCATCGACTGGCTCGCTGATCGACACCGTGAAGAGTCTCGGCCGCAAGGTCGCGAGGACAGGTCAGGCGCCGAACCCGTGCGCGGATTGGTTGCCGGCCTGCTGTTGTTGATCTGGGACTTGGGTCAGCTGCTACTCATCATGCTGACCAACGGCCCGCGATTCGTGCCTCATCCCGGCCTATCCGCCGCAGACTTCGGCGCAGCCCATCGACGCGGCCAGCTTGGCGTCGCCGATATCTCGCTGTCGAAGCGAAATACGGCCATTTTGATGCTCGTCGTAGCCTTGCATTTACTCGGCGGTTTGATCCTCGTCCGCGGCTGAAGCATCGTTCGCAGACTGGCCGGGCCACGCGCCACGATGACGCGTCAAGACAAGTGCATGACGCAAATTGATCAGCCGCCGCGCTCCACAGTGACCATACTCCATCTATTAAAGTCATAGCCCGTTACGCCCGGTCGGCAAAAACAACGGGGCCCTCACTCACCCGGGAGACGACGATGGACGAGCAACTGACCGCCGAACCCGCCCGCGCGCGCCGCCCCAGCGGCCGCGAGGCCAAACGTGCCTCCCGCGCCGCCCGCGCCGCGGCCTCGGTTCCCTATATCACCCGCAATATTCCCTATTACGAGGTGCTTGGTGAAGAAGGGCTCGTGCTGCTCGAGCACAACGCCGACACGATACTCGAGGAAATCGGTATCGACTTTCGCGATGACCCGGAAGCACTGCAAATCTGGAAAGCCGCCGGCGCCGACGTCCAAGGCGAGCGAGTGCATTTCGCGCGCGGCATGTGCCGCGAACTCATACGGCGCACCGCGCCGAGGGAATTCACCCAGCATGCACGCAACCCCGCGCGCAGCGTGCGCATCGGCGGCAAGAACACGGTGTTCGCGCCCGCGTATGGCTCGCCGTTCGTGCGCAATCTCGACGAAGGCCGCCGCTATGCGCGCATCGAGGATTTCCGCAATTTCGTCAAGCTCGCGTATTTGTCGCACTCGCTGCATCACTCGGGCGGCACGATCTGCGAGCCCGTCGATCTGCCGGTCAACAAGCGCCATCTCGACATGGTCTACAGCCACCTGAAATTCAGCGACAAACCCTTCATGGGCTCGGTGACGGCACCGGATCGTGCCGCGGATTCGGTCGCGCTCGCGAACATCGTATTCGGCGCCCAACTCGACGATCCGGAAACCGGCCGCCCGAAGACCACGATCATCAACCTCATCAACGTCAATTCGCCGATGACCTACGATGCGACGATGCTGGGCGCGGCCAAGGTGTATGCGCGGGCCAATCAGGCGACGATCATCACGCCGTTCATCCTCGCCGGCGCGATGTCGCCGGTCACGGTTGCGGGCACGATCGCGCAGACGCTCGCCGAGGCCTTGGCGGGCATGGCGTTCGTACAGCTCGTCAATCCCGGCGCACCGGTCGTGCTCGGCAGTTTCGCCTCCTCGATCTCGATGCAGTCGGGCGCGCCGACTTTCGGTACGCCGGAGCCGGCGCTCGTGTTGTATTCGATGGCAGCGCTCGCGCGCCGCCTCGGCGTGCCGTTCCGGTCCGGCGGTAGTCTCTGCGCCTCGAAGATTCCCGACGCACAAGCGGCGTTCGAATCGGCGAATACCTTGCTGCCGACCTGCCTCGCCGGCGTCAATTTCGTGTTGCATACGGCCGGCTGGCTCGAGGGCGGTCTCGCGATGGGCTACGAGAAATTCGTCATGGACGTCGATCAGGCCGGCATGATGCACACGCTGCTCGCGGGCGTCGACCTCTCGCCGAACGGTCAGGCGATCGATGCGATGCGCGAGGTCGGACCCGGCAAGCATTTCCTCGGCTGCGCGCATACCCAGGCGAATTTCGAGAACGCGTTTTACCGCTCGCCGCTCGCCGACAACAACAGCTACGAGCAGTGGGAAGCCGAGGGCGCGACCGACATGGCCAAACGCGCCAATGTGCTCTGGAAGCGGCAGCTTGCCGAATACGTCGAGCCGCCGATGGATCCAGGCGTAGACGAGGCATTGCTCGAGTACATCGCGAAAAAGAAGGCCGCGAGTCCCGACTCGAACGTCTGAAGGCTCACCCCGCCTTGATCGGCTCGGTGCGCCGCGGCCTGCGCCCGCGCGTCTCGGTTTGGCTGGTCGAATCCTTCGGCGGCGGCAGGTCGACGACCTTGCGCAAATGCGCGTAAGTCGCGGTTTTGTGCGGGATCGCCATGGCTTCGACGAAGTGCTGCTGGAAACGCGGTTCGATCGCGGTCTCGACCTTCTCGATGCGCCGTACCAATGCCTCGATGACGCCGCGCGAATTGGAGTCGAGCAACGCGATACGTGCACCCGTGCCCGCGGCATTGCCCGCCGAGCGCACCTGCGCTAGATCGCAATCGGGGACCATGCCGAGGATCGTCGCGTACTTGACATCGATGTGGCTTCCGAACGCGCCCGCGAGACGAATCCGATCGACGTGGTCGATGCCGAGGCGCTCCATGAGCAATGCGATGCCGGCATACAGCGCGGCCTTTGCGAGCTGAATTGCGCGCACGTCGGTCTGCGTGATCTTCATTTCGACCGCGCCCCGGCTGGCACCGGCACCCTGCTTCGGTTCCGCGCCCGCGCTCAGCAAATAGGCAAACGTTCTGCCGTTCGCGACGATGCGCGGCGAGCGTGCGGCCAGCCGTCCGTCGAGGACGCCGTCCTGGTTGATGATGCCCGCCAGGTACATCTCGGCGATGATTTCGATGATCCCGGATCCGCAGATCCCGGTGATTCCCGTCGCCTCGGTCGCCTCGGCGAAACCCGCTTCGTCGGACCACAGATCGGAGCCGATGACCTTGAAGCGCGGCTCGAGCGTCTCACGGTCGATGCGCACGCGCTCGATCGCTCCCGGCGCCGCACGCTGTCCGCAGCTGATCTGCGCGCCTTCGAATGCGGGCCCGGTCGGGCTCGAGCAGGCGACGAGCCGATCACGGTTGCCGAGCACGATCTCGGCGTTGGTACCGACGTCGACCAGCAGCGTCATCGCGTCATCGAGATCGGGCCGTTCGGCGAGCACCATGCCAGCGGCATCGGCCCCGACGTGTCCGGCGATGCACGGCAGCACGTAGATGCGCGCATTGCGATGCAGTTTGAAATCGATCACGTTCGCTCTGAGCGTCATCGACATATCGGTTGCGAGCGCAAACGGCGCGCCGCCGAGCTCCACGGGATCGATGCCGAGAACTAAATGATGCATGATCGGGTTGCCGACGATCGTCGCCTCGAGAATGTCCTCGTGCGAGATGCCCGCGCTCTTCGCGACGTCGAGCGCAAGACCGCTGAGCGCCTCGCGCACCGCGGCGGTCATGAGTGCGGCGCCGCCGGGATTCATCATCGAATAGGAAACCCGGCTCATCAGATCCTCGCCGAAGCGGATCTGCGGATTCATGACGCCCGCCGAGGCGACGACGTCGCCACTGACGAGGTCGCAGAGGTGCGCGGCGATCGTCGTCGAGCCGATATCGACCGCGAGCCCATAGGCGTTCTCGTGCAGCCCGGGCCAAACGCCGATGATCTGTTTGCCGGCATGCACCGCGACCGTGACCGCCCACGCGCCGGCGCGCAGCGCCGGCTGCAGCATCTGCAGCACCGAGAGATCCGTCGCGAGATCCGTGAGGCCCCACTCGGATTGCAGCGAGTCATACAAGCGGCGCAGATCGCCCGACGGATCGTGCATGTCGGGCTGCTTGACCTGCACGTAATGCAGGCGCACCAGCGGGTAGATTTCGATCGCGTGCGTTTCGGCTTCCTTGCGCACGACTTGCCGGTGGACCTGGCTGCTCGCCGGCACGTCGATCACGACATCGGCTTCGACGCGGGCCGAACACGAAAGGCGGCGGCCTGCGGCGAGCGGCGAGCGCCGCGAAAAGCGCTGTTCGGGCTCGCTGAACGGCGATAGGCTCGCGCTCGAGGAGACCACTCCGTGTTTGGCGAATTCGCCCTCGGCGACCAGCACCTGACAGCGCCCGCAGAGGCCTCGTCCGCCGCAGACCGAGTCGATGTCGACGCCCAAGCTGCGCGCGGCCTGCAGCAACGGCGTTCCAATCGGGAAATTTCCCCGCTTCCCGGACGGCGTGAATACGACGAGAGGATCGCGAGTTGTCATGGGTGCAATGCCGCCTTTATGCAGGACGCCGACGGTGACCGCCTTCACGCCGGCCGCGCGACACCTCGCCCTCGACGGCGCTCGGCGGCGGTGGCTCGCGAAAACGTTTGATCCAGCGCGCGCAATCCTGATCGTGGCCCATCATGACGTCCGCGCCCATGACCGCCTTGACGACTTCGACGTGCAGCGGATTGGTGATCGCCGAGGTCATGCCGGCGCCGATCGCCATCGTCAGGAACGCACTATTGATGCCGTCGCGATTCGGCAGGCCGAAGCTGATGTTCGAGGCGCCGCAGGAGGTGTTGACCTTGAGTTCGGTGCGCAGCCGGTGCACGAGGCGCATGACCTGGACCATCGACGAATTGATCGCGCCGATCGGCATCACGAGCGGGTCGACGACGACATCGGAGGCCGGAATCCCGTGGTCCATCGCGCGCTCGACGATCTTCTTCGCGACCGCGAAGCGCACGTCCGGGTCCTCCGAGATGCCGGTCTCGTCGTTCGAGATCGCGATCACCGCTGCGCCGTATTTCTTCACGAGCGGCAGCACGGATTCGAGGCGCTCGTCCTCGCCGGTCACTGAATTGACGAGCGGCTTGCCCTTGTAAACGCCAAGCCCCGCCGCGAGCGCCGCGACGATCGATGAATCGATGCACAGCGGGACGTCGGTGATCGACTGCACGAGCTGAATCGCCCGAGCGAGGATCGCCGGCTCGTCGGCGAGCGGGATGCCCGCATTGACGTCGAGCATGTGCGCGCCGGCCTCGACTTGCGCGCGCGCATCGGATTCGACGCGGCTGAAATCGCCGGCGGCCATTTCTGCGGCGAGAATCTTGCGCCCCGTCGGATTGATGCGCTCGCCGATGATGACGAACGGCCTGTCGAAGCCGATGACGACCTCTTTGGTCGCGGAACTGATTACGGTGTCGGTCATGCTGCGGTCCTGTTTTAAGAATTCAATATGGTGTCGCGGCCGGGATACCAACACACGCGGCCATTCAATACGCCCGAGCGATCGACGATCTCGGCAACCGATTCTTCCTGGCGATAGGCCATGACGTGCACGCCGTGGATGCCGCGCATCTCGCGGATCTGCTGGATCAGCTCGACGCAGATATTGCGCCCTTCGCGCGCCTGGTCCTGCGCGCCCTGGAGCCGCGCGATCGTCGCGTCGGGCACGTGCATGCCGGGAACGTTTTTGCGCATCCACTCCGCCGTTTTTGCGGAGCGCAGCGGACCGACACCGGCGAGAATGTAGACCTTATCGAGCAGTCCGAGCGCCTCGCACTGCTCCATGAAGGAGCGCAACAGCGTGAGATCGTAGATGTATTGGGTCTGGATGAACTGCGCACCCGCCGCGATTTTTTTCGCGAGCCTGCGCGCACGCCACTCGTGCGGCAGCGCCGACGGATTTTCGGCGGCCCCGAAGAACACGCGCGGTGCATAACTGATCTTGCGCCCGCTTTGGAAATGATGATCGTCGCGCAGCGTGCGCGCGATTTCTAGCAGCGACACGCAATCGAGGTCGAAGACCGGCTTCGCCTGCGGATGGTCGCCGGCCTGCACGCCGTCGCCGGTCAGGCACAGCATATTGCAGACGCCCATCGCGGCGCCGCCGAGGATATCGCCCTGGATCGCGATGCGGTTCTTGTCGCGGCAAGAGATTTGCATGATCGGCGCATAGCCGATGCGCGTCAGCAGCGAGCAGACCGCGAGGCTCGACATGTGGCAGTTCGCGCCACTGCCGTCGGTTGCGTTGATCGCATCGACGAAACCGTCGAATACGCGCGCACGCTTGAAGACGTCCTCAGGGTCGGCCGAATCCGGCGGCGCGAGCTCCGTCGTTACTGCAAAGCCTCCTGCGCGCAGCACGCGCTCGAAGCGCCCCGGCGATGTGTGGCCGGGCAGGATCGGCAGCGGATAGCCCGGAACCGGCTCGTCCTCGAACCTCACGGCGTCGCACCCTTCGATTGCGGCGCGCTCGAAGCCGCCGGCGCGGTTTTTTCGCGCACGACGCGCAACCACGACGAATGGCCTTGCTGCCGCTGATCGACGGCGAGCTGCACGAGACTCATCGCGGCGATGCCGCCGGGGATGCGTTCGCTGCCCCGGTAGGCCTCCACCCAGACGCAGCGCATTTCGGGCCTGACCTCGCAGTGGCCGTTGTCGCGCACGCCTCCGCAGGGTCCGTTGCGCAAATTCTTCGGGCAGTTCATCGGGCAGGACATCCCGGTCGAACTCAGCACGCACTGGCCGCACATACGGCAATCGAACAGCAGGCCCTTGACGGCCTTTTCCACCGCCGCGACGGGGCGCTCGATGCGCTCGTAGCCGCAGGCGCGAAACAGCCAATCGAAGCGCGTGAGCAGCGCTTCGAAGCCTCGATAGAACGCATTGAGGCCGCGCGCGTGGCGCACCGACCAAAGCCTGACCGCATACATCAGGAAGACTCTGCGGACGGCGGCGCGGCAGAATCGGGGGCTTTGAGCGCCTCGTTCAAGCCCTTCGCGCGGATCAAGCGCTCGAGATCCGCGTCGGTGAATTTGGCTTCGATGCGCGCAGCCTCCGCGGCCGCCTCGGCTGCCAAATCGTCGCCGACGGTTCGCGGCTCGCTGCGCTGCCAGTCGGCGAGGTACGCATCGGAGCTGCCCTTGCCGGCGCGCATGGCCGCTCGGTCGACCGCCTCTTGAAAGCGCTGCGAGAGCTGCACCTTGGCCGCTTCGCGGCCGCGCTTGACGATCACCTGCGCAGGGATATCGCGCCACGAAATGACCGTCAACGAACCCATGTCACGATCTCCTCGCCGAGCACGGCGCTCTGATCGTGATTCGCGACCCCGAGTGCACGGCTAGTCGCGACCGCCGCGTCGAGACTCGTAGCGAGCGTGCCGTAGCCGGTCTTGCGATACTCGAACTCGAGTCCCATGCGTTCTGCAATCGCGCGCGCATCATCGATCGCATCGGCGCTCTGCGCCTGGGCGAGATACACGAGCTTGCGGTAGTTGCCGAAGTAGGCGGAAAAAAGCTCCGGGTGACGATCGAGACCGAGGCCGCGTATCACCAAGCGCTCGAAATGCCGCAGCAAGAAATCCGTGAGATAGAAGGTACCGGGCTCTGCCTCGGCGAGCTCCGCGAACACCGGAGCGGTCGCGAAAAACTCATAGCAATGCGCGCCGGGGATGCGCTCGACGCTCTCCTCGCGCAGCACGACATCGAGCAGTCCGCCCGTGCCGCAGTCGGCATAGGCGACGAAAATCGATTGGTAATGTCCGCGCGACGCCTGAATCATCGTACGCACCGCCTCGGGGATTTTCTCCGGCCGGTTGTGGAGTTCCGCCGGCAGGCAGCGCACGTCGAGCTGGTCCCAGGAATTCGCACGCCGCAAGGCCGTGATTTCGTGCGCCAGCGCTCCGCATGCGATGACCAGCAGGCCTTTGGCGCTCGTCGTCATCGCAACAACCGCAATTACTTCGCCGCCGCGGTGGCCCGGCGCGTCGCGAGCAGCCCCTTGGCGGTTTCGACGGCAACCGCGGCATCGCGGCAATAGGCGTCGGCGCCGACGGCCTTGCCGAATTCCTCGTTGAGCGGCGCGCCGCCGACGAGCACGATGTAGTCATTGCGGATACCGCGCTCCTTGAGCGTGTCGATCACGACCTTCATGTACGGCATCGTCGTCGTCAGCAGCGCCGACATGCCGAGAATGTCCGGCTTGTGCTTGTCGAGCGCGTCGAGGAATTTCTCGACCGGATTGTTGATGCCGAGATCGATGACCTCGAAGCCAGCGCCCTCGAGCATCATCGACACCAGGTTCTTGCCGATGTCGTGGATGTCGCCCTTGACGGTGCCGATCACGATCTTGCCGATCGGTTCGACTCCGGTCTCGGCGAGCAGGGGCCGCAGGATTTCCATGCCGCCCTTCATCGAATTTGCCGCAAGCAACACTTCGGGCACGAACAGAATGCCATCGCGAAAATCGATGCCGACGATTCGCATTCCCTCGACCAAGGCGTCGTTGAGCACGCGCTCGGCCGACCAGCCGCGCTTGAGAAATATGTGCGTGGCCTCCTCGACCTCGCTCTTGAGGCCGTTGTAGAGGTCGTCGTGAACTTGCTCGGTGAGCTCCTCGTCATTGAGCGAGGCCAGGTCGAAATCGTCTTCAGTCGGCTCTGCCATCTATCTCTCCAACGGTTATTCTTGAGCCGCTGCGGTCACTTACGCGGTGCTCACGGCCATGCATGGTAAGTCGGCGCCGCCTGGGAGACTTGTATTATCGCGACAGCAGCATATCTGCAAGCGACACGATCAACTCACGGGCGGTGCGCCGCCTGCGGAACTGCGGCGGGTGACGTAGGCATCGAGCGCCTCGACGATTGCCGGATCCCGCGTCGGCGCGACATAACGGTTCAGGGTGCTCTGCCAAATCCCGCTCGCGCGCTCGGTCGCGGTCTTTGCGCCGTCCTCGTGCCAGCTGCCGTAATTGCGCCAGTCGGAGACCAACGGTGCGTAAAATGCGCTGCGATAGCGCTCCATCGTATGCGCGCAGCCGAAGAAGTGGCCGCCGGCGCCGACCTCCGCGACCGCCTCGAGTGCGATGTCCGAGCTTTCAGCGCCGACCGGCTGAAATATTTCGGCGAACATTTGCAGCATCTCGATATCGAGGATGAACTTCTCGTACGACGTCGTGAGCCCGCTCTCGAGCCAGCCGGCCGCATGCAGCACGAAATTGCAGCCGCCGAACAGCGCGCCCCAGAGGCTCATTTGCGATTCGTAGGCGGCCTGCGCGTCCGGGATGTTCGAAGCAGTTGCGTTCGACGAGCGCCACGGCAGTCCCAGGAATCGCGCCATCTGGCCGGCGCCGAACGCGGCCTTGACGTACTCGGGCGTGCCGAACGCGGGCGAGCCGGATTTCATGTCGACGTTCGAGGTGAAACTTCCGTAGACGACCGGCGCGCCCGGCCTGACGATTTGCGCCAGCGTGAGACCGGCCAGCGCCTCGGCATGCGCGAGGGTCAGTGCGCCAGCGATGGTCACCGGCGCCATCGCACCGGCGAGCGTGAACGGCGTGATGACCAGCACTTGTCCGGCCTTCGCGAAATCGATGATGCCGTCGGCCATCGGAATGTCGAGCTGCAGCGGCGAATTGGTGTTGATGATCGTGTAGGTATACGGGCGCGAACGAAATTCCTCGGCCGAGATCCCGTGTGCGAGACGTATGAGCTCGAAGTTGTCGGCGACTTGGCCGTGGCCGCGCGAGAATATGAACGGAATCTTGTCCGTCAGCATGAGCTGTGAGCGCGTGACCTCCAGGTGGCGGATGTGCACCGGCACGTCCTGCGGTTCGGTCGCGCCGCCGAGGACGTGGATCACTTCGAAGCTCTGGCAGAGCTTCATGAGGTTGCGAAAATCCTCGATCGTGCCGGCGCGCCGGCCGCTCGCCGTACCCATGATGTTCGGTGGCCCCGAGGTCGGCGCGAAGGCCACATGCCCGTTCGAGAGCGGCACATGGCGGTCCGGATCGACCGAGTGCAATGTGATCTCGCGCGGAGCGGTCGCGAGCGAGGCGCTGACGAGCCCGCGGCCCAGGCGCACGACTTGCGTCACATCGTCGACCTCGGCGCCCGCGGCGCGGTAGATCACGCGTGCATCGGCCGAGAGCACTTTCATTCCCTGGGTTTCGAGCATCACGAGCGCCGCGTCGTGCATCGCCGCGACCTGATCGTCGGAAAACACCCGCATTGGCTGGAACGGATTGCGCAGATGCCGGTAGGTGCGCGTGCGGTCGAAGATCGCATGACTGACGTCGGCACTGCTCGGACGGCGCCGGCTGCGGCGGCCTTGCGTCTCGTCGGGTTGTTTCATACGACAGCGGTTCCGGAGCTCTTGATCGAGCGGTGCGGCATTATACAGATCCTGCCTGCGAAGCAGCGGCGCCGACGCGCGGGCGCCCGGTCGCGGTCGAGCGCGCGACGGCCTCGGCGAGATAATCGGCGCCCGGTCCGACCTGCGCGCGCTTTTCGCTGACGCTGGTCTCCACGTGCGGATCGGCCGCACCTGCACGCAGCGCCAGCGCCAGCGCGAGCTCGCGCGAGACGCGCTGCGCATGCTCGAGTGCTTCCGCGGGCTCCGAGTAATCGCGGCTGCCCGACGGATCGTGTACGCGAAACACCTTGAAACTCGTCTGGTTGACCAAGATCTCGACCGTCTGGGATACGACACCCGCAACCGCGCCGACTGCATTGCAAACCGCTGCATGTTGCGGGATCGACAACGGTGCGCCGAGGCGGCGCGCAACCTCGCCGTAATAGGCGCCGACCGGCGCGCCGATCGCGATCAGCGGGGCTGATAGCCCGAGCGATGCCTGCAGCAGCGCCGAGAACGGCCTGCCGCCGATCACGGCCTCAATGAGCCGTTCGCCGAGCAGCCCGAAATTGCCGTCGCGCGCCTCGACGCCGGGATCCTGCGCGAGAACCGCCGCGAGCAGCGCGCGGCCGGTCTCACGCACGACGAGCTCGTGCGTACGCTCGCAGATGGTCTCGGGCGTCGCCGCCGCACGCAGCGCGAGCGCGTTGCGTTCCATGACACCGAGAATGCGCGCGCCATGCAGCGCCGCCTCCCGGCTCCAGCCCTGCTGCCGCCCGAGCACGTGCATCGCGTCGCTCGGCGTGAACGCCGCGAGCGTCGCGAGGCCCGCATCGGCGAGCCGCCGCAGCGCATCGAGCCCCGAATCGTTGCGTACGAGCGTGGAGACGGGTCGCGGCTCCGGTGTCAGCGCATCCCAGACGCGGCGCTCGAGCGCCGTCAGGTGCTCCGGCGGCATTCGATCGGGATTGCGATAGGCAAACTCCGTGGGGTAATCCGGCGGCCGTTCGAGCTCGGCTATCGCGCGCAGTTGCGCGAGCACCGCGGGATGGCCGTGTGCGAGCAGACTCAGCGGCATCGCCTTGCGCGGGCCAACGATTAGCCGCGTTTGACGGTCGAACTCGACCTCGCTGTCGCCGCCGAGACCGCAGGTGCGCACGTCGACGGCTTCGACCATCGTGCGCCAGCCGCCCACGAGCGCTCCCTCGGCGCTGACCACGGGGCGTCCGTTGGCGACGATCGCGATGTCGGTCGTCGTTCCGCCCATGTCGGAGACGACGAAATCCGCGAGTCCGGTCAAAAAGCCGGCGCCGACGACACTCGCCGCAGGGCCCGAGAGCACGGTCTCGACTGGATATTCGAGTGCTATCTCTGCCTTCATCAAGGAGCCATCGCCCTTGACGATCATCAACGGCGCATCGATCGCCATCTCGGCGAGCACGCCACCGAGCGCCTCGATGAGATGGCGAATCTGCGGCGTGAGTCGCGCATTGAGCGCGGCCGTCAACGCGCGCCGGGGCGCATCGAGCTTCGAACTGAGTTCGTGCGCGCAGGTCACGGGCTTGGGCGAGTGCGCGCGGATCAACTGGCGCACGCGCAGCTCGTGCGCCGGATTGCGGATCGAAAAGTTGCCGGTCACCGCGAATGCTTCGACGCGCGACTCGTACTGCGCGACCGCGCGCAGCACGGCCTCTTCGTCGAGCGGCACCGACTCTTCGCCAGTGGCGCCGTGGCCGCCCGCGATGCGCACAATGAAACCTGCGCCCTGGCGCTGCAGGCCGGAGCGCGCCGCCATCGCATCATCGAATCCGACCAGCAGCGTGCACACCGGGCTGAAACGGTTTTCGACGACTGCGTTGGTCGCAAGCGTCGTCGAGACACAGACGAGGCTCACCGGCGCGAGGCCTGCTGCGGCGGCCCGTTCGGCGAGCACGGCACGGATCGCATTGCCGATGCCGATCGAAAGGTTCCAGTGGGTCGTCAGGGCTTTCGCGGTCGCGACGACCTGTCGCCCATCGGCGAGCAGTACTGCATCGGTGAAGGTTCCGCCGGTGTCGATGCCCAGAGCGAGTTCGCGATTGACGGCGGGCGCGGCATGGGCGGCATGGGAGGCCTGCGCGCTGTTTCCGTCGGCCTGATCGGGATCATTCAGAGTCATCGCTGGTCCTCATCGACGCGTCGGCATGCCCAGCCGATATCGCGGCGCGTAAGATACCCGATTCACCCCCAGACGCGCAGAAAGCGCGCTTGTCGACCGTGCGGGGCGCCGCTGCACGGTTTTGGGGCAGGGACGCTGGCGCGACGGCGCCACGGGGCGGCGCGAATTCCACATGATGTGAACCGGTTCGTTGTGTCATAACCCGGCTTAGTTACCATAAGCCCAGGTTACGCCAGGGACTCAAATGTTCAGCAGCTTGACTATCGTGGTTGCCTGCAGCGCCGGATTGTTCGGTGCGGTCTCGACGCTCGTCATCGGGAATCGGCACACCCGCAATTGGCGAGTCCTCGCATGGGGCGGCGTATGCTCGGGCCTGACGCTCGCGTTGCTCTCCTATTTCGTCGCGAGTTGGTGCGTTCACGGCTTCGATCCGCTGCAAGCCTGGATTCTGCCGCCGGCCGGCCTGATTCTGCTGCTCGTGATGGCCGCCCAAAATTGGTTCGTGTTCTACGAGAACCATGAGGATGCCGCGCAATCGGCGCGCCCGACGTTGGTGCTGCTCTCGGCCGTGATCGCGTCAATGATCGCGGACCGGTTCGTCGACGAGCGCACCAGCGCATTGCAGGTCATCTGGGCCGGCGCGATCAGCCTCGCAATCCTGCAGTCGATCCGCCCGGTGTATCGATCGATCGAGGTCAACCGCAGCATCCCGGTCGGCGTGCTCGTCGGATGCTGCAAGCTCTTGGTGCCGTCGACGGGCATCGTCGCATTCATTCTCGTCGGCATGCTGAGCCGCTTGCGGTCTGCGCGCAGCGACGCCGATCAGCCGCCGACGACCGAGCCGGCGCGAGTCATCAACCTATTGCTGTTGTTGTGGGAAATCGGGTTGCTGCCGCTGCTGACCCTGATCAACGGGGCGCGTGTCACCCATGTTCTCTCGCTGTCCGATCCCACGGACACGCTCAATCGGCAACTCAGCGCCGCATCGGTCGCGGATCAGATGCCGCGCGCGGCGCGCGACACCGTCGTGCTGATTTTGGTGCTCGCAGTCCACGTACTTTGCGGCGTGGTCATCGCCCGAGACTAAAGCCCGCGCGCTTCCGCGTCGCTGCCGAAAGCCCCTGCCCTGCCGCGCTCGCTACGCCGCAGCAGCACGATCGATGCGACCATGATCAAAATCAGCGCGCCGAGCACACTCAACTCGAGCATCGACGAGGTCAGCACCGCATGCGATTCGGCGGTCCATTTGCCCGGAACATCGACTTGCGAGGACTCGAGCGTAATGACCAACACGCGTCGGATCGTTGCAATCAACCCGACGATCAGAAAGGGCTCGCAGATCATCGCGCCCGCCCGAAACGAGACCCGCACGGTGTGCAGGATTTCGACGATCATCAGCACGAACAACAGCCGATCGATCGCGACCAACACGGACCCGTCCGCGCCGTGCAGTTGGACCGTGGTCCACAACGACGCGCCGGCGCCGCCGAGCCCGAGCAGCGCCGCGATCGCGAGCATCAGGCCGAGCAAGATATAAAACAGCAGCTCGATTTTCAGAAACGCCGCATTGGCGAATGCGCCTAGACGGGTCACGGCGCGCGCACCGGGCAGACAGCCGCCGCCTTCACTGCCGCCACGCGTATCGCTCTGCATCCCTCAAACCTCATGCGTTGTCTTGTGCTCAAAAACCGCTGCGCGCAATTAAACGGGTATTCGACAGCGAGCGCAAGATCTCGGCGCCGCGGACCCAAGCGCCGAGCGCTTCGATTCGCGAATCAGAAGCTCTCCCATTGATCGTCGCCGGCGGCCGAAGTCTGGCTGCTTGCGGGCGGATTTGCCGGCGCCGATGCATTCGATTTGCCGCTCCACGGCCGCGTTGCCGAACGGCGCTCGCCGGGCGATGGCGCCGCTGCGGCCGCCTTGCCGGCCGCACGGCGAGGAGCGCTCGCGCGCGCCGCTGCCGCGCGCGGCGGCGCCTCATGGCCCACGTCATAGCGCTCGACGACCTGCGTCAAGTTCGACGCCTGCTCGGTCAGCGCCTGCGCCGCGGCGGAGGCCTGCTCGACGAGCGCTGCATTCTGCTGCGTCATCGCATCCATCGAGGTCATCGCCTTGTTGACTTGTTCGATGCCCGACGCCTGCTCGCGGCTCGATGCGGCGATCTCCGCGACGACGTCCGTGACTTTCTTCACGCCCGTGACGATCTCGCCGAGGACCTTGCCCGATTCGTCGACGAGCTTCGCGCCCTCGTTGACCTTGCCGACCGAATCCTGAATCAGCGCCTTGATTTCCTTCGCCGCCTCGGCGCTGCGGGAAGCGAGGTTGCGCACTTCGGATGCGACCACTGCAAAGCCCCGCCCCTGCTCGCCGGCGCGCGCCGCCTCGACCGCGGCGTTAAGCGCCAGCAAATTGGTCTGGAACGCGATCTCATCGATCACGCCGATGATGTCGGCAATTTTTTTGCTGGCTGCGTTGATCTCGCTCATCGCGGCCACCGCGGAGCCCACGACTTTGCCGCCGCGCTCCGCCTGTTCGCGCGCTGCCGAGGCGAGCTGATTGGCCTGGGCCGCATTGTCGGCATTGTTCTTGACCGTCGAGGTCATCTGCTCCATCGAGGATGCGGTTTCCTCCAAATTCGCGGCCTGGTGCTCGGTGCGCTGACTCAAGTCCAAATTGCCGCGCGATATTTCCGCGGCACCCGCCTGCAATTCGCGCGAGGTCTTTTGCAGCCCTTGGACCACGTTCATCATGCTCTCGATCAAGGAGTTGACCGACACGGCGAGCGCGCGGAACGGGCCGCTTTTTTGGTCCAGTGAAATGCGCGCGGTTAAATCGCCGTCGATCGCGCGTTGTGCGATCGCTTGCGTCTCGCCGACCGTGCTCAGTACGCCGTCGAGCAGCAGATTGATCGTCCTCGCGAGTATCTCGAGCGAACCGGTCTTGCCGACCAGCGAAATCCGCCGCTCGTTGGCGCCGCCGATAACGGCCTCGACGATCTGCCGCGTATCGTTGAACGCATCATCCAAATCGCGCGCCGCCTTGACGCCCGCGCTGATATCGATGGCCAATTTCACGATCTTGTAAGTCTTGCCGTCGGAATCCTTGATCGGTTTGTAATTCGCCTGCACCCATACCTCGCGGCCACCCTTGCCAACACGCAGATACTTGCCGGCATCGAACTGGCCGGCGCGCAGTCGCTCCCAGAAGCGGCGATACTCCTCGGTGTCCCGGTACGCCGGATCGACCAACATGCGATGATGCTTGCCGCGGATTTCCTCGAGCGTATAGCCGAGCAATTTCAGAAAATTTTCGTTGGCCCCGAGGATCGTGCCGTCTGGACTGAACTCGATCACGGCCTGCGACTCGTTGACCGCGTCCGCGAGTGCTTGCAATTCGCGCAACTGCGTTTTATTGCCCCCGCTCAAGAATGACAGCAAGCTGGATACTCCTCTTCGACTTAGTTTGCGATTCCCGCGCCGCATACATCCGGAGGATTGCGGTAGGCCCTGCGACTGTTAGCGGCGCGGCTTAGCGCTTCTTGATCCAGTACGCTGATTTTGCGCGAGTTACACGAATGCCGCGACGCAGCATTACGGGCGCGGATTGCGCGCGGCCGCGCCCAACGCGGATAGCCGCCGGCCCGGAGAGATATCCTCGATCGAAGTTTGCAGTTCAATGAGCGCTGGGCCCGGGTGCTGGCGTGCAGCGCGCAGCGCCGCGCCAAACTCATGAGTCTCGGTGACCCGCCAAGCCGCGAGTCCGAATGCTCGCGCAAGCGCGACGAAATCCGGATTGGCCAATTCGGTCGCGATCCGGCGTCCCGGAAATCGAGATTCCTGGTGCATGCGGATCGTGCCGAAGGTGCCGTTGTTGACGACCAGGAATACAACGCCGAGATCGAGCGCGGCCGCGGTCGCGAGTTCCTGAACCGCCATCAAGAAGCAACCGTCGCCCGCGACACAAACGACCTCGCGCTCGGGATGCACGAGTTTCGCGGCGATCGCCGCCGGCACCGCATAGCCCATGGCGCCGCTGCCCGGCGCAAGCTGGGTCGGGAACGCCCCGTGCGCGAAGAACCGGTGCAGCCAAGCCGCATAATTGCCTGCTCCGTTCGTGACGATCGCCGACTCCGGCAACTGCGCACGCAGCTCGCGGAACACCAATGACAGATTCACGGCTCCGATGACCGTGACCGGCTCCATGAATGCCGCCTGCTCGGCGCGTGCGGCGCCTGTCCACTCCGACCAGGGCGCGGGCATCTCGGCGCCCGGCCCGAGCAAGCCGAGTCGCGCCGCGAGCAAACCGGGATTGGTTTGCACCGCGAGCTGCGCCGGAAACACCGCGCCGAGCGTTTGCGCATCGACGTGCACGTGGATCAGCCGCTGCCGAGTGCTCGAGCGCTCGAGCCATTGATAACCACCGGTCTCGACATCACCGAGCGCGGCGCCGAGCACGAGGATCAAATCGGAATCGCGCAGGCGCTGGATCAGCGCGGGCGTCGCTCCGAAGCCGAGTTCGCCGGCATAGTTCGCGTGCGCGTTTGGAAACAGGTCCTTGCGCCGAAAGCCGGTGACGACCGGCAATTGCCAGCTCTCCGCGAGCAGCTGAACCGCGCGCACCGACTCTGCGGTCCATCGGCTACCGCCGAGCCAAAGCAGCGGGCGCCGCGAGCGCCGCAGGCGCTCGGCAATATCGGTGACGACCTCGGCGCCGACGCCCTGCGCAGCGACCGCGGTCGGCGCACCATCGGCGGCGCCGTAAGCCTCGCCGAGCACGTCCTCGGGTAAACCCACGACCACCGGCCCGGGCCTTCCCGACAGCGCGAGCTGGAACGCACGGTCGACAAGTTCGCCGGCGCGGCTCGGCAGATCGATCTGCACGACGCCCTTGGCCAAATCGCCGAAGGTCTGCGTCAAATCGACTTCTTGAAACGCGCGTCGATATCGATCCTCGCGGGAAATTTCGCCGACGAACAACAGCATCGGCGTCGCATCTTGCTGTGCTGTGTGGATGCCGATGCTCGCGTGTGTCAGGCCCGGGCCGCGCGTCACGAACGCGATGCCGGGAGCCGCGGTCAGTTTGGCGGTCGCCTCCGCCATGTTTGCGGCCGCCGCTTCGTGGCGGCAGGTCACGACCCGCAGCGCATCGGACGCATCGTAGAGCGCGTCGAGCACATCCAAATAGCTCTCGCCCGCGACCGTATAGACCAGCCGTGTGCCGTGCGCGCGAATGCGCTCGACGATCGCATCGGCGGCGCGTCGCGCGCTCAAGGCGCTGACCCGCAATCGCGGCTTGTGCCGTGTTGAATCATGATCGGTTTCATACGCCTAGTTTGATGTGCTACTTGCTCCACGTCCAATCAGCGCTGCGATCGCGGCAACCGCCGCCGGGCGCACCGGTCCAAGCGCGGCCGTGTATGAATCGGCCGCTGGGTTTCCCGGTCGCAACTCCGGACTCCAACGCCAAAACGCCGTTGATCCAGACGTCCGTGACGCCCGTCGACAATTGATGCGGCCGCGCGAACGTCGCCTGATCCTGCACGCGTGCGGGATCGAACAGCACGATGTCGGCAAAATAGCCGGCCTTGAGCATCCCGCGCTCGCTCAGCGAAAGCGTCGAGGCGGGAAACGCCGTCAATTTGCGGATCGCTTCCTGCAAGGAGAGCGCGTGCTCGCGCCGCACATACTTGGCGAGCAGGCGCGCAAAATTGCCATAGGCACGTGGGTGCGGGTTGCGGCTCAGAAACACGCCCTCCGGCGCGGGAGCCTCAGCGTCCGATCCGAAGCTCACCCAAGGCAACGCGACCTCGCGGCGCAGATTGGCTTCCGACATCAGGAAATAGGCGACATCGACGCGATCGCCGCTCTCGATCACGAGATCGATCGCTGTGTCCTCGGGGCTCGACCCGCGCTCACGCGCGACTTGCGCGAGCGTCTTGCCGATCAGCGGCCGCAGCGCAGGATTCTTGAATCCGAGCAGCAAGGTGCCCTCGGCGCCCGCCCGCAGATAGAGGTTCTCCCATCGAGGATTGGGGTCTTGCATGTCGGCAACGACCTTCGCGCGTATGCCGGGATCGCGCAGACGCGCGATCCACGCCTCGAGGCCGCCGTCCTGGACCCACGGCGGCATCGCCGCATCGAGGCCGGTCGCCCCCGCGGTGTAGGTGTACATGTCGGCCGTGATGCGCGTGCCCGCGGCGCGAGCCGCCTCGACCATCCCGATGAGCGCGCCGAGCTTCTCCCAATTCGAGCGGCCGGCGAGCTTCAGGTGATAGATCTCGGCGGGTGCGCCCGAGGCGCGCGCGATGTCGATCGTCTCCTGCAAGGCATCGAGAATCCGATCGCCCTCCGAGCGCATGTGAGCGATATACATACCGCCGCAGCGCGCCGATTCGCCGGCGAGTGCGATCAGTTCGGGCGTTTTGGCGTATTCGTTGGGACTGTAGATCAGCGCCGTCGTGACACCGAGCGCACCCTCCTCCATCGACTCGCGCACCAGGGCACGCATCGAATCCAGCTGCTGCGGCGTCGGCTGAACGTCGCTCTCGCCGAGCACATCAGCGCGCACGGTTCCGGCACCGACAAAAGAAGCCACGTTGGGCGCGATCCCGCGCCGCTGCAGCTTGTCCAAAAACTCGCCGAGCGTGGTCCAATCGACCTCGTAATGAATATCCGATTGGCGCTGCACCGCGAGCTCTTTCATGCGCGGACTCAAGGGACCCGCGGAGTCCTCGCCCATGACTTCGAGCGTGACCCCTTGCGTCAGATCGCTGAGCGCCCGTCCGTCGACGAGCAGGCTCCCCTCGGAGTGCGCGAGCATGTTGATGAATCCCGGCGCTGCCGCCCTGCCTTGGGCGGCGATCTCGGTGCGGCCTCTGCCCGCGGCATGCGTGCCGACGAAGCCGATACGGTCGCCGTCGATCACGATATCGCCGAGGTACGGCGGCTCGCCCGAGCCATCGACGATCAACGCGCGCCGAATGATCGTGTCGTGCTGCTGCGCGCCGGCCTTCGGTGCGAATTCGATGCCGAGCAATGCGAAGACCGAAACGGCGACCCACACTGATCGCTTAAGCATGCCGAAGCTGCAGCCCAAGACATCCCCCGTTGATTGTCGCCGTCGTGAGCGGCTAGCATAGCGTACCCATGAAGATCAGCCCGTTTCATCTCGCAATACCGGTTCACGATCTTGCCGCTGCGAGGGCGTTCTACGGCGGGTTGTTCGGCTGCACCGAAGGCCGCAGCAGCGATTCCTGGGTCGACTTCAATCTGTTCGGCCATCAGCTCGTCGCGCACCTCGACTCGAGCAGCCGCGCGCATGTTCAGGTCTCGAACGTCGTCGACGGCCACGATGTTCCGGTTCCGCATTTCGGCGTGGTCCTCGAATGGACGCCGTGGCACAAACTCGCACAGCAGTTGCGCGAGGCCGGTGTGCGCTTCGAGATCGAGCCGCACATCCGCTTTCAGGGAGCGGTCGGCGAGCAGGCCACATTCTTTCTTTTCGACCCTTCCGGCAACGCGCTCGAATTCAAGGCTTTTCAAGACCCAGAGCAGCTGTTCGCGCGAGCATCGCGAGCTGGTGCCACTCGGTGATCTAGTGCGTCGGCCACATGCGCCGCAGTACGTCGTCGCGCTTGATCCAGTGGTGCCACAGCGCCGCCAAGATGTGAATCCCGACGAGAGCGAACAGCGCATAGGCGAGATAGCCATGCCAGTCCTCGGTCGGGTGGAATATCGCGCGATTCTTCTTGACGCCGAAGTTCACTTGGAAAAGGCCGAAATCGAAAATCCGGCCGTGCCAAATGAAGGTCACGATGCCGACCAACGGAATGATGAACAGCAAGGCATACAGCGCGAAATGCACGACCGCGGACGCGCGGCGCGAGAATTCGCCGACTTCCTGCGGCAGCGCCGGCGGCGGATGGCGCCAACGCCAGACCGCGCGTGCGATCAGCAGCAGCCACACGGCCAAACCGATGATCGCATGGATGTTGATCCAAAACGCCTGCGTGGCGTCGGGCCAGGAGTCGTGTAACAGGCCGAGCGTGCCGACAATCAGCACCAGCACGAACATGCTCCAATGAATGATCACGGCGCCCCGGCCATAACACTGATCGGCACTCAAGCGAACGGAAGTTCGAGTCACAAGCATATTTCCTTCTTTTTCATTCGCGCGGCCCGAGCCGGCCGCGTACACCGTCCCACCAGCCGTGGAAAACGGCCTTGATCTTGGGAGCCTTCATTTGCTCATAGAGCAGGATGCGCTTGCAAGTTCTCACGCTGCGCATCAACGCCTTCAAGATCCACAAGCCGCCCGGATGGCGGCCGCGCTCACGCAATAAAACCGTGTCGTTCCGCGTGAAGTAGTAACGGCGATCCGGCCCATGATTGGTCGTTCGCTTCTCCATCCACAGGATCCGGTGCGTCGTCGGCGCGCCGATTGCATGCGACATCAGCGGACTGCGGCTCTTGATCACGCGGTAGCCGCGGAGTCGCGCCCTGAGGCAATATTCGGTGTCCACATGATCGATGAAAAAATCCTCGCGAAACGGCCCGAGCGCTGTGTATGCGGCCAAAGACAATAGACTGCCCGAGGTGATCACCGATTCCATGTCCTGCCAGGGCGCCGCGTCGTGCTGCATTTCGGCGGGAACCGGCGGCCCGCGCTCCTCGTCGTCGTAGCCGGATCCGACGACCGCGAGATGGGCCGGGTCCGGAAACGAGCTGCGCACCGAATTCAAGGCCTCCACCATCGCGGAACTCGCGTAGCTGTCTTGATCCATCAGCAGCACCCATTCGAATCCGAGAGCCGCGGCTCGTCGAATTCCGATGTTCAGCGCCGCCGCGATTCCGAGATTCGCGCCGTTGCAAATCAAATGTATCGATGGATCCGCGGCGATTTCGCGCAGCATCACGAGTTCCGCTTGGCCGGATCCGTTGTCGACGATCACGGTTGCGCCCACTTGCCGCGCGAAGCGCTCGATGATGCGCGGGAATTCTTCCCCTGGATGATAGGTAATCACGATTGCGCAGACGCTCTGCGGCGTGGACGCCGCGGCGTTGCTCGCGTCGCCGCTGCGCTCGCCGTCGTGCAATTCGGATATGCTGGGCACGTTGAGGCTTCGAACTTCCAATCGATCGGTGTATCCGTGACTCAATCAGCAGACCTTGTACCACAACGTCGGCCGCTCGACCTGCGCGCCGCGATCTTCGTCGTCGGACTCTGCGTCGTTTGGGGCTTTCAGCAGGTCGCTCTCAAGGGCGTCGCGGCCACCGCAGCGCCGGTCCTGCAGCTCGCGATTCGATTCGGCGGCGCATCGATCTTCTTCGGACTATTGGTGCTCGCACGCGAAGGGCGCGGCGCGTTCGCCGACGGGACATTGCGCAGCGGCCTGTTGCTCGGCCTGATGTTTTCGCTCGAATTCATCTTTGCCGGCCAGGCGCTCGTTCATACGACCGCCGCGCATTCCGTGGTGTTCCTCTACACCGCTCCGATCTTCACGGCGCTCGGCCTGCAATTCCTGCCCGAGGAGCGTCTGAACCCGCTTCAATGGAGCGGAATCGCGGTCGCGTTCTTGGGCGTCGTCGTTGCATTCCTCGGTTTCGGCGGCCGCCCGGTTGCAGAGTTGTTGACAGGAGATCTGCTCGCGCTGCTGGGCGGCGTGAGTTGGGGCTTGAGCAATGTCGTACTACGGCGAGGGCGCGTGAACCGCGCGGCGGCGGCGAAAACCGTGCTCTACCAGGTCGGCACGGCCGCGCTCGTGCTTGCCGTGTTCGCGGCGCTGACCGGACAGACCCAGATCGAGCTGACCTCGATGACGATACTGTCTTTGCTGTTCCAAACCGTGGTCATCGCGATTGCGAGTTATCTGGTGTGGTTCTGGCTGCTGCGCCATTATTTGACGTCGCGCCTGATGCTGCTGTGCTTGCTGACGCCGCTGTTCGGCGTTCTGTTCGGAGCGGCGCTACTCGGAGACCGGATCGACCTGCGGTTTGCCTTGGGAGCGATGCTCGTCCTCGCGGGCGTATTGATCGTGAATTTTCAACTGATCATGCGGCGCGCCTGATGCGTGCCCCTGGAGTGTCGGAACGTGGATCGACAAGTGCGCGCCTCCGCCGGCGGGTGTGTCGAGATGCAGCGAGCCGCCCAGCAAGCGGATCCGATGATTGATCATGTTCATGCCGAGGCCGTCGGCAGCGCCGGCCGCGGCGGCGGCCGCGTCGCGGTCGTCCGACACCACGAGCGTCAGGCCGTCGAGGTTCATCTGCAACTCGACCGCCACGTAGCTGCACCCCGAGTGCCGCGAGGCATTGACGATCGCCTCGTAGACGATGCGGTACAAGTGCTCGGCGGTGAATTCGGGTACGAGTATCTCCGCGGGCTGCGAATGGCTGAACACCTCGATGCCCCAGCGCGAAGCTGCATCCTTCGCGAGCCGTTCGAATGCCACACTCAAGGATCCTCGCGACACTTCGATCGGCGAGAACCAGCTGGCGAGGTCTCGCGTGAACGAGATCGTGCGTCGAACCAGGCTCGACACCTCGTCGAATAGTCGCGGCACCTCGGGTTCACCGCGCTTGACCGCGCTCGCGAGATTTTGCACCAACATCGATATTCCGGTCAGATCCTGGCCGAGGCCCTCGTGCAGTTCGTTGCCGAGCCGATGCCGCTCGCGGCAGGCCGCCTCGAGCAGTTCGCGCTCGGCCGCTCGCTGCGCGGTCACGTTGCGCACCGTGAGCACGATCCCGGCAAGCAGCGGGTTTCGCAATTGATTGCTCGCGACGACCAAGATCCGTCTCGACTGCCCTGACTCCGATTCGGAGTTCAACTCGATCTCGCGCAGCGGCTCTTCGGAGGCGACGAATTGCTCGAGAAACTCGCCGAGCCGCGCGCTATTCTCCGGTCCGAGCAAATTCGCGGCCACGGCGCCGACCGCGGCCTCGGGCGCAATCCCGAGCAGGCCCGCGCCGGCCGGACTCAAGAACGACAAAGTCCCTTCACGCGTAACCACCGCGATCACGTCGGCGGAACGGCGCACGAGTTCGGTGAGCCGCGATTCGACTTCGCGCGCCATGGCCGCGGCCCCCAGGCGGCGCATTTCCGCGCGCACCGCGATTTGCCGGCCGATCAACAATGCCGAGGCGACGAGCAGCAGCACGCCGCCGGCGAGCATGCTCCATCCGTCGCGCCGCGCCTGCGCGCCGAGCACGATCACGATCGAAAACAACAGCGCGATGACCGGCAAGAAATTGTAGAAATCGCCGACGCGCACCTGGCCCGCCGAAATTCCACGACGGCGGCGTTCATCTGCGACCGCGGCGCTGGCGTAACAGCCGAGCACCAAGCAGCAGCCCAGATCATCGAAATTCCCGAGTGCATAAAAGCCGCGCTCGTTGGCTGCGATGCCGACCAGAGCCGAAGCCGCCGCGATCAGCGCGCCGATCACGAGCAGCGCGGTCGCGCGCTCGTCGCGCCAGGCGGAAATCTGCATGATCGTGAGCAACGCGAGTGTGCTGGTCGCGCCGATGCCGGTCGCATAGCCGAGCGTCGCTGCGATGCTCGATGCCGATGCCGGAGCCGGATCGAGCAGCGGCGCGAATAGGAACGGCAGCATCGCCGCGCCACAGGCAAGCAGCAGCACCGCGATGTCGAGCCAAACGCGCGGCCGGCGGAACGAGCCGCCGGCGCTCACGTAGAAGCACGCGAACGCCGCGATCGCGCACACATAATCGAGCATGTAGAGCGCATCGGCCGAGGAACCAAATTGCGCGCCCGGTTGCGCGGCGACATAGCTCAAGTCGGTGCTCGCCACGATATCGAAGACCACGGCGGCCGACAGCAAGGCCCAGCCGAGCCAACGTGCCCGATCGACGATGGGCGTGTGTAAGCGCCGCCACATGAGTACCAGGCAGGCGATCTGAGGAAGCAAGGTGACGATTTCGGAGTCGGCGTTGGCGGGCCGGCCGCTCCAGAGGCGCCACAGCAGCCAGGCCGAGAGCACGCCGAGATAGCTCCACAGGACTGCGAGCAGCAGGCCGGTCCAGCGCAGCTTCGGACGTCCGGGCACATCGAGTCGCCGCCGGTGATTTCGATCCAAATAGGCGGCCGGATCCGATGGGATGTTCACAGCGTGGTCTCTCAAATCATTTAGCTGCTGCGCATCAAATCACTTTAGGTCTACAAACGCCACAACTGCGGCCGATATAGAAGGCATATGACAAATTGCCGCAGTGCGGGAGCTGCGGGATTTGGGCTTGCAAGCGGCTCAAAAATCATTATCGTATAGGTCAGTCTCTTAACGTATAGGTTAGCTCCTTGGCGAATACGGAAGCGCAGGCTGCGAGGCCGCCCGAAGATTTGTTCAGCGTCACCGAGCTGGGCAAGGATCTCGGCGTGAGCGCGCGCACGATCCGCCTGTACGAGGACAAGGGCCTGATTTCGCCGTGCCGAGCCGGCAACAATCGAATCTATACGCTGCGTGATCGCAGCCGGATGATGCTGATCCTGCGTGGCAAGCGTCTCGGCTTCAAGCTCAAGGAGATCAAGGAATACCTGGATCTCTACGACGTCGACCCGACCCACGCGAAGCAGCTGCGTTTGTTGCTCAAATCCGTGCACAGCCGAATTGTTCGCTTGGAAGACCAACGCGTCGCGTTGGAACAGACGCTCGCCGAACTGCGCGACGTGGAAGCGCAGGCCAATGCCGCGCTGATCAACCTTGGAGTGAAACCATGAAGAATGTCGTCATCGCGGGCTATGCCCGCTCTCCGTTCACACCGGCCGGCAAGGGCGCGCTCGCACGCGTACGGCCGGACGACATCGCTGCACAGGTGGTCGCCGCGCTCATCGCGCGCAGCGGCGTCAATCCGAACGACATCGAAGACTTGATCGTCGGCTGCGCCTTTCCGGAGGGCGAACAAGGACTCAATGTCGGTCGGCTCATCGGCATGTTGGCCGGATTGCCGCAGTCGGTCGCCGGCATGACCGTGAATCGCTTCTGCGGCTCCTCGATGCAGTCGGTCCACATCGCGGCCGGCGCGATTCAACTCGGCGCCGGCGAGGTGTTCATCGCCGCGGGCATCGAGAGCATGACGCGGGTGCCGATGCTTGGCTTCAACCCGCTGCCCAATCCGGCGCTGCAGGCCGCCATGCCCGCCGCCTACATCGGCATGGGCGACACCGCGGAAAACGTCGCGGCGAAGTGGCATATCAGCCGTGCCGAGCAAGAAGCCTTCGCGGTGCGCAGCCAGCAGCGCGCCGCGGCCGCGATCCAGGCGGGCAAATTCGCCGCAGAACTCGTGAGCATCACGGTCAAAGGCGGTAAGGTCGATACGGACGGATGCCCGCGCCCGGACACGACCGCCGCGGCGCTCGCACAGCTCAAGCCCGCCTTCTCCGAATCCGGCACCGTGACGGCCGGCACTTCCTCGCCGCTCACTGACGGCGGTTCGGCGGTTCTGGTCTGCAGCGAAGATTACGCGAGCAAGCATGGACTCAAGCCGCTTGCGCGCATCGTGAGCGTCGCGGTCGCGGGCTGCGCGCCGGAGATCATGGGCATCGGCCCGGTCGCCGCCACGCAAAAGGCCTTGCAGCGCGCCAATCTGTCGATCTCGGCGATCGACATCGTCGAACTCAACGAGGCCTTCGCGAGCCAGGCGCTCGCCTGCGCGCGCGATCTCGGCATTCGCGAAGCGACGCTCAACGTCGACGGCGGTGCAATCGCGCTGGGCCATCCGCTGGGCGCTACCGGTGCCCGCATCGTCGGCAAGGCGGCAAGTCTCTTGCAGCGCGAAGGCGGCCGTTATGCGCTTGCGACCCAATGCATCGGCGGCGGCCAGGGCATCGCCACGATCCTCGAACGAATCTAACGGGAGCGCGCAAACCATGGAAGCGATCCGCAAAGCCACCGTCATCGGCGCAGGCGTCATGGGCGCCGGAATTGCCGCGCAATTCGCCAATGCGGGTGTGCCCGTGCTGCTGCTCGATGTGGTCCCGAGCGGCGCGACCAACCGCAACGCCCTCGCCGAAGGCGCGATTGCCAAGATGCTCAAGACCGATCCCGCGCCGTTCATGTCGGCGCGCGCCGCCAAACTCGTGACCGCCGGCAATATCGAAGATCATCTCGCGCAAGTCGCCGACAGCGATTGGATCATCGAGGCCGTGGTCGAACGGCTCGATGTCAAGCAAACGCTCTACCGTAAACTCGATGCCGTGCGCAAACCCGGCACCGCGGTCTCGTCCAACACCTCGACGATACCGCTCGCGCAGCTGACCGATGGACAGAGCGATGCGTTCAAGCGCGACTTCCTGATCACGCACTTCTTCAATCCACCGCGCTATATGCGCCTGCTGGAAATCGTGACCGGCCCACAAACCGATGCTGCGCTGGCTAAGGCCGTCGAAGCTTGTGCCGACCTCGTACTCGGCAAGAGCATCGTTCGGTGCAAGGACAGCCCGGGCTTCATTGCAAACCGCCTCGGCATTTATTGGCTGCAAGTCGGCGTCGTCGAGGCGATCGATGCCGGACTTACCGTCGAGGAAGCCGATGCAGTGATCGGCAGGCCCGTCGGCGTACCGAAAACCGGCGTCTTCGGTCTGATCGACCTGGTCGGCCTCGACCTCATGCCGCACATCAACGGCAGCCTCGCGAAAGCGCTTCCGCAGAGTGATGCGTTCCACGGCGCCAATCGTGATCTGCCCCTGATCAAAAAAATGATCGCCGACGGCTACACGGGCCGCAAGGGCAAGGGCGGTTTCTACCGCCTCAATCGGACCGGCGGCGCCAAGATCAAGGAGGCCATCGACCTCGCGACTGGCGACTATCGCCCGGAGCAGAAGCCGGAACTGCCGGAGTTGGCGGGCGCGGCGAAGAATTTGCGCGCATTGTTCTCGTCGAACAGCAAGATCGGCCGTTATGCCTGGCGCGTCGTCGGCCGCACGCTCGCCTACGCGGCGACGCTCGTTCCGGAAGCCGCGGACGATATCCCCGCGATCGACGAGGCGATGCGCCTCGGCTACAACTGGCAATGGGGCCCGTTCGAACTCATCGATAAACTCGGCGTCGACTGGTTCGCGGACCAATTGGCGCAAGACGGCTTGCCGGTGCCGGCGCTGCTGGGCGCGGCCAAGGGCAAGACCTTCTATCGGATCGCCGACGGCCAGCGCCAATATCTCGGACTCGATGGCGCCTATCACGAACGCACGCGGCCGCAAGGCGTGCTGATGCTCGAGGACATCAAGCGAAATGCGAAGCCGGTACTCAAGAACGCCTCGGCCGCGGTCTGGGATATCGGTGACGGCGTGCTGTGCTTCGAGTTCACGAGCAAGAGCAATTCACTCGACGATCAGATCATCGGCTTGCTCGGCAAGACCATCGCGCTCGTGCAGCAGAAATACAAGGCGCTCGTGATTTACAACGAGGCCGCGAATTTCTCCGTGGGCGCAAACCTCGGGCTCGCGATATTCGCAGCCAACATCGCCGCCTGGGGCGAGATCGAGAAGCTCATCGCGGGTGGACAACAAGTCTACAAGGCGCTCAAATACGCGCCGTTCCCGGTCGTGAGCGCGCCCGCCGGCATGGCGCTCGGCGGCGGCTGCGAGATCCTATTGCACAGCGATGCCGTGCAGGCGCACGCCGAGAGCTACATCGGCCTCGTCGAGTGCGGCGTGGGCCTACTGCCGGGTTGGGGTGGCTGCAAGGAAATGCTCTCGCGCTGGTCGTCGAGCGGCCTGCTGCCGCGCGGCCCGATGCCTGCGCCCTCGAAGGTGTTCGAGACCGTGAGCACCGCGACCGTGTCGAAGTCCGCCGCCGAGGCCAAGGAACTGCTCTACCTGCGTCCGAGCGACGGCATCACGATGAATCGCAACCGGCTGCTGGCGGACGCCAAAGCACGCGCGCTACGCCTCGCCGAAAACTACCTGCCGCCGAAACCAATCGAGCTGAAGCTGCCGGGTGCAGCCGGCAAAGTCGCATTTCAAATGGCGGCCGACGGGTTTCATCGGCGCGGCGTCGCGACCAAGTACGACCTCGTCGTGTCCGGCGAGCTCGCGGGCGTGCTGACGGGCGGCCCCGCCGATCTCGTCGATGTCGTGACCGAGGATCAGCTGCTCGAATTGGAGCGCGCCGCATTCATGCGCCTCATGAAGACGCCGGGGACGCTCGCGCGCATCGAACACATGCTCGTGACCGGCAAACCGCTGCGCAATTAGGATCGGGAGACTAAAGAGACATGCACAACTACACCGCCCCGCTGCGCGACATGCGATTCGTGCTGCATGAACTGCATGACAGTTCGAGCCTCAAGCACCTGCCGGGGCTCGAGGAGATCACGCCCGACCTGCTCGACACGATCCTCGAGGAGGCCGCGAAATTCATGAGCGCCGTGCTGCTGCCGTTGAATGCGAGCGGCGACGCCGAAGGCTGTCACCTCGACGCCGGCGTCGTGAGCACACCGAAAGGCTTCAAGCAGGCCTACGAACAATTCATCGCGGGCGGCTGGACTTCGCTCAATTGCGATCCCGCTTACGGCGGACAAGGTTTGCCGGAGAGCGTCAGCAAATTGATCGAGGAAATCATTTGCGGCTGCAATCTCGCGTTCGGCTTGTATCCGGGCCTCTCGCATGGCGCATACATGGCGCTGCGCAGTCACGGATCCGACGCGCTCAAAGATCTGTACCTGCCCAAATTGGTCGACGGCAGTTGGGGCGGCACGATGTGCCTGACCGAGCCGCATTGCGGCACCGATCTCGGGATGCTGCGCACCAAGGCCGTGCCGCAGCCAGACGGCAGCTACAAGATCACCGGCAACAAGATATTCATCTCGTCGGGCGAACACGATCTGACCGAGAACATCATTCACTTGGTGCTCGCGCGCCTGCCCGATGCGCCGTCGGGCATCAAGGGCATCAGCCTATTCGTCGTGCCGAAATTCCTGGCCACGGCGGACGGGTCCTCGGGTCCCCGCAACGGTGTGCTCTGCACCGGCATCGAGCACAAGATGGGCATCCGCGCCTCCGCCACCTGCCAGCTCGCATTCGACCAAGCCACGGGCTGGCTCGTCGGCGAGCCGAACAAGGGCATGCGCGCGATGTTCGTCATGATGAACAGCGAACGCCTCTCCTGTGGCACGCAGGGTCTCGGCGTCGGCGAGGCGGCCTACCAGAATGCGGTCGCGTATACGAAGGAGCGGCTGCAAGGCCGATCCGTCGCAGGCGCGAAGAACCCCGAGAAGCCCGCCGATCCGATCATCGTGCACCCCGACGTGCGCCGATCGCTGATGACGATGCGCGCCAACAACGAGGGTTGCCGCGCACTCGGCGTCTGGGTCGCGAATGCGCTCGATCGCGCCGAGCGCTCGACCGACCATGTCGAGCGCGCCGAAGCGCAGGATTTCATCGCGCTCATGACGCCGATCGTCAAAGCGCTGTTCACGGATCTAGGCTTCGAATCGACGAACCTCGGTTTGCAGACCTACGGCGGGCATGGCTACGTCGTGGACAACGGCATGGAGCAGCTGGTTCGCGACGCGCGCATCACGATGATCTATGAAGGGACCAACGGCGTACAAGCGCTCGACCTGGTCGGCCGCAAGCTGCCGGCCAATATGGGCCGCTCGCTGCGGCGCTTCTTTCACCCGGTCGCCGAATTCATCGAAGCGCATGCCGAGCATGCGCAGGTCGGTCCGCTCGTGCAAGCGTACGCCAAGGCCTTCGGTGCCTTGCAGCTCGCGACCGCGTTCATCGCCCAAAAATCGATGGGCGACCCGGAGGAAGCGGCCGCCGCAGGCAGCGATTATTTGCGCCTGTTCGGCATCGTTGCGCTCGGCTTCATGTGGGTTCGCATGGCCAAGGTTGCAGCCGATAAGCTGCCGCAGGCCGCGGAGGATGCCGCGTTCTACAAAGCCAAGCTCACGACCGCGACGTTCTATATCGAGCGGATCCTGCCGCAGGCCGGCGCACTGCTGTATGCGATCAAGGCGGGCAAGGCGTCGATGATGGGGCTCGACGAAGCCGCATTCTGAACGCGGCGCACCGGGCGGCGCACCGGGCAGCGCACAGATAGCCGCGCGCGCGCACCGCTTCTCACGCTAAGATTCGGCGCAGCGCCCCGCCCTGCGGGGCACGGTCATATTGAGCTCACCCAGATCGTTGGTCGCCCATGTCGCTGCTCGAGTTCGTCGCCTTCATCGTGTCGGTTCTCGGCGTCTGGCTGACGACCGCGCGAAGCTTGTGGAATTTCCCGTTTTCGCTGCTCTCCGTGGCGCTCTACGGCGTGATTTTCTATCAGGTCAAGCTCTATGCGGACATGGGTTTGCAAGGCATCTTCGCGGCAACGCTGCTCTACGGCCTATGGCAGTGGCTACGCGGTCGCAGCGCAAGCGGCGAGGTGTTGGTCACGCGCGTGCGTCGCGCAGAACTGCTCGTCAGCATCGTGGCGGGATGCGCGGCGGCGGCCGTTCTCGGCTATCTGTTGGACGAACACACCGATGCCTCGCTACCCTGGATCGATTCGCTGCTGCTCGCGGGAAGCCTCGTGGCCAGTGTCTGGGCCGCTCGGCGCAACCTCGAGAACTGGTGGATCTGGATCGTCGTCGACGTGCTCTATGTCGGCGTCTATTTGATCAAGCATCTATACCTGACCGCGGTGCTCTACGCCGCGTTCGTGGTGCTCGCGATTTTGGGGCTACGCCGCTGGCGCAGCGCCGCGGCCGAGCAACGCGGCATGGCATGACGGTCGCGTTCGTGCACTCGATGCGCGGCGGCCCGGCTCCGGCCGACTGGCCGCCGCTCGCGCTCGACGAAATCCGCGAGGTGCTGAACCAAGCGGGTATCGCCCACACGAGCGCACAGCTGTTGTGGCACAGCCCGAGGCCCTTGTCGGCAGCGGCAATCATCGACCTCAATGACCGCAGGCTGTTCGTCAAGCGCCATCATCAGAGCGTGCGCACGGTGGCCCAATTGCGCGAGGAGCACGGATTCATCGCGCACCTGCAGTCGCGCGGCATTTCCGTGAGCCGCGTGATCCGCTCGGCCGACGGCGACTCGGCGGTCGCCTGCGGCAGCTGGACCTACGAGATTCACGCCGATGGCGACGGACTTGATCTATATCGCGATGCGATGTCGTGGTCGCCGTTCACGAGCCGCGGCCACGCGCAGAGCGCAGGGCGGGCGCTCGCCTCACTGCATGAGGCCGCGAGGACCTATACGGCCCCGCCGCGCGCGACACAACTGCTGGTCTCGAACGCCGCGCTGATCAACGCGGCCGATCCGCTCGCGCAGCTTCGCGCGATGCTCGAGCGGCGTCCCGCCTTGCGCGATTATCTGCAGCGACGTGATTGGCAGTCCGAGCTCAGCGGCGCGATCGCGCCGTTTCATGCGCGCTATCTGCAGCTCGCGCCGCAGCTCGAAACGCTGTGGACACACAATGACTGGCACGCCTCGAATCTGCTGTGGTCCGACGCGAGTGCATCGGCGAGCGTGCAATCGATCCTGGATTTCGGCTTGAGCGACCGCAGCAGCGCGGTCTACGATCTCGCGACCGCGATCGAACGCAACACGATCCCCTGGCTCGCGATTCACGAAGGCCTGCCGGGAGCCGCAGACTTGGCGCTCGTATCGGGCCTGCTCGACGGCTATTTGGCCGTGCGGCGCCTTTCGGCGCCGGAGCGCGCGGCGCTGGCGGCGATCCTGCCGATCGTGCACGTGGGGTTTGCGGTCACGGAAATCGATTACTTTCACGGCATCACGCACGCGCCCGACAACGCAGATCTCGCCTACCGAGAATTCTTGCTGGGTCATTGCGCTTGGTTCTTGCAGCCCGAGGGACGTGCGCTGCTCGAGCACGTCAACGAGCGTCTGCGGTCGCCTTGAGCGGCAGCACTAGTAGTGCGGCGGCCGCTCCTCGTCGAGCGTTCGGGCGCTATCCTGCGACTGTGCCGCATTCAAGCGATCCGATATCGCCCGCAGCTTGGCCTCGAGCGCCTGAATCTCCCGGTGCTGCCGGAATACCACATCGCTCAATTCGGCGTTGGCGCGCTCCAGAAACGCGATCTTGGTTTGAATCTGCTCCACAGCCTCGTTGTTCATAGCCTCAGTGTAGCGTTTCGGCGCTAAAATGGCGTCGATGCGCCAACCATCGATCTACTTGCCCCATGGCGGCGGCCCTTGCTTTTTCATGGATCCGCCGCCCGAGGACCCGACGCGCTGGCTCGCGCTACAAGCCTACTTGGAGAACTTGCCTGCGCGATTGCCGGGCCGGCCGGATGCCTTGTTGGTCGTATCGGCGCATTGGGAGGCGCCGCGGCCCACGGTGCTCGCAGCGCCGAAACCGGGATTGCTGTTCGACTATTACGGCTTCCCGCCGCATACCTACGAGCTTCGCTATCCCGCACCGGGTGCACCGGCGCTCGCCGCGCGCGCCCGTGCGCTGTTGCGGGCCGCCGATATCGAGTGCGACGAGGAACTGAATCGCGGCTATGACCACGGTATCTTCATCCCACTCGGCGTGAGCTTCCCGAAAGCCGACATCCCGATTCTGCAGCTATCGCTGCAAGCGGGCCTCGACCCCGCGAGGCATATCGCGATCGGACGTGCATTGGCGGTGTTGCGCGACGAGAACGTGTTGGTGATCGGCAGCGGCTTGAGTTTCCACAATCTATCGGCGTTGACCGCGCCGGCGGTGCAGGCGCCGGCCGCGCAATTCGACCGGTGGTTGACCGAAACGGTCTGCGCACTGCCGAGCGCTGCGCGCGAGGCGCGGCTCTCGCAATGGACGCTCGCGCCGTTTGCGCGTACCTGTCATCCGCGCGAGGAGCATCTGCTGCCGCTGATGGTCGCGGCCGGTGCAGGCAGCGGCGATCGCGCGACCCATGCATTCAGCGGCACGATTTGGGGCAAGGCGATCTCGGCCTATGAGTTCGGCTAGAGCCCTGGTGATACTCAGATGCCGACGGCGTCCATGAGACCTTGGGCCAGGATCGCCGGCGCCAAGAACCACGGCGAACCGAAGTAATAGGGCCGCGTCGGGAACGGCAGTGAATCGAGCGCGGTGGCGCCCTCGGGTTGGTCCGCAATTTGCTGGCCGATGCGCCGGCCGAAGTACGGCGCGAGTGCGACGCCTTGCCCGCAATATCCCATGCAGTAATAGAGTCCGTCGCGCTGACCGAGGTGCGGCAAGGTGTCGAACGTGTAAGCGACCCAGCCCGCCCAGGCGTGCGCGATGCCGACGGACTCGAGCTGCGGAAACACCTGCGTCATCATCGAGCGCAGTCGCGGCACGCAGCCCAGTGGATCGCGCTCGTCGAGCGACGCGCGCCCGCCGAACACGATGCGCTCGCCATCGGGCGAAGGCCGGTAATAAACGACCACGCGTCGGGTATCGCTCACGTTGCGGCCCTGCGGGATCAGCGAACGCACCAAATCGGCGCCGAGTCGATCGGTCGCGATTTGGTAGCTGCCGATCGGGATCACGCGGCGCCGATGCCAGGGCGACAAGGGCCCCGAGTAGCCGTTGGTCGCGAGCAGCACTTTGCGCGCGACCACGACACCGCGGCCGGTCTGCACCTCGAAGCCCGCACGACCGGCTTGGATCGATGCGACCGGGCAGTGTTCCACGACCGTGGCACCGACAGCGCTCGCGCGGCGCAGGATCGCGAGCAGCAATCGCCGCGGATCGATCGACGCGTCGTCCTCATAGACGCAGCCGCCGTGGTAAAAATCGCTGGCGATTTCGGCTTGCTGCTGCGACTTCGGCACGATTCGAATTCGTTGCTCGAGGCCTTTCGGTTGATGCTCGGCCTGCGCCACCAGTGCCGCAAAATGCCGCTGCGTGTGCGCTCCGTAGAATCCTCCGCGTGGGCGCCAATCACAGTCGAGGTCGTGCTCGAGCGCGAGCCCGCGCAAGTGCGCCACGGCGCGGTGACCCTCCTCGCAGATGCGAAACGCGAGGTCGGCGCCGTGACGCCGTGTGAGCGTCTCGAGCGAGGGCTTGATGCTGTAGGCGACCTGGCCGCCGTTGCGGCTCGAGCAACCGCCACCGACACCCGCCGCATCGAGCACGAGCGTCGTGCGCCCCGCGGCCGCGGTTTCACGCGCGGCCGACAGGCCGGTGTAGCCCGCGCCGACGATCAACACATCGACGCTGCGCGGCAGCGGCGCCGCGCTCGGCAGCGGCGATGCGTCGCGCTCGGCGTCGGTCCACAGCGGCGTCGCGCGCGGCGTCGTCGACACGATGCGTCTCAGGTCCCGCAAAAAGTCTGCAGAACGCGCTCCTCGGGCAGCGGTGGGTTCATGTAGGCCTCGAGGCCTGCTCGTTCTTCGAAAGGATCCGCAAGTACCCGCCGCAGTTCGTGGAAGGGCGCGAAATCCGCGTCCGCGGTTGCCGCGGCGATCACGCGTTCGATGCGATGGTTGCGCGGGATATAGGCCGGATTGACGCGACGCATCGCGCGCGCGCGTTGCTTGGGGGTTTGTGGATCGCGCGCCAGGCGCGCGCGCCAGTCTTGCGCCCAATCGTGGCAACCGTTCGGCACGATGCCGTCGCCGAGCCGCCGAAAGCTCAACGTGAAATCCGCTGCCGACCGATGCATCGCCGACAGCAGCGCCTCGACGAGACCTAGATCGGTCTCTTCGGCGCTCTCGAGTCCGATCTTGCGCCGCATCCCTTCCAGCCAGTGCCGCGCGCAGCGCGGCGCGAAAATCGAGATCGCCTCGGTCGCCAATTCGACCGCGCGCTCCGCGACCGGATCGATCAGCGGCAGCAGGGTTTCGGCAAAGCGCGCGAGATTCCAGCCGGCCGCATTGACTTGATTCGCATAAGCATAGCGCCCGCGACCGTCGATCGAGCTGAAAACCGCCGCGGGATCGTAGGCATCCATGAAAGCGCAGGGACCATAGTCGATCGTCTCGCCCGAGACCGCCATGTTGTCGGTGTTCATGACGCCGTGGATGAAGCCCACGTGCAGCCATTCCGCGATCAGAATCGCCTGCCGCTCGGTGACCGCGCGCAGCAACGCGGCGATGGGCCGCGCGGCCGCTTTCGCGTCCGGGTAATGCCGGTCGATCACGTAGTCGGCGAGGCGTCGGGTCGCCTCGACGTCGCCGCGTGCCGCGAAGTATTGGAAAGTGCCGACGCGCACGTGGCTCGCCGCGACACGCGTAAGGATCGCGCCCGGAAGCGCGGTATCGCGGTAGACCGGCTCGCCGGTTGCAACGGCGGCCAGTGAGCGCGTCGTCGGGATGCCGAGCGCCGCCATGGCCTCGCTCACGAGGTACTCGCGCAGCACCGGCCCCATCGCCGCGCGTCCATCGCCGTTGCGCGAGAAGGGTGTGCGGCCAGACCCCTTGAGCTGCAGTTCGCGCGGCATGCCGTTCGCGTCGCGCACTTCACCGAGCAGGATCGCGCGCCCGTCGCCGAGCTGAGGCACGAAGTAGCCGAACTGATGTCCCGCGTAGGCCGCCGCAATCGGCGTCGCGCCCGGCGGCAGCGCATTGCCGGAAAACAGCGCCGCCAAGTGCTCATCATCGAGGCCCGACAAGCCGAGCCCGAGTTCTGCGGCCAGCGGCCGATTGATCTCGATCAGACGCGGCTCTTCGACCGGTACGGGATCCTGCCGCGCAAAGAAATGCTCGGGCAATCCCGAATAGCCGCTCATGAGATAAATGCCCGGGACAGATTGAGCCAAGGTCGCTAGCCTAAGTTCGGATCGGCACTGAGCGCACGCTTGTATTTCTCGAAGAAGCGCGTGACCGTGAAGCCGGCGAGCGCGCGCACGCGGATGGCGCTCGGGTCGGACCGCGAATAACCTTCAAATGCGACTTCGGCGAGGCAGTCCTCGCACACCGGCAGGCGCTCGAGACTCGGGCGGCTATCCGCACCGTGCAGCAAGTTGACCTGAAACTGGCCGTCTTCGCGCGCCGAGACCACGTGGCGCGACGCCGCATCCGCGGTGCGCAGGCGGCGCACGATCGGGCAATTCGACAGATGAAAATGCGGCAATTCGACCTTGAGAACCCGGCTCGCGCCGAGCATCGGCACGTCGCGCCGGTACAGGAGCACGCGCCGATCCTTGTAGGACAGCGTTCGATCGCGCAGCGGCCTCACTTCTTCGAGGCTGTTGACGTCGATTCCGGCGTCGATGAGCCGCTCGAGTTCCGCCATCGTGAACCGGTAGGGATTGACCGAGAGACGAAACGTGCCGAGTTCGGAAGCTCCCATGCGCTGACGCAACTCGTTCAGATCCGCATCCTTCAAGAAATCCGGTAACTTCATCGACTGATCCTTATCGGCTGATCTCCAGAATCTTCGCAATGCGAACTTCGGCGTCGGTGCGCACCCGGAACTCGACGCGGCGCGAGCGCTGCGGATCTTCCTTGTTGTCCGAGCCGAGAATCGGACGTGACGAGGACAGGCCGTTGGCCGTGAGGTAGTGGGTCAACCACGGCCGGTCCTCGGCTACCGCGGGAAGTCCGAGCAAGTAGCTCAAGGTCGTCCGGGTTCGCGCCTGCGACAACTCCATGTTGCGAAAATACGCGTCCTCCGCGGAAGTTTGCAAGGTCCAGTCCGACGAGGTGTGGCCTTCGATGCGGATCTCGCTGATCGCGTCGCGATATTTGGCCGAGGTCAAGATTTTCACGTAGCGCGGAAAGAAATCGCTCAACACGGCTTTGAATTCGGGCTTCAGCTCGCTGCTGCCGTTCGCGAACAGCACTTCGGGTTCGTTGAAGCGGATCGTCAGGTCGCTCTTGATGATCTCGGCCTTCCAGGCGCCCAGGTCGTTCTGAAATTCTCGGTGCAGATCCTCGTAGAGCGCGTCGCGGATTTCGCTGTAGGCGATCGCGACGGTCTTGATGCGGTCCGCGTCCGCTTCGACCTTCATCATATACATGACCGCGATCAGCAGAAAAATGACCATGAGACCGGTCATCAGATCGGATAGCGGTATCCAATGCGTCTCCTGCGGATTCGCGTCCGCATCCGCATCGAAGCTGCTCAATTGACGCAGCGCCATGCGCTAGGCCGCGGACGCCGACTGCAGCACGCGCTGCAATTGCGCGGTCAGCGGCGTGTAATCCTGCACGAACTTCTGCGAGAGCGCCGTCAATTGCCGGCCCAGGGACTCGATCGCACGGCGCAGCTCCTCTTCGAGCGCCTTGTCGAGGACTGCGATTTGTTTCTTCGAGTCCTCGGTCGCCTGGTGCAGGTGATTGTTCAGATTGGCGTTGGCCGTCTGGAACGCCGCGGTCAATTGTTGTTGATTGGCAATGACGCCGTTCTCGATTTGCTCGGTCATCGACAGGATGCGCCGCTCGATCTCGGGCAATCCGGTTGCGGCGTGATCGACCAAGCGGGCGAAGCCGCCGAGGGATGCTTCAAGATGTTCGCGCTGCGTCTCGAGTCCCGCCAACACCTTGCCGAGCGACTGCGCGACGGTCACGAACACGCCGGATTTGTTGACGAGTTCCGCGTAGCGCAGCGAAGCCTCGGTCATGTTCTTGCGCGTGGCGGTTTCCTGAACGATCAGTGCTTCGAGGTGGCCCTCGTGGCCGGCCTGCCAAGCAACGAGCTTGCCGACTGCCGCGTTGAGCTGCTTGAAGTTCTCGCCGAACTGTTCGTTGATCTGCGCGTTGAAATCGCGGATGACCTCCTGCAGCGCCTTGATCAGCGCTTTGGAATTGGACTCCGCAACCTTCTGCGCGTACGCCTCGAAGGCCTGTGTGAGGCCATCGAGGCGCGTGTTGGTTTCTTCGCGGGTCAGCTGCAGCTGTCCGAGCAGTCCGTCGCTGCCGGTGGCCGACACCGTCTTGTTGAGCCGCTGCAGCTCGACCAGCAAATCGTCGACCGTTGCGCCGCTCTCGGCCGAGCCCGCGGCGGGTGCGGCTTCGCCGAAAAGAATATGGCGCACCTTGATCGTCAATGCGAAGCCGATTCCGGCGACCGACGCCCAAAACGATGTACGTATGCCCTGCAGCAAATGCGGTACGCTGGATTTGACGTCGTTGGTATCGAAGTCGAGCAGTCCCCAGGCGATACCGACGAAGCAGAAAAAAATTCCCAGCGTCGTGAGCAGCGTAGGACCCAGCGCGGCGCCGCGCCGCGACCAACGCAGGTGAAACCCTAATCCGGCGAGCGCGATCAGGGCGATTGCAAATTCGGTTAACGGGCTCAAATTGGCCCAAATACGATCCATCGCGCGATCCTACGGGAGCCCCCCGCCCCTGGCAACGACGCATGCACTCGGGTTTTCCCCGATAGCGCGTGCGGCGCCTCAGCGCTCGGCGGTGATCGCGCGCGCGATGATCGTGCGCTGAATCTCCGACGATCCCTCGTAAATCCGCATGATGCGCAGGTCCCGCACGTAGCGCTCGAGCGGCAGATCCCCGACATAGCCGTAGCCGCCGTGGATCTGCAGCGCAAGGTCGGCGACCTTGCCGGCGACCTCGGAGGCGAACAACTTCGCCATCGACGCCTCGAGCGAGTACCGGCCCGCCGCGGCGCGCTTGCCGGCGGCATCCTCGGTCAGCAGCCGCGCCGCGCGCAACTCGGTCGCCATATCCGCGAGCATCCATTGGATGCCTTGATAGTCGGCGAGCGGCTGGCCGCCGATCCGCCGGTTCCGCGCCCAGGCGATCGCGGCATCGAGCGCGGCCTGCGCGATCCCGAGGCACATCGCGGCGACCTCGATGCGACCGTTGTCGAGCACCTTCATCGCGGTGCGAAATCCGGTTCCCTCGGCGCCCAGCCGCTGTTCGGCGCCGAGTTGGCAGTCGAACGCCAATTCGTAGACATGGCCGCCCCGCAGCCCCATCGTGCGCTCCGGCGCCCCGACAATGAGTCCGGGCGTGCCTTTGTCGACCACGAAGGCGCTGATGCCCTTGTGGCCGGCCTCGGGATCCGTGACCGCGAATACGACGATGAAGTCCGCAACACCGCCGTTCGAAATGAAATGCTTGACGCCCGCGAGATGATATCCCTGCGAATTGGCGATCGCGCGGCAACGCATGTCGGCGGGATTCGAGCCGGCGAGCGGCTCGGTGAGCGCGAACGCACCCAAATGCGTGCCGCTCGCGGCCGAGCGCAGGTAGCGCGCGCGAATCGCGTCGTCGCCGCCGAGCAGCACGGCGTCGGTCGCGAGGAAATGCGCGGTCAGCACCGAGGCGCTCGAGCCGCAAGCAGCAGCGACGGCTTCGACACAGGCCGACAACGCGAGCGGCGATAAGCCGGGACCGTCCCATTGCGGCGGCAGATTCATGCCAAGAGCACCTACCGCGGCCAGCGCGGCAATTTGGGCACGCGGAAATGTCGCGCTGGCGTCGGTTTCGCGCGCGAGCGGCGCGAGCACCTCGGCCGCGAGCCGCCGCACGATCTCGACCGCCGCCCGGTCGTCCGCCGATAGTTGCTCATGGCTCATGTCGATTCCCCCAGCCAGCGTTCCAACACCGAGTGCTGATGTTCTCCGAGCCCCGGCGCCGCACGCTGCCCGCCGCGGCGCAGCCCGCCGAAGTGCACGGGCTGCTCCATTGCCGCAATTGCGCCGAGCGTCGCGTGCTGCGTTGTCGATAGGATCGAGCGCTCAGCGACCTGGCGCCCCTCGAACACCGCCGCGGGCTCCTCGATCTGCGAAGCCGGTACGCCGGCATGCATCAGAATTTGCACCGCCTCGGTGACGCCGAGTGCCGCGAGCCAGGTTTCGATCAGCACCTTGAGCCGCGCTTCGTTGATCGTGCGCAGCGCGTCGGTCGCAAACGCGGGGTCGTCAGACAAATCCGGCCGACCCATGCACTGCGCCAACTGTGCGAATTGCGCTCGAGTCAGTACGCAAATGACCACGTAGCCGTCTTTCGCGCGAAACGTGCCAAACGGCGTCGACAACGGATGCCGATTGCCGCTGCGGATCGGCGGTGATGCTCCGAACATCCACTGTGCGATCGCGGTCGGCATCAAGGCCACGAGCGCATCGACCATGCTGACGTCGATGCTGCGGCCGACGCCGGTGCGCTCACGTTCGTAGAGCGCCGCGAGAATTCCGAATGCGCAGAACAGGCCGCCCGCAAGATCGCCGATCGATTCACCGACTTTGGTCGGCGCGCCATCCGGCTCGCCGGTCATCGCCATGAAACCGGAGAGCGCCTGCGCAACGAGGTCGAAGGCCGGCAGATCCCGCTGCGAGCCGGACTGGCCGAAGCCCGAGATGCTCGCGTAAATGAGGCGTGGATTGGCCGCGGTGAGCTCCGCGCAGCCGACACCGAGGCGCGAGGCGACGCCGGGCCGGAAATTCTCGACGAACACGTCGGCGACCGCCGCGAGGCGCCGGACCAAGGCCGAATCGGCGGCCTGCTTCAAATCGAAGACCATGCCCAACTTGTTGCGATTGACCAATTGATAGAGCGCGCTCTCGCCGGCGCGAAACGGCCCGATGTGGCGGTAATCATCGCCCTGCGGCGCCTCGATCTTGACGACCTCGGCGCCGAGGTCGGCCAGCAGCCCCGTGCAGAAGGGTCCCGATAACACGCGGGTCAAATCGAGCACGCGCACACCGGCGAGCGGTCCGTTCGGATTCATGCTCGTGAGTTTCCGCCCGTTTCTTTATAAGGTAAAATATTGTCTTATGATTGTCTAAATCAATTAATCTTATTTATGATCTCGCTGCGCCACGTACGTACGTTTCTCGCGGTCGCCGAACACGGCAGCACCGCCGCCGCGGCGCGCCATCTCTATGTTTCGCAACCTGCGGTCTCGATGGCGATTCAAGAGCTCGAGTCGCTGCTCGGTCAACGGCTGTTCCAACGACTGCCTGCGAAGGGACTCGTGCCCACTCGCTTCGGCTTGGAGAAATTGCCGCAGGCGCGCATGCTTGCAGCAGGCTTCGCTGCGTTCGGCGAGAAGGGCAGCTCCGGCGACGAGCCCGCCGGCCATGTCGCGTTCGGCTATTTCACGACCTTGGGACCGCAATATGTTCCGGGGATTCTGCGCCGCATGGCGCAGCGCTATCCGCGCGTCAGCGTCACGCCGGTCGAGGCCGATCTGCCTGAGCTCGATTCGCTGCTCGAGTCCGGTCGCATCGAAATCGCGCTCTCGTACGACGTGCGCACCGGCGCGCAAAAGCGCGTCGAACGTGTCGGCGAACTCGCCGCGCATGCGATCGTGCCGGCACGCCACGCGTTGGCGCGCAAGAAATCGGTGACTGCCGCGGAACTTGCCGCAGAGCCGTTCATTCTCGTGGATCTTCCGTCGAGCCGAGATTTTTTGCTCTCGGTGTTCCGCGTCGAGGGAATTGAACCCGTGATCGCCTATCGGACGCGCTCGCTCGAGATGGTCTACGGGATGGTCGCCAACCAGCTCGGCGTCTCGGTGCTCGTGACGCACCCCGCCGGTGATCGCGCGTACGACGGCAAACGCGTCGTCCGCGCCCGGCTCTCGGGTGCCGGATTACGTCAAGGCCTGATCCTCGCGTGGCCGGAATGGTCGACACCGACCGGCCCTGCGCAGGCGCTCGCCGAGTGCACGCGCGCGCAACTCGCGACATGAGCCTCAAGCTCGGTAGCGATTTTTGCTCAATAGCGTAGAATTCTGTTTCAAGCAGCCCCGCAGTCCATTCAAGAAAATTAGACCGGGCATTTTGGGGGGAATTTTCGTTAAATTTTGGCTGAGTCGACGTCAGGAGACAGTCATGTTCAATACGTATAAGGGTTTGAGTGCGGGCCTCGTAATCGCATTGCTTGCTGCCTGCGGCTCGAACTCGGGGACCTCGGCGGTCGCGACTTCGACCGCGCGCGGCACACTCGACGAAAATCCGCCGCTGCGCATCGCATCGCTCGATGCAGCGACCTTTCAGGCGGAACTCGGCAGCACCGCGTCCGGCGCACAATTGCTCGAACTGACCGGCAATCCAACCTGTGGCGTCGATTTCTATTACGTGAAATTCTGGACCGTCGGCGGCGCCGGCGAAGTCACCGAATCGTCGGGCGCGCTCATGGTGCCAACCGGCGCGGCGCCAGCGTGCTCCGGCCCACGGCCGATCGTGCTCTACGCGCACGGCACCGACACCGACCAAGCGACCAACATTGCCGACATCACCAACACCAGCAATACCGAGGGCGCGTTGATCGCTGCGACGTTCGCAGCACAGGGCTTCATCGTGGTCGCACCGAACTATGCGGGCTACGACATCTCGACGCTCGGCTATCACCCCTATTTGAATGCCGCGCAAAATTCCGACGAGATGATGGACATTCTCGCCGCGGCACGCACTGCACTGCCCAATACGATGAGTTCGGCGACCAGCGACAGCGGCAAACTGCTGATCACGGGCTACTCCGAGGGCGGCTATGTCGCGATGGCGACGCAGCGCGCGATCGAGGCGGCCGGCGGCACCGTCACTGCGGCCGCACCGATGTCGGGACCCTATGCACTCGAGGCATTCGGCGACGATGTGTTCTTCGGCGGCGTCAACTTAGGCTCCACGGTGTTCTCGCCGCTGCTCACGACGAGCTATCAGCATGCCTACGGCAACATTTATACGGCGACCACGGATGTGTTCAGTCCGCAGTATGCGACCGGCATCGCAACCCTGCTGCCGAGCCTGAAGCCGATCGATACGATCTTCGCCGATGGCCTGCTGCCGGAAACCGCGCTGTTCGACAGCGTGACACCCACGGTGACGATCCCCGGCGATGCGATGCTGTCGCTGGAACTCACGGGGGCGCTCGCCGTGCCGAGTCCTAGCTCGAGCTTGCTGGCGCCGCTGTTCGACCTCGGTTTCGGCACGTCCTACCTGATCAACAACGATTACCGCGTCAGCTACGCGATCAATGCCGCAAGCTTCATCGACGGCGCGGGCCCGCTCGCACCGGGAGGCTCACCGCCGACGCTAGCGGCGATTCCTGCAATGATCCCATCGCCGACGCTCGCGCCGGCGTTCTACTTCCGCCAGGCACTCAATACCAATGACCTGCGCAACCCGGCCTGGGCACCGCATTCTCCGACGCTGCTGTGCGGCGGTGATGCGGATCCGACGGTCTTCTTCAGCGTGAACACGCTCACGATGCAAAGCTTCTGGAGCAGCACATTGCCGCCGGGCGCGCTCACGGTGCTCGACATCAACGGCACGCCGAGCGGCGCGTTCGCTCCGCTGCAGGCCGCTTTTCAGGAAAGCCAAGCCGCGCTGTTCGCGTTCTACGAGTCGGCAGCCGGCGGCAGTCTCTCGGCTGCGGCCGCGCAGGCGCAAGTCGTCGAGCAAACGCACACGGCCGAGGCACCGTTCTGTTCGGTTGCCGCACGCTCATTCTTCAACGAAATCCTGGGGAGCTAGGCCATGCGGACATCAATCATTCGGACATTGCCCGCGGCGCTTGCGGCGATCGCCGTCGGTCTCAGCTGCGCGGCGACCGCGTCGGCCGACGCGACTTGGAACAACGACTTCCGCATCGGCAGCTACACCGTGTTCTATCGCGCAAGCGCCGACGATCTCAATGGACCATACGTGCCACCCGGCGTGAATTTCGACGTCGAGAACTTGGAGACGCTGTATCTCGGCTATTTGCGCCGGCTATCGCCCCACTTCAATTTTGAGCTCGCGCTGGGCGTTCCTCCGGTCTCAAAGACCAAAGGCAGCGGCCCCGCCTTTCTCGGCTCCGCGCCCTACGACGGCCAGGAGATCTCCACGGTCAAATGGTTCGCGCCCACGGCTCTGATCGAATACAACTTCTTGGACGAGTCGTCGCCGGTGCGCCCCTTTGTCGGCGTGGGCATCAATTACACCTATTTTTATGACCGCGATTCAACCGCAGCGGGCGATGCCGTGAGCGGCGGCCCGACGAAAATCTCGCTGCCCGCCTCGATCGGTCCGGCTGCGACGGTCGGTGTGACCTGGCGGCCGGCGCCGCACTGGGATGTCAATGCCTCGTATTCGGCCTCGAAGGTCAACGCGCGGCTCACGGCGGATACGGCCGGCGAGATTCGCACGACGCACATCGAATTCAATCCGCAGGCGCTGATCTTGTCGGTTGGTTACGCATTCTGATGCTGCGGCGGCTGCTGTCGGCGGGGATCGTGCTCTCGCTCGCGTTGGCCGCGTGCCTCGCGCACGCCGACAACCAAAAGCTGCGGATCATCAGCTGGGCCGATTACGTGCCCGCAGACGTCATCGCCGCGTTCAAGAAGGAAACCGGCATCGACGTCGAGCTGACGCTGTCGAACAACGAGGAAATGATCTCGAAATTGCGCGCCACGGGCGGCGCGGGTTACGATCTTGCGCAACCTTCGCAGGATCGGATCACGGGGCCGCAGCGTGAATTCGGCATCTACAAACCGATCGATCTCAGCAAGGTCAAGCTCGAGCAATTCCAGCCGACCCTGCTCGAGATCGTGCGCAAGAACACGACGCTCGACGGCAAGCAATACGGACTGCCGTATCTGTGGGGCACCGACGGGCTCGTCGTCAACACCAAGCGCGCCAAGGTCGCGGATTACGCCGACCTCTGCAAGCCGGAACTTGCCGGCAAGACCTCGATCCGTTTGCGACGGCCGGTGCTCATGGCGTTCGCATTTGCGGCCGGCAAAGATCCGTTCGCGCTCTACGGTGATCCCAAGGCTTACGGCGCGCTCATGGAACAAGTCGGCGCGACGCTCTCGGCATGCAAAAAAAATCTCAAGTTCTTCTTCGACAACAAGGATCAGTTGTTGAATGCGATGCGCACCGGCGAAGTGGTCGCCGCGATGATGTGGGACACCGGCGGCTGGACGCTCAATCGCGATAATCCCGATATCCAATTCATCGTACCGCGCTCCGGGGCGCTCGGCTGGCTCGACACGTTTGCGCTGCCGGCCCGCGGCCGCAACGATGCAGCCGCCTACGCCTGGATCAATTTTACGATGCGCCCGGAGATGGCCGCGAAAATCACCAAATCGGTCGGCAATTTTTCGGCGGCCGTGAACACCGAACCGTTCATTGACGCGCGGCTCAAAGCGCAATTCGCGGCGGCATTTCCCGATAGCGTCTTCAAAGCCATCCACTGGTACCCGGCGATCCCCTCAGGCATCGAAGAGATGGAGGGGCGCGTGCTCGATCGGATCAAGGCCGCGGACTGATCCTCGGTGCCTCGGATGCGTCCGATTTGAAGACGCCCACCGCACGCCGCAACAACGGATACAACATCGCGAGGCGCGAGGCGAGACCGATGATGCGCCCGGCGCGGCCCGAGAGCAGCAAAGCCGCCGCACCGGCAAGCACGACCTTGAAAATCCCTGAGCGGCCGGCGGCGGCGATTTTGTCCGCAAACTTGAGCCGTACCGCGACCGCCGCGGCGTCCGCGCCGAACGCCTCGCGCAGCCGCTCACTGCGCGCGACCAAGCGCATGCGCCGCGCCGCGTGCAGCTCCGCGCGCGAACTCATGGCGGCTCGTTGCCGAACGCGTCGGCATCGCGCTTGAACTCGGCGGCGGTAGCCCCGAGGAACTGCGGCCGACGCTGAAGGCGCCCGCGCACGACCAATATGGCAATGATCGCGATCAGCGCGAATACGCCGGTCACGAGGCCCGCCGCCAGCAGCCGGTGGGAGTCCCAGAACGCGATCACGATCGTCAACGCGAGCAACAGGACGGCGATCGATCCGAAGAATATCGCCGCGACGCTCCACAGCAGCAGGCTAGCCGCGTACTCGATCTGCTCTTCAATTTCGACCGAAACGAGTTCCAATCGCGTCGAGACCAGCTCGAGCAGAGTCGCGAACATCCGCTTGAGTGAGGCAAACAATCCCGGCTCGGGTGCTGGGTCGGCCATCGCTTAGCGCCTGCTGAGCAACAAGCCGGCGACGACCCCGATCGCAGCAGCGATGCCGATCGACTGCCAGGGGTTCTCGCGTACGTAGTCGGTCGCATCCTCGGCCATGGCCTTGGCCCGCGCGGCCAATTGGGACTCGAGTTCCTCGAGCCCGGCTTGCGCCTTGCCCGCGGAGTCTGAAGCCTTCTGGCGCGCTTCCTTGGCGCGCTCGCCGATATCGCCGGCGGTCGCCGCCACGAGATCCTCGGCGTCCTTGATCGCGGCTCGCAATTCGTGGATCAGTCTTCGGGTCGTCGCTTCGGTCATGATGGCTCGCTTTACCTTAAGGACGGGTCTCTATGGTAACTCGAACGCGGGGTCCAGGTATTATCGCAGTTTCGGAGTGCGACGCTTGAAACATAAGCTCAAAATACTACTCTCGATAGCCGCGAGCATGCTGCTGCTCGTGGCCATTGCGGTGATCTGGGTATGGGCGGAACCGCCGCCACTGCTGCGCTTGGCCGCGAATTATTCCGCCAAAATCGTTTGCTCCAATGTATTTCTGGCCGGTCGCGATCCCGAGGACGTATTGCGCAACGATATCCAATCGAACGGTAACCCGGTGCTGCGCTTCATGGGCGCTTCGGTGGCGCGCGAGACCGGCCTCGTTCGAGCGGGCCTGTTCGGCATGATCGGCGATGGGCTCGCCGTCTACCGGCCGGGCTTCGGCTGCGCGGTGCTGCCGGACCGCAAGCGGAGCCGCGGCGCCGCAGGCGCTGCGGCGATCACGCACCCGGCGACCCCCGCTGCAGACAGCGCGCGGGTCTGGCCGGATGGCGACCGGGTCGTTACCGAGGCCGTATTTCAGGGCCTGATCGGCGACGATCGGCTGGTGGGGCCGGGCCTACGCGCGATTGTCGTGGTCCATCGCGGCACGATCGTCGCGGAGCGCTACGCCGCGGGCTTTACGGCATCGACGCCGCTGCTCGGCTGGTCGATGACCAAGAGCGTGACCGCGGGACTGATCGGCCTGCTGGTCAAGGACGGGAGCCTGACGCTCGGACAAACGGCCGGATGGCCGGGCGCGCCCGGCGATGCGCGCGCGACAATCACGATCGCCGATCTGCTCGCGATGTCGAGCGGACTGCACTTCGACGAATCCTACGGTGCGATATCGGATGTCACGCGCATGTTGTATCTCGAGTCGGACATGGCCGCGTTCGCGCGGTCACAGCCGCTCGATCACCCCGTCGGCACGGTTTGGAGCTATTCGAGCGGGACCGCGGTGATTTTGGCGCGTATTTTTCAGGACACCGTCGGCGAGCAGGCGCTCGGCTTCGTGCACGAACGACTGTTCGCGCCGCTCGGCATGAACAGCGCCACGCTGGAAGCCGATGCGAGCGGCACTTTCGTGGGTTCGTCGTATATGTATGCGAACGCCCGCGATTGGGCCCGCTATGGCCAGTTCCTATTGCAGCAGGGCGTTTGGCAAGGGCAGGCATTGCTGCCGGCCGGCTATGTCGACATGATGGTGAGCCCCGTCGCCGCGTCCGGGGGTCAGTATGGACAGGGGCAGGTCTGGCTCTGGGGATCGGCGCCGAAGACGCCGGGGGTGAACCCGGACCGGGAATTCGGCTTGCCCAGCGACACGTTTTGGATGGAGGGTCACGATGGCCAGAGCATTGCAATCATTCCCTCGCACGAGCTCGTCGTCGTGCGCTTAGGTCTGACGCCGAGCAGCACCGGCTATCGGCCCCAGCCGCTCGTGCAAGCACTGTTGGGAGCGGCGCCTTGAGTACGCCGGATCTGATCGCCGACAGCGTCGTCAAACGCTTCGCGGGCCACACGGCCGTCGACTCACTCTCGTTCGAGGTCGAGCGCGGCAGCTTCTTCTCGATCCTGGGTCCGTCCGGATGCGGCAAGACGACGCTGCTGCGCATGATCGCGGGGTTCATCGAGCCGGACGCCGGTGATATCGCGATCGGCGGCAAGAGCATGCGCGGCGTCGCGCCGAATCGGCGTCCCGTCAATATGGTGTTCCAGCAGCTCGCGTTATTTCCGATGATGTCGGTCGGCGACAACGTCGCTTTCGGCCTCGCGCGCCGCGGCGTATCGAAGGCGGAGCGCAAGAAGCGCAGCCACGCGATGCTCGAGCGCGTCGGCCTCACGGGCGCCGCCGACAAGCGCGTCGATGAGCTGTCGGGCGGCCAGCGACAGCGCGTCGCGATTGCGCGCAGCCTCGTGCTCGAGCCGACCCTGCTGCTGCTCGATGAGCCGCTGGGCGCGCTCGACCTGAAACTGCGCGAGCACATGAAGATCGAACTCAAGCAGCTTCAGGCAGCTTTCGGCACGACCTTCGTCTACATCACGCACGACCAGTCCGAAGCGCTCGTGCTGTCGGATCGAGTCGGCGTCATGAGCCAGGGGCGCTTCGAGCAACTGGGTTCGCCGCAGGATTTGTATTACCGACCCGCGACGCCGTTCGTCGCGGGCTTCGTCGGCGCGAACAACCGCATCATCGGCCGCGCCGAGGGCACCGATGGCGGCGTGCTCGAGGTCACCACCAAGGACGGCTGGACGATCCGCGCACAGCGCAACGGCGCGATCCAAGCCGGAGAAACCGTGGAAGCGTTCGTACGTCCGGAGGTCGTGATTTTGGGTCGCAGCGCCGCGGAGCTACCCGCGGGCCAGCCCGCGCATGCCGGCGTCGTCGAGAGCTTGCTGTTCGATGGGGCCAATTCGGCCGTACTGCTCCGGGAAGCGCGGACGCGCCGCGAGTTTCGGATCGCCTTGCCGCAGACCGGCCAGTTCTCGGACCTCAGGGTGCAGGAGCAGGTCGTGTTCAGTTTCGATCCCGAACGCGCGACCTGTTTCAAGGCGCGCACCGGCGTGGTCGATCCGCATGACTGATGCGACCCCGCCGCGTCGCTGGCAGGCGCGATTGACGCTGTGGCTGCTGCTCGCTCCGGCGCTGCTGTGGCTCGGCGCGCTGATCGTGCTGCCGCACGTCGATCTGGCGATCCTGTCGTTCCGAGAGCGTATCGGCCCGCGCCAATACGCGCCGAGTCTCGCGCAGTATCGGACCTTTTTCGAAGAGCCTCTTTACTGGCATGTGTTCGTGCGCACCGCCGTGATCTCGGTCGTCGCGACGCTGCTCACGCTGCTGGTCGCGTTTCCGATCGCCTGGATCATCGCAAAGCTCGCGCGCGGCCGCGCCAGTTCGCTGTTATTCATCGTCTGCCTGATTCCATTCTGGGTCAGCGAGACCGTGCGCACGCTCGGTTGGATGATCCTGCTGCGCGAATCCGGCGTGCTGCCGGCGCTGCTCGTGAAGCTTGGGCTGACCGACGTTCCGATCGAGTTGCTCTACCACGACGCCACACTGCTCGTCGGCTTGGTCTATACCTCGCTGCTGTTCATGGTCGTGCCGCTGATCTCGAGCCTGGAGAGCCTCGATAACGCGCTGATCGAGGCGGCCTACGACCTTGGCGCGAACGGCTTTGCCGTGTTGCGCACGATCATCATCCCGCACGCGGCTCCGGGCATTACCGCCGGCTGCATCGTCGTGTTCATGCTGACGCTCGGCAATTATCTGACCCCGACGCTGCTCGGCGGCAAGAACTCGCAGTGGTTCACCGAGCAGATCTACACGCAATTCATCACACGCTTCAATTGGGAGCAAGGCGCAGCGTTCGGATTCCTGCTGCTCGGCCTGTCGACCGCCATCGTCGTGCTGGGCCTGCGGCTCAGCGGCCAGCGCTTTGCCGAAGTGATGCGCAGCACATGATTCCGTCGCTGCCCCGCCCGCTTTGGCTGCGTTGCGCAACGCTGGTGTATTTGATCGCATTTCTCGCGTTCTTGTTTCTGCCGTTGATCGTCGTGGCGGTGTTCGCGTTCAACAACGCGCCCTACCCTGCGCCGCCGTGGCGCGGTTTTACGCTCGATTGGTTCATCGGCAGCGCTTCATCGGGCCGAATCGGACTGTTTCAGGATGCCGAGTTGTTATCGAGCATCGCGACGAGCTGCCTGGTCGCAGGCTGGGTCACGGTGCTGTCGGTTCTGGTCGGCACGAGCAACGCGTTTTTGCTCGAACGCGGCCGGTTTCGCGGCAAGCCGCTGCTCTCGCTGCTGATGCTCGCGCCGCTGGTGATCCCGGGCGTGATCTTGGGCATCTCGATTCTTGCGTTCGCGAGCCGGCTCGCCGACCTCGCCGACGAGTTGTTTTCCTGGGATCTCGATTTTCTTAGGCCCGGGCTCACGCTCGTCGTGCTCGGTCAGTTTTCCTATCTCGCGACGATCTCGACGCTCACGATCGCCGCGCGGCTGCGGCGCTTCGACCGCACGCTCGAGGAGGCCGCCTTGAACCTCGGCGCGACGCGTGCGGCCGTGTTTCGCACGATCGTGCTGCCGTATTTGCGCCCGGCATTGTTCGGCTCGGCGGCAATATCGTTCTTGATGTCGTTCGCCGACTTCAACACGACGCTGATGCTCGTCGGCGCGGATTCGCCGCTGACGGTCATGATGTACGGGCGCATGCGCGAAGGCGCGACGCCGGTTCTCAATGCGGTCAGCTTGTTCCTGATGCTCGCCTCCGCGCTGCTCGCGCTGACGCTGATCCGCGGCGGCGCGAAGAAGAAGCCCGGCTGAAATGCCTGCACCGGACGCAACCGCGGGCGCTGCGTTAGCGGTCGAGCGCCTCGTCGAGCGCCTCGATCCAGTGGATCACGCGCGCCGTGGTGCCGGACTGCAGGTGCTGGATACAGCCGATGTTGGCCGAGACAATCTGCTCTGCGCCGTTAGCGCCGAGATTGGCGAGTTTTCGATCGCGCAATTGGTCGGCGAGCGCCGGCTGTAATACCGAGTAGGTGCCCGCGGATCCGCAGCACAAATGACTCTCGGCGGCGGCCGCCCGTACCGAGAATCCCAAGCTGCCGAGATGCGTCTCGACGATGCCGCGCAAACGCTGGCCGTGCTGCAGCGTGCAGGGTGAATGGAACACGAGCGATACTGCGGCCTCGGGATGCACGCGATCTTGGAGCCGCGGCGCCAGATCCGGCAGCAGTTCGCATAGATCGCGCGCCAGTGCGCTGACGCGTGCGGCCTTGTCGGCGTAAGCAGCATCGTTACGCAGCGCATGGGCGTATTCCTTGACCGTGGCGCTGCAGCCGGACGCATTGATGACGATCGACTCGACCTGTCCCGAGGAAATCACCGGCCACCAAGCATCGATGTTGCGTCGCATCTCGCCGAGCGCGCCTGCATGGTCTGCGAGATGCAGGCGCAAAGCGCCGCAGCAGCCGCCGCCGGCGGGCAGTGTTTGGATCCCGGCGGCGTCGAGCACGCGCACCGTCGCGGCATTGATGTTCGGCATCATGGCCGGCTGCACGCAACCGGCCAGCAGCAAAATCTTGCGCGCGTGCTTGCGCGTCGGCCACGCTTCGGCGCGCCGGCCCGATGACTCGGTCAGCTTGCGACGCAGCGCGTGGGGCAGCAGCGGCCGCAGGCGCCGGCCGATGCGCAGCGCCGGGCCGAACGCGCGTGAAGTCAGTAATTCCTTGAGTAGCCAACGCAGGCTTCTTTGCGCCAGAGGTCGTTCGACGCGCTGCTCGACGACTCGGCGACCGATGTCGATCAATGCGCCGAACTCCACGCCGCTCGGGCAGGTCGTCTCGCAATTGCGGCAGGTCAAACAGCGATCGAGATGCAGTTGCGTGCTGCGTGTCACTACAGCGCCTTCGAGCACCTGTTTGATCAGATAGATCCGGCCGCGCGGTCCGTCGAGTTCATCGCCGAGCAGTTGATAGGTGGGGCAGGTCGCGTTGCAGAAGCCGCAATGGACGCATTTTCGCAGGATCGCCTCGGCCTCTTCGCCTTCGGGCGTCTGCTTGAATTCGGTGCTCAGATTGGTTTGCATCGAGACGCCTCTAAAGATCGCCGTAGAGGCGTCCCGGATTGAAGATTTGCGCCGGATCGAAGGCCTGCTTCAAGCGCCGATGGATCTGCATGAGCGGCTCGCTCGGCCGCGTGAACGCACCGGGCGTCTTGTCGGCGGCGCGCACCAAGGTCGCGTGACCGCCCGCGCCTGCAGCCGCGGCGCGCACCGCCTGAGCCGGCATCGTGCCGCGCCACCAACGCTGCGCGCCGCCCCACTCGATGAATTGCGCCCCACCAAGCGCCAAGGGAGCCGTGACCGCGGGCACGGACAGCCGCCATAAACACTCGCCCGCGGCTAGAGCCGAGGCCTCGAGCCGAAAAAATGCATGGCCCTGATCGCGCACCGAATCCCACCATTGCGCCGCCGAGTCGCGCTCGAGCTCGGAGCCGCCGAGCTTGCGGCGCGCTGCACTGACCGCGGACTCGGCGCCCTCGAGGCGCAGCCGCAGCTCTCGGCCGACCCAGGCACTCGCGCGCAGCGGCAATGGCTGCGCCGCCCACGACCGCAATAGGTGCAGCGCCTGCAGCTCGTCACAGTCGAAGCACAATGTCGCGGTCGCCCTCGAGACCGGTACGACCTTCAGGGAAACTTCGCAGAGTATGCCGAGCACGCCCCACGACCCCGCGAGCGAGCGCGACACATCGTAGCCGGCGACGTTTTTCATGACTTGGCCGCCAAACTGCAACAGCTCGCCGCGGCCGTTGAGCAGGCTCACGCCCATCACGAAATCGCGCAGCGCGCCGACACTCGCGCGCGCCGGCCCCGACAGCCCCGCCGCCACCATGCCGCCGACCGTGCCGCCGGGTGCGAAGCGCGGCGGCTCGCAGGGCAGGCACTGGCCGTCGGCCGCAATCGTCGCCTCGAGTTCGGCGAGCGGCGTGCCGGCGCGCGCGGTCACGACCAGTTCGCTCGGCTCGTAACTGCTGATGCCCGCGAGCCCGCCGAGTTCGAGCGGCTCGCCGCGCGGCGGCTCGCCATAGAATGCCTTGGTGTTTCCGCCGCGGATATCGAGCGGGCTTTGCCTTGACGCCGCGCTCTGCACCCGATCGATGAGCCGGCGCAACTCCGGATCTGTCTCGGTCATCAAAATCTCGGCAGGTCCGGGAACGGCAACAGGCCGCGATGCACGTGCATCTTGCCGTATTCCGCGCAGCGATGCAGCGTCGGTATCACCTTGCCGGGATTCAACAGGCTGCGCGGATCGAACGCGCGCTTGACCGCGAAGAACGCGTCGCGCTCGGCCGGCGAGAACTGCACGCACATGGAGTTGAGCTTCTCGACACCGACGCCGTGCTCGCCCGTGACCGTGCCGCCGAGGCGCACGCTCGCCTCTAGAATCTCCGCGCCGAACCGCTCGCAGCGCTGCAGCTGGTCCGCATCATTGGCGTCGAACAATATCAAGGGATGCAGATTACCGTCGCCGGCATGAAAAACGTTGACACAGCGCAGCCCATATTTCTGCGCCATCGTCTCGATCGAGCGCAGCATTTCGGCCAAGCACTTTCGCGGAATCGTGGAGTCCATGCACATGTAGTCCGGACTGATGCCGCCCGATGCAGGGAACGCGTTCTTCCGGCCGCTCCAGAACTTGAGTCGCTGTGCCTCGTCGCGGCTGATCTCGACGCGTGTCGCCCCGCTCTGCTCGAGCACCGCGGTCATGCGACTGATCTCCTCCTCGACTTCCTCGGGCGTGCCGTCGCTCTCGCAGAGCAGAATCGCGGCCGCCGCCAAATCGTAACCGGCATGCACGTAGGCTTCGGCAACGGCCGTCATCGCCTGATCCATGAGTTCGAGTCCCGCCGGAATGATGCCGTGCGCGATCACCGCCGCAACCGCGGCGCCGGCCGATTCGATGTCGCCGAAGCTCGCCATGATGCAGCGCGCGAGTTGCGGTTTGGGAATCAGCTTGACCGTGATTTCGGTCATCACTGCGAGCATCCCTTCGCTGCCGACCACGAGCGGCAGCAAATCCAAGCCCGGCGCATCGAGCGCGTCCGAGCCGAACTCGACGGCCTCGCCGGCCGCGTTGTAACCGCGGACGCGCAACACGTTGTGCAGAGTCAATCCGTATTTCAGGCAATGCACGCCGCCGGAGTTCTCCGCGACGTTGCCGCCGATCGTACAAGCGATCTGGCTGCTCGGATCCGGCGCGTAGTACAGACCGAACGGCGCCGCGGCGTCGCTGATCGCCAGATTGCGCACACCGCATTGCACGGTCGCGGTTGCGGCCTGCGGGTCGATCTTCAGAATCTTGTTGAACTTCGCGAGTGAGAGGCTCACGCCGAGTCGATGCGGCAACGCGCCTCCCGATAGACCCGTACCCGCGCCGCGCGCAACGATCGGCACCGCGAGCGCATCGCAGATTTGCAGCAGCGCAACCAACTGCTCCTCGGTTTCCGGCAGCACGACGAGCAGCGGCGACTCGCGGTAGGCCGTCAAGCCATCGCATTCATAGGGAACGGTATCCTCGTGCCGCGATAGAATCGTGCGCGCGGGCAACCGCCGGGCTAGCGCCTCCGCGATTTCCGTCTGCCGCTGCGCGCGCCGCGCATGCTCTTCGGGCAATTCAGCCGGTCGGGCCGCGTTCACGGTTCGCGCCATTTGATCGAGCAGCCGATACAGGCATGTTGCTGCTGCGGCGCGTGACCTGTCTCGGCGATCATGCGCATCGCCTCGTAGAGGTCGCGCCGCATGCCGTCGGGCGCGGTTTCCTTGCGCGACGCGTCGAGCCGGCCGCGATAACGCAAGCGCAGCACCGAATCGAAGCCGAAGAAATCCGGCGTGCAGACCGCGCCATAGGCGCGCGCGACCGATTGAGCGGCATCATGCAAGTACGGGAACGGCAGGCGCGGTGCGAGTTCGACCATGCGTTCGAACGAATCCTCCGGATACGCATCGGCATCGTTCGCGTTGATCGCAACGACCCGCACACCGATCGCGGCGAGATCCCGCGCGTCGCGCACGAGCCGCGGCAAAATCGCCTTGACGTACGGACAGTGATTGCAAATGAATGCGACCACGGTGCCGCGTTCGCCCGCGAGCTCGCGCAGCCGGTGCTTGGCGCCGTCGGTACCCGGCAACTCGAAATCCGGGGCCGGTATGCCGATCTCGGCGACGGGAGCTTCTGCAGCCATGGATCAGATCTCGAGCAGTGCCGGTAGATCCGTGATGCTCTCGATCAAGTGATCGCAGGGCAGCGTACGGGGATCCATGCCTTCGTTGTATCCGTAGGGCACGCAGACGATCGCAACCCCGGCGCCGCGCGCTGCCTGCACGTCATTGATCGAGTCTCCGACCATGAGCGTATTCGCGGCCGCCACCCGCAGCGACTCGCAGGCGAACAATACCGGCATCGGATCGGGTTTGCGGCGCGCGCAGCTATCCCCGCCCACGACCACATCGACCCAGGCACCGAATCCGAGACGTTTGGCCAGCGCGAGCGCAAAACGTTGCTGCTTGTTCGTGACGACCCCGGTGCGCAATCCCGCTTCGTGCAGGCGCCTCAAACCCTCGGTCGCGCCGGCGAACGGCCGGGCCGCGCTCTCGCCGCTGTCTTGGAGCGCTCCGTAATAATGAAAGAAGCGCTCGACGATCGCCGCATGGGTCGCCGCATCGAGCGGCCGCTGTTGCAACTGGGCGGCGCGCTCGACCAACATTGGGCCGCCACGGCCGATCATTGTGCGGGTATCGCTCGCCGCTACGGGCTGCCATCCATATTCGGCGATCGCGCGATTCAGTGCGAGCGATATGTCGCCCGCGGTATCGAGCAAGGTGCCGTCGAGATCGAACAGCACGGCCGCAATCGGTGCGCCGCGCCAGCGGGCAGCCGTCGAGGGCTTGGGAATGGCGCTCGTGGGAGACATGCAGCCATTATGCCGGATTTCCCGGCGCCGCCGCCCAAAAGACAGACGGCCCCGAAGGGGCCGTCCGCTGATTTCAGACCGGGCGCATTTCCGTGCCACCCGGATCGATTGACGCTCGCTGCAGCCTCAGAACGAAGCCGACAAATTGACTTCGACGCTGATGCCCGGCAGCGTGAACAGCAGCGGTACGCCATTCGCGCCGAAGGCCGTCGACGAACTGCCCGAATAGCCGTCGAGCACATAGAGCGACTTGTTGTTCGTGAGGTTTTGCACGGTCACGCCGATTTTCGCGGCTTTGAGGGCTGCCCACTGGCCAATCAGGTAATTGAACGACGCATCGACCGTCGAATAGCCGCCAAACCGGTAATAGTCCTCCGCGTCGCCGTAGCGCACGCCGACATACTTGTCGATGAGCGAGGCCTGCAGCGGCCCTTGCTTGAAGAGCAATCCGATCACGCCGGTCTCGTTCGGCGTCAGCGGCACCCAGGTGTCGTCTGATTTCAAGCGCGCGCTATTGATCGACGCATTGGCATACAGACTGAAGCCTGCACCGATGACCAGCGTGCCCTCGGCCTCCACGCCTTTGTAGATCACACCGCCGGAGTTGTAGAAGAACGCCTGATCGTTGTTCAAACCGACGGTCGCCAGATGCTTCTGCAGCAAATTGTTGAAGTCAATGTAGTAGCCGTCGAGCGAGACGCTACCGGCCTGGCCGACCCAGGTCGTGCCGGCCTGGTAGTTGGTCGTCGCCTCGGGCTGCAAGGTCGAGCCGTTCGGGACGTTGGTATAGAGCAGGTTCAGATTCGGCGCGAGGAAGCCCTGCGCCCATTGTGCATACGCGGACCAATTGTCGGTGAGCTTGTAATGCGCATCGAGCGAGGACAAATTGCGCGTCCAGGTCACATCGTACTCATTCACCTCCAGCCCGGTCTTTTGGTTGACCGGCGCATTGAGGTCGCGCTCGAAGCTCACATGCTTGACGCCGCCCGTGATATCGAGATCGTTGACGACGTGCCAGACGTATTGTAAGTAGATCTGCTTCGTAAACAGCTGGTCGTCCATCAAGCGATCCGTATACGCGAGCAGCGGCGAGGCGCCGGGCGCCAGCGGCCCGAACGGGTTGTCGTAGTTGAATGCCTGGTTGTCGCTCATATCGACTTCGTAAAGCGCGCGCAGATTCGTCTGGTGGTCGTACCAGGCGCCGGCCTGCAAGCTGCCGGGGCCGAGTTCGCGCGAGAGGCGGAAAATGTCGCCGACCGAGCGGTAGTTGTTGGTCAAGCGCTGGCCCGGCACATCGTTCGCATTGAGCGAACCGTCCGGATTGTAGGTGCCGTTGGGAATGTCGCCGACGTCGATGCCGCCGTTCGGCAGCGATCCGCCGGTGTCCTCGCCGTTGTAGCCGTCATGATAATAGGCGTAGGTGTAGAGCTTGTTGTCGAACGTCCAACCCGAGAACTTCGAGTTGAGACCGAGGTACTCGTAATCGGTTGAGATGCGATCGAGGTTGTAGCCGAAGTAGCCCTGGCTACCGGGGTCGCTGTTATAGCCGTAATTCGAGCCGTAAGCAGCCATCTGATTCGGCGTCGCGCCCACAGGCGGGTTTTGCAACAGCTTGTTGAGATTCGAGGCGAAGGTGATGTCGGTCGAATCGTTGATCGGCTGAATGACCTTCACGAAGGCATTGCTGCGCGAGAGATTCGCATTCGTGAGATAGCCGTCGGACCCCATGGTCTTCAGCGAAATGAACGCGCGCGTGCCACCCCACTCGCTGATCTCACCGGTATCGTAGCGAACGCCCTCGACATGGGTATTGAAGCTGCCGAAGCTCAGCGTGGTCGTGAGGCCCATTTCGCGCTTCGGGTCGGCCGATTGCACGTAAACCGTGCCGCCGAACGTCGCATCGCCCAAGGTCGCAGCACTGCCGGGACCTCGGTCGACGATCACGTTGCCGATGTCCTGCGACATGAAATAGCTGGTCGAATGGTGCGTGAAATCGTTCGAGTCGCCCCAGGGGATGCCGTCGAACGTCACGTTGAACTGGCCGTCCTGGAAGCCGCGGATCGAGAGCACCTGATTTTCCATGAGACCCGGGCCATTGGGGTCGACCGACCACACGCTCGGCGTGAATTTGATGATGTCAGTGTAATTGACCGCTGGTGCATCATTGAGTTGGATGAAGTCGCCGCCGACGATCGACTGTGGCTGTGTCGCAACCAGCGAGCCCTGCGACGGCGCCAATTGCGGCCCCTGCAGGCGCTGGGCGGTCACGAGAACGGGGTCGAGGCTGCGCGCGTGGTCGGTCGTGTCGTCGGCGTCTGCATGCACCAACGGGCTCATCACGAGCAGCAAAGCGCCCAGCATGGGCAATGTGAGTCTACTGCGATGAACAGAGGCTGCGTTCATATCGATCCCTTTATTGACGTTGTGGCGAATAAGCCGCACTTGCGGCAAGCGGCGTATGATCCGTTCCAATTGCTACAGATTTGTTGCAGTGCTTTGACATAAAGGTGAACACAGCCGCGCGATAGACGCCGACGATCGCGAGCACCGAATCGATCGCCGGTGTTGCCGATCACACCTCGAGCGGCGGCGCGGCATGCAAACGGAAGGCCTTGGAAAGCCGTTCGCATAGAATGAGATTTTGTTTAGAGGCGGCCCCATGTCCTATCGATTTGAACGCGCGCTGACGCGCCTGCCCGGCGCGAACTTCGCCAATGGATTGACGAGTGCGCAGCTGGGCCGTCCGGACCTCGATCTCGCGCTGATCCAGCATGCCGCATACTGTGAGGCCCTGCGTCGATGCGGGCTCGAGGTGCGCACGCTGCCCCCCGATCTCGCGCATGCGGACAGCACGTTCGTCGAGGACACCGCAGTCCTGTCGGCGGCGGCGACGATCGTGACCCGGCCGGGCGCTGCTTCCCGCCAGGGCGAAGTCGGCGCAATCACGCAAGCGCTGCGCGATTGGGGCCGCGAGACAGAATGCATCACGGCGCCCGGCACCGTCGATGGCGGCGACATCTGCCAGGCCGAAAATCACTTTTTCATCGGAGTCTCGGCGCGCACAAACGACGCCGGCGCGCAGCAGCTCGGCGAGGCGTTGCGCGCGCACGGATACACCACGTCGACGATCGATATTCGCGACAACCGGGTATTACTGCATTTGAAATCCGGCCTCGCGTATCTTGGGGACCGCCGATTACTGCTTGCGCCCGAACTCGCGCGGGTCGAGGAATTCCGCGGCTACGAACTCGTGCGCGTCGAGCCCGAGGAATCGTATGCGGCGAATTGCGTGCGCATCAACGCGCATGTCTTGGTCGCCGACGGTTATCCGCGACTGGCTGCCGCACTGCGCGCCTTGGGATACGAAGTCGTCACGTTGCCGATCTCGGAATTTCGCAAGATGGACGGCGGCCTCAGTTGCTTGTCGTTGCGATTCTAGGAACCCCGGCCGCATGCAGCTCAGAAATTGCCGGCCTTCATGACCATGCCCGGCATCGGAGCTCCGAGCTCGGCTTCGAGCCAGCGGCTCGCCTCGATCAAACGATCGAGCGACACACCGGTCTCGACGCCCATGCGGCCGAGCATATAGGCAAGATCCTCGGTCGCGATGTTTCCCGTGGCGGCGGGCGCGAACGGGCAGCCGCCGATTCCGCCGATGCTCGCGTCGAGCGTCGCGACGCCCGCAATCGCGGCCGCATAGGCATTGGCGAGGCCGGTGTTGCGCGTATTGTGAAAATGCGCGCGCAGCGGCATCCGGGGCAGTTTCTCGCGAAGGCGGCCAAGCAAATCAGTCACTTGCGTCGGAACACCGACCCCGATCGTATCCGCAATCGCGATCTCCTGCGGCTCGCCGCTCGCACACTGCTCGGCGATTTCGATCACGCGGCGCGCATCGATTTCGCCTTCGAACGGACAGCCGAAGGCGGTCGCGATCGTGACATGCGCCTTGATGCCGGCGGCGCGCGCGGCCGGCGCAATCTCGAGCCATGCCTCGATCGACTGCTGCGTGCCGACGCCCTGATTGCGCCGATTGAACGTGTCGCTCGCGGCGACCGCCATGCCGATTTCGTCGCACCGAGAAGCGCGTGCGCGATCGAAGCCTTTGCGATTCAACACGAGGCCGATATATGAGGCGCCGGAAATGCGCGGCAGCGCCGCGAGCAATGCTTCGGCGTCCGCCATTTGCGGAACTCGGGCCGGGCTCACGAAGCTCGCGACCTCGATGCGGCGCAAGCCTGCGTCGACGAGACGCTCGATCAACGCCAGCTTGACCCCGGTCGGGACGATTGCGCTGTGACTTTGCAGCCCATCTCGGGGCCCGACTTCGAGGAGTCCGATTTTCATTCCGCGCCTGAGTTGGTTAACATTTGTCCACCGTCGTCCGGGCATCCCAGTCGATAGTTTAAAGCAATCCCGGAAAAACCTTGAAACCCTTCGAATTCACACACGGCGCGCTATCGGATCTGCGGGTCGTGGAATTGGGCACACTGATCGCGGGTCCTTTTTGCGGCCAGCTGCTCGGTGACATGGGCGCCGACGTCGTCAAGGTCGAGGCACCGGGCCAGGGCGATCCGATGCGCCAATGGGGACGCAAGGATGTGGCGGGCGCCTCGCTGTGGTGGCCAGTCATTTCGCGCAACAAGCGCTCCATCACACTCGATTTGCGCAAACGCGAGGGGCAGGAGTTGCTCAAGCAGCTCGCCTCAAAGACCGATTTTCTACTCGAGAATTTCCGGCCGGGCACGATGGAGAAATGGGGTCTCGATTACGAGACCTTGAGCGCGATCAACCCGCGCCTGATCATGATCCGCGTGTCCGGCTACGGCCAAACCGGACCCTATGCGCACCGTGCGGGATTCGGCGCAATCGGTGAGGCCATGGGCGGCATGCGCTATGTAGTCGGCGATCCGTCTTCGCCGCCGTCTCGCTTGGGCATCAGCATCGGCGACTCCTTGGCTGCGACGTTTGCCTGTGTCGGGGCGCTGTCGGCGCTGCATTACCGCGAGAAGACCGGGCGCGGACAAGTCGTCGACGCCGCGATTTACGAGTCGGTGCTCAACATGATGGAATCGCTGATTACCGAATACGACAAGACCGGCTTCGTGCGCGAGCGCACCGGCGCGATCCTGCCGAACATCGCGCCGTCGAACGTCTATCCGACCCAAGACGGCCTCGTGCTCATCGGCGCGAACCAAGACACCGTGTTCCGGCGGCTCGCCGAGGCGATGGGTAGACCGCAGCTCGCCGAGGATCTCGACTATGCCGATCACCTCGCGCGCGGCCGCAACCAAGGCAAACTCGATGAACTCATCGGGCAGTGGACCGCGACGCTCTCGACGCGCGACCTGCTGGACTTGACCGACCGGCACGGCGTTCCCGCCGGCCTCATTTATCGGGCACCGGATATGCTCTGCGACCCGCAGTTCGCCGCGCGCGAGGCGATCGTCACGATCCGCCACCCGACCATGGGGGCGTTGAAGATGCAGAATGTCGCGCCGAAGCTCTCGCAAACCCCGGGTATGATTCGCTCATCGGCGCCCACGCTGGGCCAGCACAACGACGAGGTCTACCAGCATCTGCTCGAGCTCGCACCGCCACGATATGCCGAACTGCGGAGGAACGGCGTCATTTAGCTGAATCCGCAGCCGTGGCATCATGCCGCGGCCGTCTCGTCACATTGGAACCGGCGCACGCGCCGCTACGGAGGCAACACACATGGGATTTTTCGACGCCGCACTCGGCAGCCTTTTGAGCCCGAGCTCCGGGCCCTCGGTGCAACCGCCGATCGCCCAGGCACTGGAGACCTTACTGCAACAACATGATGGCATCGGCGGGCTCGTGAATCAATTATCGCAAGGCGGACTCGCCGGCCAGGTCAGTTCCTGGATCGGCACCGGGCAGAATCAGACCGTGACCGGCGCCGAGATCGCGCAGGCACTCGGTAGCGGCTCGATCGGCCACATCGCCCAACAACTCGGCATCAATCCGCAGGAGGCCGGCGCATTACTGGCTCAAGTTGTTCCGCACTTGATCGATCACCTGACCCCCGGCGGCCAACTGCCGGCCAATGCTGCCCAGGTTCCGCAGTCCGATGCGCTGATCAGTGCGGTATCGGCGATCGCGACGCGATTGCTGCGATAGCCCCGATTCGGTGCCGGGTGCAATTGACAAGAACCTGTACGGACTGTACAGTTTAACGCAGAGGACAGGCTGTGCAAAAGACCACCACAAAGGGCGCTGAAGAGGCGCGCAATGAGCTTCCCAGCCTAATTGAGGACGCGCAATCCGGCCGTACGACGATCATTACGAGACGCGGGCGGCCGGTTGCCGCGCTCGTGCCCTTAGGCGACTATCGCAATGGCCGCCCACAGCATTCCTTATTGCGCCTCGAAGGATCGGGCCATGGGCTATGGGGTAAGAATAGCGCGCGCGTGCTCGAAAAATTGCGCGACGAATGGAATCGCTAGAATTCGCCGATCTACCCGGCGGTGCGTTGCTGCTGATCGATTCGGCGCCGCTGATCTTTTTTCTCGAGGGACATCCCGAGTTCGGCCCATTCTATCGGCCATTGTTCGAAGCGCACGGTGACGGGCGCTTTCGTCTGGCGGTCACGACGATCACACTCGCGGAGTTAATGACGGGGCCTCTGCAATCCGGCGACGAGGCGCTCGCCGAGCGCTATAGAACCACACTGGAATCATGGGTGGTCGTCGAATTGTCGAGCGGCATCGCCGCGAGCGCCGCTCGAATCCGCGGAAAATTGCGCTTAAAGCTGCCGGATGCGATACAGGCCGCCAGCGCAATTGCGATCAATGCAGATGCATTGGTGACTCACGACCGCGACTTCTCGCGCCTCAGCGCCATACGAGTAATTCGATTCGCAACGTGAGCCGCCGCTTGCCCGCCGCAGCGCCACTCACGGGCGGCGCGGCATGCTCGACCACTTCCAGTCGCGAATCTCCGGCATGTCGCGACCGTTCTCCTCGATGTAGCGCTTGTGCTCGACCAGTTTGTCGCGCAGCTGCTGCGACAGATAGACGCCGGCGCTGCCGATCTGCGGCACGCGGTCGACGACGTCCATCACGAGATGAAAGCGATCGAGTTCATTGAGCACGGTCATATCGAAGGCCGTGGTGATCGTCCCCTCCTCTTTGTAGCCGCGCACGTGCAAGTTGCGGTGGTTGTTGCGCCGGTAGGTCAGACGATGGATCAGCCAGGGATAGCCGTGGAATGCGAAAACCACCGGCTTGTCGGTCGTGAACAAGGAATCGAAATCCCGATCGGTCAAGCCGTGGGGGTGCTCGGTGCTCGGCTGCAGCTTCATCAGGTCGACGACGTTGACGACGCGCACCTTGAGCGCCGGCAGGTGCTCGCGCAGGATCGTCACGGCAGCGAGCGTCTCGAGCGTCGGCACGTCGCCCGCGCAGGCCATCACGACATCGGGATCGGCCTCCTGATCGCTGCTCGCCCATTGCCAGATCCCGATACCGGTCGTGCAATGGGTGATCGCCTGGTCCATGTTGAGCCACTGCGGCGCCGGGTGTTTGCCCGCGACGACGACATTGACGTAATGGCGGCTGCGCAGACAGTGATCGACGACCGACAGCAAGCAGTTCGCGTCGGGCGGCAGGTAGACACGCACGATCTCGGATTTCTTGTTGACCACGTGATCGAGGAACCCGGGATCCTGGTGGGTAAACCCGTTGTGATCCTGGCGCCAGACATGCGATGAAAGCAGGTAATTGAGCGACGCGATCTTGCGCCTCCAGGGCAGATGGGCCGTGATTTTGAGCCACTTTGCATGCTGGTTGAACATCGAGTCGACGATGTGGATGAAGGCTTCGTAACAGTTGAACAATCCGTGGCGCCCCGTGAGCAGATAGCCCTCGAGCCAGCCTTCGCATTGGTGTTCGCTGAGCATCTCGATCACGCGCCCGGTGCGCGCCAGATATTCGTCGTTCGCGATCGTCGGCGCCTCCCATTGTCGATTCGTCGCCTCGAAGACCGCCTCGAGGCCGTTGGAAAGCGTCTCATCGGGCCCGAAGATCCGGAAATTGTGCTGATCCTCGTTGAGCTTCACGACATCGCGCAGGAAACGGCCGAGCACGTGCGTATCGCCGATACCGGGCACACCCGGCGCGGCGACATCGACGCCGTAGTCGGCAAAGTTGGGCATGCGCAGGTCACGCAGCAGAATCCCGCCGTTCGCATGCGGGTTCGATCCCATGCGCTGCTCGCCCGCCGGCGCAAGCGCGGCGAGTTCCGGCTCGAGGCTTCCGTTTGCATCGAACAGCTGCTCGGGCTGGTAGCTACGCAGCCATTCCTCGAGTTGGCGCAAATGCGCAGGGTTGGTCGCCGGATCGGTCAGCGGCACCTGATGCGATCGGAATGTGCCTTCGTTGGCGCGCCCGTCGATGAATTTTGGGCCGGTCCAGCCCTTCGGCGAATCGAGCACGATCATCGGCCAGCGCGGCCGCGTCTGATTTCCGTGCTGGCGCGCGGCGTGCTGCGCCTCGTGGATCTGTTCGATCGCACAATCGAGCGTCGATGCCATCGCCTCGTGCATGAGCCCGGGCTCGGAGCCCACGACGAAATGCGGCGTCCAGCCGTAGCCGCGCAGCAATTGCTCGAGCTCCTCACGCGAGATGCGCGCGAGTACGGTCGGATTGGCGATCTTGTAGCCATTGAGATGCAGGATCGGCAGCACGGCGCCGTCAGTCGCCGCATTGAGAAACTTGTTCGAATGCCAGCTGGTCGCGAGCGGCCCGGTCTCCGCCTCGCCGTCGCCGATCACGCAGGCGACCAGCAGCGAGGGATTGTCGAACACCGCGCCGAATGCATGGCTCAGCGAATAGCCGAGCTCGCCGCCCTCATGAATAGAACCGGGACATTCGGGCGACGCGTGGCTCGGGATACCGCCCGGGAACGAGAACTGCTTGAACAGCCGGCGCAAACCGTCCGTGTCGCGGCTGATCTCGGGATACACCTCGCTGTAGGTCCCCTCGAGATAGGTGCCGGCGACGACCGCGGGCCCACCGTGGCCGGGTCCCGACATGTAAATCATGTTGAGTTCGTAGTTCTTGATGACCCGATTCAAATGCGTATAGATGAAATTCTGCCCGGGCGTCGTGCCCCAATGACCGAGCAGCATGTTCTTGATGTGCTCCGCACGAAGAGGCTCGCGCAGCAGCGGGTTGTCGCGCAAATAGATCTGCCCGACCGACAAATAGTTGGCGGCTCGCCAATAGGCATCGAGCTTACGCAACTGCTCGGCATCGAGTGTCGGCCGGCGGGAAATCGCTTGCATGGTTCAACTCTCCGTTTGTGTCTCTAGGCCGAGAATGCGCAGCGTTTGCTCGGCAATCATCCGTTCTTCATCGGTGCGAATGACCCGGATCGCAACCCGGCTCTGATCGGCGGATATCAAGCCCGCGTTCGCGGCGTTGCGGGCCTCGTGGAATTCCAGCCCCAGAAATCCGAGCCCGGCGCAGATGCGCTCGCGGATTTGCGGTGCGTTCTCGCCGATTCCGCCCGCGAACACCAGCGTATCCAAGCCGCCGAGCGCGGCGCAAAATGCGCCGATCCATTTCTTCGCCTGGTAACAGAACAGCGCCAAAGCCTCGGCCGCCCGCTCATCGCTTGCCTCCAGGGCCAGCAGGTCGCGCACGTCCGAGCTGGTTTCCGACACGCCGAGCAGGCCGGATTCCTCGTTGATCATCGCTTGAAACTTTCTCGCGCTCATCGCCTCGGTGCGAGAAAAATAATAGGCAAGGCCGGGATCCAAATCGCCGGCTCGCGTGCTCATCACCAAACCGGCGGTCGGCGTGAAGGCCATGCTGGTGTCGATGCTGCGGCCGTCGCGCACGGCGGCCATGCTCGCTCCATTGCCGAGATGCGCGAGGATCACGCGGCCGCGCGTCGCGCCGGGGTCGCCGAGCCGCGCCAACTCCGTCAGCAAATAGGCATACGACAAGCCGTGAAACCCGTAGCGCTGCACGCCCTGCGCCGCGTATTTGCGCGGAATCGGCAATGTTTTGGCCACGCGCGGCATGCTGCGGTGGAATGCCGTGTCGAAACAGGCCACTTGCGGCAACCGCGGATGACGCTCGCCGATCGCCTCGATGAGCTTGATCTCGCTCGGAAGGTGCTCCGGGTCGTATGGGCGGATGCCGCGCAGCTCCGCGAGCAGTTGAGGCGTAATGCGCTCAGGCTCCATGTGCGCCAAGCCGTTGACGATCCGGTGGCCGACGCCCTGCACGGCCGCGAACTCGGGCTGCATCTCGAGCCACTGCATCAAGACCTGCACGGCTTTGCGGTGATCCGCAATCGACAGTTCGCGGCGCAGCGGAGCGGCGGCGGAGCCCGCGCTGCTCGTGAAGATCGCATTGGGGAGGCCAATGCGCTCGATTTTTCCATGCATGCGCGCTTCGGCCGCGAGCCCGGGCCGATAGAGCGCAAAGCGAATGCTCGACGAGCCGCCGTTGATCGTCAGGACTGTGGGCATCGATGAAGTCTGACACAGTAAAATGTGTATTTAGTGACTTCGGAACCGGCCCGTGCAAGTAGGACAAACACTTACACGCGCGCCAGTTTTGCGGACCGCGCGATCTTAAGACTGCTCCAAGGCTTACAATAGTTCCAAGCGTCGCCTGGGTGCGCGGCGCATCATGCAAGGAGTTTCTGGATGTCCCATTACCACGCCGTTGTCTGGATCGATCATCTCAAGGCATCGATATGGCAAGTAACCGCGACCGATCAGCAGCACTCGGTGGTGCATGCCCACTCGCACCACGGTCACGGGGATGAAGGCAAGCACACCAAGGCGCACCACGAGCTGGCCGATTATCGATTTTTCGACGAGACCGCCAAGGCGCTCGCCGGTGCGCACGAGATTCTCGTGATCGGACCCGCGCAGACCAAGCACGATTTCGTCGCGTATCTAACGCAGAAGCATGCTGCGCTCGCCAAGCTCATTGTTGCTGTCGAAACCGCAGACCACCCGACCGACAAGCAGATCGTCGCGTACGCGCGCAAGCATTTTTCCGTGCTGGATAAAATGCTTCCGTAGATTGAGCGCCGGCGGCTACTGAATCGTGCCCAGGTAATCACGTTTCCCAAGTTCGACGCCGCTGTGGCGCAAGATCGCGTAGGCGATGCTGCAGTGGAAATAGAAATTCGGCAGCACGAAGTGCGTGAGATAGCTCAAGCCGGTGAAATTCAGCGTATTCGTCGGAAACTTGAGCACGATCTCGCGCTGATCGGCGCCCTCCATCGATTCCGGGCTCACGCTCTTGACGAACTCGATGGTCTTCTGGATTCGCGCGCCTAGCTCCGCGAAGCTCGTTTCATTGTCCTCGTGCTTCGGTACCTCGCGTGCCCCGAGACGCGCCGCTGCGCCCTTGGCGGTATCGCAGGCGATCTGCACCTGCTTCACGAGCGAGTGCATATCGGGGTACAAGCGCGCCTGCAGCAGGATCGTCGGGTCGACCTTGCGCGCGGTCGCGTGGAGCGCCGCTTTGTCGAGAATCGTCGACAAATTCGTCAATCCTCGGACCAGACTGGGTATCGATACATCGTAAATGGAAACTGTCATGGGGATTCTCCTGTTCTATTTTGGGCGTCGTGAGCGCCGCGATTGTTCGGCGTTTGGACCTAGCCGGGCCTCAAGCTCCGATTTTGTGCCCAGGCGCATCAGAAATCGATCCGCGCGTAGCCGGACAATGGTACCGTGTCCGCACTTACTTCGGAGTCCAATGCGATGCAAGACAAGCAGAATTTCTTGAGCGGGCGCAGCAACATCACGCCCTCGGACGATCCAACGATGGATTTCCGGGCCCGCCTTGCGCATCAGCAAGCGGAAAATGCCGAGCGGCGCAAACTCGATCTCGCCGAGCAGTCCTCGCGCCTCAAGACCGCGGAAGAGCGCATTCGGATCTGGGAACGGCTGCACGAGGTAACGCTACCGCGCGATCCCCAGCATCGGCTCATCGACATCATTGCCGCCAACACCGGGCTTGCCGCTTCGGACGTACTCGAAGAACAGCGCCGGCGTGCCGACGCGAAACTCGCGAGCGCGGCCGCGAGTGCTGCCGCGAGCGTCTAGGCGCCCGAGCGGGCCTTACATCACTGCCGAAAGAAATACGGCAGGGCGATCAGAACCACGCCGATCGCGACCAGCGCAAGCGTATTCGGCACGAAATACGGATAGATCATGAGGGCGAGGCCGCAGACCAACGGGATCGGCGCACGCTGCTTCTTGCCGTAAACCGCGAATCCCATTCCGATCGAACCAAACAGCACGCCCCAGAGCAGCTGCGCCTCGCCGCTCATATTTCCCAGGTCAAATCGACGTCGATGATCCCGTGTTCTCTGAGATAGGCAACGATCGCGTCGGCTCCGGCCTCCGGCGAAAGCCGGGTCGTGTCGAGGTGCAATTCCGGGCTTTCCGGCGCCTCGTACGGGGAATCGATGCCGGTGAAATTCTTCAATTCGCCGCGGCGGGCCTTCTTGTAGAGCCCTTTGACATCGCGTGACTCGGCCGCCGCGAGCGGTGTATCGACGAAAACCTCGATGAACTCGCCGGATTCAACCAGGCTGCGCGCCATGGTGCGCTCGGCACGGAACGGCGAAATGAATGACACCAGTACGATGAGTCCGGCGTCGACCATGAGGCGCGCGACCTCGGCGACACGGCGGATGTTCTCGACTCGATCGGCATCGGCAAATCCGAGATCCCGGTTCAAGCCATGGCGCACGTTGTCGCCATCGAGCAGGTAGGTCTGGCGCCCGTCGGCGTGCAGCATCTTCTCGACGAGGTTGGCGATCGTGGATTTGCCCGCACCGGAGAGCCCCGTAAACCAGACGATACAAGGCTTTTGATGACTCAGCTGCGCGCGCGCGCGCTTATTGACGTCGAGCGCTTGCCAATGCACGTTCTGGGAGCGGCGCAGCGCGAAACGCAACAATCCGGCGCCGACCGTATTGTTCGTGTGCCGATCGATCAGAATGAAACCACCGAGCGCCCGGCTGTCTTTGTACGGCTCGAATGCGATCGCACTGCCGAGCTCGATATCACAGACCCCGATATCGTTGAGATCGAGTTTTTTCGCCGGCATGTGCTCGAGCGTGTTGACGTTGATTCGGTACTTGATCGGCGAGACGGTTGCGGTCACGGTTTTAGCGCCGACTTTGCAGAGATAGGTGCGCCCTTGCAGCAGCGGCTCGTCGTGCATCCAGATGATCGTCGCCTCGAACTGATCTGCGACCGTCGGCGATAGCTCGGCCGCAGCCAGCACATCGCCGCGGCTCACATCGACCTCGTCGGTGAGCGTCAGCGTCACCGACTCGCCGGCGACTGCAACCGCGGTGTCGGCACCCGCGCTCAAGATTCGCGCGACGCTGCTCGTGCGTCCGGAGGGCAGCACGCGCAGGCGATCGCCGGTGCGCACGGCGCCGCTCGCGATCATTCCGGCGAACCCGCGGAATTCGGCATTCGGGCGGCTGACCCATTGAATGGGCAGCCGAAACGGCCTGGTCGCGGCCGAATCCATGAGCGCGGCGGTCTCCAGATGCTCGAGCAGGCTCGTACCCCGGTACCAGGGCATGCGGCTGCTCGATGTAACGACATTGTCGCCCCGAACGGCCGACACCGGGATCGCGGTGATGTCGCTGAGTTCAATCTGCGCCGCAAAGGTGCGGAAGTCGCGCTCGATGTCGCGAAATGCCTGCTCGGAATAGTCCACGAGATCCATTTTGTTGATCGCGAGCACGATTTTGTTCGTGCCGAGCAGCGATACCAGAAAGCTGTGCCGGCGCGTCTGGGTGAGCACGCCCTTGCGCGCATCGATCAAGATCACCGCGAGATCCGCGGTCGATGCGCCCGTCACCATGTTGCGCGTGTATTGCTCGTGGCCCGGCGTATCGGCGACGATGAACTTGCGCCGCTCGGTCGAAAAAAACCGGTAGGCAACGTCGATCGTGATTCCCTGCTCGCGCTCGGCCGCGAGTCCATCCACGAGCAGCGCGAAGTCGATCTCGCCGCCGCGCGTGCCGACGCGCTTCGAATCCGATTCCAATTGTGCGAGTTGGTCGGAGAATATCATCTTCGTTTCGTAGAGCAGCCGGCCGATCAGCGAACTCTTGCCATCGTCGACCGATCCGCAGGTGATGAAGCGCAGCAAGCTCTTGTGCTGATGCCGCCGCAAATACTCTTCGATGTCCGCCGCGATCAGGTCGGAACCGCCGGCTGCAGGCACCGCTCCGGCTGCCATCAGAAATAGCCCTCTTGCTTCTTTCTCTCCATCGACGCGGAGCCGTCGTGATCGACGGCGCGCCCTTCGCGCTCCGAACCCGTGGCCTGCAGCATCTCGCGGATCACGTCGGTGACGCTGGCCGCCGCACTCTCGGTGGCGCCGGTCAGCGGGTAACAGCCGAGCGTGCGGAAACGCACGCTCACGCGTTCGACGCGCTCGCCTTCGCGCATCGGCAGGCGCTCATCGTCGACCATGATGAGCCGGCCCTCGCGCCGTACGACGGGACGCGGGCGCGCGAAGTACAAGGGAACCACGGGGATGCTCTCGAGGTGAATGTATTGCCAAACATCGAGCTCGGTCCAATTCGACAACGGAAATACGCGAATGCTCTCGCCGCGATTCTTGCGCGCATTGTAGAGCTGCCAGAGTTCGGGCCGCTGATTTTTGGGATCCCAGCGGTGCTGGGCCGAACGAAACGAGAAGATGCGCTCTTTCGCGCGGCTCTTTTCCTCGTCGCGCCGGCCGCCGCCGAAAGCCGCGTCGAAGCCGTATTGGTCGAGCGCCTGGCGCAGCGCCTGCGTCAACATGAGGTCGGCGTACGCGGTGCCCGGGGTCCAGGGCTTCACGCCGCTGCGCGCGCCCTCCTCGTTCGTGTAGACCAGCAGTTCCAGCCCGAGCCGGCGCGCCGTCGCATCGCGGAATTCGAGCATCTCGCGAAAATCCCAGCCGCTCGCGATTTGCAGCAATGGGAACGGCGGCTTGGCGGGCGCAAAGGCCTTGAGCGCGAGATGCAGCATCAACGAGCTGTCCTTGCCGATCGAATAGAGCAGCACGGGCTTTTCGCATTCGGCCACGACCTCGCGGAAGATATGAATGCTTTCAGCCTCCAGGCGCTGCAAATGCGTGAGCACGGTCATCAGCGGCTGCGCGTCATTCCACGTAGCGTGCAGGGGTCTTGCGGCGCAGTTCTTCGCGTGAGGTGCCCGGAGCGACCTCGATCAACCGAAACGGATCCTTGCGCGAGTTGCGCGTAAAAACCGCCAGATCGGTGATCAGCATGTCGACGACATTTGCGCCAGTCAGCGGCAATTCGCACTGTGCTTTGAATTTGGGTGCGCCGTCCTTGGACGTGTGCTCCATGACCACGACGACGCGCTTGACGCCGGCAACGAGGTCCATGGCCCCGCCCATGCCCTTGACGACCTTACCGGGAACCATCCAGTTCGCCAAGTCGCCGCCTTCGGAGACTTCCATCGCGCCGAGCACCGATAAGTCGATGTGTCCGCCGCGAATCATCGCGAAACTGTCCGCGGACGAGAAATACGAGGTTTCCGGCAGCTCCGTGACCGTCTGCTTGCCCGCGTTGATCAAGTCGGCATCCTCGTCGCCTTGCAACGGGAATTGCCCCATGCCGAGCATGCCGTTCTCGGACTGCAGCACGACCTTGAGGCCCGGCGCGATGTAGTTGGCGACCAGCGTCGGTATGCCGATGCCGAGATTGACATAAAAACCGTCGGCGAGCTCCCGTGCCGCGCGTGCGGCCAAATCTTCACGCGACCATGGCATCTTCAGACTCCTGCGCGCGGGCGAACCGTGCGCTTCTCGATGAATTTCTGGTAGTTCTTGCCGGCGATGATGCGGTTCACGTAAATGCCCGGCGTATGAATGTGGTCGGGCTCGAGGCTGCCGACTTCGACGAGTTCCTCGACCTCGGCGACCGTGATACGGCCCGCGGTCGCCATGTTCGGATTGAAGTTGCGCGCGGTCTTGCGATAAACGAGGTTACCCTCGGTATCGCCCTTCCAGGCCTTGATCAGCGAGATGTCCGCGACCAGCCCGGTCTCGTAGACATAGGATTCGCCGTCCACGACACGCTGCTCCTTGCCTTCCGCGACCAGGGTTCCCGCGCCGGTGCGCGTGAAAAACCCGAGGATGCCGGCGCCGCCGGCGCGTATCCGCTCGGCGAGCGTGCCCTGCGGATTGAATTCCAGCTCGAGCTCGCCGGCGAGATATTGGCGCTCGAATTCCTTGTTCTCGCCGACGTACGATGAAATCATTTTGCGAATTTGGCGGGTCTGCAACAGAACCCCGAGTCCGAAATTATCGATGCCCGCGTTATTGGAAACGACCGTCAACTCGCGCACCCCGAGGTCGCGTACCGCCGCGATCAAATTCTCGGGCACGCCGCAGGCGCCGAATCCGCCCGACATCACGATCATGCTGTCGCGCAAAATATCGCGCAGCGCGCTGACCGCATCGGAATACACCTTGGAACTTCCGCGCTCTTGCATTCTATTGACCCCCATGCCCCGTCCGATCGGCTCCGAATTATACTAAGGAGCAGCTGGAAAAGTTCAGCCCGCGGTGGCGGCGTCCAGCGTATTGGACAATAACATCGCGATCGTCATCGGGCCGATACCGCCCGGCACGGGCGTGATCCAGCCCGCACGCTGCGCGGCCGCCGCATAATCGACGTCGCCCACCAACTGCCCCGACTCGGTCCGATTGATGCCGACGTCGAATACGGCGGCGCCCTCGCGGATCCATTCGCCGGCAACCATGCCCGGCTTGCCGACGGCCGCAACCACAACCTCGGCGCGCTCGACCTCGGCGCGCAAATCGCGGGTGCCGGTATGGCAAACCGTCGTCGTCGCGCCGGCGAGCAGCAGCTCGAGCGCCATCGGCCTGCCGACGATGTTCGACGCGCCGACGACCGTTGCGCGTAGGCCCCGCAGCGCGATTCCATACTCCTTGGCGAGCCGGATCACGCCGAACGGCGTGCAAGGCCTCAAGCGAGGCCGCCGCTGAGCGAGCAGGCCGGTATTCAGCGGATGGAAACCATCGACGTCTTTCTTCGGATCGATCGCATCCATGATCTCGTTGGCATCTAAACCCGGCGGCAGCGGCAGCTGCATGAGGATGCCGTCGACGCGGCTGTCGGCATTGAGCTGATGCACGAGCGCGAGCAACTCGGCGCGCGTCGCGGTATCGGGCTTGTCGTACGCAAACGAGGTAATGCCGGTCTCCTCGCAGGCCTTGCGCTTGTTGCGCACGTACACGGTCGAGGCGGGGTTGGCGCCGACCTGAACGACCGCGAGTCCCGGCGGGCGGCCCTTGGCCTCCTTGAACGCGGCGGCGCGCACCGCGACTTCGCCGCGCACTTTGGCGGCGACGGCCTTGCCGTCGAGTATCTTCGCAACGTGGCTCATTGGGCTAGTACCGGTACTGATCGGTCTTGTAGGGACCCTGCTTGGTCACGCCGATGTAGCGGGCCTGTGCGTCAGTGAGCTCGGTGAGCTGCGCGTTTAGTTTGGTCAGCTGCAGGCGCGCGACTTTTTCGTCGAGGTGTTTCGGCAGCACGTAGACGCCGACCGCGTAGTTGTTGGTATTCGCGAACAACTCGATCTGCGCCAGCACCTGATTCGCGAACGAGGAACTCATGACATAGGACGGATGGCCGGTGCCGCAGCCCAAATTCACGAGCCGACCTTCGGCGAGCAGGATGATGCGCTTGCCGTCCGGGAAGATCACGTGATCGACTTGCGGCTTGATGTTTTCCCATTTGTGCTGCTTGAGCGCGGCCACTTGGATTTCGTTGTCGAAGTGGCCGATGTTGCAGACGATCGCCTGGTCCTTCATGCGCAGCATGTGATCGTGCGTGATCACGTGCAGATTGC
>JBEKSM010000013.1:0-125833 GCA_049517075.1 Steroidobacteraceae bacterium | reverse complement strand
TCGCTGACCAAATTGCTGAAGACCGTCGAGCGCGCGCTCGACGCCGGGCGCCGCAAGCGCATGTCGTCGCGCAGCCTCGGGAATACGCCGTTCGTCACGATCGGCAAGAGCAAGGTGACGCAGGCTTTGCGCGAGCAGGTTCACCAGGTGGCGCCCAGCAATTCACCGGTGCTGCTGATCGGCGAGGTCGGTTCGGGTCGCGAAGCTTACGCTCGGCTGTTGCACTCCCTGAGCGCGCGGGCCTCCAAGCCGTTCACGATGGTGATCGCAGCGAGCCTCGGCAGCGATCCGGCCGCGGTGTTGTTCGGTACCGAGCGCGACGGCCGCATCGAGCCGGGCGCATTCGATCAGGCGGTCGGCGGGACGCTGTTCATCAACGGGCTCGACGACCTCAACGCCGCCGCCCAGCGCGTGCTCGTGGGCGCGATCGAACAAAACAGCTATGTGCGCGTGGGCGGGCGGCAGCGACATGCGGTCGACGTGCGTTGGGTGAGCTCCGCGCAGGAAGGATTCGATGCGAGCAATCTGCCCGAGGCGTTTCGGCGCGACTTGATCGCACATTTGAACGTGATCACCCTAAGGGTGCCGCCGCTGCGCGATTACGCGGAGGACGTGCCCGATCTGCTGCGATTTTATGTCGACCGGCTCGTCGACGAGCAGCGTTTGCCGCTGCGCAGGTTCAGTGTCGCGGCACAGAATCGCTTGCGGAATTATCCATGGCCCGGAAACGTCGGAGAGCTGAAGAATCTCGTGCAGCGCGTGCTGATCTTGGGCGCAGGCGAGGAGATACGACTCGACGAAGTCGAGCGCGAGCTCGCAGAGAAGCTCGCCGTCGACGAGCCGCTCGTCAAACAGGACCTGCTCGCGTTGCCGCTGCGTGAAGCCCGTGAGCAATTCGAGCGCGCCTATCTGCAGCAGCAACTACTGCTGTGCAACGGCAAGGTCGGACAGCTTGCGAAGCGGGTCGGCATGGAGCGCACGCATTTGTACCGCAAGCTGCGCGCGCTCGGAGTCGATTTCCGGCAGCTCGGCGACGACTAGTCGCCGACCCGGATCACGAGTACGTCGACATCCGCCTTGCGCATGATCTGGCGCATGCGATTCAGTTCGTCCAAGTTGCTGATCGGGCCGACGCGAATGCGGTGCCAGGTATCATTGTCAACCGACACTTTCTGGACCTTGGATTCGATGCCCTGCAGCGCCAATTGCGCGCGGACGCGATCGGCGTCGGCGAAGTTCTTATAGGAGCCTGCCTGTAGAACATAGGTGCCGCGGCGCGTTTCGGGCGCAGGAAGAATATCGCGTTTGACCTCCTTGTCCTTTTCCGGCACGACGACCTCGAATTTGGGCAGCATGTCGTAGAAGTCATAGGGCTTTCCCGGCTCCTCCGTACCGCTGGGTTCACTGGTCCCGAGTTCGGAGGCGTCGCCGCCGTGCGGTTTCTTCTTGTCGACCTTGGCCAAGTGCGGCGCAGGCGCCTCGCTCTTGCGATCCTTGAAGTACACGGCGCCGGCGATCGCGAGACCGATGGCCAATCCCAGCGCCAAACCGGCCCAACCGGAGAATCCGCTCGGCTTGCCGCGCTTCGGCTTGTAATCTCGTGCCATTGGATGCGCTCTACATCGTGTCGGGCGCAGACACGCCGAGCAGCCCAAGTCCGTTGCGAATCACGATCTGTGCGGCACGCGCGAGCGCCAGGCGCGCATCTCGCAGCGCCGTATCTTCGACGATGAATTGATGTGCGCTGTAATTGGTATGGAAGTCATTGGCCAAGTCGCGCAAATAGTGCACGAGCGTGTGCGGCGCACGCTGGACTGCGCACTGCTCGACGATTTCCGGATACAAGCATAGGCGTTTGATCAAGGCCTTTTCCTGCGGCTCGGACGCAAGCGCCAAGTGCGCGATGCCGTTCGCGGCATCATGCTCGATGCCGCGGTCCTTGAGTTGCCGCAACACACTGCAGACACGCGCGTTTGCATACTGGATGTAGTAAACCGGGTTGTCGTTCGAGCGCGAAGTCGCGAGCTCGAGGTCAAAGTCCAAATGCTGGTCGTTGCTGCGCATCACGTAGAACAGCCGAGCGGCGTCGTTACCAACCTCGCGGCGTAGATCCCGCAAGGTGACAAACTCGCCGGAGCGCGTCGACATTTGTGCTTTCTCGCCGCCGCGGAACAGCGAAACGAATTGGACCAAGCGCACCTCGAAGCAATCGGGCGAGCCGCCGAGCGCGGTCAGGCCCGCACGCAAACGCACGATATAGCCGTGGTGGTCCGCGCCCCAGACGTAGATCAGGTGCTCGAAACCGCGCTGCAGCTTATTGAAGATGTAAGCGATGTCCGACGCAAAATAGGTCTTCAGCCCGTTGTCGCGCACCATGACGCGATCCTTCTCGTCGCCGTATTCGGTGCTCTTGAACCACAACGCGCCGTCTTTGAGGTAGGCGCGATCGGCCGCCTTGAGCGCGTTCAGGGCCCGGTCGATCGAGCCGTCCTCGCTCAAGGATCGCTCGGAGAACCAGCGGTCGAAGCTGACGCCGAATTCCGCGAGGTCCTCGCGGATGTCGGCGAGGATGTCTTCGAGCGCCAGCTCGAGCACGCCCCGGAATGCGGCGTCGCCGATCAGCGCGCGCGCGCGTGCGATCAGCGCGTCGATGTACAGGTCTTTGTCGCCGCCCTGCGGTTCGTCGGCGGGCAGGCCCTGGAATAGATCGGCGCCCGCTACCTTGAGCGTCGCGCCCTGCGCGGCCAGCAATTTATCGGCGATCGCGACGATATAGTCGCCGCGATAGCCGTTCGCGGGAAACGCAAAGTGCTCGCCGCAGCGCTCGAGATATCGCAGCCAGGTGCTGACCGCGAGAATGTCCATTTGCCGTCCGTCATCGTTGACGTAGTACTCGCGCTGGACGGCATAGCCCACGGCCTCGAGCAAATTGCTGAGCGTTGCGCCGAACGCGGCATGTCTGCCGTGTCCGACATGCAGAGGCCCGGTCGGATTCGCCGAGACGAATTCCACTTGCGCCGGCCGTCCCGCGCCGAGGTTCGAGCGGCCATAGCCGCCGCCGGTCGACAGAATGTGCTCGATCTCGCGATCGTAGGCGTCCCCGTTGAGGAAGAAATTGATGAAGCCGGCGCCCGCGACTTCCGTTTTCGCGACCGCGTCGTTCTTGGGCAGCGCGGCGATCAATGCCTGCGCGAGCTTGCGCGGGTTTTGGCGCGTCGTTTTCGCGAGGCGCATCGCCAGATTGCTCGCGAAGTCGCCGTGCAGCGGATCACGGGTATGTTCGACCTCGAGGTCCACAGGGCGCGCAGCCAGCGGCACGAGTTCATCGGGCAGAGCGGCCAGCGCTTGCTGCAATAGAGCTTCGATCACATTCTTCACGATCAGTACCGTCGGTTTGAACTGCAGAAAAGGCCGGCAAGTTTACCCGACGGCTCAGTCGACTTCCGAAGGATCGACATCGATCGACCAGCGCAGCCCGGGCGGCATCGGCAGCGCCTCGATTTTCGGCAACCAGCCGTCGAGGAAGCGCTGCAGGGCGCTGCGCCCGTCCGCCTCGAGCAGCAGATGCGCCCGGAAATGATCCGCACGCCGCGCGAGCAACGCGCTCGCCGGCCCGAGGACCTTGACTGAGGTATTCGGCGACGGCCTGCCCGCCTCGGCGGCTTGCGACTCAACGGCGAGCGCCGCCCCGGCTTTGAGGAACTCATCGAGGCGGCCTGCGTCGCGGGCCTCGGCGCGCAGCAGCGCAAGCCGCGAGTAGGGCGGCCAGCCCGCCTCGCGCCGCTCCTGCAGCGCGCCCACTGCGAATGCTTCGTAACCCGAGGTGATCAGCAAATTGAGCAGCGGATGTTCTGGATATTCGGTCTGGATCAAGACCTCGCCGGCGCGCGCATCGCGACCCGCCCGGCCTGCAACCTGGATGATCGTCTGCGCGAGGCGTTCGGTCGCACGGTAATCGCTCGCAAACAGGCCCTGATCGGCGTCGAGGATCACGACCAGGGTCACTTGCGGGAAATGATGCCCTTTGGTGAGCATCTGGGTGCCGACGAGGATGCGCGCCTCGCCGCTGTGTACGCGCGCCAGCACGGATTCGATGCCGCCGCGCAAGCCGGCGCTGTCCCGATCGAGTCGCGCCAGCGGCGCTTCCGGATAGAGGCGCTGCAGGCTCTCCTCGATGCGTTCCGTACCTTGGCCGACGGGCAGTAAGGGGTGGCCGCAGCTGCCGCAGATCAGCGGCACCGGTGCCTGCGCTCCGCAGTGGTGGCAACGCAATTGCGCCGCCCGCCGATGCAAAGTCATCCTGGCGTCGCAATGCGCGCAGGGCGCGACCCAGCCGCAGGCATTGCAAAACAGCGTCGGTGCGTAGCCGCGGCGGTTCAGGAACACAATGATTTGTCCGCCCGCGGCCAAATGCTCGGCAATCGCTTGCATCGCCGGCTGTGACAGACCTTGATCGCAGGCGTGCCGCCGCAGGTCGACGAGCGTCATCTTCGGCGGCCTGGCCGCCCCGGCGCGCTCCGGCAACGAGATGCGCGAGTAGCGCCCCCCAGTGACGTTCTCGAGCGTCTCCAGCGATGGAGTCGCCGAGCCGAGTACGATCGGAACCGCAGCGCGCTGGGCTCGCAGAACCGCGAGATCGCGCGCGGAGTAGCGAAATCCCTCTTGCTGCTTATACGAACCGTCATGTTCCTCGTCGACGACGATCAGCGCGAGCTGTGGCAACGAGGCGAACACGGCCGAGCGGGTGCCGATCACGATCCGGGCCCGGCCGTTGTGGGCGTTGCGCCAGGCATCTCGGCGCAATGTGCCGGTGAGGCCCGAGTGCAGCACCGCGAGTCCCGCCTCGAATCGGCGCGCGAATCGATCGACGAGCTGCGGCGTCAATGCAATCTCGGGCACGAGCACGAGTGCCTGTCCGCCGCCGGCGATCGCTCGCTCGATGACCCGCAGGTAGACCTCGGTTTTGCCGCTGCCGGTGACGCCATACAAAAGATGCGCTGCAAATCGCGGCAGCGTTTCGACGATTGCGGACACGGCTTCCGTTTGCGCCCTCGTCAGTGCTAACTCGTCGCTCGGGACATAGGCCGTAAGGCCACCTGATTCTTGCGCCGTGCTCTGCTCGGCCGTAATCCAACCGCGAGCAGCGGCTGAACGTACTTGATCAGTCTTGAAATTCGCGCTAATTTCGTCGATCGTCTGCGAACCTCGCTCAGCGATCCATTGCAGCAGTGCGCGCTGGCGCGGTGCGCGGCGATTTGTGGGTGCCGCGAGCTGCTCGCGGCCCGCGGCCGTGAGTACCCAGACCTGCGTCTGTTGTTGGGTTGCCTGACCTTCGCGCAAGCTGGCCGGTAGGGCCGCTGCAAAAACCTCACCAATCGGATGGTGGTAATAGTCGGCTGCCCAACGCAGCAACTCGAAGGTTACGTGATCGAAAACCGGCTCCTGGTCGATGATTTCGACGATCGGCTTGAGTTTCTCGACCGGAATGCGGGAATCGTCCGCGGTGCCGATCAGAATGCCGATCAGTTGGCGCCGCCCGAATGGGACACGCACGCGCACGCCCGGACGCGGCGCGAATTCGACGCCGGCCCCGGGCTGCGTCGGCGGCAGGTAGTCGAACACGCGGCGCAGCGGCGTATCGAGCGCCACGCGCAGGATCAAGGTGGCCCTCTTGTCCACAACCAATGTGGATAAGTCTGTGTAGAAGCGGGGATCAACATGCCCAAGTGCCCGTTCCGTTTCGAGTCCGCTTCAAATTGGTGAAAAAGTGTCCGAAATCGATACAATTCTTTTATATTCAAATAGTTACAGGTCCCTCTGGATCCTTCGATGAGATGTCATTCGTAAATATTGCAAAGTCCGTCACGGGCTTTGTGCGTAAGTCGCTGATCCGTTGCAGGCGCGCCGGTCAACCGCAGCCGTAGGTAGCCGTTTATCTCTTCATTAGTCAAGCTTGCTTGACGCCAAAAGGACGAGTCATGCCTCGGTTTGCTACGCTCTCGGATGCTTGGATGGCATGGGACGGTCCAGCCCCAGCACACGAGGATGCTGTTGTGGACCAGACTCGCGAGCTTGATAAGTTTCTGGCAGAAGTCGAACGTCGGGCTTTCCGCATCGCACAGGTGAGCCTGCGCGATGCCGATGATGCGCTCGACGTCGTGCAAGACGCGATGCTCAAGCTGGCCCGCAATTACGGCTCCAAGCCGTGTGCCGAGTGGCGGCCGCTGTTTTATCGGATCCTCGAGAACGGGATTCGCGATTTGCAGAGGCGCCGCGCGGTGCGCAAACGCATCATGGTGTGGTCGCCGGGACCGAAAGAAGATCCGGACGACGAAGCACAGGATCCGTTGGACAGCGTCGCGGCGGGCGGCCCCGATGCGCCTGAACTGCTGATGCAGGCCGAGGCGATGCGGCATCTCGAATCGGCGTTGCGGGCATTGCCCGCGCGGCAGCGTGAAGCGTTCATGCTGCGAAATTTCGAAGGCATGGATGTCGCGGGCACCGCCGCCGCGATGGGCTGCTCCGAAGGCAGCGTGAAGACGCACTATTCGCGCGCTGTGCATACGTTGCGCGAACAACTTGGCGAGGTTTGGTGATGAACGAGCAAATTCCCGATTCCTTCGAAGAGCGTGGCCGTCGGCTGTTCGACGCGAGTGTCGAGAACATCGACATGCGGATTCGCTCGCGCCTCAATCAAGCGCGCCACGCGGCACTCGAGGCCGCGGAGCGGCCGCGCGCACGGTTTCTGCGTTTGCCGATCTGGACATCGGCGGCCGGCGTCACGGCGGCCGGGATACTCGGCATCGCGATTTGGCTCGGCTCGCCGTTGATTCATACGACGTCGACGATTGCCGAAAACCAGACCAGTAATTTGGAGGATTTGGAAATCGTTGCCTCGACAGACGACGGCGCCGGCGATGCGATGGAGATGTTGCAAGACGACATCGATTTCTACGATTGGGCCGCCGAAAAGTCCGCGGCGACGGAATCGGGCAGCGTCGGTTGAGCGGCCGTTGAGATTGCGATGGTATACGTGGGTATTAACGTGCGCCGTTTCGGCGGTCTGCGTCGCTGGAACCGCATCGCCACCGCCGCCGCCGCCACCGCCACCGCCACCGCCGCCGAACGACGAGTCGTTCATCGAGTTTTTGGGCTCGGACGACGTAGGAGACGCAGCGTGGTGGGAGTTTCTGAAGAATTCGGATCCGCGCGCGACCAAGCCGCCGCCGTCTCAAGGTGCAAATCAATGACCAGGGCGCTGATCATATCGACCGCAATTCTGCTCGCTGCCGCGAGCAGCAGTTTCGCGCAGGCGCCGCCCGGGGTCGAGCAATCCGCGGCGGCACCGGCGCCGGCCCCGCGCGCCTGGGAGTCCTTGTCGCCTGCGCAGCAGCAGCTGCTGCAGAGTTATCGAGGCGGATGGAATTCACTGCCGGCGGAGCGCCAGGAGGCGCTGGCCAAAGGCAGCGGGCGATGGCTCGCGATGAGTCCGCAGCAGCGCGACGCCGCACAACAGCGGTTCACGCAATGGCGCGCAATGCCGCCCGAACAGCGGCAGCTGTTGCGGCAACGATGGCAGCAGTTCAAAAGTCTGCCGCCTGAGCAGCAGCAGCACGTGCGCGATCAGTATCGACAATTTCGGCAGATGCCCTTGGAGCGGCGCCAGGAACTGCGCAGGCAGTGGCGCCAGATGACCCCCGCGCAGCGACACAACGTGATTCAGCAGCGGCGCAATGCGGTAGGCCACGCGCCGCCGCGGCACAACCCGCGCTAGCCGGACGCGCGGCGCGCGCGCCTTTCCTCGATGCCCAGCGCAAGCGAAGCTGACTCCAGCTTCGCGGCGCTATAATCGCGCCGGCTCTGTCAACGGGATCAAACGCATGTTTCGACACGCTTACCTCGAAATGGCGCTCGCGCTCGCCGGCGCTTGCGCGCTCGGCGGGTGCTTCACGGCGTCAGACGCGAAAGGCCCGCACGCGGCTGCAGCCGCCGTGTCCGATCAGCCCGCGGCGACCTTCAGCGTTCCGGCTGCCGCTCTGCATCTGCCGTTGGTACTGGTCGCATACGGCGACATGCGATTCACGAACCCGGCCGAAACATCGGCCACATCGCCTTCCGCGCGCCGCGCGCTCGTCGCCAAGGTCGCGGCCGAACGTCCGCAAGCGATTTTCTTGAACGGCGACGTTCCGTGGCATGGCATCAGCGCTGACTACGACGTGTTCCGCACCGAAACGGCGCCATGGCGCGAACAGCAATTGCGCGTCTATCCCGCACTCGGCAATCACGAGTTTTCGAAGTGCGAAGAATCGCAGTGTCTCGAGTACTGGTGGAATACGTTCGGCGAACTGCGCGGCCGCCGATGGTATTCCGTGGCGCTCGGCGGGAGCTTTCTCGCAGTTTTACTCGACAGCGACAGCTCGCTGCTGCCGCGCAGTGAACAGCGGGTATGGCTCGAACAGCAGTTCTCGGCGCTGGGCCGCCATGTGCAGTTCGTGTTGATCGTCCTGCATCACCCGCCGGTGGCCGACATTCAAACAACCAAGGAAGTCGACCACAATCCGCGGCCCAATGAGCAGGCGCTCGCGGCTTATCTCGACCGAATCGCGCCCGCGTTGCACGCGCGTATCCTCGTGAGCGCCGGACACACGCACAACTACGAGCGCCAGCAGCGCAGCGGCGTTACGTACTTGGTTTCCGGCGGCGGCGGTGCCAAGCCTTACGAAATCGATCGCACCGCGGAGGATTTATACCAGGCCACGGATTTCCCGAATTACCACTACGTGCGCTTGGAGCTCACGGACGGCCGCCTGAGCGCCGAGATGATTCGTCTCGCCGATCCCGCCGCCGGCGCCCCCGGGCAATGGGAAATCCGCGATCGCTTCGATCTCAGCCCGCGGCCTTGACGGCCTGAATCAGCTGGCCGACGGCCGACTGCGCATCCCCGTAGAGCATGCGGGTCTGGTCGAGCACGAACAGCGCGTTGTCGATGCCCGAAAAGCCCTGGCCCTGGCCGCGCTTGATCACGATCACATTTTTCGCCTTGTCGGCATTCAAGATCGGCATGCCGAAGATCGGGCTGCCGGGGTTGGTGCGCGCATCGGGATTGACGACGTCGTTCGCGCCGATGATCAGCGCGACGTCGGCGGTTTCGAATTCCGCGTTGATTTCGTCGAGGTCCGAGATCAGGTCGTAGGGCACACCGGCTTCTGCGAGCAGCACGTTCATGTGCCCGGGCATGCGTCCCGCGACGGGGTGGATCGCGAATTTGACCTTGACGCCGTGCTCGATCAGCAGCTGACAGAGTTCCCAAACCTTGTGCTGCGCCTGGGCGACGGCCATGCCGTAACCCGGCACGACGATGACTTTTTGCGAGTACGCGAGCATGACGCCCGCGTCCGAAGCTTCGATCGCCTTCTGCGAGCCTGTGACCGTGCCGCCGCCCGCGGCCGAGGTCTCGCCGAAATTCGAGAATAGGACGTTCGCGAGCGAGCGATTCATCGCCTTGGCCATGAGCTGCGTGAGCAGCGTGCCGGCCGCGCCGACGACGGTGCCGGCGATGATCATCGCCGCGTTGTCGAGCACGAAGCCCTCGAAACCGACCGCAAGGCCGGTCAGCGCGTTATAGAGCGAAATGACGACCGGCATGTCGGCGCCGCCGATGGGCAGCGTCATCGCAATGCCGAGCAGCAGCGCGAACACGAAGAATAGGGAGACGGCCGCCGGCCCCGCGCAATAGCCGGATACGACTGCCGCGCCGAGTGCGACCGTGACCAGCAGGATCGCGAGGTTCACGATTTTCTGGCCTGAGAAGCGCACCGACTTGGTGATCAGCCCCTGCAATTTGGCGAACGCAATGAGGCTGCCGCTGAACGACACCGAGCCGATGAATCCGCCGACCGCGGCGATCGACAAGTGGGTCAGGCTTTGCTCGTTGCCTCCGTAGAGCTCGACTGCGGCAATCGCGGCCGCGGCGCCGCCGCCCATGCCGTTGTAGAGCGCGATCATTTGCGGCATGTCGGTCATCGCGACGCGCTTGCCGCTGACCCACGCGAGGATGCCGCTTGCGGCGATCATGCCGATCACGAGCGCGAGATTCAGCGGCGATGCGCCCATGAACAGGAGCGTTACGATCGTCGCGAGCACCATGCCGACGCCGGCCCAGCGCACGCCGCTCACGGCCGTGACCGGTGAACTCATACGCTTCAAGCCGACGATGAAAAGAAATGCAGCGGCGAGATAGCTCGCTTGAACGAGTGTCTGTGCGGTCGCGGAGTTCATCAATCCTGGCCCTTCTTCTTGTTTTTGCCCGCCGTCACGAACATCTGCAGCATGCGCTCGGTCGCGACGTAGCCGCCCACGGCGTTGCCGGCCGCGAGAAACACGCCGATCGAGCCGATCACGCGAACCAGCGTCGTGTCGGCGTGGGCGAGCGCGACCATAGCGCCGACCAGCACGATGCCGTGGACGAAATTCGACCCCGACATCAGCGGGGTGTGCAGAATGACCGGCACGCGCGAGATGACCTCATATCCCGTGAATGCCGCCAGCATGAAAATATAGAGCGCTATGATGCCGTCGATCATCGTTCAGACTCCCTCTACCGACTTTCGGGTCGCTTCGTGTTTGATCTGGCCGTCGTGCGTGAGCGCCGCGCCGGCAAAAACCTCGTCTTTCCAATCGATCGCGAGTTCGCCCTTCGGCAATGCGGGTTTCAACAAATTGAACAAATTCCGCGAATACATCTCGCTGGCGTGAAAAGCGAGCGTCGACGGCAGATTGACGGGTCCGAGGATCTTGACGCCGCCGTGAACGACGGTTTCGCCGGCGCGTGTCAGCGCGCAATTGCCGCCTTGCTCGGCTGCAATATCGACGATCACCGAACCCGGTCTCATGCGCTCGACCGCGGCTTGTCCGATGATGCGCGGCGCGGCACGCCCCGGTACCGAAGCGGTGCTGATGACGGCGTCGCTCGCCGCAATGCGGGCGTCGAGCACTTCCTGCTGCTTGGCCTTCTCCTCATCGGTCAGTTCGCGCGCATAGCCGCCGGTGCCTTCGGCCGAAACCCCGGTTTCGACGAATTTCGCACCCAGCGATTTCACTTGATCGCGCGTCGCACTGCGGACGTCATAGGCTTCGACGACGGCGCCGAGCCGCTTCGCGGTGGCGATTGCCTGCAATCCCGCTACGCCGGCGCCGATCACGAGCACCGAGGCCGGGCGGATCGTGCCGGCCGCGGTTGTCAGCATGGGCATGAATTTTTCGAGCGAATTGGCCGCGATCAACACGGCCTTGTAGCCGGCGACGGCGGCCTGGGAGGACAGGGCATCCATCGACTGGGCGCGCGAGATTCGCGGCACGAGTTCCATCGCAAAACTCGTGAGCCGACGCGCAACGAGCGCGCGCACGAGATCGGGCCTTGCATAGGCCTGCATGAAGCCGATCACGACCGCGCCGGGCTTGAGCCCCTCGATGACCGCCGCTTCCGGGGGTCGCACCGTCAGAAGTACGTCGACACGTGCGAGAATGCTCGCAGCATCGGCGAATTCGACTCCCGCATACTGGGCGTCGGGGAATTGAGCCGCGATACCGGCCCCGTTTTCAACGAGAACCACGGCGCCGAGCGCCTTCAGCTTCGCGGCAACTTCCGGGACGATGGCGACGCGGTGTTCATTGGCAGCGGTCTCCTTGAGGACACCGACGACGACAGGCATGCAGGTTATCTCCCCTAAACGTTGAATTATGGCATAAGACTCGACTATCTTAAGTGGTGTATGAAGGCCTCGACAAACGAGAAACTCGGGTTGGTCGATTGGCGGGACGAGATAGCGCTCGCCTCGCACACCCATCCCTTGTCGCAGCAAATCCTGCGGACCGACGTCGCCGGGATGCCGCTCGAATGGGTCGATTATCGCGAGGCGGCCCGCCTCTACCATACCGACCAGGTGGCCTACACCTGCGGGACGCTGTTGTTCCGGCTCTATGGTGGCACTTCGGCGAGAACCGGAATGCGAACCATTGTCGACGTCAATTCCATCATCGCGACGCTCGGCGTAACCGGCAATCCCGGCAATCTGCGCGGCGCGGCCTATACACCGCCGCTCAACAACCAGACTCTGTTCAGGCGCGATGCCTATCTGTGCCTATATTGCGGCGCGCGTTTTACCTACAGCTTGCTGTCGCGCGATCATGTGACCCCGTTCAGCCGGGGCGGCTACGACACCTGGGGCAATGTCGTGACGGCTTGTCGCCGCTGCAACAACGCCAAGGCCTCGCGCACCCCGGAACAGGCCGGGATGCAGCTGCTCGCGGTGCCGTTTACGCCCACCTATGCGGAATACATCTATCTGAAGGGCAGGCGTGTGTTGGCGGATCAAATGGAATATCTGGTCGCGCATTTTCCGCGCTCGAGTCCTCTGCACGAGCGCATGCAACGCTGGCCCATGTGAGCCTGCGGTGCGCGGGATGAGCCGCCGTTGAACGCCTCGCCGAGGTCCGGCGTCGTCTATTACATCGACGCCAGCTATTTCATTTTTCGCGCGTATTACTCGATGCCGCCCGACATGGTCGACAAGGACGGCAATTCCACGCATGCCGTCTATGGATTTGCCCGATTTCTGTCCGATCTGCTCGAAGAGGTCAGGCCGGAGCGCATCGGAATCGCGTTCGACCACAGTCTCGGCAGCGAAACCTCGTTCCGCAACGGAATCTACCCCGCATATAAAGCCAATCGGGAATCCGCGCCGGCGGATCTTGCGCGCCAGTTCGGTCTGTGCCGCGAGTTCTGCCGCCACATGGGCCTTGCCGAGTTTGCGAGCGCCGAATACGAGGCCGACGACATCATCGGTACGCTCGCGGCGCGTTCGCGCGCCGCGGGATTGCGCAACGTGCTGGTGACTCGCGACAAGGATTTATCGCAATTGATCCGCGACGGCGACATATTCTGGGATTACAGCGGCCGCGCGCGTTACCACTATCACGAGATCGGAGCTCGCTTCGGGGCCCACCCCGAGGCGATCGCGGATTTTCTGGCGCTGACCGGCGACAGCGTCGACAATATTCCCGGTGTGCCCGGCATCGGCAAGAAAACCGCCGCCGAGCTATTCGCGGCTTTCGCCTCGCTCGACGACCTATACGCCAATATCGATCGCGTCGCGGGCCTCAAGTTGCGCGGCGCAGCGACTCTCGCGGCGAAACTGCTTGCCCACAAGGAGGCCGCGTACCTCGCGCGGCGCCTGACCGGGATCGTCTGCGATATGCCGTTGCAGGCGACTCTCGACGATCTGCTGCCGAAGCCCGCGGACGCCGATGCGCTCGAGCGGTTTTTCGACGTCCAGGGCTTCGGCAACATACTGCGTCAACAGGCGCGGCGCATTGCCGGCGCCGGCGTCAAGAATTGAAAGTACAATTGCGCGTAGCATCGTAGCGCCTGAAGGGTCGATCCGGGGAGTCGGTTTCATGGCACAAAAGAACATCAAATCCGTGCTGCATGAGCAGCGCGTCTTTGCGCCGCCGGCGAAGTTCGCCAAGCGCGCGACACTGCGGCATGCCGCGCTCGAAGCGATGTATGCGAAGGCTGCCGAGGATTACGTCGGATTCTGGGCGGACTTGGCGGTCGCAGAAATCGACTGGCACAAGCCGTTCACGGTACCGCTCGATGACGCCGACGCCCCGAATTATCGCTGGTTCAGCGACGGGCAATTGAACGTTTGCTACAACTGCATCGACAAGAACCTCGCCGCGCATGCGGACAAACCGGCGATCGTCTTCGAGGGCGAGCCGGGTGATGTGCGCACGCTGAGCTACCGCGATCTGCACTTCGAGGTGTGCCGATTCGCGAACGTGCTCAAATCGCGGGGCATCCAGAAGGGTGATCGCGTCGTCATTTATATGCCCTTGATCCCGGAAGCACTGATCGCGATGCATGCCTGCGCGCGCATCGGTGCGATCCATTCGGTTGTTTTCGGCGGCTTCTCGGCCCACGCGGTCAAGGATCGCATCGAAGATGCGGGCGCAAAGCTCGTGATCACGGCCGACGGCGGCTGGCGCGGCGGCAATCGAGTCGAGCTCAAGCGCGCGGTCGACAAGGCGCTCGCGGAAGGCTGCAAATCGGTCGAGAGTGTGATCGTCTACGCGCGGCTCGGCGGCGAATGCGAGATGCTCGCCGATCGCGACCACTGGTGGAACGATCTCGTGCAGGGTCACCATCCGCACTGTGAGCCGGAGTGGGTCAGCGCCGAGGATCCGCTGTTCCTGCTCTACACGTCGGGATCAACCGGCAAGCCGAAAGGTATCCAACACTCGAGCGGCGGCTATTTGCTCAACGCCAAACTGACCAGCCGTTGGTGTTTCGACCTGCAAGAGAGCGATGTGTTCTGGTGCACCGCTGATGTCGGTTGGATCACGGGGCACACCTATGTTGCCTACGGGCCGCTCGCGGCGGGTGCGACGATCGTGATGTACGAGGGCGCGCCGAACTTTCCGGACGGCGGCCGTTTCTGGGGCATCTGCGAGAAGCACGGCGTCACGATTTTTTACACGGCGCCGACGGCCATTCGCGCGCTCATGAGACTCGGTGACGAGACGCCGGCACGCTATGATTTGTCGAAGCTGCGGCTCTTGGGGAGCGTCGGAGAGCCGATCAATCCCGAGGCCTGGATGTGGTACCACCGCGTGATCGGCCGGGAGCGTTGCCCGATCGTCGATACCTGGTGGCAGACCGAAACCGGCGCGATCATGATCACGCCGGTTCCCGGCGTTACGCCGACCAAACCCGGCTCCTGTACGCGGCCCCTGCCGGGAATTTTCGCCGACATCGTCGACGACGAGGGGCGACCCGTCCAAAAGGCCGACGCCGGCGGCTATTTGGTCATCAAGCGGCCGTGGCCGTCGATGCTGCGTACGATTTGGGGCGACAACCAACGGTATCTCGACACGTACTGGCGCCGATTCCAGAATCGCTACTACGTCGCGGGCGACTCCGCGCACCGCGATGCCGACGGCTACTACTGGATCATGGGCCGTATCGACGATGTGCTCAATGTCGCCGGACACCGGCTTGGCACGATGGAAATCGAGTCCGCGCTGGTCGCGCACCCGCAGGTTGCCGAAGCGGCGGTCGTCGGCAAACCGCACGAGATCAAGGGCGAGTCGGTATTCGCGTACGTCGTGCTCAACGTACAGCGGCCGACCGGCGACGGCGCCGCGTTGTTGATCACGCAGTTGCGCGACTGGGTGGGCGCGGAGCTCTCGCCGATCGCCAAACCCGACGAGATTCGTCTCGCCGACAATTTGCCCAAAACCCGCTCCGGCAAGATCATGCGGCGCCTGCTGCGCTCGATCGCATGCGGCGAGCCGATTACCCAGGACATTTCGACGCTCGAAAATCCCGCGATCATCGAACAGCTGCGTGGGTCGGAAGAAGGGCTCGCGCTGCTTGCGAACGCCAAGCGCGCTGCAGCCCGCAAACCGGTCAAGAAGCGCGCAACGGTCAAGCTGCGCAAGGCGCCTAGCAAGGCCAAGAGGGCCAAGCAGGTCAATGAGGCCAAAAAAGCCAAGGCGCCCGCCCGCCGCCCGCGCGCAAAACCGGCTTCGCGGCGCAAACCACGCAACAAGAAATAAGGGCACGCTTCCATGACCTTGCTGATCGTCGGATTGGTACTGTTTCTCGGCGTGCATTCGATCGCGTTCATCGCACCCGCATTTCGCGATGCCGCGCGCAATCGCTTGGGCGCCGGCGGCTGGAAAGCCGTTTACAGCCTCGCTTCCTTGGCCGGATTCGTTCTCATCTGTTACGGATTCGGACTCGCACGCCAGGCGCCCGTGGTTCTCTATGTGCCGCCGCAGTGGCTGCGCCACGTTGCATCGCTGCTGATGCTGCCGGTGTTCCCGCTGTTGTTCGCCGTCTACCTGCCCGGCCGCATCAAGGCCGCGACGAAGCACCCGATGCTTACCGCGATCAAATGCTGGGCTCTCGCGCATCTTCTCGCGAACGGCAATCTCGGCGATGTGCTGTTGTTCGGCGGATTCCTCGCGTGGGCGGTCGTCGATCGCATTTCGCTCAAACGCCGGCCGCCGCCGCCGCCGCTCGGCGCGTCCGCACGCACCTCGAACGATGTCGTCGCGGTGGTGCTGGGGCTCGCAAGCTACGCGCTATTCGTTTTATGGGCGCATCGCCTGCTGTTCGGCGTCTCGCCGATCGGCTAGCCGGCTGCCCCGGATCCCACGTGAACCTTCCAAGCTACGCGGACGTCGAGGCAGCCGCGCTGTGCCTGGAAGGCCACGCGCGCAGGACCCCGGTGATGACCTCGCACACCGTCGATGCGGCGCTCGGGGCGAAGGCGTTCTTCAAGTGCGAGAACTTTCAGCGCATGGGCGCGTTCAAGTTCCGTGGTGCATTCAATGCCTTATCGTGCTTGAGCGCCGCGCAGCGCGGCCGCGGCGTCGTTGCTTTCTCGTCAGGCAATCACGCGCAGGCGATTGCGCTCGCGGCGCGCATTCTCGGCGTGGCGGCGACCATCGTGATGCCCGAGGATGCACCTGCAATGAAAATCGCGGCGACACGCGGTTATGGCGGACGCATCGTGATTTACGATCGCTATCGCGAGAACCGCGAGGAAATCGCCGCGCGTCTGTCGGCCGAACAAGGGCTCACCGTGATTCCGCCTTATGATCATCCGGACGTGATCGCGGGTGCCGGCACCGCGACCAAGGAGCTCATCGAGGAGGTCGGCCCGCTCGACCGCCTGTTCGTCTGCCTCGGCGGCGGCGGCCTGCTGAGCGGCGCCTCACTGGCGGCAAGAGCGCTCAACCCGGAATGCAAGATTTACGGCGTCGAACCCGAGGCTGGTAACGACGGTCAGCAGTCGTTTCGCAGCGGATCGATCGTGCGCATCGAGGTGCCGAAGACGATTGCCGACGGGGCGCAGACGCAGCAGCTGGGCCGCCACACGTTCGAGATCATTCGTCGCGATGTCACCGACATCCTGACAGCGTCCGATGCCGAACTCGTCGAGTGCATGCGCTTTTTTGCGATGCGCATGAAGATCGTCGTCGAGCCGACGGGTTGTTTGGGATTTGCGGCGGCGCGTGCACTGGGTCGGCAGCTCGCGGGTCTGCGAGTCGGCATCATCGTGAGCGGCGGCAACGTCGACGCCGAACACTACGCGAGCCTGCTCGCCGCGCGCGCCTAAGAAGCGTTCGCGCGCCGCGGGAACGAGCGTCCGCGCTTCCAGTCCTTGAGGATCTCGCGTGCCGCGTTGTGGCCCGGCGCGCCGGTCACGCCGCCGCCCGGGTGCGTGCCGGATCCGCACATGTAGAGCCCCTGCAGAGGGCCGCGATAATCACCGTGTCCCAGCATCGGCCGCGCCGAGAACAATTGGTCGAGACTCAGCGCGCCATGGAAGATATCGCCGCCGATGAGACCGAACGTACGCTCCAGATCGAGCGGACTCATGATTTGCCGGCCGAGCACGGCCGCCTTGAAATTCGGTGCGTGGCTGTTCACGAGGTCGATCATCAGATCCGCGACTTCCTCGCGGTGCGCATCCCACGAGGCGCCATCGGGCAGCACCGGCGCAACGTGCTGGCAGAACAGGCTCGCGACGTGCCTGTCTTTTGGCGCGAGGCTGTCGTCGAGCGTCGAGGGAATCAGCATTTCGACGATCGGCTGCTTCGACCAGCCGCCCGCTTTGGCATCCAGATACGCTTGCTCCATATAGGCCAAGCTCGGCGCCATGATGATGCCCGCGGTGTGGTGCTCGGCGAGCGTGCGGCCCGGCAAGGCGCGAAAATCCGGCAGCTCGGACAGCGCGACGTTCATGCGAAAGGTGCCGGACCCGCAGCGCCAATGCTCGATGCGGGTACGGAAATCCTCGGGCAGCACGGCCGGATCGATGAGCGTGCCGTACAGCAACTTGGGATTCAAATTCGAGACGACGTTGCGCGCAAGGATGGCCTCGCCGCTCATCGTCACGACCCCGGTCACGCGGCCTCGGACCACCGTGACTTCGCGCACGGGGCTGGAGAGCCGAATCTCGGCGCCGCGCGCGGCTGCGGCGCTCGCCATCGCTTGCGTGATCGCGCCCATGCCGCCGAGCGCATGTCCCCAGGCGCCCTTCTTGCCGTTGACCTCGCCGAATACGTGGTGCAGCAGCACGTAAGCGGAGCCGGCTGCGTAGGGGCTCGCATAATTGCCGACGATCCCGTCGAAACCGTAGGCAGCCTTGATCGGTGCGCTCTCGAACCAGGCATCGAGGTAGTCGCCCGCCGATTTGACGAATAAATCCAACAGCTCGCGGCGCAGGGGCATCTCGAGCTTTGCGAGGCGCCGGCCCAAGCGCGCGCCACGCAGCAGCTCGGGCATTGCTTCGAGCCAGCCTCCGGCCGTGACGTTCGGCGGCGTGTCCAGCACGAGATCACGGAGCACGTCGGCGACGCCGTCGAGGCGCTCAGCATACGCGCTGAGCCTCGCGGCATCGCGCGCCGAAAACTTGGCGACCTCCTGCTCGGTTTTGCCGGCGCCGATCTTCAGGTACTGCTCGGCATCGAGCGGCAAGAAGTTCGACAGTCCTCGTTCGACGACGCGCAGCCCATGTCGTGCCAAATCGAGATCCCGGATGATCTTCGGATTGAGCAGAGAGACCGTGTAGGCCGCGACCGAATTGCGATAGCCCGGATGAAACTCCTCGGTGACCGCCGCGCCGCCGACCACGTGGCGCCGCTCGAGAACGGTGACCGAAAGTCCGGCGGCCGCCAAATAGTACGCGCAGACGAGCCCGTTATGGCCGCCGCCGACAATCACGACATCGCGCTGCCGAGCGTCGGTCATGGTCCACCGCGAGCGGCTAGGCTGCGCTTGGCCGAAGCGCTGCTGCGAGGCCGCTTTGCGCCGGTGCGCGCCGTAAGCAAACCGGGCAGGCTGCCGCTGCAAAGCGCCTCGACCCAGTCTTCGCAGAGACCGATGGCATCGTGTGCCGTGAAGGTGCCCGGGCTCAAGCTCAGTTCGACCCACAGACCATCGAGCAGCGCGCTCAGCGCGATCGCAGCGCCGTGCAACTGGAACGCGGGCGCAGCCCCGTTCGCGGCAAGCTCCGCGAGCAAGGATTCGATGGTCGCGCGATATTCGCGGTAAGTACGGTCGTGCACCAGGCGCATCTCCGGAGAGTGCAGCACCATGCTCCAGAACACGAGCCAAACGCTGAATACCGCCGGATCCAGAATCTCCGGCGAGAAAGAGGCGCGGAAGAATGCGCTCAAGCGCTCGCGCGGCGTCAAGTTCGGATCCTGCGCCTGATCGCGCGTTTCCTTATGCAGCGCGACCGCCAGCGTCTCGTAAGCGGCCGCGATCAGTTCCGACTTGCTCTGAAAGTGATGATTGATGAGGCCGATCGATACACCCGCCGTCGCGCTGATCCGGCGGATCGACGTGCCTTCGTGGCCGAATTCCTTGAGGCTCTGCAGCGTCGCTTCCACGAGCGCCTCGCGGCGCACGGCCGGGGTCTCGCGATGAAATTTCGGTGTCCGTTGTTTGCCGGTCATGCGGCTGATCCTATTTCAAACGCCATGGAGGTAGGGGCCGATGCGCTCGGTGACGTAGCGCCGGATGTCGAGATTGAAATCCTCCATGGGCGCGTAATAGCCCGAGCGGTGCACGCGCGCGCTCAGGCCGCATTGGACCGATTCGCAGATGCTCCAATCCTGGCGATTCACGAGGTCCCAAAAATCCACCGCGTCGGAGACGTCGAGACCGGGCTTCTGCAGCTCGAAGGCTTCGAATAGAAAATGACAGATCACCTCGGTCCGCGTCGCCGAGATCGGCATCAGAATGAAAATGGCCGCATGGTCGCAGGCGAGGCTCACGAACAAATTCGGGTAGACGAGTTCGCCCTTGTGGCGCACGAGCTCGTCGGCGTCGAGGCCGGGGAAGGCGCGCCGGTGTGTCGTGCCGCTCTGCGTGAACGTATAGGCACCCTCGCGGTGCGCGACACCGCGCGTCCAGTCGAGATTTGCGCCTCCGCCTTCGCGGAACGACGGCACCACAGCGCACAGGCTCGGGTGGACTCCGCCGCAGTGATAGCACTCGTTGTAATTCTCGCAAAGGATCTTCCAGTTCGCCTGCACGTCGTAACGGCGCGTCGCGCCGATGCGCAGCTCCTCGAGCGGATAGCGTTTCAGGCGCTCAGGGATCCCCGCCAACTGCTCGGTGAGCGGTCGGGCTTCGGACGGTGTCAAGTGCACGAACACGAAGCCGCCCCACGTCGCGGCGCCGACCGGATAGAGATGAAAGTCCTGCTTGTTGAAGTTCGCGGTGCCGCCGAGATGCGGCGCCGCGACGAGCGCGCCATTGAAATCGTAGGACCACTGATGATATGGACAAACGATCAGCCGGCCGGTCACGCCGCCGGCGAGATTGACGCGCCAGGGGTCGGCCGCGCCGTCCGCGGGCTTGCACAGCCGCGCGCCGCGATGCCGGCAAACGTTGTAGAACGCGCGCAACTGCCCGTCGCGGTTGCGCAGCAGCAGGATGCTCTCCCCGAGCACATTGAGCACGCGATGATCACCCGGGTTCGGCAGTTCCTGCTCGCGGCCGACGCAAATCCATTCGCGGCTGAATAGCCGCTCCTTTTCGATCTTGAAAACCGCCTCGTTGTGGTACCAGTCGCTCGGCAGCGAGGTTTCCATGACGGGCGCGTTCATGTCGGAAAATCCCGCTTGTAGGGCACCGGGCCCGGGGCACTCTCGAGTTCGCGCGCGTAGCGGTGGCCGCTGTGTACCGCATGCACGATCGCGCCCGGTGCATGCGCATCGCCGATGCGTGTGACCGATGCGATACCCGCCTTCTGCAAATCGTCGCCTCGCGCGCTCAGCGCCGCGAAGAGCTCATCGCGCGGTTTTCGAACGCCGACGACCACGAGCGAGGCGCAGGCGACACGCTGCTGAGCGCCGCTGAACACATCGGCGAGCGTGATCGAGCCGCCGCCGAACGCGGCCACACGCTGCAGCGTGTGAATCGCCACGCGCGCCTTGGCGAGCGCGCGGTGAATCAAGGGCAATTCGTTGGTCATCAAGGTCCATGCCGAAGCGCTGCCCGCCGGCGTCGCGTAGCTCACCTCGAGCCCGAGTTTTGCGAGATGCTCCGCGATCGCGCCCGCCAGATAATAATTGTCGAAATCGAACACGACGACCGGGCCCGTCGGAACGATTCCGGCGGCGATATCGTCGGGCGTGTAGATCCCGGGCGCCTCGATCGGATCGACCGGGAACTCGTTCGTGCCGTAGAGCATCTTGGTCCAGCGGGCGCCGGTCGCGATCACGACGTGCGTGTGTTCGAGTCCCAGGATGTCGTCGGCGGACAGCTCACTACCGGGATACAGACTCACGTTCGGCCGGTCGCGCAATTGGCCCATGCGCCAGTCGACGACTCGACCCCAGGTTGCAAGCCCCGGCAGCCGGGTCTCGAAACGCAGCCGACCGCCGAACTCCGTCGCCTGGTCGGCTATCGTGACCGAATAGCCGCGGCGCGCGAGCGTAACCGCGGCCTCGAGACCCGCCGGCCCCGCGCCGACGACGAGCACCGAGGCGTCGCTCGCTGGCGGGGCGAATCGCTCGGGGTGCCAATCGCGGCGCCACTCCTCGCCCGCGGTCGGATTCTGGGTGCAGCGCACCGGGACGCCGTCGTGCCAGCTCGAGATGCAGATGTTGCAGCCGATGCATTCGCGGATCTCGTGCTCGCGGCCCTCGTTGATCTTGTTGGGCAGGAACGGATCGGCGATCGAGGGGCGCGCGCCGCCGATGAAATCGAGCACGCCGCGTTTGATCTGCGAGACCATGACGTCGGGCGACGTGAAGCGGCCGACGCCGACCACCGGTTTTTTCGTGACGCGCTTGACGAAATCGATGATCGGCTCGTGGCTGCCTTCGGGCGAAAAGCGCGACGGCGCACAGTCGGTCGGACTCGAATCCATTTTTACGTCCCAGAGATCCGGTACGTCGGCGAGCAGCGCGACGACTTCGTGCGCCTCCGAGGCCGCATGCTCGCCCGGTCGGCCGCGCAGTTCCTCGAGACTGATGCGCAGCGCGACCGCGCACTTATCGCCGACCGCATCACGCGTGACCTCGAGCAATTCGCGAACCAGGCGCACGCGATTGGCGATCGAGCCGCCGTAGCCATCGCTGCGCTGATTGTATTCGGGCAGCAGGAATTCGTAGGGCAGGTACCCCATGCCGGCATAGACATAGACGATATCGAAGCCGGCGCGCATCGCGCGCCGCGCGCCGTCGGCCTGCCACTGCAACAGCGCGTCGATGTCGCTCTGGTCCATGGCGCGCGGTCGCAGATTCCCCATGAAACCCAGATGGGTCGACAGCCACGGCATCCCGGAGGGAGACAGCGGCGCGATGCGGCTCGTGCGATTGAGCGTGCAAGCGCCGCCGTGCCACAGCTCGACGCCTGCGAGCGAGCCGTGCTTGTGCACCGCGTCGGTCATCAGTGCATGCGCGCGGATATCCTTGTCGTCCCAGAGACTCGCAAACGGCAGCGGCGAGTCGTCCGAACTCGGGTGTATCGAGACAGCGCCCGTACAGACGACGCCCCAGCCGCCTTCGGCCTTGATTTCACGAAAGCTCGCACGCACGTGCGGCAGTGCGTTGGTCATGCCGCTCGCATGCGGCACCTGATAGAAACGATTCGGCGCGGTGACCGGGCCGATTCGCACCGGATCGAACAACACGTCGAAGCGCGGATTGCGCGCCATGGGCTGATCCTCGAATGATGATGGTCACGGCAGTGAGCCCACCGACTGAGGACTAGAGTAATTGATCGATCGTATAGTAGCAATCGGGAGGGCGCGAGCGCTGATCCTCATCCGGCGTAATCCGGGTCGTTGAATATTTCGTCGCATTCGGCGGCGGCGGCGGCCTGAATTTGCTTCGCCAGCGCATCGCCGTCGGCCGTCGCGTCGGCCTGAATCGGCACCGGGTCCCCGGACTCGGCCGATCGGGAGCCGGTCGATTGGCGCGCATGGAAGGCTTTCTTGAAGACCCGCATCACGAGGTTTACGCCGCGCGGCGAAATTCCGCGCAGGTCGGAATCCAAGAACTGGCCGAAATTTGCGACGCTCGCGCATATTTCGTAGCTTGGAAAATATTCGCAGCTCGCATGCCGGCCGCAAACTTCGTCGGTGACCGCGCGCAATATCGACTTCGACGCGCTGTTGGCGATCAACACATGCCGCCGGGTCGCGGTCGCCGCCAATGCCACCGGCGAGACGGTTGTGATCCATTTCAGCCGCGGATTTTGCCGGCCCACGAAATCGATGCACCACTGCATGTCTTCCAGGATCTGTTGGAATGAGAAATTGACGAAGCGATGCGCGGCCGCGTCGAACTCGCCGATCCTCGTGCCGGGGCAGACGGGAAAAACGACACCGGTAGCCGCGTCATACCAGGCCTCGGTCAAACCCAGCGTGAAAACGAAGCAATCGGCTTCGAGAAACATCCGCGCTACACAATCCAGATGAAACGCCCGGTCGCATTCGAGGTCGTGGATCGTGTCGAAGCCCTGCCGTTGAACCCCGGGTCTCAGCAGATCGAACCATCCCGACTTTTCTTTCGCAAACAAGCCGGACGGCTCGCGTTGCGCGAATGCGAATTCGATGAGTTGGCGCAATTGCCGGGCGGTATAGATGTTGCCGTAGCGGGCGGAAAAGACGCCGTAGCTCAGTTCCTCGCGGCGGCGCGCCGACAATAGGTGAGGCGGCTGTTCTGCGACGAAGTGCGTCAAGTCCAGCATGCCCAGATTTTTTGCGATGTGCTGGGCAAAACAGCTGCCCGCGGTCGCAATCCGGTCCGAGGCCGTCAATTTGAATTTCGTCTCCGCGAGGAAATCGATTTCCGACCAGATACGGCTCGCGACACCGTCGCGCCAAAATCGATCCGGCGGCAGGTCCTTATACGGGTGCATCGAAGAATTCCCGCTGCAGAGCGCCGATCAGCGATCGGCCGTACGCATCATTGCCGTGCAGACAGCCATGGGCAAATTCCTCCTTGAGGCCGCCGGCTTGCGTGAGGCATTCGGACGGAGCCATGAAACTGCGAATACCGAAATGCTGCAGCTTGGCGGCCAAGCCGTCATACATCGCATCGTAGAGCTTCTTGCGCATCGCGAACGGACGCACGCCATGTGCCTCGAACAGGGGGCCGAATATTTCGGGGTTTGCGAGGATGTGCGACTCCGACTCCACGGGTGGGGGCGCCGCGACGTGCACGACGGCGGCACCCGGGAACCTGTGTTTGATGAGGACGCAGCTCGCGAGCAGCGGATTCGTGACGCCGTCCAGGTACGCGGTGACGTCGGAGAGTTGCACGAACTGACGCCCCTTGACCGCTTCGCGGCCGCCGTAGCTGAAGTCCCAGCCGGGCTTTGATTCCACGAGCGAGACAATTCCAAACTCATTGCCACGTAGCATCACGAAAATCGTCGATGCACCGCTGCCGACGAGATCCAAGAAATTCCCGAGTGCCGGCGAATAGGTCAAGGAGCCGTCCGAATACGATGGGTCGCCGAGGCTGTTCATGTTGCAGGCCAGGAATGCGATATCCGTGCCGTTCGGAGCCGTGAAGGTACCCTGGGAAACGCGCATCTCGAGCCAGTCGGCGCCGCATCGATCGCGCACCGCCGGCGGGCAAAAACCCGCGACCACGCTCGCGATCAGCTGGGAATTGCCGAGAAAATAGATCTTCCATTCGGCGTTCATGTTGCTTTCAATGGTCTCCACCTCGAGCGGCGGTGCGCACCCCGCACGCGCAAGATACCGCAATAACCGCCAAACATCCCGACGATGCTGCCGGGAATGGAATCTTCGAGCCAGTGCCGCCGAATTTGCGCCTGCGAGCTTGCACTTCGCCCGAGACGAACGTGCGTCGCGCGCAGAGTTGATGCATGATCAAAGCACCTCGACGAATTCGCCGACTCGGGCGGCCGATGGATTGACGAGCAATCTCCCTCTCAGGTGCAACCAGTGCATAGCGGCGTTGACGATAGGACCGGTCGCAGGCTCGCAATCATGCAGCCGTATTTTTTCCCCTATATCGGATACTGGCAACTGCTCAAATCGGTCGACCGATTCGTTCTGCTCGACGACGTGAACTACATCCCGGGCGGTTGGATCAATCGAAATCGGATCCTGATCAATCGGCAGCCGGCCTATTTCACGATTCCATTGATCGGCGCCTCTCAAAATCGAAAAATCTGCGACATCGAAATCACGCGCGAAACGGACTGGAGGGCAAAGCTGCTCAAAACCCTCTCGGTAACCTTCAAGAATGCGCCCGGCTTCGCCGACGCATTCGAGCCGATCGCGAATATCATTGCATTTGAATCGTCCAATTTGGCCGACTATCTTTACAACGAGCTGGCATCGATGGCGGCTCTGTTGAACATCGACACGCAGATCATCCGGAGCGCCCGGACGTACGCGAATGCGGAATTGAAGGGAGAGAAGCGCATCTTGGATATCTGTGCGAAAAACCAAACTCAAATCTATGTGAATTTGCCCGGTGGGAGAACCTTGTATGATCCCGCCGCATTCGATTCGAACGGCGTTGCGCTTCGATTCGTCAACCCTCGACTGATCCCCTATTCTCAACGGGCCAATCCTGACTTCGTGCCTCAATTGTCCATCATCGACTTGTTGATGAACGTGGGGCTGAAGCAGATGCAGGAACATTTGAGTTCTTATTCACTGGAAGTCTGACGAAACCAATGAAAGTAGTCGTGATCGCGTCGACGAACGGCGGAATTCTGTCGGCATTGCTCAAAAATGCGTACGCAAAGCCGCGAATCGCGGAAGTGGTCTCCGACAGGCAGTGCGGCGCGATCGACGTGGCCCGATCGAGCGGCGTACGAACCGAGGTGTATCCGACCTTGGACGGGGGGGAATTCTCGGAATTTCTGTTGAGACGGTATTCGGGCGATCGGATCGATTTGTTCCTGTCCTTTTACACGCGGCTATTCGGCGGCCAGTTCCTGAATGTCGCGGAAAACAAGCTGGTCAACGTTCATCCCTCGATATTGCCGGCCTGTCCCGGGCCGCGCGGCTTCGAAGACACGATCGAGTCGAAATCGAGATTCATCGGCGCGACGGTGCATTTCGTGGATGCCGGCGTCGATACCGGCGCTCCGATCATCCAGGCGGCCGTTCCGTTCGACCCCGGCCGCTCGCTCGCCGAAAATCGTCACAAAGTCTTCGTCGTTCAATACAAGATGGCTCTGCAAGTGATCAAGTGGTTCGACGAAGGGCGGGTAGTGGCTGATCGGCAGCGCGATGTGCAGGTGCGCGGAGCCACCTACCTCGACGGTGTATTTTCCCCAAATTTGGACGCCGAATTCGCCTCGATCGAGCAGCCGATCCCCTAGCGGCCGTGCGCAAATCAGGCGGAGCTGACGAGTGCCGACGGCAGCACGCCGCGGGCGCCCTTGATCACGTCGATGACGCGCTGCAGATCCGACTCCGAGAGATCCGGGTAGATCGGCAGGCAGAGCACCTTGCGAGACGTTTCGAAGGCTACGGCCAGATTGCTGCGAGTTGCCGAGGGCAGGCCGCGGTACATCGGAAATTCGGAGATCAGCGGATAGAAATAACGGCGTGCGAATATTTCCCGGTCCTTCAGCTCTTGGTACAGGCGATCCCGGCTCACCGGGTACTCGTCCTCGATCAAAATCGGAAAATACGCATAATTCGCAGTGGTGTCGCCCGACGGGCGCAATAGCCGGATGCCCGGCACCGCGCCGAGTTCGACACGGTAGATCCGGTCGAGCCGCCTGCGGCTCTCGCGCACCGCCTCGAAGTGATCCAGCTGCAACAGTCCGAGCGCCGCGTTGAATTCGCTCATTTTTCCGTTGATTCCGGGAGAAACGACCGTTACCTCGTCGACAAATCCAAAATTCTTCAAGTGATCGATGTGCTGCTTGGTTTTCTTGTCGCGACTGATGATTGCGCCGCCCTCGAACGTGTTGAATATCTTTGTCGCGTGGAAGCTCAGTATCGACAGGTCGCCATGCCGCAGAACGCTCTCGCCGTGGCACCGCACGCCGAAGGCGTGGGCGGCGTCGTAAATCACCTTGAGGTTGTAGTTATCGGCGATTTCCCGGATGCGTTCGACGTCGCAAGGCCGCCCATAGCAGTGCACCGGCAGTATGGCTGTGGTGTTCGGGGTGATCGCGGCCTCGATCTTGTTCGGATCGAGGTTCAGCGACTCTCGATCGATGTCGACGAATACCGGCTTGATGCCGTTCCACAACAGCGAGTGGGACGTTGCGACGAATGAATAAGGAGTCGTGATCACCTCGCCGGTCGTCCGGAGCGACTGGAGCGCGGTGACGAGCGCGATCGTCGCGTTGGCGAACAGCGAGATATGGGGCACGCCCAGGTGGTCGGCGAGAGCCTGTTCGAATTGCTGATGAAACGGGCCGCCGTTGGTCAGCACCTTGTTTTCCCAAATTTGCTCGAGCAGCGGTATGAACTCCGCAAGCGGCGGCAGGTACGGGCGCGTAACGGTGATTTTGTTCATGTCTTCTTTCCTCATGTTGCCGCCACCATCTCGAAGCCGCGGTGATTGACGAGGGTCGCAAGCACCGATGGCAGCTTCAGCGCATGGAAATCGCCGCCCGATCCCGCTCTCGCGTACGACTCATAAATCAAGTCCATCGCGGCCTGAATCATCGGAGTGCTGGCCAACTTGAGCGCCAGGGTCGCGAAGATGAATTCTCTGGAATTCGACTCGAACCAACTCGCGGGCTTGTCGGTCAGGACCAGGCCGACGACGTGCCGAAAGTCCTGCTCCGAAAACGACAGGATCTCTTTCGCGATTTGTATCAGTTCCCAGGTTCCCCGCCTCGCCACGTCGGCAGTCGGAGCGCTTTCGTTCCTCAAGTCCAGCCGGTGGCGAAATCCGACGAGCCGTTCGGGGATTACCCGAATGTTCCAGCGCTTCAGGATCCTGATCCACATCAAGTAGTCCGGCAATTGCCTGAAGCGCTCGTCATAGAGTCCCTCGATCAAATAGCATTCGCGGCGGACCATCGCGCTCGGGTGGCACAGGCAATTGCCGTTGATATAGAGCCTGGCGAGCCAGTCGTTGCGGTGATAATCGAGCTGGTTGAAATTTCCCAGGTGAAGTTTGTCCTGATCCAGGGTCGCGCCGTTTTCGTCGATGAAGCTGACATGGGTGAAGACGGCGCCGATCGAGGTATCGCGTTCGAGGATATCGAGCTGCCTCTGCAGCTTCGCGGCATCGAACACATCGTCTGAATTGATGATCGCGATGAAGCGGCCGCGCGACCGCCGAATCGACTGATTCATCGAATAGCAGGCGCCGCGATTGGTCTCGAGCTCGACGAAGTTGATGCGCGGGTCCTTGAAGCTCCTGATCACCTCGCAGGTGCCGTCGCTGGAGCCGTCGTCGGTGATGCAGAACTCGAAATCCTGCATCGTTTGGCCTAGTACCGATTCGATCGTTCGACCGACGAATTTTTCGTGATTGAACGAGGTCATGACGACCGACACGCGCGGCGGGGATTGCGCGAGCGGCTTTTGCGCCTCGATGATGAGGTCGTCGAAGTACGGCCGCGTTTCGAGTTTGGAGAACGCGGGGTCGTCGCTGAATCCGGCCATTTTGCGCTTGATGTTGCCGAGCCCGGCCTCGTTGAAGATCAACTCGAGCTCGGTCCAGTCGTAGACGAAGGTATGCCCCCACTCGCGCATGCCGGCGTTGATGTGCTCGCAGGGCGTCTTGCCGACGAATCCGAGCGGCGCCCAGCGATCGAGCCGTCCGTGCAGATAGTCGCGTGCGATCGTGCGCATGTCGGGTGTGGAGAGCCGGATGCGTCCCAGCGGTTTCAGCACGCGCTTGCACTCGGACAACAGGGACAGGGCATCCTTGCGGGTGAGGTGCTCGAGAAAGTGTTCGGAAAAAATGCAGTCGACGCTGTCGTCCGCGTAGGGCAGTGCTTTGCTCAAGTCGCAAACGATTCCGCCCGCGCCGGGCTGCAGGTCCAGATTGTCCCAGCCCCCGATGATGTGAGGCCCGCAGCCGAGATTCAGTTTCTTCATCGGACGACTGCTCAAGATTTCCACTTATCGAGATACTTCTGGTATCCCGAGCGCCAGCTTGGCGTGTCGAAATTCCCGGGACTTTCGTGCACGACGGAGACCGTGCAGGTTCCCATGCGGAGTTTTCTCACTTCCGCTTCGCGGCAGAAATCCAGGTCGTAGAAATTGAAATCGAATCGTTCATCGAAGTGCAGATCGTTCGCCAGCAACATTTCGCTTCGGGCCGCGAGCCACATCCCGTCCAGCAGCTTGACCTCCTGGCCGGGAAACCCAAAAAAATTCATGATCTGGGCCGGAAAGCCCGTTCCGTGCGCCACGATGCCGCTGAAGTTCTCCGGAGCGTCCCAGGTAAATCGGTCGTCGATGAATGCCCAGCCGGGCTGATTGCCGACCCGGCGCTTGTTTCCCGCGAGCCCGACGACGTCGAACTTCGACAGGGCCTCGACGAGATGATTCGGCCAGAAGAAATCGCACAGGTGAATGTCGTCATGGACGAAGACCAGGATGGCTGGATCGTCGGCGGCCTCCCGCAGCGCTTGATTGTAGAGCGCCGGTAGACCTCGGGAATTGTTCGGAAACAGTTTGAGCTCGACGAACGAATAGGATTGGTAATGGGCCAGGGACCTGCCCAACGCAGTCGCGGTGTCGAAGCGGTCGGGATCTTGTCGCGTCGCACATACGAATCTGATCTTCAGCGACACGGTTCGGCCGGTCCCGCGCTGATCAGGGTCGATCTATCGCTGTACATCGCATCATCCTTGGAACCTCGCCGTCATGCCGCCGAATGGGGAAGGGGCAGATGATGGAAAGCAACAAGCATGCCAAGCCGCGGCGGCCGCGATCGGCGTCGTTTCGGCCAATTCGGAGGATTGGTGGAACGCGGGCGGCATGAGCTTGCCACCGCCCGGCAGGATGCTGCCGAGCGGTCCCGTGCTGCGGGAGGGCGCCGACGCCTAACTAGGCGTGCACGATCTCGCGGTATTCGAGCCCGAGCGCACGCGCCACGGCGCCGTGCGTGACCTGCCCCTCGTGGACGTTGAGGCCGCGCGCGAGGCCCGGATCCTTGGCCGTCGCGTGGCGCCAGCCGAGATCGGCGAGCGACCGTACGTAAGGCAGCGTTGCATTGGTCAATGCAACCGTCGAGGTGCGCGGCACCGCGCCCGGCATGTTGGTTACGCAATAATGGATCACGCCGTCGCGCACGTAGGTGGGCTCGGCATGCGTCGTCGGGCGGCTGGTTTCGAAACAGCCGCCTTGGTCGATGGCGATGTCGACGAGCACGGCGCCCGCCTTCATGGTCTTGACCATGGCCTCGGTCACGAGCTTCGGCGCGGCTGCACCCGCTATCAATACCGCGCCGATCACGAGATCCGCATCGCGCACGAGTTCCTCGATCGCATGCGCGGTCGAGTAGACGGTCTTGAGCTGATTGCCGAACTGCGACGACAATTCCCGCAGTCGTTTGACCGATCGATCCACGACGGTCACATCGGCACGCAAGCCCACCGCCATCTCGGCGGCGTGGGTCCCGGAGACACCGCCGCCCAATATCACGACTTTGGCCGGTGCGACGCCCGGCACTCCGCCGAGCAGCACACCGAACCCGCCATTGGCCTTTTGCAGACAATGCGCACCGACCTGCACCGACATGCGCCCCGCGACTTCGCTCATCGGCGTCAACAGGGGCAGTGAGCCGTCGGGTGCGGTCACAGTTTCATAGGCGATCGCGGTCGCGCCGGACGCGACGAGCGCAAGCGCCTGCTCGCGGTCGGCCGCCAGGTGCAGATACGTGAACAGAATTTGGCCGCGGCGCAGCTGATTGCACTCGGAAATTTGCGGTTCTTTGACCTTCACGACGAGGTCGGCGGACGCGAAGATCTCGGCGGCATTCGCGGCGATCGTGGCGCCCGCGGCGCGATAATGCGCATCCTCGAAGCCGATGCCGCTGCCCGCACCGGTTTCGACGAGTACTTGGTGGCCAGCGCGCACGAGCTCGAGTGCGCCCGCCGGAACCATGCCGACGCGGTATTCGTGGATCTTGATCTCTTTGGGGACGCCGATTTTCATGGGTCGTTTGCTCCGCGTGGTGGGGCCTTGAGGCAGCCAAGCCGCACAGAATAGACCGCCGGCGCGCGGAAGACCTGCAAATGTTGCTCCCCGAGAGCATTTAATGGCAGAATATTGCGTGATTCGTCAATTTCACGCAAGAAAATGCCAAATATGAAACTCGACCGCTTCGACCGCGCGATCATCCGGGCGCTTCAGGCCAACGGCCGCGCAACCAACAGCCAGCTCGCGGAGAGCGTAAGTCTGTCGGAATCCGCCTGCCTGCGGCGGGTTCGCGCGCTCGAAGAGGGCGGCTTGATCGAGGGCTATACGGCACTCGTCAACCAGCAAAAAGCGGGCTGCCCCGTCAATGTGTTCGTCAACATTACATTGGAACGTCAGGAACAGGCGCACCTGCTCGCGTTCGAGCAGGCGGTCCGCCAGGTCCCCGAAGTCATGGAGTGCTATCTGATGTCCGGCGAATACGACTATCTGCTGCGCGTCGTGCTCGTCGACACGGCCGACTTCGAGCGGCTGCACAGCCAACATCTGACGCGTTTGCCGAACGTCTCGCGCGTGCACTCGAGCTTCGCGCTGCGCACGGTGCAAAAATCACGCGAATTGCCGGTGCGTTGAGCCGGGAAACCGCGCTGCGTCCGGTCTTCGCCTAGGTACGCACCACGGCTTTGAGTTCCCGCACGAGCAGCCGCCGCCAGCGCCGCTCCTCTGCCGTGGCCGGCGCGTCGAGCTGCATGCGCTCGAGGTGCGGCACCAGTGCCGGCGGAACCTCGGATTCGCGCACTGAGCCGACCCAACGGCTTAGGTTCGCGAAGATGCCGCTCGTGCCGCTCTTCATGCGTGCGAGCGCTTTGCCAAGCGAGATTTCCTCGCGCGTCAAATCGGTGCCGAACGGGAACTCCGAGAACAATCCGCGCGCTCGCGACAGCGCGAAGCGCTGCTCCAAAGCTTGCGGCGTATTGTCGCGGTGCTGATCCGGTATCCGGTAATCGGACGCAAGCTTGCCGGCCGACTTCGCCTCGCGCAGCAAGGAATCCTGGAAGCGGCTATCGGCGATATTGAGCAAGGCCGCGATGACATCCTGATCGCTGCGTCCACGCAGATCCGCGATCCCATACTCGGTGACCACGATGTCGCGCAGGTGGCGCGGAATCGTCACGTGCGCGTAGCTGAATCGGATGTTCGAGGCGATCACGCCGTCCTGTGCCCGAGTGCTGCGCACCGCGAGAACGGAACGCGCGCCGGGCAGTGCGTGTGCCATCGCGACGAAATTGTACTGACCGCCCACGCCGCTGACGACACGGCCATCGGCGAGACCGTCGGAAACCGCCGCGCCGAGCAGCGTCACCATCATCGTCGTGTTGAAGAAGCGGCCGTGTCGGCGCTGCGCGAGCTTGAGCGCGGGATCATGCCCATCGATTTGATTCGTGAACGAGACGCCGCCCATCGAGAACTGGCACCGCTCGGATTCCGGCAGATCGCGCAATGCGGCGTAAAAACCGCGCGGCCCGAGGAAAAACGCACCGTGGAGCAGGATGCCGCCCGTGAGGCGCCGGCCGGTATAAGCCGCGAGCAGCTCGCGCCGTACTTGCGCTCGCTCGAGGCGCGCCTCGACGCCGGCGCCCGCGGTGCCGAGGCGAATGCGACCGTCTGCATATCGGCACTCCTCGCGGAACACGCCGACTGCACGCAGTACCTCGAAGTCGGCGCGCGTCAAAGGCATCTCGAAGCCGGCCTCGCACAGCGCGGCCAGCAGGCGATCATCGACGGTCTCGGTGATGCGCGCCTCGTTGAGCAGCACCTGGATGCGCGCGTCCGCGTATACGCGCCGCCGCAGCACGCCGGACCGATACAATTCCAGGAAGCCGCTCGCGAACATCTCCGTGCAGGCGTACAGGCCGGTCTCGAACGGCCCGTCACCACCGATTTCGGCCGACACTTGCCCAAATCTTTGCTGCGCTTGCAGCGCGCGCAGGATCTCGCGAAATTCATCGTTTTGCCTATGCCGCAGCTGCAAGCCGTAGATGACCGCGTCCGCGAGTTCGCCGATGCCGACCTGCAAGGTGCCCCCGTCGTGCACCAGGCTCGCCGCATACAGGCCGATCGCATAATCGACGGTCGCGAGCAAGGCATTTGGCGGCGCGAACAAATCGTACTCGTAGCGTGAATGTTCGATCAGAAAATCGAAGGTGTCGGCGGCAACCGCGGCGGGTCCGAGCATGAACGGCATCTGTCGGTTGACCTCGCCGATCACGACGAGCTCGCGGCCCTGCGCGCGCAGCGGCGCCAGCAGCTCGAGCAAATCGACGACGATATCGGGATTCGAACCCATGCTGTATTCGCTGCTTGCGCCGTTGCCTCGCTTTGCCACGACCTGCGCGATCACGTTGACACCCATGGCCACGAGGTCGCGTGCCACGTGCGTGTAATTCGTGCTCGTGTGATGCCGTTGTGAATGTGCGGCATTGAGCATCGCGCCCGACGGCAGAAAAAACTCGGAGATTTCGATGTTGTCCGGCACCTCGCCGGCATGAATGTCGCGCAGATAGTCGAGCGGCACGCTGTCGCCGAATACGCGCCCGACCAGCGGTTCCCAGAAGCGGCGCTCGAGTTCGCCGCGCCACTGCGGCGTGCGCAGGCTCAGCGCGGTGCAGATTCTGAGCTTGATCGTGGGGTCGCGCCGCGCGCGGCGATAAAACTCGTTGGCGAGAGGATTCGGCTTGCCCACTCCCAAAGGCATCGCGAGCACGATCCGCCGGCCGATGCGCGCAAGCGTGGCCTCGACGCACTCGGACACATCGTCGAAGCTGCGCGGAACATTCTGCATTTCAATGCTTGGCGGTCAACATCAGCGAGAAATTGATTTTCACCTCGTCCTTGATTTGGTCGGTGCTCTTCCAGTCCCCCTGGCCTGCGCCGAAGTCGAGCCGTTTGAGAATCGCGCTGCCGTCGAGCTTCGCACCGCTCGCGTCGGTCGTGAATTGAAAATCGATCGGCACGTCTTTGGTGACGCCGCGCAGCGTGAGTGCGCCGATCGCGCGATATCCGGTTGCGGTTTTGCTGAAACTGCGCGTCACGTAGTGCGCCTTCGGCCATTGCGCGACGTCGAAGATGTCGGGGCCGCGAATCGTGCTGTCGCGATCGTGATCCTCGGAGTCGACGGTCGCGAGGTCGATCAGCACGTCGAAGCGCGATTCCGCGAGAGCCTCGGGCGCAAAATCGACGGCCGCCGTGAATTGATGGAACTGCGCCTTGAATTCCGCTCCGGCCTGGACGCCGATGAATTGCAGGCGGCTCTTGGCCGCATCGGCCGTGTAGGCGGGGGGCGCGGCGGCCGACTGTGCTGAGACGCCGAGCAGGACGCCGAGCACCACCAACGAAGGGGCCACGGCCCGCGACAAACGTCTCATGAGCGCTTCTCCGATTGAGTGAACGGCAACATGCGCAGCAGCACGTCGTCCTTGTCCCAAAAATGATGCTTGAGTGCCGCGAGAATGTGCAGCACGGCGATCGAAAACAATAGCAAACCCAAAATCTTGTGCGTCAGGCGCAGCGCGTCGAAGGCACTCTCGCTCTTGCCGATCAGATCCGGCCAGGTGAACAGACCGAACCAACTGACCGAATATTTCTTGGCCGAGGACATCAGCCAGCCTGTGATCGGAATTGCAAACAGCAGCACGTAGAATGCCGCGTGTGTCGCGCGCGCGAGCCGCTGCTCGATCAGCGACATTCGGCTCGGCAGCGGCGGCGGCGCGTGGCCGAAGCGCCACAGCAGGCGCAAGACCGCGAGCATCAGCACCGTCATGCCGAAGCTCTTGTGGCGCGCGAGCAGGCTGAGTTTGTGGAGGCCGGCAGGCAGATCGGCCGCAGTCCAGCCGAGCACGAATTGAGTTACGATCAGAGCGGCGATGATCCAGTGAAAGCTCTGCGCCACCGCACCGTAGCGGCTGCTCAACCTCAGATTTGGCATCGATACCCTCCGGGCGCACACTGCCCCGCCGTTAGTCTAGCAAGTTGGGTCCGGGATGCCGTCGAACAAATTGGTCGCCGCACTTTCGATTGTGCTGTTGCTGATCGGTTGCAACCTCGCACCGCGCGGCGGCATCCGCGCGCCGCCTGCCGGGCGGGCGCCGCCGACCCCGCTCAATCCGGTCCTTGCGCCGCGCGGCACCGCCGTCTATCGCGTGGATGCCGATCGATCCGAACTGCGTGTACTCGTGTTTCGCGCCGGACCGATGGCGCGGCTCGGACACGATCATGTGATCGTCAACCGTGCATTGGCCGGCTGGATCGAACCGAGCGCGGGCTCGGACCCGGCATCGTTTCGGCTCGAATTGCCGGTTGCGGCGTTCGCCGTCGACGAGACGGCCGCGCGGCTCGCCGAGGGCGCGGATTTTGCCGCCGAAATCGGCGATGATGCAAAACAGGGCACGCGGCACAATCTGCTCGGGCCCGCGCTGCTCGACGCGGACGCCTATCCAACGATCGTGGTCCGCAGCATCGGCATCGAAGCCGGCGACGGCGATGAGACCGCGCTCGTTGCAACCGTGTCGATCGTGGTGGCCGGGCATGAATCGCGTCAGCGCATCGGGTTCGTGCTCGCACGAACGGCGACGCAGCTGATTGCGAGCGCGGATTTCCGCCTGCGCCAATCCTCGCTGGGTCTGACCCCCTACAGCATCATGATGGGGGCCTTGCAAGTCCAAGACGAGTTTCGCGTGAAATTGCGCCTCGTCGCGAGCTTAAGCACCGGCGATGTGGATCCCTGAGGCGTCGAGTCCAGGTGCGCCGGTCAGGGAGGCGATGATGATCGGCGTCCCCTCGGGCGCGATCAGTAGTGCGCCGGGAGATCCACGCAGCGCCGCCGGCATGCCGGCGGATGGCTCGATGCCGCGCTCCCGCAAGTGCGTGATACAGGCGTCCGGGTCGTCGGCATCGAACAATAGCGTGGGCCGGCGCAAGTCCGCGGGATCGTAGAGTCCGAGGTCGATGGTGTCGCTCATGCAACAGATGTGCGGCGGATGCGCGTTGGGTTCGGCCATACCGATGAAGCCGAGTCTTTCCCAATAGGATTTCGCGAGGTCGATCTGGGCCGCCGGCAGCCCAATCTCGAGAAAATAGCCGCAGTTCGCGATCTCGCCGGGTTGCCGCTTGGCCGGCGAAAACGTGCGGGCTTCGACCAGCCGGATCAGATGGCCTGAAGGGTCGAACCAACCGACCTCATTGAACACGTCGTTGCCGAGACGGCGAAATTCGAATTGCACGCCGAGGCTTTCGAATTCGTCCAAGCTCGCGAGCAGATCAGGCTTGACGAACGTGAGCGCGGCGCCCGGGAAATTCGCGGTTTCTTGTGATGCGGCCTGATGCAGTCCGACGTGGAGCCGGCCATCGGTCACGACCGCATACGGGTGCGGCCAGGCTTCGCCGACCTCAGCCGCAGAGAACCCGAGCCGCTCGTAAAAATCGAGCGATGCCCGGATATCGGCCGTCTGGACGGACAATTCTAAGAAGCGTCCCAGCATGTCTCGAGATCATTCAGTTGACGCCACCGACGCACACGTACTTGATCTCAGTGTAATCGAGAATGCCGTACTTCGATCCCTCGCGGCCGGTTCCCGATTCCTTGACGCCGCCGAACGGCGCTACTTCGGTCGAGATGATGCCGGTGTTGATGCCCACGATGCCGTACTCGATGGCCTCCGATACCCGCCAGCTGCGCGCGAGGTCACGCGTATATAAATAGGCCGCGAGCCCGAACTCGGTGTCGTTGGCCATGTGGATCGCTTCGGCCTCGGTCTGAAATTTGAACAATGGTGCAACCGGGCCGAACGTCTCCTCGCGCGCCACGAGCATCAGCGGGGTCATGTTCGCAAGGATCGTCGGCTCGAAGAACGTGCCGCCCAATGCGTGCCGTTTGCCTCCCGCCGCGACGGTCGCGCCTTTCGATACGGCGTCGGCAATGTGTTCCTCGACTTTCGCGAGCGCCTTTTCATCGATCAGCGGACCCTGGTCGGTGACCCCCGCCAAGCCGTCGCCGACGCGCAGCTTGCCGACCGCGACCTTGAGCTTCTGCGTGAATTCCTCGTAGACGCCGGCTTGGATCAGCAGACGGTTTGCGCAAACACAGGTTTGGCCGGTGTTGCGGTATTTGCTCGCTAGCGCGCCTTGGACGGCGGCATCCAGATCGGCATCGTCGAACACGATGAACGGGGCGTTGCCGCCGAGCTCCATCGAGATCTTCTTCATCGTGCCGGCGCATTGCGCCATGAGTTTCTTGCCAATTTCGGTCGATCCCGTGAACGTGAGCTTGCGGACATGGGGGTTCGAGGTCATTTCCCCGCCGATCTCGGTCGCCTTGCCGGTCACGATGTTGAGCACGCCTTTGGGAATCCCGGCCCGATCGGCGAGTTCGGCCAAGGCGAGCGCCGAATAGGGCGTTTGCGTCGCCGGCTTGCAGACGAACGTGCAACCGGCCGCAAGCGCGGGTCCCGCCTTGCGGGTGATCATCGCGGCCGGAAAGTTCCAGGGCGTGATCGCCGCGACGACCCCGACGGGCTGGCGCAGCACGAGAATCCGCTTGTCGGTTTGATGACCCGGTATCACGTCGCCGTAAAGCCGTTTGGCCTCCTCGGCGAACCATTCGATGAACGAGGCCGCATACGCGATCTCGCCTTTGGCTTCAGCGAGCGGCTTGCCTTGTTCCGCGGTCATCAGGATTGCGAGGTCGTCCTGGTTCGCGATGATCAGATCGAACCAGCGCCGCAAGAGGTTGGCGCGCTCCTTCGCGGTGCGTGCGGCCCAAGCGGGCTGCGCAGCTGTCGCTGCCTGGATCGCTCGGCGTGTTTCGCCGGCGCCCATGTTCGGGATCACGCCGATCTTCGCGCCGGTCGCCGGGTTGTACACGGGCAGCGTCGCGCCGCTCGACGCGGGCGCCCAGGCGCCGTCGATGTAGCAGAGTTCCTTGAGCAATTTCGGGTCTTGGAGTTTCATCCGACGTACTCGCACAAAGGTTGAGGCTGCTGCGAAGCTGGAGCCTCAAGAATACCGGTTTCGCTCGTCAGCGCTCAACAATTGCGGTGACACCCATTCCGCCGGCCGTGCAAATCGAGATCAGGCCGCGCTGCCCTTTGGCCTCGTCGAGGGTCTTGGCGAGCGTCGCGAGTATCCGCGCGCCGCTCGCGGCGAACGGATGGCCGAGCGCGAGGCTTCCGCCTTTGACGTTGAGCTTCGAACGCTCGATTGGGCCCAATGCCGTGCGCTGCCCGAGCTTGTCGCGGCAAAAGGTTCGATCCTCCCAGGCCTTGAGCGTGCAGAGCACCTGCCCCGCGAATGCTTCGTGAATCTCGTAGAAATCGAATTCCTGCAGCGACACGTTCGCGTCGCCGAGCAGTTGCGAGACCGCATACACCGGCGCCATCAACAGACCCTCCTTTTTGACCACGAAGTCCACGGCGGCGACCTTGCCGTAGCGAAGGAACGCGAGTACCGGCAAATTGTGGTCGGCCGCCCAGTCCTCGGAGGCGAGCAGCACCGCCGCCGCGCCGTCGGTCATCGGCGTGGAATTGCCCGCGGTCAATGAGCCGTTGCCGGTGGTGTCGAATACCGGCGGCAGTTTGGCGAGCATCTCCAGGCTCGTGTCGCGACGGATGTTGTCGTCCTGCTCCAAGCCGAGATAGCCCTGCACCAAATCGCGATAAAAACCCGCCGCATAGGCTGCAATCGCCTTTTGGTGGCTCTCGAGTGCGAACTGATCCTGTTCTGCACGTCCGATACCCCAGGTCTTGACCATAAGTTCGGTGCTGGCGCCCATCGACAAGCCGGTATGCGGCTCGGTGACGCCGGGCAGTACGGGCCGCAGGTGCGACCCGCGCATACCGAACCAGGGAGTAAAGCGCTGAATCGTGCTCTTGCCGCGGTAGCTCTTGAGCAGCAGTTGCTGGAAGCTCTTCGGAAACAGGACCGGGGGATCACTGACGCTGTCGACACCCGCGGCGATACCTGAGTCGATCTGGCCGAGTGCGATCTTGTTGCCGAGCAGGATCGCCGCCTCGAGACTGGTGCCGCAGGCGCGCTGCAAGTCGAGGCCCGGCGTCTCGCCTGCAAGGCCCGAGTTCAAGACCGATTCGCGCGTGAGGTTCCACTGCGACGGATGTTTGACGAGCGCGCCCGCAGCGACCTCACCGACGCGTTGGCCCTGCAGTTGGAAGCGCTCGGCCAGGGCCCGCAGCGTCGCCGTGAGCATCTCTTGATTGCCAACCTGTGCGTAGGCACCGTTGCCGCGCGCAAATGGAATTCTGACTCCGCCGATGATCGCGACGCGCCTTGGATTGGCCCCAACCAGCATATGAAATACTCCGCCGCCGATGAAGCTCGGAATTATGGACCAGCCGCGGGGCTTATAATCCGCCGATGACCCGATTCCTCTTCGCGGCGAGCCTCACGACCCTGATGTCAGTGACGCTCGGCTGCAGCGGCAGAGACGCGCCCACGGTGCCCGCGACGCAACAATCCGCTTCGATCGGGTCCCTGGCTGGCACGGCGTCCGGATCGCCCGGCACGCTCGTGCATACCGTCGAGCGATATTGGGATGCTTATCTCGAGCTCAATCCGACGCGCGCGACCGCGACCGGCGATCACCGGTATGACGACCGGCTCGAGAATTCGATATCACCGCAATATCTGGCCGATTCGCTGGCGCTCGAGCGCCGCTCGCTCGCCGAGCTGCTGATGCTGCCCGCGCCGCCCGAACACAGCCCGGCGCGGCTGACCTACGAGGTGTTCAAGCGCGAACGCGAGCGCGCGATCGAGGGCTATACCTATCCCGAGGAGCTGTTTCCGCTCGATCCGGTCGAGGGCATGGCCCAGAATTTCGCGCTCATGGGTTCGGGCGAAGGCCCACAGCCGTTCGTGACCGCGAAGGACTACGACAATTGGTTGCGGCGAACCGACGCTTTTGCGCTCTGGGCGCGGCAAGCGATCGATAATCTGCGCAGCGGCATGCGCCGCGGGTATCTGGCGCCGCGCGGGGTCGTCGAGGCAATGCTGCCGCAGCTCGCGCAGCTCGGCGAGGACGGCGCCGCGAATCCGTTCTTCGGGCCGCGATCTAACCTGCCGGCGACGCTCGACGGTGCGCAGCGCGCGAGCTTAGAGAAGCGTTTCGATGATGCGATCAAGACCACGGTCTTACCCGCCTACCGGGGCTTGCATGACTTCTTGCAGAGCGAGTATTTGCCGCTCGCGCCTGAGCAGGGCGCTTGGTCGAGATTGCCGCTCGGCGATGCCTGGTATGCCTACTTGGTCAGACGGCAATCGAGCACCGAGCTCACGCCCGCCCAGGTTCGTCGCTTAAGTTTGGCCGAAGTCGAGCGCTTGCGCGGCCGCGTGCAGGCGGTGTTGAACGATGTGGGATTTTCCGGGACCGCATCGGCTTATTTCGAGCAGCTGCGCCGTGACCCGAACAATGCGCACGGAACTGTGGCGGCGCTGCTCGGCGCGTACCGCGATTTGCAGGCCCGCGTCGATGCAGCGGCGCCCGCCGTGCTCGCCGGCCTGCCCATCGCAACGCCTGAGATTCGCGCGGCTGCGCATTTTCGTGAATTTTCGGGCGTGCCGCTGATCTATCGGGGCGCCACCGCAGACGGCAATTTTCCGGCGACGCTCATCGTGAATACGTCGGTCGCGTCGCGATTTGGACTACAGATCGAGCCGCTGTTGCTCAACGCCTATTTGCCCGGGCGGCACGCCCAATACACCTTGCAGCTCGCGGCCCCGGACCTGCCGAAATTCCGCAGGTTTGGGTCAGAGCCTGCGTTCGTCGAGGGCTGGGGGCTCTACGCGGAGTCGCTGGGCGAAGAGATGGGGCTGGTCCGTGAGCCCGCCGCGAAATTTGCCGCGCTGTTGGACGAGTTGAGTCATGCCGCCATCGCGGTGATCGACTGCGCAATGCACGCCGATGCGTGGACGCGTGCGACGGCGATCGAGTACCTGCGCGCGCAGTCGCCGCTCGACGCGCAGTCGGCTGGCGACGTGATCGACCGTATCCTGGCGCGGCCCGCACGCGCACTCGCCGCCGAGGTCGGCGCGCTGCGAATTTCCGCGCTGCGCACTCGCGCCCAGGAAAGACTCGGGAGCCGCTTCGACCTTCGGGCCTTTCACACGGCGATTCTCGACCAGGGAGCTTTGCCGCTCGATTTATTGGAGCAGCGGGTCGACCGCTGGATCGATGCCGCGAATGCCGAAACCCGTTAGGCCGAGGAGCCCGTGAACTCGATGAGACGTCCGGGGTCCAACCAACGCTTGCGCCTATCTATTTTCCTGCTGGGCATGCTCATCGCTGTCGCGAGTGTGCGTGCCGAAGACGTGCCGCGAGGCGCGAATGCAAGCGTGGCTGCCGCCGACGAATTCGCTCTGAAGATCAGTCTCGATGCGAACGAGGTGAGCGGCGTCGCGACCGCCTCGATTCGGATTCACGCGACGAAGCAAGTGCTCTGGGACGTGCTCACGAGCTGCACCGAGGCATTGCAGATCGTGCCGGGACTCAAGTTCTGTTCTGTAGAGGAAACCGCTTCGGATCAGTCTTGGCAGCGCATACGACAGGTCATGGAGTACGCTTGGTTTACGCCTCGCGTGAGCTACGAAGTGCTGGCGAGTTACAATAAGCCGAACGACATCGCATTCGAAAGGGTCGCAGGCGATCCCGTGCGGCTGCGCGGATCTTGGGGCTTGCAGAGCGACGGCGAATACACGGTGGCGAATTACATGCTGGAATTTGCGCCGGGTTTCTGGATGCCGCGCTGGTTCTTGAGGGCCGCTCTGAAGCGGGATTTGCCGAAGATGCTGCGGGCACTGCGTGCGCATGCGGAAGCGGGTCGAACCGGATGAATCAGGACAACGACATTATGCACAGCGGCAGGCTCCGCTACTCGATCGCCCTCGGTGCGCTGGCTGCGCTGGCAGCGTGCCAACGCGAGCCGGAAGTCGCGTCCCCGCCGCCCCCGCGAATCAAGCAGGTTTTTCATCTCAACACGTATGAGAAGGATTTCGGCTACGCGCAAGCGGTGCTGATCGACAAGACGCTGTACGTCGCCGGCTCGGTGTCCGCGGACGAGAACGGGCGCCTGGTCGCGCCCGGTGACATGGCCGGACAGATGCGCGCCGCCTACGCCAACATTGCGCGCACCTTGGCTGCGAACGGCTCCAATTTCGACGAAATCGTCAAGGAGACGATCTACACCACGGACATGGACGCGCTGCTCAAGGCCTCGGACCTGCGCTTCGAATACTATGACAAGGAGCGACTGCCGGCGACTTCCTGGGTGCAGGTCCAGCGCCTCGTCGATCCCGGTTTTCTGGTGCAAATCGACGTAATCGCCGAACTGCCCTGACGTCGGATGGGCTTAGGGCTGTGCGAATTCCGGCTGCGCGAGAAAAAGACGCGGCGCTCAAGTATCCTCCTCGACCGGCGCCCACATAGGATCGAAACACTTTGGTGCGAAACGTGATTGACAAGCATTTCGAGCGGCGCCTAGCCGGCCTGATCAATTCAGGCGAGCGCAAGGTGCTCGGCGGCGGCCGCAAAGGCGTCGAGAAGGAGTCTCTGCGCGTCACGCCTGCCGGCGAAATCGTGCAGACGGCGCACCCTCGGGCGCTCGGCGCGCCGCTGACCAACGAGCACATCACGACCGATTTCTCGGAATCCTTGATCGAGTTGGTGACGCCGCCGTTTGAGCATACCTGGGAACTCTTGCAATATTTGTGCGACATCCATCAATTCGTCTACCGGCATTTGGGCGAGGAACTGCTCTGGGCGACCAGCATGCCGAGTGCGCTGCATGGCGACGACAGCATCCCGTTGGCGCGCTTCGGCACCTCGAATGTCGGCCGCATGAAGACGATCTATCGCAACGGCTTGGGGCTGCGGTACGGGCGCATCATGCAGGCGATTTCCGGAGTCCACTTCAATTACTCGTTCCCATCGCATCTCTGGGACGTGCTCGAACACGTCGACAAAACCAAGCTCGTGCGTCAGGATTTCGTTTCCGAGCAGTACTTCGCGGTGCTGCGCAACTATCGGCGCTATGGCTGGCTCGTGCTGTATCTGTTCGGCACCTCGCCCGCGGTCTCAAAGAGTTTTTTTGCGGGCCGCGATGCCGATTTGCCCGTGCTCGATGCCGATACGTATTACCAGCCGTTTGCGACGTCGCTGCGCATGAGCGACATCGGCTATCGCAACAAGAATCAAGCGACCGTGAGCGTCTCGGTCAACAGCCTCGGTGAATATGTGCGGGATCTGTCGCGCGCAATCAGCACGCCGTTCCCGGCTTACGAAAAATTGGGGGTTAAAGTCGACGGCGAATACCGCCAATTGAATGCGAATATTCTGCAGATCGAGAACGAATATTACAGCTTCATCAGGCCGAAACGCGTCGCCCGATCGGGTGAACGCCCCACCAAGGCCTTGCACCGCGCCGGCGTCGAATATGTCGAAGTGCGGGCCTTGGACGTCAGCGCCTTTGATCCGGTTGGCGTCAATCAGAACAAGCTGCGTTTCCTCGAGACGTTTCTGGCGCTGTGCCTGCTGCGCGGCAGCGAACCGATCAGCCGCGGCGAACAAGATGATCTCGACGCCAACCACTTGATCGTCGCCAAGTCCGGTCGCGAGCCCGGCTTGCACTTGAATCGCTCGGGGCGCAAGGTGTCGTTGACCGCGTGGGCCGCCGAGTTGCTCGACGCGATGCAAGGCTTGGCCGAAACGCTCGACTACGGCAACCCGCAGCGCCCTTACCACACGGCGCTCGAGCAGCAGCGCGCCAAGGTCGAGGACGTCGAGCGAACCCCTTCGGCGCGACTGCTTGCGGAAATGCGCCAGACCGGCGAGACATTTTTCGAGCTCGCGCAGCGCATGTCGAAACTGCACAAGGACTATTTCCTGGGGCTGTATCCGCCGAATGAGCGGCGGCTGGCGGAATTCGCGTCGGCGGCGCAGGACTCTCATGAAGCCCAGGCGCGCATCGAGGCGACCGATACGCTCGATTTCGACGCCTATCTCGCGAAATATCTCAAGGACTGATGAGGAATTTGACATAATGCGAGCACAAATGATTCCGCGGCCTCGATTCGCCTGCCGGGCTTTTGTAAAGACGTGTGGCGCAGGTCCTAGAGTCGCCGGCGCTTACTGGGTATTTTCGAATCGATGAACACCACGAATGGATTTTCGGTGGAGGACTGGCCGGATTTGCCGTACGCGCGGCAGCTGAAATCGGGCATACCCTGGCTTACGTTCACGCCCGAACTCGAGGCCGAATTCCGGCGAACCAATCTCGAAGAAACGCTCGGTTCCATTCGCACCAATCTTTGCCTCGCGATCGCGATCGCGATCGCATTCTCGGCGATAGAAACCATGGTGCTGGGATCGAAGTTGAATCGGGTCCCGAGCCTGCTGCACATCCTGGTGATCGTGCCGGTTCTGTTGATCGTGCTCGCGGCGAGCTTCTCGCAACGGCGTCATCGGATCTATCAGCCGCTGACCATGGTCGCCGCGACGATCTACGGCCTCTGTCAAGTCGCGATCGAGCTGATCGCTTCCGCGGGCGGCGTCGCATTTCTGTTTCCGAGTCTGGTGCTCGCCACGATGTACGTCTATTTCCTGGCCGGGCTGATTTTCTACAATGCGCTCGCGGCCAATGTGATCGTGCTGTTTTTCTATCTCGCAGCGGCGACCGCGGTGCAGTTGCCGAGCGCCGAATTGAGCTACGACATGCTCGCGATCGTGGCCGCGAACTTGGTCGGCGCATCGGTCGTCTACATGCACGAAAGAACCAGCCGCCTGCGGTTTCTCGAAGCGGGATTGCTGCGCGAGATGGTCGCGCGCGACGGTCTCACGGGAATCCAGAACCGGCGCATGTTCGACCAGCACATTCAGCGCGCCTGGCAGCAGGCGGTGCGCGAGGAAAAGCAGGTCGCGGTGCTGCTGGCCGACATCGATTGCTTCAAGAATTACAACGACCGTTATGGGCACCAGGCGGGCGACGAATGCCTGCGCGCGGTTGCCACCTCATTGAGCCAGTGCGCGCGGAGGCCTCTGGACTTCGTGGCCCGCTACGGCGGCGAAGAATTCGCGGTCGTGCTCTACGAGGCGAGCCGCGAGTATGTCGCGGAAGTGCTCACGCGAATCCAGCGCTCGATCGCGGAATTGAACATTCCGCACGAAGCATCGGTCGTTGCATCGCGTCTCACGATCAGCATCGGCGCCGCATATATAAAACCGAGCGTGAACCGCACGCCCGATGGCCTGATTCAACTTGCCGACGAGGCGCTCTATACCGCCAAGGAGCAAGGACGCAATCGGGTCGTCGTCATGGAGGCCGAGTACAGCACGCTCAAGACGGGGCGATTCGAGAGGCGAAAAGGCCAGGCCGCGCGGCAAGCTTAGCGCCGGCCGCGCGCTATCGATAAATTGCGATCTTCGATGCCTCTCCGGCCTTGCGGCTGGCCCGAAACATCCCCTCCGAGTTGAATTCCATGACGATTTCGCCGCCGCGATCGATCGCGATGACACCGCCTTCTCCGTGCATTGCGGGCAGTTCGTCGATGACCACTTCATGTACGGCCTGTGCGAGCGTGCGCTGGCCATAGCGCATGCGTGCGCAGATATCGTGAGCCACTGCAGCGCGAATGAACACCTCGCCGTGCCCGGTTGCCGATACCGCGCAGCAGCGGTTGTCCGCATAGGTGCCGGCGCCGATGATCGGCGAGTCGCCGACGCGATTGAAGCGTTTGCCCGTCATTCCGCCGGTCGAGGTCGCCGCCGCGAGATTGCCCGCACGATCGAGCGCCACGGCGCCCACGGTGCCAACGTGTGAAATCGTCAGCGCGGAGAGCTCACCGTCGCCGCTGCGTATGCGCTCGAGCTGGCTCCAGCGCTCCGGCGTGTGAAAATAACTGCGCGGCATCAATGTGAAGCCGCGGCTCAACGCAAAGTCCTCCGCGCCGGCGCCGCTCAACAAAACGTGATCCGAATGCTCCATGACGGTGCGCGCGAGCTCGACCGGATTCTTGATGTGGCTGACGCCGCACACCGCTCCGGCGGCGAGCGTGCGGCCGTCCATGATGGACGCATCGAGTTCGTTCTGGCCCTCGAATGTAAACACGGCGCCGCGCCCGGCATTGAACGAGGGATTGTCCTCGAGGTTCGCGACCGCGCAGCTCACCGCATCGAGACTCGAGCCGCCTCGCTCCAGCAATTCGGCGCCCAGCCGCAGCGCCGTTGCGAGTCCATCACGGTATTGCTGTTCGCGTTCTGCCGTCATTTCCGCGCGCGGTAGAGTTCCGGCGCCGCCGTGAATTGCGATACCAAACATCCGGCCTCCTTGAATTCTCTGGTCGGTCATCGATCCCAAGGCTATCATCATTCGACAATGGATCCCTTCATCAAGAATGCCGCAATTCAGAGCCTGCTGATCGCCAATCGCGGCGAAATCGCGATTCGCGTGATGCGCGCCGCCACCGAACTCGGCATTCGCACGATCGCGATCCATTCCCACGAGGATCGCTTCTCTCTGCACCGTACCAAGGCGGACGAGAGCTATCTCGTCGGTGAAGGCAAGGGGCCGATCGAGGCCTACCTCGACATCGACGACATCATTCGAATCGCGCTCGAAGCCCGCGCGGATGCGATCCATCCCGGCTACGGCTTTTTATCCGAGAGCCCGGAATTCGCGGAAGCCTGCGCTGCCGCGAAGATCGTTTTCGTGGGCCCGCTGCCCGACACGATGCGCAAGCTCGGCAACAAGGTATCGGCGCGCGACCTGGCGGCGAGCGCCGGGGTGCCGGTCATGCCGGCGACGCCGCCGCTTCCCGAGGATCCTGCCGGGGTCTTGGCGATGGCGCGTGCCGTGGGATTTCCGGTGATGCTCAAGGCGAGCTGGGGCGGCGGCGGACGGGGAATGCGCGTCGTCGAAAGCGACCAGGATCTGATCGAGACGGTCGCTGCGGCGCGGCGCGAGGCTAAAGCGGCGTTCGGGAAGGACGAAGTCTATCTCGAGAAGCTCATACGCCGAGCGCGCCACGTCGAGGTCCAGATCCTCGGCGACCAGCACGGCAACCTCGTGCACCTGTTCGAGCGCGATTGCACGGTGCAGCGGCGTAATCAAAAGGTCGTCGAGCGGGCCCCTGCGGCATTCTTGACCGATACCGAGCGTACCGACCTGTGTGCAGCCGCTCTGAAGATCGGACGCGCCGTGAGCTATCAGGCCGCCGGCACCGTCGAGTTCCTGCAGGACGCCGACACCGGCAAGTTCTACTTCATCGAGGTCAATCCGCGCATCCAGGTCGAGCATACCGTCACCGAATGCATCACCGGCGTCGATCTGGTCAAGGCGCAGATCCGCATTGCGGGCGGCGCGAGAATTGGGACACCCGAGAGCGGCGTGCCGCGCCAGGAGGACATTCGGGTCAATGCCCATGCGCTGCAATGTCGCGTGACGACCGAAGACTCCGAAAATAACTTCGTGCCCGACTATGGGCGCATCACCGCGTATCGAAGTCCGGCCGGTTTCGGCGTGCGCCTCGACGCAGGCACGGCCTATCCCGGCGCCATCATCACGCGCTACTACGATTCGCTGTTGGTCAAGATCACGACCTGGTCGCCGACGCCCGAAGAAACGATCGCGCGCATGCATCGTGCATTGTGGGAATTTCGCATTCGCGGCGTCGTCACGAATCTGCGCTTCCTCGACCAGCTGATCACCCATCCGCGCTTCGCGAGCTTCGATTACACGACCAAGTTCATCGACGAAACACCCGAATTGTTTCACACGCCGCGCAAGCGCGACCGTGCGACACGGTTGCTGAGTTTCATCGGCGACGTCATCGTCAATGGCAACCCGGAGATCAAGGGGCGCGCGGTGCCACGCGAGCCGGTGTTTCCGCGGCTGCCGCGCATTGTTTTGCCGGTGCCGGCGCCCGGTACCAAACAACAGCTCGATGAGTTGGGCCCGGACAAATTCGCCGCGTGGATGCTGGCGCAGGAGCGCGTGCTGCTGACCGACACGAGCATGCGCGATGCGCATCAATCGCTGCTCGCGACGCGGTTTCGCACCTACGACATGGCGGCGATCGCACCCTATTATGCAAGTCTGCTCCCTGGCCTGTTTTCGGTCGAATGCTGGGGAGGCGCGACCTTCGACGTCGCGATGCGCTTCTTGCGTGAGGACCCGTGGGCGCGGCTCGTCGATTTTCGCGCGGCAATGCCCAATCTGCTGCTACAGATGCTGGTCCGCTCGGCAAATGCGGTCGGGTACACCAATTATCCGGACAATGTCGTGCGCTATTTCATCGAGCAGGCCGCGAAGGGCGGCGTCGATGTATTTCGCGTGTTCGACTGCCTGAATTGGGTCGAGAACATGAAGATCTCGATCGAGGCGGTGCGGCGCACCGACCGACTCTGTGAGGCGGCGATTTGCTACACCGGCAATCTCTTGAATCCACGTGAGACCAAGTACGATTTGCGCTACTACGTCGACATCGCCAAAGAGCTCAAGGCGATGGGCGCACATGTGCTCGGCATCAAGGACATGGGCGGTCTTTGCCAGCCTGGCGCGGCTGCGGTCCTGGTCAAGGCGCTGAAGCAGGAAGTCGGGCTTCCGATTCATTTCCACACGCACGACACCAGCGGTATCGGAGCCGCGAGCGTGCTCGCCGCAATCGAGGCGGGCGCCGACGCCGTCGACGGCGCGATCGACGCGCTGTCTGGCCTGACTTCGCAGCCGAACTTGGGCTCGATCGTCGAGGCCCTGCGATATGGGCCGCGTGCCGCCGACGTCGATCCGGACAATCTGCGGCTGATTTCAGCTTATTGGGAGCAAGTGCGCCGCGGCTACGTCTCGTTCGAGAGCGACGTGCGCGCGGGCGCCTCCGAGGTCTACCTGCACGGAATGCCCGGCGGGCAATACACGAATTTGCGCGAACAGGCGCGATCGCTCGGCATCGACGACCATCGCTGGCATGAGGTCGCGCATGCCTATGCGGAGGTCAACGAGATGTTCGGCGACATCATCAAGGTCACGCCGACCTCCAAGACGGTCGGCGACATGGCGATCATGATGGTCACGAGCGGCCTGACGCGCGCCGCGGTGCTCGATCCGAAGACCGAGATCGCGTTTCCGGAATCGGTCGTCCAGTTCTTCCATGGTGACTTGGGGCAGCCGGTCGGCGGATTCCCTGCCGCCCTGCAGCTGAAGATTCTCGGCGGCAAGCAGCCGCTCGAGCAGCGGCCAGGCGAATTGATGCCGCCCGCGGATCTCGCAGCGGAACGCAGTACCGCTGAGGCCAAAGCCGGACGTGCGCTCAGCGATTTCGAGCTCGCTTCGTACTTGATGTATCCGAAAGTGTTCCTCGAATATGCCGCCGACCGCGCGAAATTCGGCGAAATGGCATCCTTGCCAACCTCGGTGTTCTTCTTCGGCATGCAATCCGGGCAGGAGATCAATATCGATCTGGAGCGCGGCAAGACGCTGATCGTCCGCTATGTCACGACCAGCGATGCGCATGAAGACGGCACGCGAACCGTGTTCTTCGAGTTGAACGGGCAGCCGCGCCCGATCCGCGTCGCCGATCGCAGCCAAGTCGCGAAGCGCCCCGCGCAGCGCAAAGCCGAGGCCGGCAATCTCGCGCATGTCGGCGCGCCGATGCCGGGCTCAGTCGTGACCGTGCCCGTTCATGTCGGGCAATCGGTGCGCCGCGGCGACATCCTGCTCACGCTCGAGGCGATGAAGATGGAAACCACGGTGCGCGCCGAGCGTGACGGGATCATCAAGGAAATTCTGGTGCGCCCTGGTTTGCAGGTCGACACCAAGGATTTGCTCGCGGTTTTCGAATGACCGGGCGCCGGCGGATTTTCGGGAACGCGAGTCAGGCTTGGGCCCGCGGTACGCTGACCGTCAGCCCATCCAGGGCCGCGGCAAGCGTGATCTGGCAACCGAGGCGGCTCGTTGCACGGGGTTCCCAGGCGCTCTCGAGCATGCCTTGCTCCATCTCCTCGGGCGGCGCGAGTCTTGCGAACCAGACCGGGTCGACATAAACGTGACAGCTTGCGCAGGCGCAGGCGCCCCCGCAACGGGCCACGATGCCGATGATGCCGTGTTGTTTGGCCGCCTCCATGAGACTGATGCCGGCGGGCGCATCGACTTCGCGGCGGCGGCCATCCGCCTCCAGAAAAACGACCCTCGGCATTAAACCGCGTCCTTGAGCGCAACTTGCGGATCGCGGACCTTGTTCGGATTCAGCCGCGCGCGCTCGGCAATCAATTTTCGGCCCGCCATGTAATCCTTCGAGTGATTGATCGCTTCGACCGCGAGCAATTCGCGGTCCTTGAGGTAGCAAACGCTGAAGCTGCGGGACGCCGGATCGCCGCGCAGCACGACCTCGTCGGCTCCTTGTGCGATACCGACGATCAGCAGCTTGTTCTCGAACTGATCGGACCAAAACCAGGGGATTCGGTCGTGCACGTGGCTCTCACCCAGCAGGTTTTGCGCCGCGGTCTTGCCTTGTTCGAACGCATTGTCGACCGACTCCAAGCGCATGCGCCGGCCGTAATGCGGGGAGTATTGGTTGGTGCAGTCACCGGCCGCAAAGATCGCCGGATCGCTCGTTCGGCAATGCTCATCGACCGTGATGCCGTTGTCGCAAGCCAAGCCGGCGTGCTGTGCAAGATCGGTGGTCGCGATTGCGCCGACGCCGACGACGACGATATCGGCCGGATAGGCCACACCGTGTGCGCACGCGACACTCAGGTGCGAGGCGCCGTGCCCGGCCGTGCCCTGTTCGCGCTCGATGCCGACCACGCGCGTCCCGCAGACGATCTCAACGCCCTGCGCCCGGTGGTCCTCGGCAAAATACGCCGACACGTCGGGCGCAACGACTCGATTCATGACGCGATCGGCCATCTCGAGCACCGTGACCGTGCAGCCCTGCTTGCGGCAGGTCGCCGCGGTCTCGAGCCCGATATAGCCGCCGCCGATGATGACCACGCGCGCGCTCGGAGTGAGCGCAGCCCGCAGCGCCGCCGCATCCGCCAGGTCGCGCAAATAATGGACGCCGGCGAGCTCGTGGCCGGGACAGGTCAAACGCCGCGAATGCGCGCCCAGACACAGCAGCAAGCGGTCGTAGCTCAATTGGGCGGCGTTAGCGAGCGTGACGCTGCGGGTGCCGCGGTCCAAGCGGATCGCGCGACTGCCGAGCAACAGCTCGGTTCGATGCTCCTCGTAGAATGCCCGGTGTCGCAGCAGCAAGCGATCCTGCGCCAGTTCGCCCGAGAGGTATTTTTTCGAAAGCGGCGGGCGTTGGTAGGGCAGCTCCGCCTCGTCGCCGATCAGTACCAGGCGGCCGCCGAAACCTTGCCGCCGCAGCGTATCGACGGCCTGTGAGCCGGCTTGGCCCGCCCCGACGATTAGAATAGTGCTTATCGCGGATTCCAAAATTGAGCCTATTCCCTTGGAATGTCGTGCTTTACTGGCATATGCACCAGGAAGGGGCATGATGCAATGCGTTGATCGCGTGCCCCTGACGCGCAATAGTAATAGTATTGTGCCGTTGGCCACATAAATTCCGCGGAGACTGGGATGAAATTGATTACAGCCATTATCAAGCCGTTCAAACTCGATGACGTTCGCGCAGCACTGTCGGAGATCGGTGTTTCCGGTATGACCGTGACCGAGGTCAAGGGTTTCGGCCGCCAACGAGGCCACACGGAACTGTATCGCGGAGCGGAATACGTCGTGGATTTCGTGCCCAAGACGCGCATCGAGGTCGCGGTCAAGAACGAACTCGTGGACCAGGTGTTGGAAGCCATCGTCGGCGCCTCGAAGACCGGCAAGGTCGGCGACGGCAAGATTTTCGTGACCGACATCCTGCGGGTGCTGCGGATCCGTACCGGCGAGACCGACAACGCGGCGTTGTAGAGAGCGGCGCGGGGCTGTAATTCTTTCATTTCGCTTAGCAACGCTGGTTGTATTGGCCGCGGCGCTGGCCGAAGTCGGCGTTGCGGCGAGGCTCACGGACTTCGAGCACACCCGGATCGATGAGACCCGGCCGGCCGGCGTGCCGAGCGATGCCGAACTCGAGTCGATGGGCGCCGTGATCGGCGACATCGAGATCGACATTCGCGATATCTTCGATCAATCCGACCTCCGCGAAAACAGCGGCCTTTACCGAATCGCCGACCGCCTGCACGTGACCACGAGGCCCGCGTCGATTCGTGCACAGCTGCTGTTCAAGAGCGGCGATCGGTACCTCGGACGCAAATTGGCCGAGACCGAACGCAATTTGCGGCTGCTGCCATATCTTTACGACGCGCGCGTCATGCCGGTGCGAGTCAAGGACGGCAAAGTCGACGTCAAGGTCACGACCAAGGACGTCTGGACCTTGAGTCCGGGCATTTCGTTCGGCCGCACGGGCGGTACGAACAGTTCGAACGAATATATCCAGGATTCGAACATCTTGGGCTCGGGCAAGAGCCTGCAAGTCGGGCACACGGTCACTGTCGATCGCATCAGCGACGGCGTCACCTGGTCCGATCCGAACACGTTCGGATCGAGATGGATGACGACGCTCGCTTACATCGATTCGAGCGACGGCTACCAGCGGACCTTGCAGGTCACGCATCCATTCTATTCGCTCGATACCCAGGGCGAGGCCAACATCCTCGGCTCCGCGTTCAACCGCACGGTCTCGCGCTACAACCTCGGCAACATCATCGACCAATTCAATGTTGACGAAACCAGCTACGAACTGAGCGGCGGCGTCTCCAAGGGCCTCGAAAACGGTTGGGTGACGCGCTGGACGTTCGGCATGCGCTACGATAGCAACCTGTTCTTGCGCACACCCGTGACCTCTCTGCCGGCGCTGCAGCTGCCGCCGGACCGCACACTTTCATACCCCTTCGTCGGTTTCGACGTGATCCAGGATGATTACCGCAAGGCGGCCGACTTCAACCAGATCGGCCGTACCGAGGACTTGTTTTTCGGCACCGAAGTCAGCGGCGAAATCGGCTATTCGAGCACCGTGTTCGGCGCCGATCGCGACGCGATCATGCTGGCGGCCAAAGCTCGGAGCGGCTTCGAATTCCCGCATTCGCAATATTTGTTTTTGACCAGCGTATTCAGCTCGCGCATCGAGCAAGGCGATCCGCGCAATTTGATCGCGACCGGCACGGCCGCCTACTATTTGAGATGGCGCCCGGACTGGCTGCTCTATTCCAGCCTCGCGGCAACCACGACCGATGCCTTGGATCCCGACATGCAGCTGCTGATCGGCGGCGATAACGGGCTGCGCGGCTACCCATTGCGCTACGAATCAGGCAGCTCGCGCTTTCTCTGGACCGTCGAGCAGCGCTTTTACACCGACTGGTATCCGTTTCGCCTTGCGCGTGTCGGCGGCGCCGTGTTTTCCGACATCGGCCGCACCTGGGGCCACGGTGTCATCGGCAACAGCGATCCGGGCCTGCTAAAGGACGTCGGCTTTGGCCTGCGGCTCGGCAATACGCGCTCCGGCCTCGGCAACGTACTGCATGTCGACATTGCGATTCCGCTCGAACATCTCGATGGTGTCCGTGATTTTCAGCTGCTGATCCAGGTGCAGCAGAGCTATTAGTCATCGGCGCTTTTCTTGCGGCGGCTGAAGAGTACGAGCGCGCCGATGCAGACGCCGAAATTCAGGACCCACCAGGCGTACTGCCGCACGCCGCTTTGGTCGTCCTCCTTGCCGGTGCTGCCGGCAGACTGCAGCACAGCACGCAGGCTCTCCTGCGTACCGCCTTGCGTGACGCGAAACTCGAGCGCGGCCGGGCCCGGTAGCGTCAGGTCCGGTGTCGAGAGCGTATAGCCGCCATCGGGCTGCGCGGTCGCCGCATATTCGCGCCCGCGCACAACGACGCTCACCTGCGCATCGCGCACCGCGGAGTTGTCGCGCAGGCGGCTGACGTGCAGGTTCAGCGAGGCTCCCTGCACGAGACCGACGAGCAAATAGCTCGCCGAGCGCGCCTCGACGCGCGGCGAGTCCGACGCGTTCGCGGGCACGATCCCTCCGGCGCCCCAGCAGAGGCAGCACGCGGCGAGGACCAGGCGCAGGCGGGACTTCAAAGCAGGAAACCCACGATGCCTAGAGCGGCGCCGGCGGCGCTCGCGATCAGGCCGAAAATCGGAAAAAAGGGCTTGCGCGCGAGGAAGTACAGGGAACACAGCACCAAGCCGAGTTCGAGCAGACCCTCGCCGATGTCAAATCGCAGAGCGCGACGCTCCTCGGTGACGGTTTCGGTGTCCTTGGCGGTGGCGTCCTGCTGCTGCTCTTTGGCGTCGCTCGCATACTTGTCGCGCGCCTGCTCGAGCTTGTGCACGGACGCCTCGATCTTGGCGGGATCCGTGGACAGCGCCTGCAATACCGTAATGCCGACGTCGCTGGTGCTCTCGCGTATTTTCTTCGCCTGGTAAAAGGCCCATGCGTCGTTCGACTCGGTTCGCAGCATGACCGCGTTCGTGTGCGATCGATGCGATGCGATCGTGACGACCGACAACAGGATGCCGACGATTCCGACCACGATTCCCACGCGCCGCGTGTTCGGGTCTTCCGCGTGTTCGGGTTTCAACTCAAGTTCCGCCATTATTGATTGACCTTTCCAAATATTGAGAATTAAACATTGTGATCCTCGGGACTTCCCCTCGCGGGAATTCCAAGACATGCTCTCACGCACCCACATATGCCCCAGGCTTGACTTATGTCGCGTCTCAGCACCATCTCACGGCAAATATTAGCGCAAAACGCCGGCCGCGACGTCGAACGACTGCTGCTCAAATTGCAGACGATGCGCGCCGATCCGTTTGCTTTTTTTCGGGGCACCAACCCGCTGTTCCTGCAAAGTCTGCCGCGCGGCGACCGGCTGTTTCGCGCGCCCGAGACTTTCGTCTGCGGGGACCTGCACTTCGAGAACTTCGGTGCGTTCAAGGGCGACAACCGCCTCGTGTATTTCGACATCAACGATTTCGACGATGCCTGCCTCGCGCCGTTTACGATCGACATCGTGCGCTTTCTCGCCTGCGTCCGGGTTGCGGCGGACGGACTGCTGCTCAATCCGGCTCAAGGTCGGCGGCTGATGGAGGCGTTCATCGCGTCTTATCGCGCCGCAGTCGAGGACGGCAAACCACGCTGGATCGAGCGATCACTCGCGCGCGGGATTTTTCGCACGCTGCTGCGCCAAGCCAAACGCCGCACGCGGGCTGAACTTCTCGATCGCTTCAGTCGGCTCAGTGGCCGCGAGCGCCGGATCCGCATCGACGGCCGCCGCACCCTCGCGCTGCGGGAGGGAGAGTTGAAGATGCTAATGAGATTCATCAAGGAATTTCGCCGCGACCTGCCCAATCGCGGATTCTTCCGGCTGCAGGGCGCCGCGCGGCGCATTGCCGGAAATGGCAGTTTGGGGCTGCCGCGGTATTTGCTGTTGGTACTCGGTCGCGGGTCGCCGAACCAAAACTTCGCGCTGGACCTGAAGTTCGCCGCGCCATCCGCGGTCGCCGGCTGGCTCGGATCCGCGCAACCCCAGTGGCCCAGCGAGGCGGCGCGCGTCGTGGCGATTCAACGAATCATGCAGGCGATATCACCGGCGTTGCTGCGGGCCGTCCGCTTCGCGAAGGGTCCGTTCGTTCTCAAGGAGCTGCAGCCGAGCATCGATCGCCTGCAATTCTCGAGCTGGCGCGGCAAGCCTCGGCGAATTCTCGAGGCCGTGCAGGGCATGGGCCAGGTCGCCGCCTGGGCGCACTTGCGCGGCTGCGGCCACTTCAACGCGGCAAGCGTGGAAGCGCTGCAAGCCTATGTCGAGGGCAGCGGTTGGCACCGCCGTGCCGTCGCAATCGCGGAATCGGCCGCCGGGGAGATGCTCGGTGCCTGGAAGACCTATGTGCGGGATTACGATTCCGGCGCCGTCGTCGCGATGATCGAGCCGCCCTAGCGTCTCAGCGCACGACGTGCAGGCGCGGATTGGCGCGTGAGATCCCGAGCACGCCGCTGCGCACGACCTCCACGATCTCGCCGAATGCGCCGACATTCGCGATGAATTCACCGATCTCGGTCTCGGTGCTCGTGAGCTCGACGATGTAGCTCGATGGGTTCGAGGACAGCACGCGTCCGCCGACGCGCCGCAGCAGAGCGCCGACGGCGTCAATGTGTTCGGGCGCGATCTGTAATTTGATGAGCATCAATTCTCGCGCCAAATGGTCGCCGCTCGTCATGTCGTCGACCGCCACGACATCGACGAGCTTCAGCAGCTGCGCGTTGATCTGGGCGATTACGGACTCGGAGCCTATCGTGACCAGCGTGACGCGCGAGACCGTGGGGTCGTTGGTCGGTGCGACCGAGAGCGACTCGATGTTGTAGCCGCGGCTCGATATCAGCCCGGTCACGCGCGTCAGCGCTCCGGCTTCGTTTTGCAAAAGAATGGCGATCAAATGGCGCATAGCCCCTGAATATACGGGAGCGCCGGGCACCTGCGCCAGGGGCGGGACTTGGGCGCCGCGGGAAGAACTGCTAGTCTTTGTGGGTGAAAGACCGATACGACATGTTAAATCAAGCGGCCCACCCATTGGCCGGCGCCGGTATGACGGGCGCGGAGATGGTCGTCCAAGTTCTTGCGGACGAGGGCGTCAACACGATTTTCGGATACAGCGGCGGCGCGATACTGCCGATTTACGATGCCGTGTTCCGTTTCAACGCGGAACATGCATCGGCGATGCCGCTGATCGTGCCCGCGAACGAACAGGGTGCGGGTTTCATGGCCGCCGGATTTGCGCGCGCGAGCGGCAAGGTCGGCGTCGCGATGGTGACATCGGGCCCAGGCGCTACGAACATGGTCACGCCGGTGCGCGACTGCATGGCCGATTCCGTGCCGCTCGTGGTCATCTGCGGTCAAGTCGCGACGACCTCGATCGGCACCGATGCGTTTCAAGAGGCGCCGGTGCCGAGCATCATGGGCGCGGTCGCGAAGCACGTGTTTCTGATCACGGATCCGGCCAAGTTGGAAGCAACGGTGCGCACCGCATTCGAGATTGCGCGCACCGGCCGGCCGGGCCCGGTCGTGCTCGACATCCCCAAAGATGTCCAGAATTGGAAGGGAGTATTCCAAGGCTCCGGCCGACTGCCCGTTCCGGGCTATCGGCAGCGCATGAACCGATTGGGCGCCAATAAATTGCCGGAGGCCGCCTGTGCGGATTTTTTTGCGGCCTTGGGCAAATCGATCCGGCCGCTGATTTATGCCGGCGGCGGTGTGATCAACGGCAATGCCGCGTTCGCGTTACGCGAGTTTTCAGAGACCTTTCAGATTCCCGTGGTGACGACGCTCATGGGCATCGGCGCCGTGGATACGACCGATGCCTTGTCGATGCGCATGCTCGGCATGCATGGCGCCGCGTTCGCCAATTACGCGGTCGATGATTGCGATTGCCTGCTTGCGGTCGGTGCGCGTTTCGACGACCGGGTTGCCGGAAATCCGGCCAGATTTGCCGGGGGCGCGAAGTTCATCGCGCATTTCGACATCGACGGTTCGGAGATCAACAAGGTCAAGCGCATCGATTGGAGTCACGTCGGCCTGGTTCCCGACGCGCTGCTCACGCTGCTGGATTACGGCAAGGCCAAGGGCTTCGAGCGCGACTGGTCGCAGTGGCACCGGCATTGCGCGGCGCTGCGCACGACCTACGCGATGAACTACGATCGGGCGAGCGATCTGATCCAGCCGTATTTCGTGATCGAAGAAATCAATCGCCTGACGCGCGGCGAGGCGATCATCACGACCGGCGTCGGACAGCACCAGATGTGGGCCGCGCAGTATTTCGATTTCAGCAGTCCGCGGCTCTGGTTGACCTCGGGCAGCATGGGAACGATGGGTTTCGGCTTGCCGGCCGCGGTCGGCGCGCAGTTCGCCCAGCGGGAGCGCCTGGTCATCGACATCGACGGCGATGCCAGCATTCGCATGAACCTCGGCGAACTCGAGACCGTCACGACCTACGATTTGCCGGTCAAGGTCGTCGTGCTCAACAATTGCGGCGACGGCATGGTCAAGCAGTGGCAGAAGCTGTTCTTCAAGGGCCGGCTGAGCGCGAGCGACAAGAGCCTGCACACCAAGGACTTCGTCAAGGCGGCTCAGGCGGACGGGTTCAAGTTCGCGGTTCGGCTCGACAAAAAGGCCGATGTTGCGCGCGTCGTCGGGGAATTCATCAGCTTCAAGGGCCCCGCGTTCCTCGAAGTCATGATCGACCCTGACGCGGGCGTATACCCAATGGTCGGTCCCGGGCAGGCTTACGATGAAATGATCACCGGTGAGCACATACCGTCGCGCCGCCCGGTGGTCATCAAGACGCCGGATGCGTCGGAGATGTTCTAAGCCCGCAATTCGTCAATTGCTGCGGTGCGACGACACGAGCGCGCGGCTCACCATGCGCCGGTATTCGCCATCGATACCCAAGGTTCCGCGGGCGGCAGAGCGCCGCCTTGCTGCAGGATTTCGATCGAAATATTGTCAGGCGAGCGCACGAACGCCATGCGTCCGTCCCTCGGCGGCCGATTGATCGTCACCCCGTGATCCTGGAGACGTTGGCAAGTCGCATAGATGTTCTCGACCTGGTAGGCGAGATGCCCGAAATTTCGGCCGCCGCTGTAGGCCTCCGGATCCCAGTTGTAGGTGAGCTCGACCTGGGCCTGCTCGTCGCCCGGCGCCGAGAGGAACACGAGCGTATAGCGGCCTTGCGGGTAATCGCGGCGCGACAACTCGACCAATCCCAGCGCGTCCCGGTAGAAGCGCAGAGAGCGTTCGATATCCGTTACGCGCACCATCGTGTGCAGATACTTCATGGAGAATCGTCCCCGCTGTCAGTGGATTCGCCGCGATCGGGTTGCCGGCAGTTTGCCAGAAGCCGCCAAAAAGCAAAATCGCGGCCGACGAGCACCGGTTGTTGTATGTGTGTCACTACCTATGCTCTTACGTAAAACCCGAATCGGTTGACGATTTCGATCTTAAGTATTGGATTTATAAGTTATATCGGCTAATATACCAGCGCGGACAGAAATTATTTGTTCCGGGCGTTTCTTGGACGCCACACTGGTCGAGATTGAAGAAGGTCGAGCGTACAGGCACCGTTTGGGCCGCGCATCTTCCATACAGGACGTGTAGGGTTATTACCCAGCACCTGTTCCACTCGGATCCCCGGCATGCCCGGGGATTCTTTTCTAAAGCCTCGCTGTCTTGACCCGCAATCTGAACCTCGACACCATGCGGCTCGGGTAATGAGGAGTCCTCCGATTCGAACCGTTCTCGTAACGGGCGCCGGGCGCGGCCTGGGGCTCGAATTCGTGCGCCAGTATGCGGTCGCGGGCTGGCGCGTGATTGCCTGTGCGCGCACACCGGCTAAGTCCGAGGCGCTCGCGCAGCTCGCGAGCGGCTCGGCGCAGAAAATCAGCGTGCATACGCTCGACGTCGCGGATCACGCCGCCATCGACGCGCTCGCGAAAGGCTTGGCCGGCACGCCGATCGACCTACTGCTGAATGTTGCCGGCGTCAATGTGCTCTCCGGCTTCGGCAAATCCAATTATCAGGCGTGGACCGATGCATTCCGCATCAATGCGCTTGCGCCGATGAAGCTCACCGAAGCTTTCGTCGAACACGTTGCTGCGAGCGACCAAAAGAAAATCGTGACCCTGAGCAGTATCTTGGGCTCCGTCGGCGAAAACGATTCGGGCGGCCTCTATGGCTATCGGTCCACGAAAGCCGCCGTCAACGCAATCATGAAATCCTTGAGCATCGACCTTGCTGCACGCGGAATCATTGCGGTGCCGATGCATCCGGGCTGGGTGCGCACCGACATGGGCGGTCCGCGCGCCCCGATCGACGTATCGTCGAGCGTCTCCGGCATGTTGCGCGTAATCGCCGCGCTGACGCGCGAACAATCCGGGAAATTCTTGACCTATACCGGCGCATACCTGCCTTGGTAGGCAGCGCGCCGATTGCAAAACCCTTGGGGAGTTGAAATGCCTATTCGGGAAGGATTCGTCGGCGCCGTCGGCAATACGCCGCTGATTCGGCTGCGCCGTTTGAGCGAGGAAACCGGCTGCGACATTCTCGGCAAGGCCGAATTCATGAATCCGGGCGGGTCGGTCAAGGACCGCGCCGCGAAATGGATCGTGCTCGATGCGGAACGGCGCGGCGTGCTCAAGCCGGGCGGCACCGTTGTCGAGGGCACGGCCGGCAATACCGGCATTGGTATCGCCCACGTCTGCAACGCGCGCGGCTACCGTTGCGTGATCGTCATGCCCGACAACCAGGCAGCCGAAAAGTATCAGATCATCGAGGCGTTGGGCGCCGAATTGCGCAAGGTACCGGCAGTGCCCTACAGCAATCCGAATCAATACCAGAAGGTTGCGGGGCGACTCGCTGAGGAATTGCCGAACGCCGTCTGGGCCAATCAATTCGACAACACGGCGAATCGCGATGCGCATTTTGAATCGACGGGGCCCGAGATCTGGAATGAAACCGGCGGGAGAATCGATGCGTTCTGCGCATCGACCGGCACCGGAGGAACGCTCGCGGGCGTCGCACGCTTTTTGAAATCCAAGCAAAGCGCGGTTCGCATCGTGCTCATCGATCCGCCCGGCAGTGCCCTCTATCATTTCATCAAAGACGGCGAGTTGAAGTCGGACGGCGGTTCATCGATCACCGAGGGCATCGGCACGGGCCGCGTCACCGCGAATCTCGAGGGTGCGCCGATCGACGACGCGATGCGCATTCCCGATGCCGAAACGATGCACTTCGTTTATCGGCTATTGCGCGAGGAGGGACTGCTACTCGGCAGCACCGCGGGCATCAACGTCGCCGGCGCCGTGCGTCTCGCGAAACAACTGGGCCCCGGCCACACGATCGTCACGATTCTCTGCGACGGCGGCGCAAAGTATCAGTCACGCTTGTTCAACAAGGCCTGGATCGCGGAGCGGGGCTTCACCGAGGCCATCGCCTGAGCTCGAAACCCGCCGCAGCGGAAGTTGCGGCGGTGGGCTCGAGCGGCTCGTTTCAACTCGAAGCGCCCACGATGAATTCGCGGCGGCCGCGCTCCGACTCGATTTCCGCCGCAAGCTGACCGCGTAGTTGTTCGATGCTCGAGCACCGGGTTGCGGCGCGTCTCACCAAGATCCGAGCGATCGGGCCGACTTGACGCGCGAGCTGCCGCTCGAGATGCAGCAAGGCTGCTTCGGCGAACGGCAGAGGCGCATACGACGCCGGCGCATGCGCTGCCGAGGCCGGTTCGCCGGCGCTCTGCGGCATGTTCAGTACCCGTTCGAGCGTACGAAACAACCGGTCGTAATGAGGTTCGTGCGGGGCCGGGAATGCATCGAGCCAGTGCTGCGAGCTCAGGAAATACTCGAGGCTCTTCTCCGGCATCACGTCATCGACGCGAAAAGCGATGATCGGCACCCTCTTGTGAACGGCGCGTTCGACTTCGCGTCGCACTTGCGGTGATTGGTTGCTGCTGCGCGAAAATACCAGCAGCATGAGGCGCGATGTCGAAATCGCATCGATGATCTCGGCGGCCCATTCGGCCGATGGCGTGATATCGCGCGGCGCGACCCAACAATCGATGCCGCGTGCCTCGAGCACGGCGACGATCTCGAGCGCGGTATCGCGATCCGTTTGCGAATAGCTGACGAAGACGTGACCGGCCATACGCTCAGGACCCCAGCATCTTGAGCGCCTTATCCAGACTGTTGCGCATCCGATCGAACGAGGCGCCGAGCCCGGTGATCTCCCGAGCGCCTTTTTGCGGGAACTCATCTGCGCAAGGCTCGCCGAGACTCAAAGTGTCCGCGATGCGCGCGATGCGCCGCAGCGGCCGCGTGCACTGCTGGTAAAGCACCGCGTTGAGGATCAGCCACAAAGCGCCAATCACCATTGCGATGACCAGCATCAAGCTACCGAACAACCCGCCGAGTCCGACATCGGCGCTCGAGAACGGCACGGAGACGACTTGAGCGCCGACAACTTCATGCGCTTGCCAACCGAAACCGTTGTTGAATCCGTAGCGCGCGATCAAGCTCGCAGGCGCCGCGGAGGGGCTGCTGTGACAGCCGAGGCACTGCGGTTCGGCCCGGATCGGTCTCGCCATGTAGAAGGACGGGCCCATCGGCGTGTCGCGCACGCCGGTCAGCTGTTGCACGGTGTCGTCGTTGCGGAACCTTTGCACGATGTCGGCTTCCCAGTCCGCGGCGCGGTCTCGCGGGTTCGTCGGATTGAGCGTCGCCTCCTTGTAGGAGTACTGAGGTGACTTCTCGCGCAGCCTCAAGAAATTCTGCGTCGCCGCGTAAAACGGCACGCTTTGCGGCAAGAATTCGGTCTTGAGCCGCTCGTCGAGCAGCGGCTCGATTTCATTCGATGTATAGCTGCGTATCGCGACCGCGCTATCGAGCATGAGACCCGCCCGCGTGGCCAAATCGCGCCCGGCCTTCGCTTCGAGTATCGAGTGGCACACCAACCCCGCGGCGGCGGCGGCCAGCATGGATCCGATTGCGAAAGCCGCATTGACCCTCAGCAGCAAACTCATGGCGCCGGCGAGGAGGTCATGCGAGAGGCAAATGGTGAGGACGCACGAGCATCTGCCAATCCTGATGCTCTTCGAGGATCAATTCCAGTGCCTCTTCGATCGTTGCTTTGATCGAGGCGGCGCGCGTCGCATCATGCACCGCATCGAGAGCGTGCCGGATGCGATCGACCGCGCTCTGCAATTCGACCACGAGGCGCGCGGACGTCACGCGCAGCCGGTAGGCCTCGGACTGGGCGAGCGCGCCGTGCAGGGAGGCACCCAGCGCCGGAAAGAACGTCGTGATCAACGACAGCCACAAAGTATGCACGAGCAGGTGCGTCAGCGCGCCGAGCGCGGTGAGCCCGAACAGCCAGATGTTGATGCCGTGCACCCGGTGCAGCAGGGCTTCTTGCTTCGAGGCGATGCGGTGGTGGTAGCGCCTTTGTTCCTCGAGAATCTCGATGGTCCATTGCGCATAGCCGGTCACGAACGCGGCATCCTCCCAGGCTCCGTCGAGCGCCGTGCGAGCCAAGGACTCGTTGAGCGTACAAATCTTCGCGACCTCGTCGGCGGCGATCGGGTGCCGCCCCGGATCGAAGACGCGCAGGTACCAGTTCGGTTCAGAGCCCGTTTGGCCGAAATCGACGAGCGGGGCCATCAGCGGGAGGTACCACGTGAGCTCTGCGGTGGTACGCGCGCGCAACCACTCACCTTGCCAGTCATGCTTGTGCCCGAGCCGATATATCGCGCTCACGGTGCCGATCACGCAGACTTCCGCGACCGCCCATAGGCCCGCATAGGGATGCAGCGCATGAAGATGGCTGTCCCAGCCGAGCGCCAGCGGCAAGATCGCGCACAAAACCGCGACGGCGCTGAGCAGGTAGATCGACCAGAAGCCGCTGCGGTAGCGGTGGCCGAAATGCACGGCGCGCTCATCGAACTGCCTGTGTGCGGGGGCGACCGCCGCGATCAGCGGCTGCAATCGCGGCGGCGGCTGCGGCGGTGGTCCCTGAGCGGGCGACTCCAACCGAACGCCGAGCAGTAGCAGGCGCTGAACGTTTTGGTGAAAAGCCATCTGCCGGTCAACTCAAGATTTCGTAAGTCTGCGCAAAAATCTTGGCCGCGACGATGCCGAGACTGCCGTCGCCGTAGTCGACGAGCCAATCACCACAGTGGCCTTTGAGACGCGAAACACCGTCCGCGAGCAGTACTTCGAACGGCGCATCCATGCGCATTGCGACGACGCGATTACGCACGCTCACATAGCGACCAGGCTTGCCCGCGATCGTCGGCGGCAGCGGCCGGTACTTCTCCGCAAATCGCTCGATCGAGACGCGCCATTGTTCGTCGTCCATCCCCATCAGAATGGCATCGCCTGGCTTGGCGTGAACCGTGCCCTCGGGCGTCTGCACCGTGCAGGCGTCCGGCGTAAAGCGCACGTCGACCTCGTGTTCGAGCTTGCGCGCCTCGACCCGGCGTGGATCGCCGGCGACTGCCGGCGAGAATCCGCGAGTCCCCGTGGACCGATACACCGACAATGGCTCGGTCCCCAAGACGCCGCACCCCGCTGAATTTTAATGGATAATGCTTCGCGCGAAAGTATGCCGCAGCAGCCTTGATTGCGGTAGTCCTCGCATGCTGCTGTTAAACGCAGGTTCGCGGTGATTCGGCGATGAGCAACGAACGCGGAGCGCACGATTCGCGCCGGCGCGAGGTGCCGATGCCTCCAGTACGCCGATACGGCGCTTGGTCGGCGCCAAAATCGTGGGTGCATTGGCCCAGAAGGCTGACGCGCGATGCGCTCGAGCGCCGCGAACGGGAGGAGGCCGCCGCGAGCAGCGCGCCTCAGCCTCAGGCCGTGCGCGACAGGTCGTCGTGTGTCGCCACGTTGAACCAGGCGAGCTGCGGCTGCAGCGCAACGACGTCGCCGACGACGAGCAGTGCCGGGCTGTCGAGCTCGGCGGTCGTGCAGGCCGACAGCAAAGTACCGAGCGTGGCCGTGACGACGCGCTGCGCGTCGTGGGTGCCGCGCGCGACCGCCGCCGCGGGGCGCGTCGCGGGAGCACCGTTTTCGATGAGGCGTTCGATGATATGCGCCGCCTGTCCCAATCCCATATAGAAGACCGCGGTTTGTGCAGCGCCGGCGAGCGCGCGCCAATCGGGCTGGACTCCGCGCGGATCGGCGTGGCCGGTCACGAAGCTCACGCTGTGCGCATGATCGCGGTGGGTCAGTGGGATGCCCGCATAGGCCGCGACGCCGGTCGCCGCGGTGATGCCGGGCACGACCGAGAAGGCAATACCGGCCTGCTCGAGCGCCTGCAATTCTTCGCCGCCTCTGCCGAAGATGAACGGATCGCCGCCTTTGAGGCGCACGACGCGCTTGCCCTCGCGCGCGTGCGCGATCAAGAGGTCGTTGATCTGTGCCTGTGTCGCGCCCGCGGCACCCGACGACTTTCCGACGCAAATGCGCATCGCGTCGCGGCGCGCAAGATCGAGCACGCCGTCGGATACCAGCCGGTCATAGAGAATCACATCGGCGTCCTGTAGAGCGCGTAGTCCCTTCAAGGTCAACAATTCGGGGTCACCCGGCCCGGCGCCGACCAACACGACCTCGCCGGCGGCCGGCGCGGCGGTCGAACTGGTCGCGAGCAGTTGCTGCGCGAGCCGCTCGGCGCCGCGCCGGTCGCCCGTAATGAAGCGGCGCGCCGCCGCTCCGTCGATGAGAGTCTCGAAGAAGCGCCGCCGATCGGCGCTGCCTTTGATCTTGACGGCCGCAGAATGGCGCAACTCGCGCAGCCAAGTTGCCAGCTCGCCGAAGCGCTTCGGGATCACCGACTCGAGGCGCTCGCGCAGGCGGCGCGCGAGTACCGGCGAGGCGCCGCTCGTGGAAATAGCCACGAGCACCGGATCGCGGTCGATGATCGCCGGCACGATGAACCGTGACGCATGCTTGTCGTCGACGACGTTGACCGGTATCCCGCGCGCCTCGCACAGCGTCGCGATCCAGCGATTCGTCGCACGCCGCGAGGTCGCGACGATGACCAGGCGCGCATGGTCGAGATCCTTGGGCAGGAACTCGCGCATGCTGATCGATAGGGAGGCGCTCGCCGCTCGCTGCAGGATTTCCGGCGCAACCCGCGGTGCGACCACGCATATCGCGGCGCCCGCGCGCTCGAGCAGCGAGATTTTGCGCAACGCGACTTCTCCGCCGCCGACGATGAGCACCCGTTGGCCGCTCAGATTGAAGAACACCGGAAAATAGTTCACGGCAGGCACCTCGATGATTCGTACGACGCGGGCAGTGCTGTTTCACTGACGGCGGCGTGCGAGGAATTGTAGAGCATGCTCGACTTCACGCCTAAGCTATTGGTGTAACAGACTTTTACGAACTCCGCGGGGGCTCGCCGCAGGTGCCCTTTGCGGTGCGCGGCGCGGGTTTGCGGGGCGGTCGGAAGCTCGGACACGGCCTGGGGTCCTCGAGAACGCCGAAAATCGGCAAAAAGGCGTGAAACTATAGGCTTGATGCCGGCGAAACCGGTAAGAACTAGTCTTTATGAGACCATGCCAATTCGTCATGTCGTCTGAGGTCGTCAATCCAGGGATACTTGTCGGATGAAGTTCCAGCAATTGCGCTATCTCGTTGCGGTCCACGAGAACGGCCTCAACATCACCGCGGCCGCAAGACAGTTGCATACCTCGCAGCCGGGCGTCAGCCGCCAGCTGAAATTACTCGAGGAGGAACTCGGCTTTCAGCTGTTCGAGCGCGAAGGCCGTGCATTGACGCGAACTACGGCCGCAGGCGACGAGATCATCTCGCGCGCGAGCAGCATCTTGCGCGAAATGCAGAACATACGGCGAACTTCTGCCGAGCTGCGCAAGGCCGACGGCGGCACGCTGTCGATCGCGACGACGCACACCCAGGCTCGCTACGTGCTGCCACAGGTAATTCGCGAGTTCCGCACGAAGTACCCGAAGGTTCGCCTGCATTTGCACCAAGGCACCTCCGAGCAGATTGCCGAGCTCGTGGCGCGCGATCGCGTCGATTTTGCAATCGCTACCGGCTCCGAGGAATTATTCCCGCATTTGGTGCGCCTACCGGTCTATCGCTGGCATCGCGCCGTGGTCGTGCCGCGCGGGCACCCACTGGCTTCGATCGGCAAGCTCACGCTCAAGAAACTCGCCGAGTATCCGATCGTCACCTACGTATTCAGCTTTTCGGGCCGCTCGTCGCTGCCGGCGCTGTTCGAGACCGCCGGTCTGATCCTCGACGTCGCATTGACCGCGCGTGACTCGGATGTCATCAAGACCTACGTGCGTATCGGTCTCGGCGTCGGCATCGTCGCGAGCGTCGCGATCGATCCGGTCAGCGACACCGACCTTGCGGTTCTCGATGCCTCGCATTTGTTCGAGGGGCATACGACCTGGATCGGGTTTCGCCGCAGTGCGCTGCTGCGCGCCTACATGTACGAGTTCATCGAACTGCTCGCACCACATCTGCCGCGCAAGCTCGTGCGCGAAACCGAGAAACTGGAGACGCAGGAGGAGGTCGATCGGATCCTCGCGGATCTGCACATTCCGACGCGCGACATACCGTAATGGCACGCGAGCGCCTGGCACCGCGCTGCACCGCGATCATCGCTGTCGCGCTGGCTGTGTTCGGCTTCAGTTGCGCGCCGGCGCTGCGCGCGGCCTCGATCACGCTGCTCAATGTATCCTACGATCCGACCCGTGAATTGTACGAAGAGACCAACAAGGCATTTGCGGCCTATTGGCACGGCAAGACCGGCGATACGGTCACGATCAATCAAAGCCACGGCGGCTCCGGCGCTCAAGCGCGCTCGGTGATCGACGGGCTCCAGGCCGATGTCGTGACGCTCGCTCTCGCCTATGACATCGACGCATTGGGCACCAAGGCCGGCCTCGTGCCGGCCAACTGGCAATCGCGACTGCCCGACAACAGTTCACCGTATACCTCGACGATCGTGTTTCTCGTGCGCAAGGGAAATCCCAAGCGCATTCGCGACTGGAGCGATCTCGTGCGACCCGGGATCGAGGTGATCACCGCCAATCCGAAGACCTCGGGAGGCGCGCGATGGAATTATCTCGCCGCCTGGGCCTGGGCCCTCAAACAGCCCAGCGGCAGCGATGCGACCGCCGAGGCCTACGTCAAGAAGCTATACGAGCACGTACCGGTGCTCGATTCGGGAAGCCGCGGTGCAACCATCACGTTCGTCGAAAAAGGCACCGGCGACGTGCTGCTCACCTGGGAAAATGAGGCGCATCTTGCGGTCCAGCAGCTCGGACCGGACAAATTCGATATTGTCGCGCCGTCCTTGAGCATCTTGGCCGAGCCGCCGGTCAGCATCGTCGACAAGGTCGTCGACCGGCGCGGCACGCGGCAGCTTGCCGAGGAGTATTTGAAATTCCTGTATTCCAAGCAGGCTCAAGAAATCGCCGCGCGCCATTTCTATCGACCGCGCGATCCCGAGATCGCAGCCAAGTACGCGCCGCAATTTCCGACGATACCGCTGGTCACGATCGACGCCGTATTCGGCGGCTGGAACAAAGCGCAGGCCACGCATTTCGCGGACCATGGTACCTTCGACAAAATCTATGGCCAGTAAACCCGCTTAAGGCTCCAAAGGCGATCGAATGGCGCGATCCGCCTCTGCGACGAACAAGCACCCCAACAAGCCGCGGCCGACGATACCGGGATTCGGACTGACGCTCGGATACACGATGTTGTATCTGTCGCTGATCGTGCTGATTCCGCTGTCTTCCGTCTTCATTCGCGGCTTCGGGCCGGGCTTGGGCCATTTTTGGGACGTGGTCACCGGAGCGCGCGTGCTCGCATCCTTGCGCTTGAGTTTTGGTGCGGCGCTGATCGCCGCCGCGGCCAATGCGTTCTTTGGGTTGATCGTGGCGTGGGTGCTCACGCGCTACGAGTTTCCTTTCAAGCGCATCATCGATGCGATGGTCGATCTGCCGTTTGCATTGCCGACCGCGGTTGCAGGCATCGCGCTGACGACGCTCTATGCGCCGCACGGCTGGCTCGGCGGCACGTTGCTGTCGCTCGGCATCAAGGTCGCGTATACGCCGCTCGGCATCGTAGTCGCGCTGCTGTTCATCGGACTGCCGTTCGTCGTGCGCACGCTGCAGCCTGCGCTCGAAGAACTCGATTGGGAAGTCGAACAGGCAGCCGCGACGCTCGGCGCGAATGCCTGGCAAACCTTTGCGCGCGTGATCTTGCCGGCATTGTGGCCGCCGCTGCTGACCGGCTTTGCGCTCGCTTTCGCGCGCGGCGTCGGCGAATACGGCTCGGTGATCTTCATAGCCGGCAACCGTCCGATGAAGTCGGAGATTGCTCCGTTGCTGATCATCACGAAACTGGAGCAGTACGACTACGCCGGAGCGACCGCCATTGCGGTCGCGATGCTCGTGATCTCGTTTCTGTTGATGCTCGCGATCAACGCGCTGCAGGGTTGGGCCCTTGCGCGCCATGGTGGCCGATGAGCTCGCGGCTCGGCAGATTGCTGCTGATCGCGCTGGCACTCGTATTCCTCGCGATGTTCCTCGTGCTGCCGCTGATCATCGTGTTCGTCGAGGCGCTTTCCAAGGGCTTCGGTGCATATTTGGCGGCGGTTTCCGATCCGCTCGCGCTGGCAGCCGTGCAACTTACGCTGTTGGTGGCGGCGATCACGGTGCCGCTCAACATGATTTTTGGCATCGCGGCGGCCTGGGCGATCGCGAAGTTCGATTTTCGCGGCAAGAGCGCGCTGATCACGCTGATCGACCTGCCCTTTGCGGTGTCTCCGGTCATTGCCGGCCTCATATTCATTCTGGTGTTCGGCGGCAACGGATGGTTCGGCGGCTGGCTGCAGGCGCACGGCGTTCACGTCGTATTTGCGGTGCCCGGCATCGTGCTCGCGACGATTTTCGTGACCTTTCCGTTCGTTGCGCGCGAGCTGATTCCGGTGATGCAAGCCCAGGGCAAAGACGACGAGGAAACCGCGCTTTCGCTCGGTGCGGACGGCTGGCAGACTTTTTGGCGCGTAACGCTGCCGAATATTCGTTGGGGCCTGCTGTACGGCGTGCTGCTCTGCAACGCCCGTGCGATGGGAGAATTCGGCGCCGTCTCTGTCGTTTCCGGTCACGTGCGCGGCTTGACCAACACGATGCCGCTGCACGTCGAAATTCTCTATAACGAGTACAACGTCGCGGCGGCGTTTTCGGTCGCGTCCTTGCTCGCGCTGCTCGCGTTGCTGACCTTGGCGGCGAAGAGCCTGTTGGAATCGCGCGCGCCCGAATTGCGGCGCCGTGCGCATCAATCGCGGGACCTTGCCCGCCGGGAGAGAGTATGAGTATCAGCCTGCGACAGGTCTCGAAGCGATTTGGCAGCTATGCGGGCATCGCGGATCTGGACTTGGAGGTGCCGACCGGTGCCTTGCTCGCCGTGCTCGGTCCTTCCGGGTGCGGCAAAACCACGTTGCTGCGCATCATCGCGGGCTTGGAGACGCCGGACAGCGGTCAGGTGCTGCTCGATGGGCGTGATGCGACACACTGGCCTGTACGCGATCGGAAGGTCGGATTCGTGTTTCAACACTACGCCTTGTTCCGCCATATGAGCGTGTTCGAGAACGTCGCGTTCGGACTCAAAGTCAAACCGCGCCGCGAGCGCCTCGCTGCCGCTGCGATTGCCGCGAAGGTCGGATCTCTGCTGGAGCTGGTACAGCTCGGTTGGGCCCGAGAGCGCTATCCGGCGCAGTTGTCGGGCGGCCAGCGGCAGCGCGTCGCCTTGGCGCGCGCACTCGCGGTCGATCCGCAATTGCTGCTGCTCGATGAGCCGTTCGGTGCGCTCGATACGCAGGTGCGCCACGAATTACGCCGCTGGCTGCGACGCTTGCACGATGAATTGCATTTCACGAGCATCTTTGTGACCCATGATCAGCAGGAGGCCATCGAGGTCGCGGATGCAATCGTCGTGCTCAACAAGGGACACATCGAGCAATCGGGCATTCCGGGCGACGTCTACGATTTGCCGCGCTCCGCGTTCGTGCACCGCTTTTTGGGGCAGGTCAACGAGGTGCCGGTCGCTCGGCGCGACGGCCGGGCCTACATCGGACCACTCGACATTTCGGCGAACGCCGAGGCGGCCGGCGATGGTGAAATCGCCTTGATCAGGCCGCACGAAATCGAGATCAGCCGCGAAGCCGGCGGCTGGTCCGCGACGATACTCGCGGTGCGCGTCATCGGTCCGATCGTGCGCCTCGAATTGCGCGCAGAAGGCCGGCCCGCCAATGAACCCTTGGAGGTCGAAATCAGCCGCGAGCGCTACGCAGCGGAACATTTCGGCCACGGCGAGACCGTCAGCCTGCGCTTGCGGCGCTGGCAGCTGTATCCGGCCGAGAGCAACGCGTGAGCGCGCCGCTGCGACGGCCTAGGTAAATTCGCCGCGTCCCGCGGGATACTGTTGTTCCCATTGCTTGCCGTCGATCGGTCGCACTTGCACTGCTTCGACGGTGCCCGGGTCCAGGCAGCGCAGGTTGACGCTGAATCCGTCCGGGTGGGAGCGCGGCACGTAAAACGCCTTGATGCCGCAAGTCGCGCAGAACAGGTGTTTCGCCGTCTGCGTGTTGAAACTGTAGGTCGTCAGCGCGTCGCCGCCGCTCGTTAGGTTGAAGCGTTCCGCGGGGACGATCAGGTGCAAGAAGCCCGTCTTGCTGCAAATAGAGCAGTTGCATTCGTCGACCTGCAACACGGCGGGCGCGATGACTTCGAATCTGACCCGGCCGCAATGGCAGCCACCCTTGTGCGTAATCATTCAGGCAACCTTGCTGCGTGCTCGCCAATCGGCGCCTTCGCCGGCTTCCCCGCCCACCGCACGAGACAAATCGGCGAGCAGACCCGCGAGCTCGCCCGCCATGACCGCGAAGTCGATGTCGAATTGTTCGGCCGCGTCGAGCTCATCGTTCGCCGCATTATCGCTGCTCATCTCGAGAAATTCGAGCCGCTTCACTTGCAGCTTGTCCGTCAAGACGAACGAGAGACGATCGCTCCAGGTCATGCCGAGGCGCACCGGGTATTTCCCCGCAGCGAGATGCGCGTGAATCTCCTTGCCGTCGAGCGGATGGCGGGTATAGCGAATGATCGATTTGGACTTGTCCGCGGTCTGCAGCTCCAATTCGTCGTCGATCGAAAAACGCGGCGGCAGATTGCCGCGCATGAGCCACGATGTCATGGAAGCCTGCGGCGATCGCTCAGTTTCGATCGCGGGCGGTACGAAGCTGCCGAGTGTTTCCCTCAAGGTTTCGACGACCGCCTCGGCGCGTGCGATGCTCGCAGCATCGACGCCGAACCAACCGGCATGCGGGTCGATCCACGCGCGCGTGACGCGGCGGCGTGTCAGCGCCTTGGCGCGCAGCTCATCGGCGACGTGCATGCGCAGGTTGCGCATCTGCTTGCGCCCGACCGGGAAGCCTTGTTCCTGCGCTTGCAATTGCGCGCGCTCCTCGGCGACTTGGCGCACGATCGAGCCGGGCAGCAATTTCTCGTTGATGCCGAGCGCGATCATATATTGTTGGCCGGTGACATGGAGCAGGCGGCCGCCGCTCGTGACGGGCATCCAGCCGCGACGGCTCATTTCGAACGGTCCGCAAGGCTGCAGTGTCCTGCCCGCGAGCTGCCCCTCGAGTTCGGCTGCCGATAGGACCCATTCGGCGGGCAGACGGTAGAAAACGAGATTCTTGAACCACATGAGCGACACCCGGAAAAAAAGTAACGTGCAGTATATGGCGATGCGGCGCATTGGCCAGACTTTCCTATGAGCGAGCACGACCCGGATCAGCCGCAGGCCCCGCCGGCTTCGCCCGGCGCCGCGGCGCTCGCCGCCCCCGATCCAGAGGATTGGTGGAAGGCTTTATTGCGGCTGTGGAGTCTGCGCGCGACCGGCGCGATCCGTGCGACGCAATCCCCGGCGGTGACGCTGATCCTCGCTTGCTGCTCGATCGCGTTGTGGATCGCAATCGACCGCTGGGAGAGCCGGCCGGATCCGCAGTTCGTCGCAGCGAATATTCCGTTGCTGGCCTGGTATGCCGTGGCGGCGCAGGCGCTCGCCGCAGTGCTGTGTCGGCAATCGCGGCCGAGCCCAAGCTATGCGGCGGCGCTCGCGCTCGTGAGCGGACTCGTCCCGATCTTGGTGGCGCTCGTGACGGTCGCCGTCGTTTATTTCGACGAGGTCACGGTGCAGGATATCTGCTGGATTTGCGGTGCTTATTCGCTCGCATATCTCGCGCGTGGACTGCGCGCGCTCACCGGGCGATCGCAGTATTGGCCGTCGTTTGCGGGCGCGCTGTGCATCGGCGCATTTATCTGGCTCAGTGACGCACTCAACGTGATTCCGGACGTTTGGAATTCCGTCGACGCGCAGGCGACCTCCGCTGATGACGCGCGCGCCGATGACGAGGCGCTGCTGTTCGAGCAGGCGGCGCGCATCGACCGCAGCCTTGCGCAGGTCCACCGAGATGCCTCGCCGAAGCCCGAAGCTTTTTTTCTGGGATTCGCCGGAGTCGGCGATGAAAAGGTGTTCGCCGGCGAAATCGGCCTCGCCGCCAAAGTGCTCGGCGAGCGCTACGGGTTCGCGAATCGGCGCGTGTACTTGATCAACGACGAGCGCGATCTGCAGCGCGAGCCGCTCGCGACCGTTTCCGGATTGAAGTACGCGCTGCGCGAAATCGGCGCGCGCATGCGTCTCGATCGCGACGTATTGTTCCTGTCGATCTCGTCGCACGGCTCGCGTGATGCCGTGATCGCGGTGTCGAATTCGGACCTGCCGCTCAAGGATCTGTATGACGAAGATCTTGCCGATGCATTGCGCGAGTCCGGCATCCGCTGGCGTGTCATCATCATTTCCGCATGCTATTCAGGCGCGTTCATCGATTCCTTGCGTGATGCGCGAACGATCGTGATCGCCGCTGCGGCGGCCGATCGCACGTCGTTCGGCTGCTCGAACGACCGCGACTTGACATATTTCGGGGAGGCATTCTATCGGGACGCCCTTCCCGGCGCGCATTCCTTGCGTGAGGCGTTCGATGAGGCGAAGGCGTCGCTCGCGCTGCGCGAACAACAGGAGCGCGTGACGCCATCGGACCCTCAAGCGTTCTTCGGTGGGGAAATCGAAGCAAAGTTGGCCGAGGACGGTCGCGCCGCCGCGCACTGAGACAAAACCCGAGTGTCGGTCGCCGAAGATTGCCGCCTGGCGGTCGTCCGCGGTCCGGTGTCTTCGATTTGCAATCGGATCACGTCGGAAACATTTCAGATGAAGATAGTTGGAAATGTTAGCAGCGACCTTGTCAATGCGACTTGACTGCGATCCCGGCACCACCGTAGATTCAAATGCAGCAGGTTCACACTTGCATCAATTCCAAGCGGGATACTCCGACAATCGTTTCGAATGCGTCGCCCAAAAGACGTCAAAGGATGACCAATGAACATTCGTTTCCATGCCATTGCGCTGGCTCTGGGAGCTCTCACAGCTTTCGGTGCAAGCGCAGCCGCCGCAGCGCCCTATCCGACGAAGACGACGCCCGCGGCGCGTGACATCGGTGCGCTCGACGAGGTTTCGGGCGCGAGCCCGGTGTCGCTCACGCTCTCGCTCAAGCTTCGGGACGAGCAGGCCGCGCACGCGTTGTTCAAGTCGATCTATACGCAATCGAGTGCAAACTTTCTGCAATTTCTGACGCCGAGCCAGTTCAGAGCCCAATTCGCGCAGCCGGACGCCGCCGTCGCGGACGTCATCGCCAAGCTAAGCGCTTACGGCCTCACGGCCGAGCGCAGCGGCGCGAGCACGCTGCGGGTAACCGGCACGCCCGCCAATGTGCAGAGCGCTTTCAACGTGAGCCTGCGCGTCTATGAGGTAGCTGCCAATGGAACGGCGCCGTCCTACCGCTATCGGGCACCGATCAACAAGGCCACGGTACCGGCCGAAGTCAGCTCGGTCGTCGACCAAGTCGTCGGCCTCTCCACGCGGCCGCAATTCGTTCCACACCATATCAAGGCGGTTGCGACACGCTCGAAGCAAGAGACCGCCAAACAGACCCCGCCGAACGGCAAGGGTACGACGACCAACCAGCCCGGATTCCTGACGGTCGCCGATTTCGAGCAATACTACGATGCGCTGCCGTTGATCGCGAAGGGCGTGACCGGGTCGGGGCGCACGCTTGGAATCGTGACGCTCGCCGCATTCACCGAGAGCGATGCGTTTGCCTATTGGAGCGCACTCGGGCTCAAAGTGTCGAAGAATCGGATCACCGTCGACAACATCGACGGCGGCCCGGGCGCTCCGAGCGACGCCTCCGGTTCGATCGAGACCACGCTCGACGTCGAGCAATCCGGCGGCGTCGCGCCTGGCGCAAAAATCATCGTCTATCAGGCGCCGAACACCAATCAGGCGTTTCTCGACGCGTTCGTCGCGGCGGTCGAGGACAACCAGGCCGAATCCGTGTCGACGAGTTGGGGCGAATGGGAATGGTTCGACAACCTCGTGAACGCTCCGGTCACCGACCCGTACACGGGCGAGACCGTCAGTTCACTCAAGGCATTCGATGAGATCTTTTTGCAGGCGGCCCTGCAGGGCCAGAGCTTGTTCGCCTCGTCGGGCGATGCCGGCGCCTACGATGCGAATGACGGCAATCTACCGCCCGACTTCAGTTTGGCGCTGAGCGTCGATAATCCCGCGAGCGATCCTTATATCACCGCGGTCGGCGGGACGACGCTCGCGGGGGAGCAGGTCTACGGGCTGCCGAACAACCAAACGCTGACCGTCAGTATTCCGAGCGAGCGCGTTTGGAGTTGGGACTATCTGGTTCCGCTCTGCGACGACTTGGGGTACGACCCGATCAATTGCGGCATCTTCCCGGTCGGCAGCGGCGGCGGAATCAGCTTCGAATGGAGGCGGCCGTTCTACCAAGAGGGGCTCGCCGGTATTCAAAAAACCCAGCCCGATCAGTCGTTCATTTATGAGGACGTGATCCCGCCGCAGACGCTGATCGACATTCCGTCGCATTTCGCGGGACGCAACGTGCCGGATATTTCGGCCAATGCCGATCCAGACACCGGCTACGTGATCTATTACACGTCCGACCAGACCGGTTTCGCGATCGAGACCTTCTATGGCGGCACGAGTTTCATCGGTCCGCAATTCAACGGCGTCGTCGGACTCATCGGGCAATATGCGCACGCCCGCCTGGGTCTGCTCAATGTGGCGCTGTATCAGCTTGCGAGCGGTCCGAGTGCCTATACGGGCACGGGCGCGCCGTTCAATGTCATCGAGTACGGCAACAACGACTTCTTTCTGGGGCGTGATGGTTACAGCCCTGCGGTGGGCATCGGCACGCCGGATGTGACCAATCTCGCGGAGGCCTTGAAGAAGCAATTCTAGGCATCGGCGAGAGGCTCCGGCGGCTCGGCAACCGAGCCGCCGGATGCGCCGCTGAGCCGATCAGGGTGCTTGTCTTTGCGAAGGCACGAAATGTTCGAGCACGGCCTTGCGCATCAAATCGGGCGGCAGCAATCCCTGCGACAGGATGAAGTCGTGGAAATGCATTGCATCGAATTTCGGTCCGAGCGCGCTTTCGGTTTCCTTGCGCAGCGCGAGCAAGCGTGTATATCCGTAAAAGTAGCTGTTGGCCTGCCCCGGCGCGCGATAGGTGAAGCGCTCGACTTCTTCCTTGGCGAATGCATGGCTCAGTAACACATCTTTCTCGAGCACCGTGTACGCCTGTTCGGGCGTGATTTTTCCGCTCTGCAATTCAGGGTCCAAGAACGCGCGCGCGGCCCGCAGCAGCCGCAACTGCAACGTCAGCAGCTGCCCCTCGGCCGGTTCGAACGGCTGCATGATGTATTCGGAGTAGAGACCCCAGCCTTCGGCATTGGTCGAATTGAACGCATAGAGCGCTCGCGCGAGGCTCACGCCATGCTCGACCATCGAGTCGAACTGCAGTTCGTGGCCGGGCCGTGCCTCGTGTGCCGTCAGCGTCCACGCGAACGCATCGAACGTGAAGTCGTCGTAGGTGTCCTCGGCGCCGCCGCTGGCCGACGGGATATTGAGCGGCAGCACGAACTCGCCGCGCTGCCCGGTGTTGTGCAGAAGCGGCGGCGGCACCATGTGCGGCGCCGGCTGCTGCGCCGTTTCCGCGGCAGTTGCAAGCCGGATGATTGCCGGTCGGTCGGGCAAGGTCACGAGCTTGTTCGCCACGATGAGCCGTTCGATCTCGTGCAACCGTGCTTCGTAGAATGGAAGTATCGCCGCGCCGGTGATTTGCTGTTTCTTCAACTCGCCGATTACGCTGCGGTAATCGCCGGCGCCATAGCCTTTTTGGCGCGCGACCTCGGCGGCCAACGGCGCCATCTCCGCTTGGTACTGGCTGAAGGCCGCATGCGCCAAGTCGGCGATCGCGGCGGGCGCCATGTCGATGCCGTAGCCCTCGAAAGCGAGCGCGTATTGCTCCGGCGGCAGGCGGAAGTCGGTGCGCGCCTTGGGCAGGATGTGCTCACGCACCCAGAGGTCGTAATCGGCCAATTGGCGCTTGAGCCGCGCGTAGGGCTTCTCCCACCCCGTCAATTTGTACTTCTTGAACAGGTCGCTGATGCCCTGGATGTAGTTCGGGTTGCGGCTCAGCTCGGTTTCCACCTCGCTCTTCGACGGGTAGAGCACCTCGGGCTTTGCCATCTGTTCCAACGCCCGCTGCTTCAGCAGCGTTGTAAAGGGCTCGTAGCCGGCCACCGATCCGGTGTATTTGCGCAGCCTCGTGATCGCATGGGGACGCCGTTCGGCGGCGACCTGGTCATCGAGCAATCCGCGCAGCCCCTGAAAAATGATTTCGCTCGCATTGATGAACGGCACGAGACGCTGTCTCTCGAAATCCTCGGTGCGGAAGCGCAAATCGAATGCCTTGCGCAATATTTCGAGATCTTCGGCAACGTTTTCGTCGGTTTCCGCGGCTCCCTGCGTCTTCAATTCGGCCAGCACCGCGACCAATTCGGCGCGCTCGGCGAGCTCATCGGCGAGCGTGGGGTTCGAGATCCGATCGTCGTATTTGGCGAGCCCCTCCTGGGATCCTTGCTCGGGGGAGTGCTCGAACTCGACGCTGAGCAGCCGTTGCGTGAACGCGTTGCTTTGATCGACCCAGCCTTTGGCTTGAGCGGTGGCGAAGGCCGCCGCGCTCAACAGAACGACGACAATGAACCTTCGCATTTCGGCCTCGAATGTGGCTAGCGGTGGCGCAGTGTACCAGCGAGGCCCGCATCATTCGAAATCTGATAGCCGGACGAAAAGGTCGTGAACGCAGCGCGAGCGGCTTCGAGTTCGCCCTCCGGCAATTCGAAGGCATTGAAGCCGCAGCGCGCGAGGAAGAACAGTTGATCCTGGCGCACGCTGCCGACTGCGCGGAGTTCGCCGGTAAAATTCCAGCGTTCGCGTAGCTCGCGCCCTTGGCTGTAGCCCCGGCCTTCGGCCGGCGACGGAAATTGCACGGCGATCAGCGAAAGCTGCGGCAAATCGGCGGCCAGGACGTCGATCGTGTGCGCTGGACCCAACAGTACGCCGAGGCGACGCGGCTGCGCGAGCCAGCTGTCGCGCTCCGCGAGCCAACGCTCGAACGGCACGATCAGAGCGCCGCGGCTCGCCTCGTCGGCATTACCAGAGTCGAGCGAATCGAAGGAATCGTCGGGCTCATCGAGATAGCGCCACGTGTCGATGGCGACCTCATGGTCACGCAGCAACCGGCGCGGCATAAACGCTCTCCTTGAACGGCTTGACGCCGATGCGCCGCACGGTATCGAGGAAGCGCTCTTCCGGGCGGCGCCTCTCGACATAAACCGCCAGCAAGCGGGCAATCGTGTCGGCGACCTCGTGCTTTGCAACCGATGGACCGATCACGGTGCCCAACGCGGCATCCGTGCCGGCCGAACCGCCGATCGTGATTTGGTACCACTCCTCGCCGCTCTTATCGACGCCGAGGATGCCGATGTGGCCGATATGGTGATGGCCGCAGGCGTTCATGCATCCCGACATCTTGATTTCGAGTTCGCCGAGATCATAGAGGTAATCGTAGTCGTCGAAGCGCTCGTTGATTAGATTCGCGACATCGATCGATCCGGCATTCGCGAGACTGCAGAAATCGAGTCCAGGACAGCAGATCATATCGGTCAAGGTGCCGATGTTCGGCGTCGCGAGCCCGGCTCGATCGAGCGCCTGCCATAGTTCGAAAGCCGCTGTCTGTTTGACATCGGCGAACAGCAGATTCTGCGTATGAGTGACCCGAATCTCGCCGAAGCTATAGCGATCGGCGAGATCCGCGAGCAGCTCCATCTGCGAATCCGTCAGATCGCCGGGAGCGACTCCGGGCTTTTTCAGCGATATATAGACGACGCGGTAGCCGGATACTTTGTGCTGCTGCGTGTTGTAGCGATACCAGGCGCGGAACGCCGTGCTTCGATCCTGCGCCGGATCGCTGTCGAGGAGGCTCTCGTAGGCGGGCGGCGTAAAAAATTTTCGGACCCGCTCGATTTCGGTGTCCTCGAGCCGCAGCGCCGAGTCCTTGATACGCGCCCATTCAGCCTCGACGCGTCGCCGGAATTCATCGATACCCAAGCTGCGCACGAGGATCTTGATCCGCGCCTTGGTCAGATTGTCGCGCCGACCTTCGAGGTTGTAGATCCGCAGGACCGCTTCGAGGTAGGAGAGTAAATGCTCGCGCGGCAGGAACTTGCGCACGACCTGACCGATGATCGGCGTGCGGCCAAGTCCGCCGCCGGCGATGATTTCGAAGCCGGGTTCGCCGTCAGGTCCTCGCACGATGTGCACGCCGACGTCGTGCACCATCGAGGCGGCCCGGTCCTGCGGCGCGCCGGTAACTGCAATCTTGAACTTGCGCGGCAGGTAGGAAAATTCGGGGTGGAAAGTCGACCACTGGCGGATGATCTCGCACCACGGCCTCGGGTCCTCGATCTCGTTCGGCGTCACGCCCGCGAGATGATCGGAAGTCACGTTGCGAATGCAGTTGCCGCTCGTCTGGATCGCATGCATTTCGACGGTCGCAAGATCGGCGAGGATGTCGGGCACCTGATCGAGCTTGGGCCAATTGAATTGGATGTTCTGCCGGGTCGTCATGTGCCCGTACCCGCGGTCATAGCGGCGCGCGATGCTCCCGAGCATGCGCAGCTGTTTTGATGACAACAGGCCGTAGGGAATTGCGACGCGCAGCATCGGTGCGTGCCGCTGCAGGTAGAGGCCGTTGCGCAGGCGCAAGTGCTTGAATTCGTCGTCCGAAAGCTCGCCGGCGAGGAATCGGCGAGTCTGGTCACGAAATTGGGCGACCCGCTCGTCGACGAGCGTCTGGTCAATTGCGTCGTATCGATACATATGCCGGTACGCTGACGCCCCGGGCGCCAAAATTCCAATATAAACGGGACATGAGCTCATACGGTGCGGTTATGAGCAAGGGCTCGCGAGCACCACCCCCGGCGCCTTGGCCGGACCGGCGTCGCAATGCAACGACGCGGCAGCCCCGGCATTGCCAAAAGCGTGATTGGCTCGGCAGAGAGGATTACCCATGCCGTGCACGATGCTGAGGCGTCATGAGGTCCAAATCAGTGTCTACAGGTCCACAGGAAGTATCGGTCGCGGCGGACACCTACCAGGTCTCGCCCGAGCCTGTGCTTTTGGTCGCTGAGCTGCACGGCGCGCTGGCGCTGTGCTTGCACGATGAGGGTCGGGGCATCGGCGGCCTGCTGCATTTGCGATTCATCGGCGCAACAGGTCGCCCGAGCGACGTTACCGACAATACCTTGAGCTGCGTGCTCGTCGTGCTGGACCGATTCAAACGCGCGGTACTGGGCAATTCAGCGCGCATGGATGAGGTCCAGGCCCGCATCCTTGCGCACGCGCTGCCGCCGAACGGGTCCGGCGAGCCGAGCGCCTCGCTCGTCGATTTGATCAAGGCGGATCTGGCCGACGGCAAGATTCCGTGCGGCACCCAGACCGTGCGCCGGCTCGATCCGGTGCGGGTGTGCTTTCAGCCATTCGAGGGCCGTGTGTGGATTTCGGGCCCCGCCGACGGCCGAGCCGTTGCCAATAGGCGCCGGTCAGCCGGCTAGAATTTCTCGCTGCAGCGAAGGACCCATATAAACTGGCAGCCGGTTTATGCGATTGCGGGGTCCTAGATGCGCGCTGTCCTCATTCTGGTTGCGGTATTGATTGCGGGCTGCGCCGGCGAACAACTGGCCGAATTGCCGCCCGCCGGCGTGGATTTGAGCGGTAAATGGCGCCTCAACATCGCGGATAGCGACGATCCGCAGCGCCTCGGCCAGGCCTTGGCCGCAGGGCCCGGCAACGGCACAAACGACAATGGTGGACAGCGTAGCGGCCGCCGCGGGCGTGGCGGCGGTCAGGGCGGGTCCGGCCAATCCGGCGCAACACCCGATTCGGCGGGTCTGCCGAATGCCGCGCCCTTGCCGGTATCCGCGGTCAGCGAGGTGCTGAACTGGCCCGGCAAGGACTTGGAGATCAAGCAGCTCTCGGGTGTCGCGGCTTTCACCTCCGACGGGGACAATCGCGTCTATCAGCCAGGAGGGGCCGCCAAGAAGAGGCCCGGCCACGGTTCAAAGCAGATCTGCGGTTGGTCCGGCTCGAGCCTCATCGTGATGGTCGATCCCGACGACGATCGTCCCAAGTTCGAGGAGCATTATCAGCTATCGAGCGATGGTCAGCGTTTGGTCCAGCTCGTGCTGATCAAATCGGGTCGCATGACCGGGTTTTCGATGTCTCGAGTTTGGGACCGCGTGCCGTGAGCCGGAATGAAAAAGCCGGGCATTGCCCGGCTTTAATTTCCCCATGCCTTTTTTTTGCTGCGCTGTTTTTCGCGCTTTAGCAATGGATCGGTCTGCTTTACTTCCCAAGAATCTCGTATTGCGCCGGTGCAACACTCTAGCGTCGAGCAATCCCATAAGCCAGCTTAATTGCAAAGAAATGCAAAATATTGTGTGGTATGTTAACAACAAGAGGGTATGACATGCCCAAAAATGTAAAGCCGAAGGTGCCGGCCGACTCGACGGTGCGCACGCGCCGCGCCTATTTCGATTGCCGGTTCGGGCAACTGCATGTCCGCACGGCATTTCCGACGACCGGCGGCTTTGACGAGCACGTGACACTGTTCTGCCTGCACCCGATCGACTCCTCGAGTCGAACCTTCAATCGCTTCCTACCGTTGATCGCCGACGCACGTTCGGTCTATGCGCCGGATCTGCCCGGCTGCGGCGAATCCGATCCGCCCCCGATCGGGGCAGGCGCGCTGTCGGACCTGGCGGGCGCGGTCGCCGATTTGGCGAGCGATTTGCGCCTCAAGCAAATCGACCTGCTGGGTTTTCGCAGTGGCTGCGCGGTTGCGGCCGAGCTTGCGCGCGCAAAGCCGGAACTCGTGCGCCGCTTGGTCCTCGTCGCCGTGACGGCCGATGAGCATTTGCCGCGGGTCGCGCAACCCTGCCTCGTGATGACGATCGGCCGGCAGTCATCCGGCATCGATGCGCAGCGACTGGGCATGCCGTCGACGGTACAACTCGTCAGCGGCACCGACTATGCCGAGGACCTTTTCGACGCGGCGCCCCACACGCTGGCGAAGCAGTTCGCAGATTTTTTGAACAGGCGATGAGACTCAATAAATACATCAGCGAGACCGGCGTCTGTTCGCGCCGGCAAGCCGATCAATGGATCGAGGCGGGCCGCGTGACTTGCAACGGCGTGCCCGCAGTGCTCGGCACCAAGGTCGGTGAGGGCGACGAGGTGCGCGTCGACGGCGAACTCGTCGGATCCAAGAAGGAGCAGATTTACATCGCGCTCAACAAGCCCGTCGGCATCACCTGCACGAGCGAAGCCCACGTCGAAGGCAATATCATCGATCTGATCGGGCACCAGGAACGGATCTTCGCGATCGGACGATTGGACAAGGATTCGGAAGGCCTGATCTTGCTGACGAACAACGGCGACATCGTCAATGAGATATTGCGCTCGGAGAACAATCACGAGAAGGAGTACATCGTGACGGTCGATCGACCGATCACCGACTTTTCATTGGCGCTCATGGCAAGCGGCGTGCGGATCATGGGTGAGATGACCAAGCCGGCGCGAGTGGCTCGGGTCGACCGCGAATCGTTTCGCATCGTGCTCACACAGGGACTCAATCGCCAGATTCGCCGCATGTGCTCGGCACTGGGCTTTAGAGCCCAGCGCTTGCAGCGCGTGCGCATCATCAATATTCATTTGGGGGAGTTGAAGCCGGGCCAATGGCGTTATCTATCGCCCCGCGAACTCGCCGGCTTGCTGTCTAGCCGGCACGAAGAGAGGCCGACGCGACACCCTCCGACCACTGTCGTCCGCTCGTAGCGCGCCAGGCCGGGTCGGAAGCCTTCGCCGCCAGCCAGCGAAAGAAATCCTGTCCCCTCGCGGTCCAGTACGCGTAGGTATAAAGCACACCCCGGCTGCTCGACTCGACCGTGAAGCGTCGCCGCAATCCAAAGCTTGCAACGCCACGCGTGCAACGAATGTGTGTCGATGCCTCGGACAACGCGTATTGATTCGGGCCGATTTGCAGCTGCAAGTGGCCGCCCTGCGCGAACAAACAGACGTTCGGCAGCGACGGGCGGATCAAGGCAATGCCGTTCACGAGCGCGGGCGGAATGTCGTAGGCGGCCCAGGTCCCGCCGAGCGTATGCCACTCGAGCACCATACTGTGGCGGCGAAAATCGATCACGGGAACGATCGTCGTCGGTTTGCTCGGCACGGTGGGAGCGGACGCCATGCGCTTACTGCAACGCTCGATTTGGAAGGGCCGCGAATGCAGCGCGCACCACGCTGGCCGATAGCAATTGCGGCAGCACCTGCGGCTCGGGACTGCCGGGCTTGCCGTTGTAGACCAAGTACAGAGGCACGCCGGCGCGTCCGAATTCGGACAGCGCCTTGGTGATCGCGGGATCGCGGTTGGTCCAGTCGCCCTTCATCAAGGTCACACCCTTGTCGTGGAAAACCGCCTGGACCTCGCTGTCGCCGAATGCATTGCGTTCGTTGACGAGACAAGTCAGGCACCAGCTCGCGGTAAAGTTGACGAGCAAGGGCTTGCCCGCGGCTTTGAGCGCCTCGACGCGCGCCGCGTCGTAGGCCTGCCACCCTTCCGAGTCGAGCGCAGCGCCCGGCTGCGATGTTGCGGCGGCCGCGGCTGCGCCGATCAGCGGTGCGCGCGCGAGCTGCACCGGCAGCAGAACCGCGATGATCAGTGCGATCATTGCCGTCGCGAGCGCAGCGACGCGGCCAATGCTGCCGCTGCTCTTGGATTTTTGATAGGCCCAGGCGGCCAATCCGATCAAGATCGATCCCGCGAGCGCAGCGCCGAGGCCGAGCACCGCAGTCTGCTGCTGCGCTAATACCCAGATCAGCCAGGCCGCCGATCCATACATCGGGAACGCGAACACCTGTTTGAGGGTATCCATCCAGGCACCGGGCTTCGGCAGCGCGCGGCGCAGCCAGGGCGCGAACGACAACGAGAGGTATGGCAACGACAGACCAAAACCTAGCGCCGTGAAGATGCAGAGCGCGACGATCGGCGATTGCGTAAGTGCCGCGCCCACGGCGGCGGCCATGAACGGCGCCGTGCATGGCGTTGCGACCAAGGTCGTCAACACGCCGGTGAAGAACGAAGCGTGGTAGGTGTCGCCCTGGGTCAGGCTGTCGCCGATGCCGGCCAACCCGCCGCCGACTTCGAAAACCCCGGAGAGATTCAAACCGACTCCGAACAACAGATAGGCCATCAAGGTCACGAACAGCGGCGACTGCAATTGGAAGCCCCAGCCGATTTGCTCACCGCCCGCACGCAAGGCCAGTAGAACTGCGGCGAGTGCCAGCATCGAACTGATGACGCCCGCCGCGAATACCAATCCCTTGGTGCGCACGGCGGCCGGGTGCTTCTTGGCCTGCTCGACGAGACCTAGCGCCTTGATGGACAACACCGGGAACACGCAGGGCATGAGATTGAGAACCAATCCGCCGAGTACCGCGAACAGCAGCAACAAGCCGAATCCGGGGCCCGCGGCCGGCCCCGATGTGCCGGCGGCACTGCTCGCGGCGGCGCCAATCGGCACGCGCGTGAATTCAGGACCGGCTGCTGCTGCCGCTGCCGCAGCCGCTCCCGCGGGCAGCGCTGCTGCGATCTGCAACGGGACCGCAATCGCCTCGCTGCCGCTCTGTTCGGTCGCGAGCAGCAGGCCGCGAATCGGTCCCGCGGGCAGCTGGTAGCCGAGCTTGATCGCGAGGTCCAATTCGTTCGGTTTGCGCGTCAAGGTCTGCTGAGCGCCGTATTCGATCGCGCCGTCGTCGTAGGGGAAGAAGCTCAAGTCCTTGATCTGCGCGAGCGTCGCGCCCCAATCGGCTCCGAGCGCGATGATCAGCAAGCCGTTCTCGACGCGCGCCGTCGATGCCGGCGCCGCGATCGGCAATTCGGCGCGCGCCGCAGTAAAAAGGCCCGCGGATGCGGTATCGATCGCGCCCGCCTGCGGGCTCGTCGGCAAGCTCAAGGACAGATCAGCGCTCTCGGGGATGCAAACATCCGAGCAGACCAGCCAGCTGGCTTTTGCGTGCAGGTCCGCATGGCCGCCCGCCGCGATATCCGATGGTGCAGTGATTTGCACGAGATGCACCGCATGCTTGGCATAACCGTAATTGACCAGCGGGGGAAGCTCGAAGCGGTGCGGCGTCGTCCACTGGATTTCTCCGGCCGCAAAGCCCGGCGGCAGCGTCCAGACGAGTTTGGTCGCCTGCCCGGAGTCCCCCGGGTTGCGCCAGTAGGTATGCCAGCCCTCGCGAATGTCCAGTTCGAGCGCCACGAAGAAGGTCTGGCCCGGCGCGACGCTGCGCACCTCGCTGACCAGGCGCGCCTTGACGTTGTCGGTTGCGATCGTGCCGCCGGATAACGCGAACGCCGCCTGCGCGAGCGCCGCCGGCGCGGCCAGCAGAAGACCGTAAATCCAAGGCTTCAATGTGCGCATACCGGTATGTTACCCAATCCGCGCCGGGCCTGAGCGGCGCCTAATCGCAGGCTGTGGAGCGTCTCACAGTCTGGCGCCGGAATACACTCGCGCTGCTGCATCGGCTAATGTAGGGGTCCTTTTGACCAGCGACCCGCCATGCAAGAAAACTACGTTGAACGCATTCTCAAAGCCAAAGTCTACGACGTGGCCATCGAAACGCCGCTCGAGGCCGCCTCCCGGCTGTCGCGTCGATTGGATAATCGCGTGTTCTTCAAGCGTGAAGACCTGCAACCCGTGTTTTCGTTCAAGATTCGTGGCGCCTACAACAAAATCGCGCAGCTCTCGCAGATCGCGGCGCAGCGCGGCGTCATTTGCGCCTCGGCGGGCAATCATGCGCAGGGCGTCGCACTCGGCGCGCGCACGCGCGGTATTCCCGCGGTCATCGTGATGCCGGTCACGACGCCGGACATCAAGGTCCAGGCGGTTGCCGCGCTGGGTGGTGAAATCGTGCTGCATGGCGACGACTTCGACCAAGCCTACGAGCACGCAGTCGAACTTGCACGCGCGCGCGGACTCGTATTTGTGCACCCATTCGACGATCCCGACGTCATTGCGGGCCAAGGCACCGTCGCCATGGAACTCCTGCGTCAACAGCATGGCGACGAGATCGATGCGATCTTCGTGCCGATCGGCGGCGGCGGTTTGATCGCCGGAATTGCGGCCTACACCAAGGCACTGTACCCGCGGATCAAAATCATCGGCGTCGAGCCCGAGGAGTCTGCGGGCATGTATGAGTCGTTGCGGGCCGGCAAGCGCGTCACGCTCGAGCGTGTCGGCACCTTCGCCGACGGCGTCGCGGTGCGGCGCGTCGGCGAGGAGACGTTCCGGCTCGCGCGCCAGTATGTGGATGAGATTCTGCTGGTTACGAGCGACCAAATCTGTGCTGCGATCCAGGACATCTTCGAGGACACCCGATCAATCGCGGAGCCCTCCGGAGCGCTTGCGGTCGCCGGCATCAAGAAATACGTGGCGCGCGAAGCCTGTACGCAGCGCCGCTTCATCGCGATCAACGGCGGCGCCAATATGAATTTCGACCGCCTGCGCTACATCGCCGAGCGCGCCGACATCGGCGCCCAGCGCGAAGCGCTGTTTTCGATAGAAATACCCGAGGAACCCGGCTCTTTCCTGCGATTTTGCGAGATCGTCGGGCGGCGCAGCGTGACCGAATTCAATTACCGCTACGCGAGCGCAAAAACCGCGCAGATTTTTGTCGGCCTTGCACTGACGCAGGGAAAGACCGAGCGCGACGCGCTGATCAAGTCGATTGCGGCGGGCGGCTTTTCGGTACGCGATATGACCGACAACGAGGTCGCCAAGCAGCATGTTCGATACATGGTCGGCGGCCACGGCAGCGGACTGGAGCATGAGCGGCTCTACCGATTCGAGTTTCCCGAACGGCCTGGTGCACTGCTGAAATTTTTGCGTGCAATCGGCACCGATTGGAACATCAGCCTGTTTCACTATCGAAACCTCGGCTCGGATTACGGACGCGTGCTGGCCGGGATCCAAATCCCGCCCGAGACGCGCACCGACTTTCTGTTACACATCAATGAGCTCCAATATCCCTATACGGATGAATCGGACAACGCGGCCTACAAGATTTTCCTCGGTGCTTGAGCGTCGGGCATGAATCCGGTGAATCCACCCGTGATCGACCGCGCGCCAATCGGCGCAGGCGCGACCGGCGCGCCGGGGTCGGCTTTGGGCACCGCCGGGCAGGCCGTGAATTCTCCGGCGACGGCAGCGCAAATGCTCGATCAAGCGGACATTCGCAGTCTCGATGTTCCGGCAGCGCTGCAGATCCTGTTGTTCGAAGTGGCCGACGCCTGCGGCCTCGCACGGCCGCTGCAAACCGCGCAGAGCCCAGATCAGGTCGCCGGCATCATCGTCGACGCGTACTTGCAAAATCTGCCTCCGGACGACCCGAGCGAACGCGCCGATCATGCGGATCTCGCGTGGCAGAGCGCCGTCGAGCAAACCCAAATCGCACTGCAAACCGGAATCGATCGAGCGGTGGCCGCGGTCGGTGCATGGCGCGCGGTGAGCCCGGACGTCATCGCCTCGCTCGCCGAGGCGCGCGGGATGATCAACGCAACGCTCGGCGAGGAGTCCGGGCCCCTGTTTCTGTTGCGGCCTGAATGGTTGGGTCTCGCGCCGCGAATCGAGCGTTTTCGCCGCCGCCGCCGAGCGGTGCGGCGGCGATTGCAAGACCCCGACTATCGGACACCACTATGACTGCAAAGCCGCCGCTCGGATTCACGATGCCGGCCGAATGGGCGAGGCATGCCGGCTGTTGGATGGGCTGGCCGAAACGCGAGTCCCTATGGCGAGAGCATTTGGAGGCGGCACGGGACGATTACGTGCGCGTTGCGCAGGCGATCGCCCGCTTCGAGCCCGTCACGATGATTGCGGATCCGCCGCACGCGGCCGATGCCGCCTCGCGCTGCGGGCCGTCGGTGCGCGTGCTCGCCGTTCCGATCGATGATTCCTGGTTGCGCGACTCGGGGCCGAGCTTCTTGCGCAGCGCGGCCGGGACGCGCGCCGCCGCGCTGTTCACGTTCAACGCCTGGGGCGAGAAATTCCGGCCCTATGATTTGGACGCAGCGGTCGGCGCCCGCATCGCCGCAATCGCCGGTGCGCAGGGCTACCGATCCGATCTTGTGATCGAGGGCGGCGGCTTTGTCTCGGACGGCGAGGGGACACTGATTACGGCCGAGACTTGCGTACTGAATCCCAATCGAAATCCCGGATGGTCCAAGTCGCGGGCCGAGGCGGAATTGCGCGCGATGTTGGGCGTCGACAAGGTCATCTGGCTCGCGGGCGATGCGACCGACATCAGCACCGACGGGCACGTCGACGGCTATGTCGCTTTCTACAAGCCTGCAGGCGTGCTGGTCGAGTCTGTCGCGGATCCCGATGATCCGCGCTTCCCCATCATCGCGGAAAACCGCCGCATACTCGAGACCGAGACCGATGCGCACGGGCGCCGCTTCGAGTTGCTGCCGATCGCCGAAGCGCCGCGCAGCGTCGTGCCCGACGGCGATGAGGGGTATTGTCGTTCGTACGTCAATTTCTACATTGCCAACGGTGCGGTTATCGTGCCCGCTTATGGGATCTCCGAGGATGCGCAAGTCGTCGAGACCTTGCGCCGCGCCTACCCGGATCGCGCGATCGTGCCGGTGGCGCTCAGCACGCTGTTTCGCGGCGGCGGCGGCATCCACTGCATCACGCAGCAAGAACCGTTCTAGGCGGGCATCCTTTAGGGCGGCGGCACCAGAACGATTTTGCCGGTATGTTGTTTCGCGAGAAATTCCCGCTGTGCCGCGACGATCTCGCTGAGCGGGTAGATCGCGGCAACGACCGGGCGTATCTCGCGCCGTTCGATGTAACCGACGAGATTGCCGAACACCTGCGGGTCGAGCACGGTGCAGCCCGAGAGCTCGAGGTCCTTCAGATACAGCGTGCGCAGGTCGAGAGCCACGATCGGGCCGGCGATCGCGCCCGCGGCGGCGTAGCGCCCGCCGCGCACGAGCACCTCGAGCAGCGCCGGAAACGATGTGCCGCCGACCACATCGACGACCGCGTCGACCGATTCGGCGCCGAGGCTCGCGACGATATCGGCATCGCGCGCGAGCACGCGCGCCGCGCCCAATGATTCGACGGCCACGGCCTTCGATGCACTCGCGATCGCAATCACGGTAGCGCCGCGGCGCTTCGCCAGTTGCACGGCGGCCGATCCCACGCCGCCCGAGGCGCCGGTGATCAACACCGTGTCCTCGGCGCAAACCTCCAATCGTGTCAACATGTTTTCGGCGGCCGAGTAGGAGCACGGGAACGAGGCCAACTCGGCGTCCGTGAGATCGCTTGTGATTTTCAGCGCATGCGCCGACGGCACACAGGCGAATTGTGCAAACGCACCGTCGCATTCGGACCCGAAATAGGTCGCCCGATAGCGATCCGCGGCCGCAGGCGATTGAAATACCGGTTCGACGAGCACGCGCTCGCCAAGCCGATCTGCACTCACGCCGCTGCCGACCGCAACGATGCGACCGCAGGCGTCGGCGCCCTGAATGCGCGGAAAGCGCAAGGCTGCGCCGGTCCAGCCGGTGTCGGACGAACGCACATCGGCGATTCCCGTCGCCGCCGCGCTCGCCGTTGTCCCTTCGGCGACGATGCGCGAATACCACCCCGTGCGCGTGTTGATGTCGGTATTGTTGACGCCCGCCGCGCCAACGCGTAGCAACACCTCGCCGCGGCCCGGAACCGGTACCGGCACGTTGTCCCGCAAGCTGATCTGCTCGAACCCGCCGTGGCCGAGCAGCAGCGCCGCTTTCATCGTCGGGGGTAAGTGTTGCATGATGGGGTGAGATGACCTGTGGAACGAGGAGACGACTTGGGCTTAAAACAGATTACTTGGCTTTCGCGCAACTTGTCGATGCGCGCAGGGCTATTGGGCCTCGGTTGTTGCCTGCTCGCGCTCGGCGCGAGCGGCGCGAGCGGCGCGGATCGTGCGCACACACTCAACGTCTATGCCTGGTCCGATTACTTTCCGCAGTCCTTGACCAATCAGTTTCAGAGCGAGACTGGAATTCACATCAACTACTCGGTGCTCGATTCGCCGGAGACGGCGGAAACGAAGCTCTCGGTGGGGCATTCGGATTTCGACATCGTCACGATGAATGCGGCTCCCGAACTCGGCCGCGAAATTCCAAAGGGATTCTGGAAAGCGCTCGATCCGGCGAGTATCCCGAACGCGCGCAATGCGGATCCGGAGATCCTCAAGCGCCTGCAAGCGGTCGATCCGGGCAATAAATACGCGGTGCCCTGGATGTGGGGCACGGTGGGCATCATTTATAACGCCGCGAAGATCGAGGCAACGATGCCGAACGCGCCGATCAACAGCCTCGACATGGTGTTCAAGCGCAGCGTCGCCTCAAAGTTCGCGAGTTGCGGGATCAGCATCCTCGATTCCTGGGGCGACATCTTGCCGATGGTGGCGCGCTACCTCGGGCAGGGACTGCTCTCGGCCGAGCCCGCGAAGCTCGATGCGGTCATGGCGAAACTGCACGAAATCAAACCCTATATTCGACGCATCGCATCCTCGGGCTATTACGAGCAGCTCGCGGACGGCGAAATGTGTCTTGCGATCGGCTATTCCGGGGATGCAATGATCGCCCGCCGGATGGCCAAGGAGGGCAATACCAAGGTCGACGTCGAATATGCATTCGCGCGTGAAATCGTGCCGCTCTACATCGACAGCCTCGTGATACCCGCCGATTCGCCGAATGCGGCAGGCGCACATGCGTTCATCAATTTCGTGATGCGGCCGGAGATCTCGGCGGCGGTCACGCAGTTCATCGGATTCGCATCGGGCAACGCGGCCGCGCTGCCGCTGCTGCCGGCGGCGGTCCGCGGCAATCAGGCGGTCTATCCACCAGCCGAGGTCCGCCAGCAGTTCGAGCTCGCGAGAGTCTACAGTGCCGATGAAATCCGCAGCTTCTCGCGCGCATGGCTGCGATTCAAATCGGAGAATTGACGGCACCGCCGGGGCATCGTGAAGTCTTGAGCTCTACGAACCGCAGCAGCGGATTCGCGGTTCTGCGCCACCGCGATTTCACGCTCTATCTCGGCGCGCGATTCTTCACCGCGATCGCCGCGCAAATGCTCGTGATCGCAGTCGGTTGGCAGGTGTATCAAATGACCGGCCGACTGCTAGATCTCGGACTCATCGGACTCTCGCAGTTTCTGCCGTTCTTGTGCCTGGTCTTATTTGCGGGCCATGCGGCCGATCGCTTCGATCGACGCGTCATCCTGATACTTTGCGGGCTCGTGCAATTTACCTGCGCGGGCATGCTGCTGGGCTTTTCGGTCGGAGGGCTCACTCGTATCTGGCCGATATTCATCGTGCTCGCCTGCTTAGGTATGGCGCGCGCATTCCAGATGCCGACCACGCAGTCTATGATGCCGAATCTGATCCCGGCCGAGGCGTTGCAAAACGCGATAGCGTTGAACTCATCGATGTTCCAGGTCGCGACGATCGCAGGACCCAGCGTCGGCGGCATACTCTATGCGGTCGCCGGCCCGCCGCTCGGCTTGCGGGGCGGCGCGGGACTGGTCTACGCGGTCGCCGCGGGCATGCTCGTCGTTGCGGTCGCGATGCTCGCCGGCATCGGTGCGCGTCGCGTCGCACCGCGAACGGAGGCGCCGTCGTGGTCGAGCTTGCTCGAGGGCTTGCGCTTCGTCTGGCGGCGCAAGACCGTGCTGGGCGCAATCACCTTGGATCTGTTCGCCGTGTTGTTCGGCGGCGCGACTGCACTGCTGCCCGCGTTTACGCGTGACGTGCTGCATGCCGGGCCCGAGGTCTTCGGCTACCTGCGCACGGCGCCCGGCGTCGGCGCCGCACTCACGGCGGTGCTGCTCGCGTTTCGGCCGATCGAACGAAGAATCGGCGTCACGATGTTCTTGGGGGTTGCGGCATTCGGTGTCGCGACCGTGGTATTCGGCACCACCGATCGGTATTGGGTCGCGCTGATCGCGCTCGCCGTGCTGGGAGCGGGCGATATGGTCAGTGTGTTCATTCGCACGATGCTCGTGCAACTCGAGACACCGGACCGCATTCGCGGGCGCGTCAGCGCGGTGAACGCCGTCTTCATCGGAGCTTCGAACGAGCTCGGCGAGTTCGAGTCGGGGATCACGGCAGCCTGGATCGGCCTCGTGCCGGCCATCGTAGCCGGCGGCGTTCTGACGCTGATCGTCGGTGCGACGTGGGCGCGGTTTTTGTTTCCCCAGTTGTGGCGCATGCGCTCGTTCGAGCAACTCAAGGAGCATCGCGCCGAAATCGAATGAAGAGTATCGTTGCAGATCGAGCGGTATCCGGCGCAAGGAGCATCTCATGCCCATCGTGTCGTTTGAAATCATCTCCGTGCCCGTGGCCGACCAAGATCGCGCAAAGCGCTTCTATCAGGAGATCCTCGGCTTCGACCTGATTCGCGAAGAGCCGATGGGCCCGAATCAGAAGTGGATACAACTGGCTCCAAAAGGCTGCGCCACGACGATCGCGCTGGTCGCTTGGTTCGACGCGATGCGCCCGGGCGGCCTGCAGGGAGTGATGCTCAACGTCACCGACATCGATCGCGATCACACCGCATTGTCGGCGCGCGGCCTGCGGCTCACCGATATCAAGCAAGAACCCTGGGGGCGGTATTCCATGTTCTCGGATCCGGATGGCAATGGATGGATATTGCGGCAACCGCCGCCGGGTCCCGCGCCGGCGCTTGCGGGCTGAAGTTCGCGTGATATGATTTTCGCGTCCACGGAACCGGTCCTTCATCATAATTACAAGGGAGCGATCATGGGATTCACCGACGCGATCAAAACTTGTTTCAACAAGTACGTCGACTTCAGTGGGCGCGCGAAGCGGCCGGAGTATTGGTGGTATGCGCTGTTCGTGTTTCTGGTGAGCATCGCGATCAGCGCGGTCAGTCGCCCGGCATCCGGGCTGTTCTCGCTCGTTACCCTGCTGCCTTCGTTGGCGGTTGCCGCGCGCCGGCTGCACGACACTGACCGCAGCGGTTGGTGGCAATTGTTGTGGTTCATTCCGGTGATCGGCTGGATCATCATGCTCATCTTTCTCGTGACGGAAGGCCAACCGGGCGACAACGAGTACGGCAGTCCGCCCGCGAGCTGACGATCCGGCCGCCCACGTCGTCGTAGCCGTGGGTCGAGGCCTCAGGTGGGCGGGGCGAAGGGTCGGCGGAACGTGAATGCAGCTGCATTCGGACCGTTGGCGCGCAAGACCTCGAGTTTTTCGATGGCCTCGGCAATGCTCGGCCGATGGCCCGCCGGTACCCACCAGAGCACCAAAAACGCAGTGTTCATCGATTCGAACCACTCCCGCCGCCGCCGCAGCAGTTCCACGTGTGCGGTGCTGTAGACGTACTGCTGCAGTGATTCGACATCGCGCCAGACCGACATATTGACCAGCAGCTTCTCATCCTCGAACGGGCGGATCGCGGTGGCATCGCCGTCGTCGGTCTGAAGGCGCCAGATGAATCCGGGAGAGCGGTCGGCCACTGCGTTGATGCGCGCCAAGCTCGCCGCAAAATCGGCCATCAGCGGCGAGTCCATCGGTCCTTTGATGATGCCGACGTTCAGTTGTGCGAGTTGGTAGCCGGGCATCGGGCGGTACTATGCGCTGGGCCGCGCGATCGCAGCCACTATGTTGCGGCCCGCAGTGGCTCGCCGAGCGCCTGCTCGGCGGTGTTGCGAAACGCGCTCTCGTCCAAGGCGCATACGCCTTCCCAGGCCGCTTCGATGATCTCAGCCTGGTCGATCGTGATATCGCTGATCGTGAAGCACATGACGGTCTTGCCGTCGCTTTCGACGAACCGCGCGGTCTGCGTCTCGTCCTCGTACGCCCGAGTCGACACGGGTTTGCGATCAGCCAGTACCGCGGCAAGCCGATCGGCATTTGGAATCGGTGCGAGAAACCGCGCCATGTCGGCGTCGTTGTCGAGGCGTGCGGTCGTCGTCGATAGCCCGGTACTCATTGTGTACGATTCTCCACTTCAATGCCCGCGCTGCAGAGCATCGTACAATACCCGGGCAACTCGGAGTCCAGTCATGAATATGAGTGTAACCGGCTTACCGGCCTTGATCGTCCAGGTCGGATTTATCGTGGTTTTTTCAGCTCCCGTGTGGCTCGCGGCGCGGCTCGTTGGGGCCGCGCATCCGACGTTGTTGCGCTCGATCTTGTCGTTGATGTTGGGCGCATTCGGATCCGCGATCAGTATCGTCGTCGGCGGCGGCTTCGCGCTGCTGCTCGCCCCGCTGTCATTCCTGCTCGCATTCAAGCTCGTGCTCGGAACGTCATTTCTCGGCGCGATTGGTCTCGCGCTCGTCGCACTATTGGGCTACGCGGCGATGGTCCATTTCATCGGCACGGGCCTAGCGGTCTCCGGCACAGGGCCGGTCACGACGGTCTGAGGTCGCCGCGGCGCTAACCCTTGCGGCCGCCCGCGAGCAACAAGCCGGCGCCGATCACGATGGCGCCGACGCCTGCCCAAACCGGGATATTCACGGTTTCCTTCTGCTTCACGGACATCTCCAGAGGCCCGATCTTGGCCTCATGGGTTTCTTTGGTGTAGGTGAAGCTGCCGTAGATCAAACCGAAAATGCCGGCGGCGATCAGCAGTAGCGCGGTGACTTTGAATGCGTTCATGGTATGAGCATAGCCTAGGCGCTCCGCGGTACGGGGTCCGTTCGCTGTCGCACCTTCTGCTTCTAGCCACGCGCACGCAGAACTTTGTGCTCCAGCGCGCTGCCAGAGTCCGTACCGAGATCCGTGCCTATCGATCCAAATCACCGCAACTCATTGATTATAGATCGATTTTTTGGGTTGATATTTGAACTGTATATCCGTACAGTCGACAAATGCCTATCCCGCTCAAAGGCCGCGGTACCAGCGATACCCGTGAAGGCCGCTTCGAATCGATGCGTGTCGAGGCGCAGGAGGACGGATGGTGGCGAGAACCGGAGGTCCGCGCGCCGGCAACCGAGGTCAGGATCGAAGTCGCGCGCAGCATCCTCACGCGCAACCAGTCGCCGGACATTCCATTCAACCAATCGATCAATCCCTACCGGGGCTGCGAGCACGGTTGTATCTATTGCTTTGCGCGTCCGACGCACGCCTACGTCAACCTCTCGGCGGGCCTCGACTTCGAGACAAAATTGTTCTGCAAGTCGAATGCGGCCGAACTCCTTGAACGCGAATTGTCGCGGCGCAGCTATCGTCCTGAAGTCATCAACCTCGGCTCGAGCACCGATCCCTACCAGCCGATTGAACGTGAACATCGCATCACGCGTACGATCCTCGAGGTGCTCGTGCGGTTTCAACATCCGGTCACCATCGTCACGAAGAGCCATCTCGTGTTGCGGGACCTGGATTTGCTCCAAGAGCTCGCCAAGCAGCGGCTCTGCTACGTCATGGTCAGCGTGACGACGCTTGACGAAGATTTGAAGCGCAGCCTCGAACCGCGCGCGCCATCGCCCGCGGCGCGCCTCAGGGCGATCGCAGGTCTCGCGTCCGCCGGAGTGCCGGTGGGCGTGCTCGCCGCTCCGATGATCCCCGCGTTGAACGATCATGAACTCGAGAAGATCATCGAAGCCGCGGCGAATGCCGGAGCCCAGACCGCCGGGTTCATCCCGCTGCGGTTGCCGTTCGAGGTCAAGGATCTGTTCGAGGACTGGCTGCGAGCGCATGCGCCGTTGCGCGCCGAGCACGTCTTGTCGCGCGTTCGCGCGATGCGCGGCGGCCGACTCAATGATGCACGCTTCGGCTCGCGGTTCGAAGGTCAGGGCGCCGAAGCGGCGCTGCTCAAGCAGCGCTGCGAGCTTGCGTGCCGGCGCCACGGCTTGAATCGCCGCGGCCAATACGTGCTTAACACGCAGGCGTTCCGCGTACCCGCGCGCACAGCGGCCGCCGTTGCGACCGCCGCCTCCGGCAACGGACAGTTGTCCTTCGACGGTCTTTGAGAAATCGAGGTCCGCTAATTCGTCGGTTTGCGATCGTCGACATTGAAGACGAGGCCGTAGGGGTCGCGCAGGTAGCAGCGAGGCAGGTTCGCGTCCTCTTCTACGAGCACGCAGCCCGCGGCCAATAACGCCTGCTTCGCGGCCGGCTTGGCAGGAACCAGGAAGTCGAACACGGGACCATGCGGCGGCCCTTTTTCGAGGTACAAACGGAACGAACCCGCATCGAATCCGACGAGCGCCGCGTCGCGGTGCACGACGCGAAGGCCGAGCACCGTCTCATAGAATCGGATTGCCTCGTCGAATGCCTCGGTGCGAATGATGACGTCGCGTGATGCTCGAAATGGCGCTGGCACGGAGTTCTCCCGCAGTTAGGTCTGGCCGCTCGCTTCCGCTAAGCAGTCCGAGTCTAACTCGCGCGAACCGCGTTGCCAGCCTAGAATGCGCTCCCGTTCTCGTGCCGAACATGCCTATGCCGACCGTTCCCGCCTGCCCCGCTTGTGCGAAGGAAAACACCTACGCGGATGGACCGACGTATGTTTGCGCCGACTGTGGCCACGAATGGCAGCCGAATTCTGCGGCCGGCAGCGATCTCGAGACGGCCGACGTGGTCCGGGATGCGAACGGTAATCCGCTGGCCGATGGCGATTCCGTGGCGCTGATCAAGGATCTCAAGGTCAAGGGTTCTTCGATCACGCTCAAGATGGGCACGCGCATCAAGGGTATCCGGATCGTCGGTGGGGATCACGAAGTGGATTGCCGCATGGATGCCGGCAACTTCATGCTCAAAGCTTGCTTCCTAAAGAAGGTTTGAGGGACTCACACCAGCGATCGACCCTTCGGGACTCGCACGACGACGGTCCCGGCAATTTTGTCGTGCCAGCCCTGCTTGTCCGCGTCGAACGCGATCCAGAAAAATCCTAGGCCGGCGACCACCAGCGAGAGGAAGCAGCTGAGCGCGCGAATCACCGCGGTTGGCCAATCCATTTCTCGGCCATCGACGCGCACGACCTGCAGATCGAATAAGATGCCGCCGACAGTCGAACCGCGCAGCTTCCACATGACCGCCCCGTAGATCGCCAGCCCGACCAATTGCAAATGATTTTCGTGGCCGAGCAAATGTGTGAGGATGCCGATCAAGATCGCATCCAGCAGCAATGCGATCATGCGAATCCAGAAGCCGGCGCGCGGCAAGGTCGCCGCGATCGGGGCCGCCACGCTGGCGCTCGCGCGTTGCGCGGCCTGCGGCGCCTCACCTGCGCTCTGCTGCGCAGCGGCGAAGGCGGCCGCATCGGCCGCTGCACCAGTTGCCGTGTCGGTTGCTGCGGCGCCTGCCGTCCCGATCGCCGCACCAGTTGCCGCACCAGTTGCCGCGCCGGCTGCTGCGCCGGTGCCAACCGCTCGCGCCGCACGATGCGCGTCGGCGCTTTGAATCAGAGTCAACACCACGACCCCGAGACCAAGCACGTTGAGCAGCTGGTAGACCAGCATGCCCAAGATCGGAACGACATAGAGCAACAAGGCGATCGCGCCGCCGATCAGCACCCACAGGACCGGCTCGCCGAGCGCACCCGTGGTGCGTCCCGCGAGGCACCGGTGCCCAAGCCAAGCGAGCATCACGGCCTTGCCGAAGAGGCTGGCACAGAACAATCCGAACACGACGAACGGCACCGCGGGTATTCCGATCACGGTGATGCACAACAGCACCAGCAGTATCGGCGTGAATAAGACGCTGAGCAGCGCGGCGAGCGCCGATATGCCGGGTTGCGTATCGAAGGTGCGCACGCATCGCGTGACGCCGCCGCGAAACAGCAACGCGAGACCGGCGTACAGCACGAGAAATCCAATCGCGATGTACCAGGCCCATGCCACCTCGGACTCGAACGCGAGCGGGCGCCCGTACAGCAAGCAATCCTTGATCCAGGCGCGCAAGCCCGTGAAGCCGCCGAAGGCGCCCTCGACGCTGCGCACGCCGCCGTGCACGATTGCCGCGGGGTCGCGCAACAAGGTCCCGCCGACATCGACGACATCACCACGGATTTCCGCGTGCGGACCCAGCTCCATGTTCCCCAGCACCGCCACCGCTTCGCCGTCGACCCTGTTGTCGATATAGGTATTGCCGAGCACCGCCACCGCATCCCCGGAGATCGGTCCGGTGACGCGCGTGTCGCCGAAGACGGAGACGACGTCGCCCGCTTCACCGGCGCTCGACGCTGAACCCAGCACCGCCACGACTGAATCGGCGGTCTCGCCAGCCGGCAGATTCACATCGTGCCCGACGGCGACCAAGGCGTTATCCCGGCCATGGCGCCTCTTGAGGCGCTCGCGCCAGTCGTGCCCACGGTGCCGATCCGTTTGCTCGGGTTCATCGATATCGGGCGTTTCAGCGGGCGCCGCAGATGCTGCAGTCGACGCATCGTCGCCGTTCGTCTTTGGCGCGGCGGTCGCCGCGGCGCTGGTCGCGGTTGGCGCCGCTGCTGCGCGCTGCGCAGCCCCGGCGGGAAGGATCACGGCTCCGTTGATCAACAGGGCGGCGAACAGCAGAGCGCCGTGGCGCGACTTGAACAGGTTCATGATTCGATATTACCTAGAGTGCGAGAGTCGAGATGAAGGAGGCGATAGCCCGCAATGCCGAGCCCGAACAAGACCGCATAGAGCCCCGCGCTTAACGCAAGGCCGTTCGAGAGCCAGGCGGACGGCACTACGCGTCCAAACGCCGCCAGGATCTCGCTCAAGGCGCCGGCGAACGCGGTCGCCTCGCGCGCCCAGGACAACGAAACCGCGAGCGGTCCATGCGGGGAGTCGAGCACACCGAGCGCCCAGATGCCCTCGATCGCCGAGATCCAAACGAGGCCCGCGCAGGCCACGACGAATACCGAGCGCGCGAAGTCCGGCCAATGGCCAAAGCTCAGCCGCCACCAGGGACGCGATGCGCGGCTCTCGATCGCGTCGAGAACGCGCGCCTCCAAACTGCGCGGCGCCTGGCGCAGCGGCAGCTCACGCAGTGTGCGGTCGAGCAGCCGCTCGAGTTTCTCTCCCGCCGGTCGTTGTTCGTTCATGGTCCGCCTACCCATCCATTGCATCAAGGCCAATGCCGCTGGAAACCAATAGAGGCAGCATCGCCGCGCGCGCGCGCCGTATGTCGGTCTTGACCTTGGGCAGCGACACCTTGAGGCGTGCGGCGATCTCCTCGTAAGAGAGATCCTCGAAGTGATACAGCACAAGCGCGATACGCTGATGCGGCGGAAGCCGCCGCAGCGCCATGTCGATGAGCGCGCCGCGCTGATCAGCGCTCAAGTCCGACAGCAGCGTGTCAGGCACCGGAATTTCGATTTCCGGCGGCGCCTCTTCGGCTGACTCGGAGCTCATCTCCGAGAACATGCGCCAGCGCTTGCGGTAGCGCGTCAGATGATTGAGCGTCAGATTGGTCGTCACGGTCTTGAGCCAACCGCCGGCCGTCGGACTCGAGCGCAGCTGCGCAAAATGCTCATAGGCCTTGAGGAACGCCTCCTGGGCGATATCCTCGGCTTGAGCGTCGTCGCCGGTCAAGCGCACTGCCGTCGAGAAGACCATGTCCTGATAAGCACGCATGAACGTCGTGAACTCGGTTGAGCGGCTAGGCTCCGTGGGTTGGGTTTGCACTGGCGTGTGTTCGTTTAAACCCATAACACGGCAGGGCCGCCAAAGTTGCAGCGCCGTCGAGGGAACGCCGGGCGAGCAGGGTCAGATGCTCCAAAAGCGCCGCAAGACCCGGCGAGCTGCCGGTTCAGCCGCCCGGCTTGGAGAATAAGTAATGTGACACGAACCACTCGCGGCCCTGCTTGTAGCCCCACAACTCGGCGCACGCCATGAAGAATACGCGCCAATATACCCACCAACGCCGCCGTTCGCGCTCCCCATAGGTTCTTTCGAGGATTGGCTCGATCGCGCTGCGCTGCCGGTCCATGTTTTGCAGCCAGTGCTCGCTGGTTCGCTGGTAGTGGACCCCGTCGACCTGCCAATGGTCCACAGCCACGAGATCCTGTTGGAAATACAGCAACAGATCGTCGCTCGGCATGATGCCGCCCGTGAAGAAATATTTGGCCATCCAATCGCTGTCGTCGCGCACCTCGAACGGATAGGCGAACTCCTTGTGGGAGAACAAATGAACGAACAGTGTTCCACCCGGCTCGAGCCAGCCGCCGATGCGCCGTAACAGCTGCTCATAATTGCGCATGTGCTCGAACATCTCGACCGACACGACGCGGTCGAATCGTGTATCCGGCGCGAACTCCAGGCAGTTAATGTCGCTGGTGATGACTTCGAGGTTGCGTATTGCGCGCGCAGCCGCCTGATCGTCGATGAAACGTTTCTGGGTGCGCGAATTCGAAACGGCCGTAATCCGCGAGTTCGGATATTGTTGCGCCATCCACAGGGACAGCGAACCCCAGCCACAGCCGAGTTCGAGGATCCGCTCGCCGTCCACGAGGCGAGCGCGCTGCGCCGTCAAGGCGAGCATATTCGCTTCCGCCTGATCGAGGCTCTCGGTCGGACTCCGATAGTATCCGCACGAGTATTTCAAATGCTTGCCGAGCACCAATTCGAAGAACTCGCTGGGCAGCTCGTAGTGCTGCTGATTGGCATCCGCCGTGTTGACCGCAATTGGGCTTTGCCGAAGGCGCGCGATCAATCCCATGAGCTGTGCCTGGGTCGCCTCGCGGCTGCCGCGGTCTTCTTCGGCGAGCCTCGCTGCGAGCAGTCGGCGTATCCCCAATCGCACGAGGAAATCCGGCAACATTGCGCGTTCGAGCAGTCGCAAGGACCACGTGTAGGGGGCGGGCAGGGCGAGTGTGTTCATCGTCGGATCCTCCTGCGCCGTCAAGCGAGCGGCGCGGCACGTCTATCGATGCGTTCGGCGGCATGCCGAAACACCGGAACCAGGATTCTATAGAGTATGAAAATCGCGAACGGCGCCACCAACAGCCAAGCAACGCCGGCATGCACGATCGAGTCCCAGAGCACGACCACCGCCTCGCCGACACCCTTCGCGACGACGGCGAGCGCCGCCTCGATCGACAGCGGCTGGCGCGGCGCGTGAAAGATCCACTCGCCAAAACGCACGAACGGGATGATCAGCAGTAATTGGGTCGGCGCCATGAGCGCCTGCACGAGCTGAATGGCCGGAAGGTTCAGACGACAGGTCAGCGCAATCAGCGCGCAGATTGCGGTAGACACTCCGAGTATCGGAATGTTGCCGACCACGACGCCGATCGAGACGCAAAGCGCGAGTCGCTGCGGCGAAACGCCGTGCGTCAGCAACGAGAGCAGGGGCGCAATCACACGCCGGCGCAGCCAGCCGATCATGAGCGGTCCGCGCCGCAGTCCCTCAGCGACCAGATGTTGGAAGCGGGCTCCTCGGGGCGCAGCAGGGCCAACCGCAGCAATAAATAGGCCGACATCGCGATCGTCCCAAGCAGCACGATCGCGATGAACCATGCAACCCGCGCGGGCCATCCGCGTTCCTTGAAAAACAGCCAAACATAGAATGTCGTAAAGCCGAAATAAGCGTCCATGAGCGTCGCGATGGTCCAATACCGGTCGGGAAGCGCCGCGAGCCCGCCCCACTGCAGCAGCGATTGCCGCGTGCCGGCCCACGCCGTATAGACCAGCATGGTCAGGAACATGCATCCGAACAAGGCCTTGAGCAGGGTTTTCGTGGACATCGTGTTGTTACCAGGCTTATTCGGCCGCGGCGCTCGCGCGGATGCACGGCGGTGCCGATCACACCATTTTAACGCGGTCGGGCGCGGCGGGTCGGTTGTGCCGCGAACGGGTCCTCGGGCCAATAATGCTTCGGGTAGCGGCCCTTGAGATCCTTTTTGACCTCATGATAGCCGCGGCTCCAGAAGCTCAGAAGATCGCGCGTCACCTGCACCGGCCGGCCCGCGGGCGACAGCAATTTCAACAGCAGCGCGACACGTCCAGCTGCGATGCTCGGCGTTGCCGTGAGCCCGAACATCTCCTGCAGCCGCACCGAGAGCGTCGGCACCTCGCCGTCGAGATAGTCGAGCGAAATTCTCGAACCGCTGGGAACGACCCAATGCGTCGGCGCCTCGCGTTCGAGGATCTCGCGTTGTGCATAGGTCAGGCGGCCGCGCAGCGCCTCCTTCAGATCCATGCGTGAGAGATGTTCGCGGCGGGCCAGGCCGACGAGCCACGGTGGCGCCCATTCTTCGAGTGAGCTCAACAATGCCGCGTCGCTGAGGTCCGGCCAGGGATCGGGCGCCGGCACCGCGAACCGGCGCATCATCGAGACGCGCGCCTGCCATTGGCGCAGGTCCGCAGTCCACGGCAGCGCCGCGAGTCCCATCTGCCGCAATCCGGCGAGCATTGCCGATTGCATGGCTTGCGCATCCGGATCACCGATCTCCGCAGTTTCGAGCACCAGCGCGCCGAGGCGCCGCTCGCGCCGCGCCCGGATCGCCTGCGCGCGGGGATCCCATTCAATGTCCGAGATCGATTGGATCTGAGCCGCGAAATGCGCCTCCAGGTCGGCGAGCGAGACCGGCGCCGCGAGGTAAATGCGCGCCTCGCGTTCCGCGCCGTCGAGTTCCGCGGCGACGATGAGCTCCGATTTGGCGAGCGCTTGAGGCTCGCCGAAATGCGCGCCGCGGCCATTCGCGAGCAGATAGCGCGCGGTATCCGCGCGCCGCCTCGCGATGCGGTCCGGATAGGCAAGCGCGAGCAGCCAGCCGGTCGCCTCATGCGGATCCACGGTTTCGCGCGTGTCGCGCGCAAACTCGCGCTGCCAGTCGCTCGCGCTGCGGCGCGCCTGCTGCATGGCGCGTGCATCGACGGAAATTCCGCCCGGCAGTGAGGCGCCCGCACCGCGCAGCGCCGCCACCCGCAGCCGCAAGTCCACGTCGCGCGCGCCGCGCTCGGCGCGCAACACATCGCGCTCCGCGAGGATTGCCGCAAGTTCGCACGCAAGGCGCGCGGCCCCGAATTCACGCGCTTTGATCAGCATATGTGCGAGCCGCGGATGCGTGCCGACTCGCGCGAGGCGGCGCCCATGGGTCGTCACACGCTGCGCATCGTCGATCGCTTCGAGACGCTGCAGCAAATCGCGCGCCTGGGCGAGCGGCGCCGGCGCAGGCGGATCCAACCAATGCAAGCTCTGCACGTCGATCGTGCCCCAGCACGCGAGCTCCAACGCGAGCGGTGCGAGATCGGCCTGAAGGATTTCGGGGGGCGTCTGCGGCGCGAGACTCGCCTGCGTGCCCTCGGACCACAGTCGATAGCAAGTGCCCGTGGCGAGCCGCCCCGCCCGACCGCGGCGCTGATCGGCCGATGCCTGCGAGACCTTGCCCGTGACGAGCCGGCTCATGCCGGTGGTCGGATCGAATTCCGAGTGGCGTCGCAGGCCCGAATCGACGACGACGTTGACGCCTTCGATCGTCAAGCTGGTTTCGGCGATTGAAGTCGCCAACACGATTTTGCGCTGACCCGGCCGCGCGGGTGCGAGCGCCTCGTCCTGCGCGTCGCCGGTCAGATCGCCGTATAGCGGCAAGACGCGGTTTTGCGGATCGAGACCCGCCTCCTCGAGCAGCCGCTGCACTTGACGAATCTCGGCGGCCCCGGGCAGGAAACACAAGAGGTCGCCGGGATGCGCGCGCAGCGCCGACTGCAGCAGCTGGGCGACCTGCTGCTCGAGGCGCAGTTCGACGCGGCGCGGTACGTACTCCGTGACGACCTCGAAACTGCGGCCCGCCGAGCTGATGATCGGAGCGTCACCCAGCATTCGCGAGAGCGGCTGCAAGTCGAGAGTCGCCGACATCACGAGAATGCGCAGATCCTCGCGAAGTGTCTCCTGGCTCTCGAGGCACAGAGCAAGCCCAAGATCCGCGTGGATGCTGCGCTCGTGGAACTCGTCGAAGATGACGCAGCCGATCGAGCCGAGCGCGGGGTCGTCCTGCAACATGCGCGTCAGGATCCCTTCCGTGACCACCTCGATTTGCGTCTCACGGCTGACTCGACTGTCGAGTCGCGTTCGGTAGCCCACGCGCTTGCCGACCGGCTCGCCGAGCAAGCTCGCCATGCGCGTCGCGACCGCGCGTGCGGCGAGACGGCGCGGCTCGAGCATCAGTAATTTTTTCCCTCCGAGCCAAGGGCTTTCGCGTAGCGCCAGCGGCACGATCGTACTCTTGCCGGCTCCCGGAGGCGCCTGTAGCAGCACGGCGCGGCGTTGTCCGAGCGCTTCCTCGAGCGCCGGCAGCGCTTCGCAAATCGGCAGTAAGGGTAGGGGCGCAATCACGGCTCGCGTACCTTACTAGCTCCCGGGCTCATGCGCTCTTTCGGCGTGGAACTTGCTAAGATGCGCGGCGTCGGGCCTGTAGCTCAGTTGGTTAGAGCAGGGGACTCATCAAAAATGGTGCCTTCGCATCGCAAGGTGCGAAGTGGACGGGATGAATTCAGGGAAACCTTAACAGCGCGGCTGATGGCAACCCTGAGCCAAGCCGGCGGTACACCGCCGGAAGGTGCAGAGACTACCTGAGCGCTTCAGTTGCGCTTAATGACAGGCTAGAGCGTCCCGCACCCCACTGGGGTGAAGAGATAGTCCACTCCCACCGGAAACGGCGGGAAAAAGTGAATCCCTTGGTCCTCGGTTCGAGTCCGAGCGGGCCCACCACTTTCCCAGATAGCCGGCTTAGAATTCCCAATCAGCCGGCGCTTGATTCCCATTTAGCCGTTGCTTGATTCCCAATTAGCCGCTACGCTAGCGCCTCACACGCTATTTCCCGAGTAATCGTGTATTTACGCATTGCCGAGCCCCAAATCCGCACCGCTCTGCGTGACACTCGGGTCGTCGCAATTAGCGGCCCGCGGCAGTCGGGAAAAACCACTCTGGCGCGCCGTTTCGCCAAGCAGGGCCGCAAATACGTCACGCTCGACAACCAGTCCACATTGGCTGCCGCCAAAAGCGATCCTGTCGCGTTTATACGCGGCCTCGATCGCGCAGTAATCGATGAGGTGCAACGCGCTCCCGATCTGCTGCTGGCAATCAAACAAAGTGTGGACGAGGACCGGCGGCCGGGACGCTTTTTGTTGACAGGGTCCGCGAACTTGTTGACCGTTAAGACAATCCACGAATCACTCGCCGGCCGCGTGGAAATCGTTCCGCTGTACCCATTGGGCCGTAGCGAGCAGCTGGGTATCAAACATCCACAATTTATAGCAAGAGCGTTTCGAGGCGCAGTTCCCGATATGGCAGAACCCCTGTCCATGGAGAAGCTTTCGGACTGGGTTACGGCGGGAGGTTATCCAGAGGCTATCAAGCGACGTGGTGAACGTCGGCGCCAGGATTGGTACCGTGCCTACATAAAATCGATCATCGAGCGCGATCTTCCTGAAATTTCAAACTTGGCAAAGCCTGATCAAGTTCCGCGCGTGCTGCAGATCGCGGCGCAATTTGCAGGGCAGTTGACGAACCTTTCCGAAATTGGCCGCAGTGTCGGGCTCGATCACAAGACCGCCGACCATTATGTGCGCGTACTGGAGCAGCTCTATCTCATCCAACGCGTTCAGCCGTGGTTTCGCAACGAGCTGTCGAGGCTAGTCAAGACACCCAAGCTTCACTTCATCGATTCGGGACTGTTGACCGCAATGCGTGGGTATTCCCTATCGCGTTTGCGTGCCGACCGAACTCTATTCGGTGCACTGCTTGAGACCTTCGTATTCTCGGAACTACTCAAGCTGTCGGCATGGACGGACGAGCGAGTTATGTTGTTTCACTACCGGGACCGCGACAAGCTTGAGGTCGATTTTGTTCTTGAGAACTCGGCCGGTGAAATCGTCGGTATCGAAGTGAAATCGGCCGCGTCGGTCACGCAGCGTGATTTCCTGGGATTGGAACGGGTGGCGAGCGCTGCTGGATCTGCATTTAAGCAGGGGATTGTTTTGTACGATGGAGTTCAAACGCTCTCGTTCGCCGACAATCTTCGTGCAGTCCCCATATCGGCGTTATGGGCCTGATGGGCGCGTGATCGACTTGAATTGTCAGTCGATCGCGTGCTGCCAGCCGGTCTTTGCGCTCGTTGCGAGATCCGGAAGCAAGGTCGCCACGATGGCCTCCTCATGCACCGTCATGCGCTTCGCCAGCATTGCCTTGGACAGTTGATCGTCCCACCGCGCCTCAACGCATTCCTCAGCGCGCAACTCGAGTCCGTCATCCGGGCAAGCTGAGAGGTAGTCCGCCGCGCCGAAACGCCACGGCATTGCACCAAATGCCTGCATCACGAAATTTCCTATGTTGACCCCGGGCCAATCAAAATCGCCGTGATAACGCAGCCTTGCCCCTCCATTTGCGAGCTGCGCCAGCAAGGTTCGTTGCGCCGCGGCCGGCATGCCGTCGGTACACACCATGGGCGCGCAGTCCGCTGCCAATCTGTCAGCCGCAATTCCCACAATTTCAGGATTCTCGCAGACGAAGATTTCGCGACCAGCCACATCCCATGCGGGACTTCGCCGTAGGAGCTTGCGCAACGACAGATAGTCCGGCTCGCCAGTTGGAGAAACTGCATTAGATTTCACCGGCAGATTAAGGTGTAGCACGGGCCGCGCCAACTCGTTCACGGCCACGCCGAGCTGCGCCCACTGCTCGCGCGGGCGAGCTTCGATGTCGGGCGAGAGTGAAGCGCTAGCCGCCCTCAGTATTAGCTTTACAACGGAGCGTCCGGTATCGAGCGCATGCGAGTCTCCGAAGATTTCGGCTGCCAATTGTGCCCGTGAAATACCGCACGCCGGCAATCTCGCGAGGACGTTCCGAGCTTGGATCAACAAGGATGCGGCATGCTCCGGAGATCCGGCTGACAGGCGTCTCAGCAGCATCATACCGTCGGGACCCGACAACAGATCCTTGAGGCGTGGTTCATCCGCTTGAGATACTACTGCACTCCAGGTCTGCTCCAGCGCAAGCCGTGCGGCCTGGCGATCTTGTAGCGGGCCGTCGAGAAACTCGAGCGCGGCGCGTAGATCTGACGCGAGTCCTGCGCGTGCGACCGCCCCATCGAGCTCAGATGCGTACACACGCATCGACCCGGCGTCCTTCGCAGTTCGGCCGAGGAGTCCTTCCAGCGCCCGGCGTTCGGCCGCGCTCAACCTATTCAGTGTGAAGACGTCACGCCACTCGCTCCGCTCATACCGCGCCCGGAGCCTCCTCCTCAAAACGGCGAGATCCGCTCCACCGAGCAGCCGCCGTAAGCGCTCCAGGTCGACAGGCATCTCCATTTCCAGGCGACTCAGTCGAAGAGAACCGGACGCTCGGGTCCTGGGGCACGGATCGACGGGCCATCGAGCCCCGTGTCATCGAGATCCAATTCATCGGCCGCAGCGCCATTCGGACTGGGGAATCTTCGCGCGGGGTCCTTCTGCTCGCGCCGCTCACGGCCGTCCCATGTCCACCGTGTCACCAAGACGGCGTCCATCCCTTCGCGTCGCGTTAACTGACAGATGGAGAGTCCCGGCAATTGCGGATAGCAGCCCCATTCGCGCTCGCTGGTCATAACAAAGTCGAGATCGAACTCGCGTATGAGCGCCATGCAGTTGGCACGCGCCTCGTCATCTATACCGGCAAAGACCTCGTCGAGCAGAACCAGCCGGGGCGCATCAGGATGGGCGCTTTCGTAGTGGCTGCTCGCCGCGGCAAACAACGGGACTGTTAGGCCAAGAGCCCGCTCGCCACTCGAGGCGGGGCCCGACAACCGGGTCCATTTGCCATCCTGCCGGTCCCGCTGCCGCTGCACTTGAAATCGATGCCAGCGCCGGTAATCCAACGCACGGGAAAGACTCTCGGCAAGCGTTGCCTGATCATCGCGCAAGCGCTCCGCAGCGATCCGCCCTTGGAGGAATTCCCCAACCTGGCGGCGGTCTTCTGGTGACCAGGCGTCTGGGTTGGTTTTGAGGAGCCGTTCGCGGGCATGCAATAACCCAACAACGCCGCCGTCCACATCCTCGGGCAACGGCTTCCAATCCAGCCGATAGCGCATGCCGGTCGAGGTGGGCCGCTTCGCGAGTTCCGCATTGATGAGTCGCACTCGTTCTTCGGTTTCGACGATCATACGCTGCAGATTGGCCGCAATTTCTTTTTCAAGGTGTCCCTCGAGAACCAGTCTTTCCTTCGCCGACAGCGTCAGACGTCGTTCCTCGATGTCGGCACCGAGACGCTGTTCCAGGACATCGGGACGTTCAGGTCGGTGACCATAAACGACGTTGACAATAACTCCGTACTCGCTGAAGTCAGCATTGGCTGCGTGCCCCTGCGCGGACATCGCCGTCTGCAATTCTGACAGATCCCGGCTGATGGCACTCTGAACGCGAGTCCAGTCGGGTTCTTCTGCTGCGACGCCGACGAGCGCCTGCTCGGCGCGCCGAGCGATCCCCAATGCCGCTTCAATGCCCCAAGGAGTGTCGGTGTCGGGGACCGTGATCTCGGGTACTGCGATATTCAATAAGTTGGTGAGCTTTGCAAACGTCTGCAACTCATCCACGGATTGTCTGCGCAATTTAGTACGTTCTTCCAATTGCTTGCGAAGATTGTTGCACAGGGTTTCGGCCGTACCACGATTCCCGCTAGCAACGATCAGCTGGGCTTGAGCATGGCGGCCAGCCTTAGTGTGCTCGTCCCTGGCGCCTTTGGCACGGCGCAAATCGGCGAGAAGCTCTTCAACCGCTTTGCCTACCGATTCCCGCAGCACATTGACCGTCTCTTCGGCTTCACGCAGCAACAGGCGCTTTTCGAGGTGCTCGGACGTAGCAGTATCCAAGTCTTCCTGTGCTTGTGCCGCTCGTCGAGTTTGTCGCGCCAGCTCCTCTAGCATTCGTTGATGATCGCGAATCGAGTTGGCGAGATCGCCTGCCTCGGTCCGGTACACTGCGAGGCGTTCCTCGATCTCGTCGATTGCGGGTGACTCTTGCGGCAAATGCAAGCTGCGTGCGTCGAGATCCAGCGCGTCGCGAGCCCGGGAATGGACATTTTCAACAGCCACGAGCTTCGAATCCGCCTCGCCCAGACCGACCTGCGCCTGGCGCCGAGCTCTTTCGGTGGCTTCCCGCTCGGCTTGAGCTTTCAGTAGTGGCTCGTCGACAGGCGCCTCCCCCTGCTCCCGGCTTGCGCGCGCCCTTGACTCGCGCAATTGCGCCGCGCCGCTCGCGCATTCAGTAAGCTTTTCATCGATGTCGGCCAGCCGAACGGCAAGCTCCTCGAGCCGTGCACGGCGCGCTGCTTCGCGCGCGGCATGGCCGATGTAATGCGCCTCCGATTTGCTCCAGCTACCGCGTGCGGGCCCCAACCTGAACTCTCCAGTCGGCGATACCCATGCCTCCGCTGCGGCGGATTCCTTCTCCGAGCATGCAATCGATCCAAGAACAGCTCTGACGACGTGGCGACCGGGCAATGACGACGTCTCGTTTTGCGTGTCGGCCGGTTCAAGCCACTGAGCGAGCGATTCCGATTGTTGTTCGCGGGAAACGAGCAGGACGTCATGGGTGTTGGAATCGAGAACAGCCGCGTCCGGCGTTAGCCATGCGTCGAGTATTCCGGACGCTTCGAGCGCGGCTTCCAGTCCCGCCCGCACGGACTCCGCAAGTCCCGGCCTGAAATCCACCAACCGCCAAAGCGGCGCTCCCGGCCGGCCGACCCGATGCCGCGTGGTACGGGTATGGGGCACGGGTGGCGTCCGAACCTCGCCACTTTCGAGACGCAGACGCTCGGCGTCGAGTTCTTCGCGCTCCAAATGCAGCTGTCGCTGCGATGACTCCAGGAAAGCCTCACGGGTGGCGAGTCGCGATTCGTGGGCCTGCCACTGCCTTCCTAAGGCGAGTCGCGCGGGGTTCGGGCCTGAGCCGGTCTCTATCCACAGCTCGAGTTGCCCGAGTACTTCGTCCGCGTCCGGCAGCTGTAACACCTTCAACCCGCCAAGATAGGTCCGCCAATGGCGTACAAGGCCGGTGCCAATGTCCTGAAGAGCGGCCAACGCCTGCTGTGAGGCCAGTATCGCGGAGTCAAGCGCCTCTGCCCGTAATGTACGTTCGCTTTTCGCGCTTGCCCGAGCTTGGTCGGCCTCGCTCAGGTCTCGAATGAGCTTGCGCACGATGCGAATCTGCTCGCGGCGATTCGTTTCGGACTGGCGTGCTTGATGGCGCAAACGTTCGGCGAAATCGACACCCGCATCGGCGACCCCATCGGGAAGAATCACGCTTCCGAGGGCCTGGGCGTGCGTGCTTGCGATGCCGCAGGACTCAGCTAGCGCGGCGGCGGTTAGCTGGATCTCGGTTAATCGCGATCGCGTGCCTTCCGTATCACGGCTGCGAACCTCCAAGCCTTCCAGTTCTCCAGCGACCCTGTGACGGGCGGTCATGAACCGCCCCTCCGCCTGGGCAACATTTGTCCGGAAATCGTCTTCACGTCTGCGGGCATCTTCGATTCGCCTGGCATCCTGCATAGTGGGATGGGTTTCCAGAACGCTCACTCGCTCTGCGTCCGCCGCCAGCTGCTCGTCCATTTGCTGGACTGCCGAGCGCCAACTGGCGACTTCGAGCAGGGCTTTCTCGAGAGTCACTTCTGCCGCGTTTAACTCGCGGCTGCAATCGTCGAAGACTGTCTGTGCCTGCCGCAATGTTCGTGCACGCCGCCGGGTCGCTACTTGCGCGTAGCGCCGATAGCGTTCTCCAAACGCGCCAACTGCCTTGCGCATGGCCTGTATTTCTTCAAGCTCGCGCCGCAATTCTTCCAACTGCCCCATCGCATCGGCAACATCCTGCAGAGCTCCTCGATCCAGCGGTGTCAGCGATTCGGATAGCGCATTCGATAGCCGGCCCTCGTCCGGCATCTTCGACAGTTGCGGCTGGCGAAGCTGGATGAGCGTGTTGACAAGGGCCGCGTAACGTTCCTCGCCCAGCCGGAAGAGCCTTTCATCCACGGCGCGTTTATAGTCTTGCGCTGTGTTGAAGACATGACCGCGTGTTCCGATCGCCTCCTCCAGCCTGTCTCGAGATAGGGCTGTGCGCTGTGGGGTCGTCAGCCACAGATCGGCGCCGATACGTTGGTCCGTGATGAAGTACCAGGGATCAGTGCCGCTACGGCCAGCCACGGCACGAAGGCCGCAGCCTAGGGTTAGCGTGCGCTTCTGCCCCGACTCGTCCACACGTCCGAATTCAATCCACGAGTAGCCGATCCGGCGCTCGTACTCGGAACCCATCAGGAGATTCCATTCCATCTGTTTACTGCGGTCCCCGTCCGGTTCGACGCGCGAAGGTGACAGATTGGCATCCAGCAGAAATGGCAGCGTCAGGGCCAGGATCTTCGACTTACCGGAGCCATTATTGCCCCGCAGGAGCAAATGCCCGTCCCGGAACCAGAATTCCTCCACGTCGTAGCGATAGAGTTCGACGAGCCCAACACGCAGCGGTCCCCACCGCGAGCGTGTCGGCTGTGGGAGGGGAATCGCTGAAGCTTCCGGCGTCACAGGTTATCCCGTGCGCCGTCGCCATCCGTTCGCATCTTTATCTGCGCGTCACGGATCGCGAATCGCATGAGGGCGGCTCGCGCCTGTATGCCGCCCTGGACATATCGAACCAACTTCAGTGCCTCCAGCTGATCGGCGGCATGCTGGGCGAGTTCCATCTCAGCCCCGGGTGCGCGCGCTTCCTTCCTCCAGTACCGTCCGTAGCGATCCGCCGCATCACGCACGAACGCGGCCAGCTCATGCAACGAATACAGCCTGTCTGACTCGAGCCGGGCGGATTGTCCAAGGTATTCGGCAATGAGCAGAGTGACGTGTGACTGGGTACCCACGGCCGGGAGTCGTTTGTCCGACAGGTCGCCGGTTTCGTCGACCAGCGCCAAACCTTCCATCCGGAACTCGGGAGTCAGCTTCGCGGCTTGTGCCAGACGCGTTGCCATGGGGCCACGTTGGCTCGCCAGATATTGGCGTTCCTCTTCGGTCAGTTCGTCGTGATAGACGACGGGATCATCGAGCAATTGCCGGCTCAGCCGGTGCCGCGCGGCTGTGTTCCGCCCTGCCGCGCTGTCTGGAACATATTCCTCGACGAGCGCTTCGAGAATCTGCGCGAATCCGAGACCCGGCGAGGTTGCCGCAATGAGGCTCGCTCCTCGTGCGCTCGCCGGCAAGGTCGCCAACACTCGACGGTTCACGTCGTAAAGGACATCGCCGGATCGGTCGACGTAGGTCTCTTCATCGCCGACAACGCGCGAAAGTACACCATGCTCCAACAGAAATCGACAAACCTGAACGAGTGCGCGGCGTTGTTGCTGCGATTGCAAAGTGAATGTAAATCCGCGCGCAGCGAGTTCTGGATCCGTCACAGCCTCCAACAGCTCCTCTCCGAGGCGTTGTAGTGTTATTTGCGATTCACCGCGCTCGAGCACGGCACATGCGAGACACAATAGGACGTAGCGCTCGCGATCGAAATCCGGTAGGCCCCGGCTCGAATCGGCGGTATTGGCCGGCGTCTTGTAGAGACGCGCAAAGCTGCGCTCGACGTGCAGACGCCAGCCCGTCTCGCGGGCAAACCAATTGCGCAGAAATTCGGATTGGCGGCGGACCAGGACCAGCTCTTCACTGCCGCCCGGCAGTAACGGACTCATCAATAAAGCTCGCAATGCGCGCTCACGCTCGTCGCTCATTTGGTGCGCGAGAACATCGGCGAGACCCACTTCGGAACCTATCACTTCAGACCTCCCGAATGACTACGCTATAGTCTCGGCCTGCGAAGCGACCGACTTCAGTTTCCAGCACGGCACGAGTTTCGGGTCCCAGGGCTGTCAGCCGGATGATCAACGTGCCATCTCCCGTCAAGCGTTCCACTGGTTTCTGCGGATCAGTCTGCGCGGCCAGGGCTTCCCCCAACAGCGTCAGAAAGAGACCGAAGGCATGGCGGTCGAGTCTCCCCAATGCAGACAGGCGCGTTTCTTTGCCCGTAGCCAGCCGACGCCGCGCGGCGTCCGTCTGGGCTGTTTCGTTCGCGACCTGGGCGGCCAGCAGAGCGCGTTCCGTGCTGCGATCTCTGATTTTTGGTGGGGCGCCTCGCGTGGGCAGTGAGGCGCGCTGGCGCAATTGGGGAAAAACTTCGACGCCCGGCGCGTCCTTCCAAGACACGCTCGTTCCGCCATCTTCAAACTTCGCGAGGAGTCCCAAGTGTCTCGTGGGCGATAATGCAAAAGCAGCGCGCCATAATCGGTGTGCGTTCTTTTCGCTGCCCGCATCCATGAACCACAGACCTAGCCGACGAAAATCCGCCGCACGATCGCTGCGTCCGGCGCGTCGTTCATTCAATGTCGAAACCGCCTGCAACAGCCGAGGGATCGCCCCCAACGCACTCTTACGCAATAGCTCCGATTGCGACATGCCACGGCCATCCGACACAAACCAGCGACGCAATCCTTCCCATCGCTCCCTCCATGCAGACAAACGAATTGCGATTGCCTCTGTTTCACTAGGCAAGTCTCCCGGTGCGGCATCTCTCGCTTCGCGTTCCGAGGCTGCCGTCAACAGTACGGTCTCTATTGGTGCCAATTCGCGCAAGAGTCCGGCGATCTGGCTTGAGCGAGTCACCAGATCGCCGAGGAATCGCTCAAGATAGTCGATGAGCTTGGCTTTGAAGGTCATGACGACGGCGACATCCGCTCTCTGCAGGTCGATCGCGCGGGCCAGTCCCGCCATGAACGCTTCAGCATTGGCGGCCAGACTTTCGAACACATGTGCCAGATCGCGCAATGCTATATGGGCCTTAGCGGTGTCGAGCGGGGATGCGCTAGACCCAAGAGCCGGGACCGAATGTCCTCTAGGGCGACCGACTGAAGCTCGGCTCGACGAGCCAGGGTGGCTGTGAACACCTGAAGACCCGCTTCAACCGCCTCGCCGCCCGAGGTCATTCGATAGAGGAGACGCTTTCGATAGAAGTCCTCGACACTGGTCACACGTGAAGTATCGGGCTGCGCCAGCAGGTTTCCCCAGTCGACGAGCTGGGCGAGGGCCAGCTGCAATTCATCCAAGCTCGGCGACTGCCCCGGCCAGCGTGCTTCCCGAAGAACTTCGTCGGGACGTAGGTGTAAACGAAACTGGCGCTTGGCGAGAGCGAATACCTCCATGGTGGCGCGGTATAGACCGGCCTTTTCCGCGGTCACGTGACCGAACAAGCTGGATGCGGAGTCCGGTAGCGGAGGGGATTCCATGTGTGGGATTCTATCGTAGCTCGCCAGCGCTACTTGAAATCGCCACCATTGCTGGCACTGACGCCTAACTTGAATGCCTCTTTTTGCGACGGATTCAACGCCGCCGATTGCGGGGTAACTATGAGGGTAACTGCAATCTTCGAATTGGCGAAATATCTATATAATCAAGTAATTGACGCGATAATTCGATGGTGAGCGGGCCCACCAATCTTCCATCCGCGGACGTCTTGGACTGTCGCGCGGCGTCCGTCGATGGGAATATCCCACTGGGCTGCCGCCGAAGGCGTCGCCCGTGAAGCCAGTGGATGGCCGGAGGGGTGAACCGGTCCGCAGCGTGATTCGGGCCATGCTAAATTGCAGAAAAACGGGCCGAGGGAGCCGATGTGGCCAACTTGTTCAGGTCACTATCGTTTACCAAACGACAGGGGGATCCAATGATGGTGCGTGCGCGATTCGGCGGTGTTTGCTTGACGGGTTTCCTGATCGGGCTCGCTGCTCCACTGTCTGCCCAATCGCTGGATCCAAGAGCGCCTGCGCATCTCGCTCCGGGAGAAAACCGGGGGACCCTGGACTGTATGGTGGGTCCGCAATACTGGTCGTTCAAATACAGCAAAGGTGCGGGCAAGCTCGACGTGCGCTTCTCCTCCATGGGCTTGTTCGGCAATCCGACGACCGCGACGATGAACGTGACCGTCAGCGACGTCGGCCACGCTTGGACCTTTACCAAGGCGGTTACTTCGCGTGGCGCTGCGGCCGTGGTCGACATGCCCGCCACCTTTTCTGAACCGGGTGAGGCGGTGGTCGAACTGGCCACCAACGGAACGTGCCTGGTCCGCGCCGGCGGCGACTATGCCATCACGGCAACCGGGCCGGCAATCGCGTACAGCGTCGCGGCAGTGGGTTCCAGTGCCCCGATCGGCAGGGATCGCATCGTAGGAACCTATTCGGTGATGGTCTGCGCCCCGGATTTCGATTGCCAGAGCAGTCTCGCAATCCATTTTGACGACAATGGAACCGTGCGCACCACCGATGGCCACACCGGGACATGGACGGTATTCGATCCTGACAGCAGGATCTATTCGGTGGTCATGGGTGGCGACCGGTGGAGCTTGAAGCTCGTCCCTGGTCGCGGTTTGTTCAACACCAACGATCTTTCAGTCGTTGTGTTCCAATCGGTGAGGCCACGATGACAACGGCGATTCGATGCTGTGCTGAGCGGGCCCACCACTTTTCGCGAGACGGCATAGTAGACGTTTGATGGCTCGCGCGGATTTTTGGAGAGGAGGCGATCGTGCTGGAGCTTCGCCCGAATTGTGAATGCTGCAACCGTGATCTACCGCAGCACGCGAACGACGCAATGATCTGCAGCCACGAGTGCACGTACTGTCGACCGTGCGCGGAGAGGATACTGTCGGGGCAGTGTCCGAACTGCGGCGGGATCCCGCCTCGACCCATCAAATCCTAAAACCGGGCGCATGCGGTAGGGCGGCGTAACGCCCCATCGCATCGGGCATAACAGGCGCCGCCTTATGTCCGATTACCGCTTTGGTCCGCCCAGCTCAGCGCAATATTGTTGCGAAAATGCCGGTGCTATATCATTGTATTTTATGGTATTTCGTCGAGTTGTATGTCGGCAGCAACACTTCTGCGCAGCCCCGTTCAAAAAGTCGCAAGGGTTTCTCAGCTTTTGCCCTCGTCGGCCGATAAACCCTATAGCGCCGCGGCCGCTGCCGCGTCGAATCGGTTTCCCATGTCCGCGTCGTGCTGCAACCGGCGCGGATGCTGAGCAGGAGTAAATGCCATGCGAGTTCAATTCTCATCGCTAACAGCGCTCGTGGTCGCAATTGCGGCCATTGCGTTGTTGTTCGTGGAGATCAAAATGCCCCCGGTCGCGATCGATCCCGCGTCTGCCTCTCGAGGTTCTCTCGGCGTTTCCCTCGAAGTACTCAGCCATCGCAACAGCCTTGGGGAGGTTTCGTTTTTCTTAAATGGCGCATTCGTGCTGCTGGCAGGGGCGCTTGCGTACTCCAGCCGCTCCCGGCCTCGCCTCGCGGGACCCGTGAGCAATCGCAAGCGCTAAGGCGATTCTCGGCAAGAAGACACGTTGCATGCACGGTGCCAGCACACACATGCACCGGAGTCGGTCGCGACGCACTATGTCTTTCGAGTTTACGGTTCCGATCTTGGCCTGACCCTCGCCATGATGTCGTACACCGGCTTGTTGTCGGCATAGACCCGCCACTGTTTCACGAGCCCGCGGTCCACGATCGCGAGCCATGCGGCAGATGTGCGCCACGTGTTCTCCAACGGAAGTTCACTGTCGATTGCAATCGTGCCGCCTGCGGCGCCGAACACCGCGACCAAGTTGTCGTCGGCGATGACCTGTTCATGCGATACCCAGTAATCAGGGCAAAACGCAAAGTAACCGCGCCAGCCCGAGCGCATCTGCTCGCGCCCGGTGACCGAGTGGCCGAGCGAATCGATGAAGGTGTGATCCTCGGTCATCAATTCAGCCAGCTCGTCGGCATTGCGCTGATTGATGCACGCGAGAAATCGCAGAACCGTATCGACCGCATTCTCCCTGGTGTTTTCCACGATGCAATTCCGCAATTCGGAGAGAAAAAGCCCGCCGGCTGAACCAGGCTTCGCACGCCGTACCGAATCATTTGACGGCGAACAGTTTAACGGAGCCCATCGTCGGGGCCAATTGCCGAGGGGTACGATGACGAGGCAGCTCGGCCGACACAAACGGTGCGGCCCGTGCGGCATGAGTCGGCGCTGCGTCCTTTCTGGGACACCATCGCCGGATCGCGCGGCGACTCACGGACATCGCGACTCTTGTTATGATTGGTGCTGTCGTTTTCGAATCTGCGAACAAAGAGAATTCCACCAAGGCCCGGTGTCAGGCAAATGTTGAAACGAGGGCAGAGACTCGGAATCGCTGTGGGCAGCGCAATCCTGTCGCTGCCCGCATTGCTTTCCGCGCTTGTGGGGTCGGTCTTCGTATATTCGTTCGCCGTACTCGGTGGCTACAACGGCAGTGCGCTTCAAGCAGCGTTAAAGCTGCTTGGTTCCTGGAAGGGTGGCTCGATCGTGCAGACACTTTGATTGGGCATTTTGCACGTCGCAACATTCACCTTTTTGCTGATCCGCTTCGCCCGAGGGTTGGCCCTTCCCATGGTTGCTCAGCTCTACCGCATTTCGATCGTGATTTTGGCGATCGGCGAAACAATCCGAGTGCTGATCGTCGATGGCGATGCAGTCTTTTGGTTTGGGGCTTTCAGCTTGCCTCACGCGGTTTGCTTGTTTGTTCTTGTGTGGATGAATGCGGCACCCGCAAGCTCAGATGAACCGTATTTTGGAGCGAATGCGGTGTGAGAAAGCTGTGCAATCTCTGCGTTGCGGGAGCCCTGCTCGGCGAGGAATCGCCGCAGCAGAGCCCCACGTCGCCTCTCACCAACGCAGGGCGTTGAACACGTCCTTGCCGAACGGCAGCAGCCCGGCGGTGCCGGCATAGCCCAAATGGCCGTGGCCGTCATCGCCGCCTTCGGTCAAACCCAAAAGATCCTCATAGCTGCGCAGCGCCGAGTAGTGGTTGTAGTAGCCCGAGGTATTCACGGTGCCCGGTGCGATCAGCCGCTTGTTCAGCAGTACGGTTCCAATCTGGCCGCCGCCCGGAAGCGTGTACGCGGGCGGATCGGTCGTCGGATAGCCGGGATAAAAAAGCCCGAGCAGAGGACTCCAGCCCGGATTGCGCAGGTTCGGTCCGGTCGGTGACAGGCAGGTGGCCTGAACGGCATTGGGACATGCATTCGCCCCCGTGCCGGTGTCCGCGCCGGACTCGTCGACCGTGATGACCACCAGCAGCTTGCCGCTCTGGTATGCCGGGGATGCCAGTATCATCGGCACCCAATGCGCGAGCCATAGATTTGCGCCGGTGAGGCCGCCGGTCTTCCCGCCTTCCACGTTGACACCCGCACACGTGGCGTCATGTCCGTCATCACAGAGATTCGGTGTGACGAACATGAATTTCGGCGTGGTTTCAATGCGTTGCAAGTCGTCATAAAGGTGACCGGAGAACACATCGGCGCTGCCGTTAGTGCCTACGAGCACGCTGCCGAGAGGCACGACGTGCCGGTTACAGCGCGCCTGATCGTCGATCACCGAATGGAAGTAAACGAACGGCGCGTGCCGGTCGGCGTATTGATCTACGATCGGACTGCCCTGGGCGCTGTTCGTCAAGTCGGGCGTGCCGATGCTGGGGTGCGCGCAGTCCGTGCCGCCGAGCGGGTCCGGCGTGCCGAAATCGCGCGAGACATCGTTTCCCATGTCCTCGGCGTATTCGCGCCAACGCAAATGGTATTCGTCAATCCATGGAAAAGCCCGGTCCAGCTGGTCGCCGATCGTTTCGGCACCGTGTGAGGTCCACGTGCGCTTCGGGAAGACGCAGCCGTCACCGACCACCTGGCCGGCATACTGGGGATTCGCGGTTGCATCGGCGTCGGTACCCGGCGTGATGTTGGTGAATTGGCCGACAACCGGGGGATTCGCCAACGAAGCCGCATCGATGCAATCGCTGTTGAGCGTCGCATTGGTTTCCTGGCCCGACACTTCGGCGATGTAATTGCCTAGGCTCACATGGCTGGTCGCGTAGTAGTTCTGGATCAGCTCGCCTTCCTTAAGAAGCGTGCAGTTCAGATAGTTGGCGTTGCCGGGAGGGGGGGTTGCTGGGCAGCCACCGAAGGTCACGTTCTCACTCTCATTCTCAAGATTGATCACGAGGATGTGCTCGATCGCGCCTTCCGGCACGGCGGCGCGAATATAGCCGCGATCGCCGTCGGCATGGGCGGCGAATGGCAAAAGGACTGCCACTAGTGATGCGGCGGCGCCCAGGCGGCGAGTCGTGCTCGGGATGGTCATGAAATATCTCCTACGCATTTTAAATTCTTGTGCCAAGGTCCGGCGACGCTGCGCGGCGCGGGCGGGCGTGAAGATAGCTAAAGATTATGGCATTACGGTTTCAGACCTTCGGAGTCGCGCGATCCTGCGAGATCGCACCGACGCCATGACCTCAAGGCGGACACTGCCGATTGCCCGTATCGCATGGCTAGCTCGGGTGGCACCGCTGGCGTATGGTTATGCCGGACTCGTTGCGGGTTTTTCGCATTGGACGACCTATGCTCGACACCATTGGCCATATCGCCCTGATCGTAAAAGACTCGAGCAGAACGGCCACGCTGTTTAAGGACTTGTTCGGCGCGGCGATCGTGGTGCGCAAGGATGTCGATGGCCATGACGAGACGTACGTAAGACTTGGCCGAACATGGTTAGTTCTCGTGCAGGCGGAAGTAGATCGTCCCCGTAGCGGTGATCACATCGCGTTCTCGGTTTCAAAGTCGACGCTTCTGGAAACAGCGGAGAAACTCAAAAGAATGAACCTGGAGTTCTTTCTCGGCAGGGCGGACTCCGCGCTCTATTTTTTCGACTATGACAATCATGTCTTCGAGCTGGACACAACGGACCTAGACCGTGAGTTGGTGGGATAATGACCAGCGCCACGGAATCGATGCCCTCGACCGCCTATGCGGCGTCAAACGGAGACTCATACCGCCCAAGCTCATTGACGCGTGGCCCGTGGCATCCCGATCACCAACACGCCGGTCCGCCGATTGCCCTTATGTGCCGTGCAATCGAAAATGCAGCAGTCAAGCTGGGGCTCACGCATCTCTCGCGGCTCACTGCGAACTTGCTGCGCCCGGTGCCGATCCGCGACTTCGGGATCGAGGTCAGCACCAATTACGTCGGGCGAAACACCGGCCATTTCTCCGCCCGGCTCATCGTGGAGGACAAAGAGATTGCTAACGTAACGGCATTGGCCCAGCGTGAGCACGATCTGAAGTTGCCGGATGTTCTGGCTGGCCACCCGCTGCCGCTTGCACCGCGCGGGCCGGATGACTCGCCGCCGGCCATCTTTCCGTTCGGCGCCAAAAGAGTCGGGTATTTCGATTTGGTGGAAACCCGGATTGCGCATGGAGTTTTCTTCAGGGGCCCATGCGCGATTTGGTTCCGTCTGCGCCATCCCTTGTTCGAGAACGAGGAACCAAGTGTGTATCAGCGTGTCGCAGTGGCCGCTGATTCGGGCAATGGCATTAGTGCGGTTCTCGATTTTGCCCAGTACACCTTTGTCAATTTGGACCTGACAATCAATTTGCTGCGCAAACCGATGGGCGAATGGATCTGTCTGGATGCGCGAACTTGGCTCGGCTCGAACGGCTCCGGACTCGCCGAATCGATGCTCTACGACGGTCATGGGCTTGTCGGCAGGGCCACGCAAAGCCTCGCGATCCGTACACGCGACTGATCAGATTCAGAAAAGCTTTTGGACAAAACGCGGCTTCGCCAAACTATCTAAAGATCTCGACTCCAAAACTGTCCTACCAGGTCATGGCCGAAGCTGTGGTGAGGCGATTCCTCGATCAGTGAAAAGCCCGCGGCTTCGTATATTCGTCGTGCCGACACCAGCACATCATTCGTCCACAATAGGATTCTTCGGTAGCCAGCAGCCATTGAGAATGCAATACACTCGTCCACGAGCCGCCGACCAATCCCGAGTCCCCGTGCAATGGGGTCCACCAACAGACAGCGTAGCTGAGCCGAGTGCGGGTCCTTGTCGGAGCGCACGACAAACACGCAGCCAGCCCGTTGATTGTCGACCTCCGCGATCCAAAATTGCTCAGAGCCCGCTCTATGCTCAGTGGCGAATTTGGCAAAGAGCGTGGCGACCAGTGCTTCGAATTCCCCATTCCAACCGAACTCGTCGGAATACAGCTGTCCGTGGCGCTCGATCGACCAGCCGATGTCACCGACGCGATATGGCCGAATAGTAACGCTCCGTCTTTCTGCAGGTGGGATTGCGGAAAGAGACTCTTGAAGAGCTCGTATGCCGTGCAGCAATTGGTGCCGCTTAGGCGCAGACAGCGGGCTAATCAATTCGCCGATGCGCAAACGCGAACGACGGTCGAGCTCTCTAAATTTCTTCCGTCCAATGGGCGTAAGTGCGAGAAGTGTTCGTCTACCGTCATCGGGCGACGGCTTGCGGTTCACCAAGCCGGAGTCCACGAATTCCTGAAGAATCCGACTGAGGTAGCCCGCGTCAAGCCTCAACAGGGAGATCAGGTCGCCGGCCGTGCATATTTGGGTGGTGCCAATTTCGAATAACACGCGCGCCTGAGTCAACGTCAGGCCGCTATCCAGCAAGCTCTCATCCAACACGCCGATTCGTTGCGTAAAAAAGCGGTTGAATTGCCGTATCGTTTCGACTTGAGCGTTAAGGCTTTCCGGTGGCGCCGATCTGCTGTGCATTTCAATATATTAGCGAGATAGTTGACTCAGTCAAGTATCTGCTCGTGAATTGATTGGGAAGCTCAGCGCCGGATTGGAATGCCTGCAGTGACTGCCGAACTTCCCGCAATCAGCCGTTGCCGGGTGACTCTTGTAAGTTGCAGGTCGCAGGTGCGTATCTGCACCCACCGCCCACGGAATACGGTGAGCCTCACGATGTGATCGTGCGAGCCGGACATTCGGAATGCACTCATATGTTTATATCTTGGTTACGGTGCTCGACGACGTCTATTGTATGAATGCACTGAATGCAATCTATCCATATCGATGTGAGGGACTGTAGGTAGTGATGATCCCAAAGACGGAGTCTTACATGGGCATTTTGTCGACGGTGCCGAAGTCATCATCGATCGGCTGACTGCGCATATATCAAATGCGGAGATGGGATTCCGCCTATTATTTTCGGCCGCGCCATTTCCGGGTTTCACCGCGCAGCTTGAATGGCAAAGTGCAGATCTCGGCGGCAATTGGTACTTCAGTCACGATCTCGATATCGAGGGGTGGCTGTGTCCCGCGCTCCTAAAGAATTTTGAGGTACCCCCGACGACGATCATCGCCAAGTTTGAGCGGAAGCGTGGCTAGCGATCTAGCGCGGCAGTTTTTGTGTTACCCAGCAGCAGTCGCTCACGAGCGGCCGCGGTGGCTCGATGGGCGACATCTGCCGAGAAGTTCCGATTCCTTGCGGTGAACGACCGGTTTGGAGCAGCCAATCGGCCGCAGTTCGGCCAGGACCGGACATTCGATGGCAGTAAATGCCCTCCGGTAAGCTGCCATTCAAGCTATCCGCTATTCTACGGAACGAAGGGTTTCGTATTCGGATAGCCAACGACGATCGCTACGCAGCGAACTAGTGGAGAAAGGTAGATGGGTAGCTGGGGACCTGGCATCGCCGCTAACGACACGGTCGCAGACGTTAGGGACTTTATGCTTGATCGTCTCAAGGAGGGCGCTTCCCTAGCCGACGCATCCTCACGGGCGATCACGTATTTCAAAGAATTGGAAGACGATCTCGACGATGCGCCGCTCTTGTGGCAAGCAATCGCATTGATCCAATGGACGTACGGAAAGGTGGATGACGCGGTTCTCGCTCGAGTCAGACATGACATCGAGTCCGAGCGAGGGCTTGATATTTGGCGCGATGATCCAAAGGGTCTTGCGAAGCGGAAGAGCGCCCTCGATAAATTCCTAGAAAAAGTTCAGCTAGCGAACCCGAAACCCTCCTCGCCTCCGAAGACCATCTTGCGCAGCGCACCTTTTGAAGTGGGTGATTGCTTGGCCGTGCGGATCGCAGATGGCCGCTATACTGCGGCATTGGTGCTCAAGGTAAACAACGAAAATCCGGAGTGGGGAAAAAATCTCGTCGCGGGACTTGACTACCTCGACGAGGAGCTCCCTACGTTGGCCTTCTTTGAAGAAAGAAAGTGGCTTTTCAAACACCACGGTAACTGGAATGGTAAGCCGGATTTGCTCTGGTTTATTCCTGTCCGATTCCGTGAGGCGAGCAAGCGAATCGCGATCGTTGGTAAGATACAAATTAGAAAATCAGATCCGAACGCCGCCGCCGCGCATGGTGGGTGGAACTTATTGGGCGATCAGATTCTGTTATGTCGGTCGTCGAAGTCTTGAATCACTTCTTCGTTGCCCAAGAGCAGTGATTGGCCAGCGCCTTCTAAGAGTCGAGAGCGTAGATTCGTCGGCGATTCCAACAGCGCGCCGGTCACCAGCCGGCCAATCCCGATCCTTCACCCTATAAAAATATTTGCCACTAAGCAGACGTTCGTCACCTGCGGTACGCTAAGGGCGAAGCTCAGCCGCAACACAGGAAGTTCACGATATGGACATATTGATCGCATTAAATCACGACGCTTCTGTCGCCTAGTTGCTGGTTAGAGGGCATGCACGTGACGTCGCTGGCGAATTGCACGGCAGGGCTCATTGGAATCCTAGCGTTCGTCGTATCGAGCTACGCGGCTGATCGACCGCAAATCGGTTCGGGACAGCCTGGCCTGAAGATTGCAACTCGAGCGCCGGGCTCGATTGTGATTTACGAAGACGAACCGTCAACGGTCGGTGTGGGGCTGATGGGTGGAATGGCCACACGTAAGATTCGGGTCCTGATCGATCAAAATTACCACTTCTCGAAGGACAGGATGGAAATCCCCGAACAGCTCTATCCTCTTGACCCCGACTCGGCATTTACTAGCAGTGGCGGCACTTGGACTGACAATTTTCACCGATGGGAGTATACGGCTCGTACCTACGTCGGATATCGAGCGCGCGGGAACGAGGTCGACCTCATTCCCGACATACAAGCTACGGCTCGGAAGCTTTATGGCCTTCGCCCGGATGATGTGTTCCTGGGCGCGTTCGACAATCTCGTATTCTTCTGGCGCGCCTTCGATCCTTCGACCGTATATTGGCGCCGTTTGGGTGACGATTCCGTGTTTGAGGCATCACTGCCTCGGAATGTGATTGATATAGATGGTGCCACGCGCGGAATTCGGAAAGACGTTGGATTCGTCGTATTCGCCAAAACAAATGGACTCATTGTCTACGCGCCGTACCAAACGGAGTTCGTTGAGTTGTCTTTGTCGAAGGGCGTGCGTGTAAATACCCCCTAACAATCGTCTGATGCCGCAAAGCCGACACTGACCACCGACGGCTTCGGGTCGACAGGGTGAATTCGCCGGCGACTTGCCCGGTGATTCTTGCCGGTAGAATCCACGCGGCATATATTGAAAAACTGCCACGAACCGGAGGATGTCGATATGACGATCCGCGGCCAAATGAAGTATCGGTACCGGCTGATGATTTGCGGTGTGATGATGATCCCTGCGTTGGGACTTTTATGGCTCCATTCGAGTACGCCGCTCAATCATTCGTTTCGAGTCAGTGCCGTGGGGATCGTAGAGATTGCCGTCATGCTGCTGTTCTTGATCACCTTCAGATGCCCCAATTGTCACAGAACTCTTTCGGCAGTATCCCGGCAAGTGCTGTTTGACCCGGGATTCCCTAGCTGCCCGCACTGCGGCATCCATCTCGATCAAACCACACAGGGTCGTATGAGACCCTGAGCTTCTTGCAAACTCGGGGGACGCGTTGGCTCACCAAACGCTTCCGGTATATCGATGGCTTGCAATTCTGTATGCCCGATAGCAGTCACTGGGGAATGGCGGCACCGGGTCGGATGCGGCGGCGGCGCGCTTTGAGAGGCATTTCCCAATCCGTGGCGGCCCGACGACCCGGATGGGTCGACATCCTTGACAGGAACGCCGCTGTGCTAAAGCTTTTCAAGGCGCGAAAAATCTGAGTCGGCGTGTTCAAGCTCGACTTGGTGGTGTCGCGCGCACGCGGCGATCAAGATATCAGTGGCGGGGACCGAGATACCGGCCGAACGCGCGCGTCGTGCGAGATCGAAGGCGGCATTCCAAACTGCATTGTCGATGGCGAGTTCCGGCAGGAGCCGTTCAAAATCCCTAAGCACCTTCTTGTCACGATCGCCGCCTGCGCCACTCCATAACTCCAATCGGATGATAGGGCACCAACAGGCATCACCTGCATCGAGTGCACGCGTAACCCGGTCTCTGACAGCCGCGTCACCATTCGGTCGAAGCATGTGAATCCAGGAGGAGGAGTCGACCAGGATCACGGCAACTCAGCCTTTGCGACGTTGCTGCAAGAGTTCCTCGACGCTCACCAGATCCTTGCAGGTTCCCGCGTGCTTGGTGAGTTCGGCCATGCGCTTACGGCGGTTGAATTCCTGGATGGCCGTGACG
>JBEKSM010000012.1:0-136551 GCA_049517075.1 Steroidobacteraceae bacterium | reverse complement strand
AAATAGCTGATTTTGATCGCGCGCACCGACGATGTATGACATCCCTGATCCTTCGATAAGTGAAGCTGCAGCGGTGCGTAATTATAGAAAATTTCGGGGAATTACGACACAGCCTGAATCCGTGACCTCAAAGTCCGGTCGCGGCGGTCGACGATATGCCCCGTACGCGTTTACGGAGCAGGGTGTGGCGATGCTGTCATCGGTGCTCAACAGCGACCGCGCCATCGCCGCAAATATCGAGATCATGCGATCGTTCGTGCGAATTCGGAACTTGCTCGCGACCAATAGGGCCGTCGCTCGAAGATTCGAGCGTCTTGAGCGCAAATTTGCATCCCATGACCAGGCGATCGTCGGAATTCTGTCCGCGATTCGCGAGCTGATGGCACCCAATAAGACAAAGCGCCGTGGAATTGGGTTCACCGCCAATCTAGAGGATTAGTGACGCGCTGCAACCGGGCTCTGTAGTGTCGATGTCGTTGCGCGCGGACGGATCCCACAAATTGCGGCCAGTTGGAAAGCATCGACTGAGTTGAGGCAGTATGGCCTCGATCGAAGGCAGGATTGCGAATAGGGCAAAGGGCAAAGGGGAAATGAAATCAACCGAGGTCTAAGGCGTACTCAAACAAGAGCTATCGCCGGTACTGAAACCCCTCGGTTTCAAGCGAGGGAAATCGTTCCTGAGCTGGTCCCGGATCCACAACGGCTTATACACCGTCCTCTGGTGCCAGGTGTCGCGCGACGGTTGGGACGATTATGCGGGGTCCCAATTCACGGTGGAGTTTCAGCGATCTAGCGGCTCGGAAGCTGGATCACCTTCAAAACGACGAATGCGAATTGCTAAGTTGCTTAGCGAAAGTCAGCGTAAAGGGGTGTGGCGTATTCAAGGCTCGGCTATCGCGAGTCTTCGTCGTCCTCCCAGTAATCACCCGATGTTGACTGTTTCGCCGGAGGTCACAAAGTGGTATCTCGCAAAGTTCGAGAAGCCATCCCGGCGGTGTGACCGAAGCGACGACATCTGGTTCCGTTATGCAAGCGCGGAACACGTGGCTGTATGGGCGACTCTGTTGGCGAGGCTGATGCCCAAATGTGTCGAGTCAATCGAGGAAGATTCAAGCACGACTGATGGCTGAAAGCAGCGGAAAGGCGTTGGTGGTCTACCGAGTGGCAGGCTGCAACGTCTCCCGAAAGTCGACCGGTCAAGCGGCAACGCCGGCATAACCGACTGCCTTGCGTGCGAATTCCGGCTTCAGCGCCGACTATCACCAGCAGCATCTGGCGAAGAATCCGAACGGCTACTGCGGCATTGGCGGGTGCGGAGTTCCCTTCAAACTCGCGGAGTTACAGGTGGGGGAGAAGGCTTTCCGGCATCTCAGAGTCAGAAACTAACAGCGGATTGCCGTCCCCGTAGACGGTATGGCTTCGGTACGCAAGGATACGAGCATAGCGCCCCGAATCGTCCTGTCGATAGACGTCAATGCGATAGCAACAACCGGATGGCGTGTCCACGATTAGGTCAGCGCGAAGGGGGCCGTCTCTTACGTATCTTGTCTGCTGGTGACGACTTTTTTTGAGGCTGGGACTTCTGGCGGACCAAATCGTATCTGTGGCGCATACAGAGCGAGGTGACGAGATCCGTATCAATTCCATTCGCAAGGCTACAAAACATGAAGCGCGTTACTACTTCTCGCAAATCACGAACTGACCTGAGCCGTGTGCGGCATTTGACGGATGCTCCGATGGTGAAGGACGGAGACGCACCAGAATGGACGCCCGCAATGTTTGCGCGTGCGGTGGCGCGGAAGGGCCTGAAGCCCGTTGCTAAGAAGACGCTTCTCTCGCTTCGCATCGATGCCGACGTGATTGATTGGTTCAAGGCCCAAGGGGCCGGATATCAATCACGAATGAATGCTTTGCTGCGGGCGTATATGGAGGCTCACAAATGAAGTGACCAGGAATTCCTCGACGTACCCGCGTGGTGGCCAACTAGTTCTTTGCGCCGGCGAAGACCCGGCCGACGGCAGCGTTCGCTGCGTAGTCGGCAGCCTCCAACCCTTCCGCATCTTTCTGGTGGAGACGGGCCCCTTGAGCGATGAGCAGCGAGGCGGCGCTGGCGGAGCCGCCCAGCGCGGCAAACATCAGCGCGGTGCGCGACCCAAAAGTCAGCGGAGGCTGGCGCCCCTCCAGTTGGACCGTGAAGAACCCTGGATTGAAATGACCCGGCGTCGCGCGGTTGAGGTCCACTCGCGGTTGCGCGAGCAGTACCTCGACGGCCTTCGCCTCGTCATGAAAGGCGGCAACCATCAACGCGGAGACCCCGGCTTCCGAAACGCTGTTCGGGTCTTCGCCGAGCCTGAGGAGTTGTGCCAGCGTCTCGGCGTCACCGAAGCGCGCGGCGTACATGACGGCGCCGCATTCGTGCGCGGACGCCGGATTGCGTGCGAGCAGCGCAGACGCAATGTAGTCGCGGCGGTGCAGAAGCGCCCAGTTGATCGTACCCGGATCAACACCGTGTGAGCGCAGGTCCGCCGCGTCCGGCGCGGGTACACCGAGCGTTCCTCCCCGGGCCAATAACAGGTCGATCAGTTCGTGATCTTCCGGATCGACCAGGGTCAATGGTGTGCTGCCGGGAGCACTCTTGTTGCCGCATTCCGCATTGCTGTCCGCGCCGTGAGCGAGTAGCGCGAGCGCCAGCGCATGGCGCTCCGGGACTTCGATCGCGCGACATAGGACCGGGAGGTTCCCAATCCTGAAATTTGCGTCCGCGCCGACCTCGATCAAGGTTTTGCCCACGGCGAGATTGTCTCTGGCCATTGCCGTCACGAGACCGTAGTTCAAGGTGGCCTTGGATGGAGCGTGGTCGGCGAGCAGCACGGCGGTGTAGTCGTCATAGCCTCTCTCGATCGCGAAGCCAAGCGCTGAGCGATCGGGAGTGGTGCCATCCGCAGACGCCCCATGCGCGATCAGCATAGCGGCGAGATCGACATCACTGTCGAAGCGCGGTGTGAGCATGAGATTCCCGAGGGTCGTCAGGTCCCCGCCCGGCCCGATGCGCGCGTCCGGATCGGCGCCGGCCTCAAGCAACAGGCGGATGACCGCAACGAAGCCCGCAACCGAGCGCGGCGGCGCATTGAAGAAAGGTTCAGGCCGATCGCGCGTACCCAGGTAACTGCCGAGGCCCAGCATCGCGTCGGCGACCGGATGCAATGCGACCGGGTCGCCCGGCTGACTGCGAACCTGAGCGCCGTGGGTGATCAGAATGCGCGCCACGTCGGGCTCGCCCAGCCCAGCGGCGAGGTTGAGCAGGCCGTCGAGTCGGTCGGAGCCGGTCGATGCGTCAAGGTAGAGGCGCGTCGACTTGAGCAGTTGCTCGAGATGCTTACTGTCGTTGTCCATCACCGCATAGGCGAGTTTCTGATTCGGCGAGGGCGTCGGCGAGCGGCGTGCTTTCCAGTCACGCGGCGCGGCGGCGGTGCCGGCCCCGGATACTGTCGCGGCGTGCGAGCCTGCCGTCCGGGTCACTCTCTGGACGCGCGTGACCACCGGCATCGCCGATGGGCGGATGAAACGCACGAAGTCCGCGGTGCCCTCGGGCATCCCGAGGGGCCAATCGCTGATCGAGCACTGCGTGCCCGCGATGACCGCGTGCGTGGCGCTCAGCGCCAGAATGCCGAACCACAAGGACTTGCGCTTCATGGACGCTAAGCGTCTGGCAATCCTCCGGTTCGAGGCAAGGACCCAGTCCACAAACCGGTTAGCGCGTTGCGAATCGATCGAATCGGTACGCAAGCTCGGGATCTGCCGTCCGTTCGTAGGCAAGCTGACCACGGCTATGGAGGATTGGGCGATCAGCTATCCTGGGGATCACCTCTATTACGCGAGTCGCCGCGCCTCGCCGGCATTGGCAGTTGTCGTGGATACATTGCGCTATCGAGGCGGTGCCTGAAGCAGGCCCGATTGCTGCAGCTGCTCATCGGCGGCACAGGCAGCTTGGTTTGAATTGTGACCCGCAAGATCTAGAATGGCGCTGCGTTTACCCAATCAGCAGGCCGGCGTGGAGGGAAAGTCATGGCGACCAAGTCAATTCCAGACGGTTATCACTCGGTGACTCCTTATCTCATTGTCAAGGGAGCCGCCGACGCAATCAATTTCTACAAGCGTGCATTCGGCGCCGCGGAGCTGCTGCGCATGGAAAGCCCCGAAGGCAAAATCGGTCACGCTGAAATTCGAATTGGCGATTCGGTGATCATGCTTGCCGACGAACATCCTGCAATGGGCCACCGCAGCCCACAATCGCTGGGCGGAGCCGCCGTGAGCCTGATGGTATACGTCGAGCGCGTGGACGAGGTCTTCAAACGTGCGGTCGCCAGCGGAGCGAAGGAACTGCAGCCGCTCAAGGACCAGTTTTACGGCGATCGATCGGGGACTTTGCAAGATCCATTCGGACATACATGGACTCTGGCAACGCACGTCGAGGATGTCTCACCGGATGAGTTGCGCCGCCGGGCCGAAAAATTCATGCAGAGGCCCAGCGCATAGTCCGCGACATTGATCATCGACTGGCCACCGATGCCTGAGAATCGGTGGTTTGTCGATGGTCTTTTCTCTAATCTCGCTAGATTTGCGCGCAGTCCCACAACATTAGTCGGTTGCTCCCGCGATTGCCCCTGTCCCGGCAGGAAAATCAGATTCGAATGGAGTGAGCTTGTCTGAGCAATCGAGGGATTTCGAGCGCCAGCAGTGACGGGATTGCTGCTCCTCGTATCGGGCACCAGTCGGGGATGGTTCTATGGTTGAACCTGGAGCGTTCGTAGATACTTCGCCCGACATAGAGTAATGCAGGAGCTGTGCCAGTGTACCGAGTGGTGTCTGCCGCGATTTTGGCGTGGTGCGCACTCGGAGCGTCAGTCACAACGGCATCGCGCGCAAACAGCACGACAGACTCCTCGGCTCAAGGCACAAATCTCAGCGACGCGAGCAGCCCGGAAAGATTGACGCCCATTGCGGTCACGGCGACAGCGATTCCGGGCGCCACCATTGACATCGACAAGATTCCGGGAAACGTACAAGTTCTATCCGCCGCGGATCTGACCCGAGAAGGATCGGCGAGCCTAACCAGTGCCCTAAACTCCAATCTCGGCAGTGTCACTATCAATGACGGACTTGATGATCCATTTCAACCCAACATTCTATATCGGGGATTTGAGGCCTCCCCGGTGCTCGGCACGCCGCAGGGCCTTGCTGTTTACCAAAATGGCGTGCGCATCAATGAGGCCTTTGGAGACAGTGTCAATTGGGATCTGTTCCCCGATATTGCGATCAACCAAGTGGAACTCGTGAGTGCGAGTCCCGTATACGGCCTTAACGCGCTCGGCGGCGCCATTTCGGTCACCATGAAGAACGGGTTCACCTACCAGGGCGCCGCCGTGGAATTAACAGGCGGCTCTTACGGCCAACGCGCGGTGAGCGCGCAATTCGGGGTGAACTCCGGTGTATTTGGCTTTTATGCTGCCGGGCGAGGATTGGACTGGGATGGCTGGCGCTGGTTTTCCCAGGATCGACTGCGCAATCTCTACGCCGTCTTCAGCGCGCACACCGACACGGCGACCTTCGACCTGAGTTTCGCGCGCGCGGACAACATCCTGAATGGCCAGGGTCCTTCGCCGGTTGAAGAGCTTGCGGTGAATCGCTCTCTGGTTTTCTCAGGCCCGCAGAGCAATATCAATACCCTCGATTTCATTACTCTGAATGGCACCTTACAGATGAGTGATTCTTGGTCGTTGCAGAGCGTGCTCTATTATCGCGAATATGCGCAGACCGTCTCGAACGGCAACAGCACCGATTACCTGGCCTGCACCAATACGACCGGTATCCTGTGCCAACCCGATGGGGTTACGCCTCTCGTGAATACCGCGGGGCAAACTCTGCCGGATATCTCCAACGGCGGAGCCGTGTACATCGGTGAAAATGACTATGAATTTATCCACACGTGGGGCCGCGGCGCGGCCTTGCAAGCCAGCAACGATCACTCGATTGGCGGCAACGATAATCATTTCAGTTTGGGTGCGACCATCGACTACGCCACGACCAGTTACTCTACGGAGTCGCAGATCGGCGTGATCAACTCGCAGTTGCTCGTGCTGCCGTCCGGCCTCTTCGTTGATACAGCGGAAAATTCACCCGCTGCGATCGCAAACGGGGATCCAACGCCGGTGAGCGTCGACTCCATCAACAAGGATATTGGCGTCTACCTGACCGATACCTTCAACGCGACGTCCGAGCTCGCGGTGACAGCAAGCGGCCGTTACAACATTGCGCATGTCGATCTCGCGGATCAATTGGGCGCAAATCTCAACGGAAGCAGTCGCTTCGTTCATTTCAACCCGGCGATCGGCGCCACTTACAAAGTGCGGCCGACGATCACACTTTACGGCGGCTTGTCGCAAAACACACGCACGCCGACAGCGAGTGAAATTGAATGCTCGAATCCGCTTACCCCGTGCCGCTTGCCCAGCAATCTCGCGGGCGATCCGCCTACGTTGCGCCAGGTCGTGGCGCACACCGCGGAGCTCGGGTTGCGCGGCAAGATTCCCGCCGCGGCCGACAGCGATGGGGAGGCAGTCTGGAACCTGGGCGTATTCCGCACGCTTCTCAAGGACGATATATTCGGCGTCGCGACTTCGATCAGTCAGGGATTCTTTCAGAACATCGGCGATACGCGCCGCCAAGGCATTGAGGCCGGCATCACATATCACGCGGAGAATTGGTCGGCGTTTGCAACTTATAGTTTCATCCAAGCGAGCTTTCGGTCACCTTTAACGGTCCCGTCGCCCTCGAATCCGTATCACGATGCGTTCGGCGACATTCAAGTCGAACCCGGCGATCATTTGCCGGGTGTCCCGGAGCATCGCTTGAAGCTCGGCACGGACCATAAAATCATTGCGGATTGGACTGCGGGCGCTACGGTGAATTTCGTAAGCGACGTCTATTACGTCGGGGACGAGTCCAATCAACTGGCTCCGATTCCAAGCTACGCCGTCGTCAATTTGCATACATCATATAGACCCGTCCCTCACTGCGAGTTCTTCGCTTCAGTCAACAATCTCCTCAATCGCAAATATGCGACCTGGGGCATTTTGGGTGATCCGACGGGGATTGGCGCGCCGGGAATCCCGCCTGACGGCGTAACAAACGGTCCGGGGGTCGACAATCGATTCTTGAGCCCGGCTGCGCCGCTCGAGATGTTCGGTGGCGTACGGATCACGTTTTGATTCAAGCGAGGTGACGCATTTGCAAATCTGCTGAGTTGTTCGTGGCCGGGCAACGTCCGGCTACTAGTTAACGCGGTGCGCCTTGAATAGGGCGGGTGCTGCGACGGGGTCATTCGGCTGTTGGACCTTCCGCAGGAGATTGTTGGCGCCGCACCCATTGGCGCAATTGACTTTGGCCGATAAACCCATCGGCCAAGGTCGCGGTTTGTCCACGGCGCCCAAGGGGCGTTCAGCTAAGCGGAGGCACTCTCACGCTTTCTGCGCCCCGTATAGTTTGCCGGACTGTTTGGCCGCATGCGTCGCGAGGGCGTCCATCAGCGGCGGATTGAGGCAATCATAAGGTTCGAGCCCGAGATCTTTGAGTCGACCGCGCACTGCGCCCATTTTTGCCGGATCGGCTCCGGATTCGATGATTGATGACACGAATGCTGCGAACCCCGGCGCCGACCACCCGGATTCCGGCGACAATTCCGTATGAATGAAATCGAGTCCATAGAACGCGTGTTTATTGTTTTCAATGCGCCCATACAGGTGCACACCGCAGGCCTTGCAGGCATGGCGTTGAATCGTCGCGGTCGGATCCACGACCGCGAGCTTTTCGCCATTCTGCGTGACCGAGACTTTATCGCGCGGCACGACCGCGACCACGGAAAACAGGGCGCCGGCGGGTTTCCAGCACTTCGTGCAGCCGCAAGCGTGATTGTGTGCCGATTGCGCATTCACCGCGACCTTGACGGGTCGATCCGTGCATTTGCATACCAAGGTGCCGCCCGCGAAGGTCGCTGAACCCTGCTTGACGCCATTGTCGACGGACGGATGAATTGAAACTGCCATGATGGTTAACTCCCGATTGTTATCTTGAGACCGCCGCAGCGGCGGATCGTTTATTTGCCTTCGTCCCCTCACTCGGAACGCCCATTTTATCCAACGGCGGGATGGCCGTGCTCATTTCGTCGGATTTGATCTCGGCCCTGGAATTGCGATCAACATCCATAAAATAGAACAAGTTGACGAATCCGCCTTCAAGGCCCTGATTCGACAAGCGGCCGCCCTCGACAGTACACGCAAGTCGAAACCCTCGAAGAAAGCCAAATAGTAAAGAAGGGGCTATGGCGTTCGGCGTTGACGTCCCGGACCGCGGATGCAGCCGCTGACGGGCTCGTGCGCCCGCTATTGGCAACTGATAATCAGTCTTGTTACTATTTTCGCTGCAGAATCAAAATAACAGGAGGCGCTTTATGGGTTCGTTGGCCTGGATCGAATTGATTACTCTGTGGGGATTTGCAGTGCTGGTCATGATTTTGGACCGCAAGAATTGGGATAAGTAAGCCGCAGATTGTAGGCGGCTGGCGCGCAGCGGGGCCGATTGCCGGCGATGAGAACCCGCTCGCCGCACCAGCCCCTGGTCCCTTAAAACGGTGATAGGTGCCGCACCGCACCTCCGGCCGACTGGGGGAAACGCTCCATTGTATTTCTGGCGCTGACGGGTCCAGCGCGCCAAATTTCGGTCAGGCATCCACTTCTCGCTCCCGCCCATGGGACCTACCACTCGTTTCTGGATTCAACATAAGAATCCAGGGGGTGTTTTCTATACGCTGTCGGCAGATAGCTGGTACGAGGGCGACACTTCGCGAGAACGCCTTTCATGACGACCGATCAACCGCAATCGACCGTGAGCGACTTGTCCGAATTCGAGGAAATGCCGCACACGAGCCTGACCGCGCAAATGGGCATGATGCTCCGTGCGCTGTGGAACTCGCCGATGCGTTCCACGCTGCTGGCGCTTTCGGTGGTGATTGGCCTAGTCGTAATTACGACCGCCTACGGGCAAATACGGCTCAATGATTGGAACAAGCCCTTTTATGACGCGTTGGCGCGCCGGGACCTCGGCGAATTCATCGTTCAGCTCGGCGCATTCGGCCTGATCGCGGGCACGCTGCTGATTCTCAATGTGGGGCAACGCTGGCTCGTCGAAATGCTGAAGCTCAAGCTGCGCGCGGGCTTGGTGCACGATCTGATCCACGAATGGATGCTGCCGCGCCGCGCATTTCGGCTCGCCAATGCCGGGCCGATCGGCGTCAATCCGGATCAGCGCCTACACGAAGACACGCGCCATTTGACCGAATTGTCGGCCGATCTCGGCGTCGGTCTGTTGCAGGCGTCGATTCTCGTCGTGATTTTCGTCAAGGTGCTCTGGGCGCTGTCGAGCGGGTTCGCGTTTCGAATCGGTGGCGATGACTACGCGGTGCCGGGTTACATGGTGTGGGCCGCTTTCATTTATGCGATATCAGCGTCGATATTGAGCTACTGGGTCGGCGGCAGCCTCGTGCGCCGCAATGCCGAGCGCTATGCCCGCGAGGCCGACCTGCGATACTCCATGGTGCGCGTCAACGAACACATTGACGCGATCTCGCTCGCGGGCGGCGAAAAAGATGAGGCGCGCCGGCTGGAACTTGATCTCGCGGCAGTGCTGGCCGCGACGCGCCGACTGGTCACCGGACTGACCAATCTGACCTGGGTTACGGCGGGCTACGGATGGTTTACGATCGTTGCGCCGATCGTCGTCGCCGCACCGATATTTTTCTCGGGCAGAGTCTCCTTCGGGGGCCTCATGATGGCGGCGGGTGCATTCAATCAAGTCCAATCCTCGCTGCGCTGGTTCGTCGACAATTTCAGCGTGATTGCCGATTGGCGCGCGACACTGCTGCGGGTCGCGAACTTCCGGCGTGCGTTGCTCGTCACGGATACGCTGCACCAGGTTGCGGGCCGAATCGGCTTCGCCGCAGGCGATGCCGGCAAGATCAGCATCGATCACCTGGAAATCGCCTCGCCTGCCGGCTGCACGATGCTCGAAGAGCCGAGTGTCGAGATCCGCGCCGGCGAGCGCGTGCTGATCGTCGGCGAACCCGGCACCGGCAAGACCCTGTTGTTCCGCGTACTGGCCGAATTGTGGCCCTGGGGTTCGGGGACGATCCTGCGCCCGACCGGCGAGGCGATTCTCTACTTGCCGCGGGTCCCGTATTTGCCGCCGGGCACCCTGCGCGGCGTTCTCGCTTACCCGTTGGCTGTGGAGAGCTTCAGCGAACGTGCATTCGTCAACGCGCTGGCGCGGCTGCGCCTCAAGCGTTTGACGCCGATGCTCGACTTGTCGCGCCGCTGGGAGCGCGAGTTGAGCGAGGAGGAGCAACAACGTCTCGCATTTGCGCGCGTCGTGTTGCAGGCGCCGCGATGGGTGATCGCCGACGAGGTGCTTGATGCGCTCGACATCGACACGCTCGCGCGCGTCATGGAAATATTCACCAAGGACCTCAAGGACACCGCTCTGATTCATGTCGGCCGTGCGGAGGGCCGAAAACATCTATATACCCGGGTGTTGCATTTGATCAACGACCCGACTGTGCGCAGGCTTGCGCGCCTAAAATTGACCGAGGCGCCACCGGCCCGAGCCGCGATGCCGGAGCCTGCCGAAATCGAATAGCGCGATCAGCGCACGTGCTGCGACGCATCGCGGCCGGGAGGGTCCTTATCCGGCGATTTGGCACGAGCAGGGCGCGCTTTTTGTGTGTCTATGTGGGGTCGCGTACAGCCCGATAGGACAATTCTGCGGTTTACTGGCACCCATGAGTCACAGCCACGCAAAGTCCGAGCCCCTGGCGCGCGTCGTTCTGTTGATACAGGACGATGAACGGAGCGCCGGCCTCATCGGCGGCATCCTCGATGAGGTGCAAGCGGGTGCTTTCAAAGTCGATTGCGTGAAGTCGTGCAAAGGCGCGCTCGAGCGTTTGGCGCACGACGAATGGTCCGGTTCCGCGACGCAACAGTACATTGTGGCGATTATCTGGGACCTCTCCACGTGCGTCTCCGATGCCATGGTGTCGCTTGCGGCACTGCTGTTTGCGGCGCGCCAAATTCCAATACTGGTGTTGTGCGCCGCGCAGCAGGAGGAGATCGCCAAAGCCGCCGTCAACAAAGGCGCGCAGGACTACCTACTCATGGATCACATCGATGGCTATTCATTGCCCAAAGCCATCCAGAGCATGATCGAGCGCGCGAGCAATGTCGAAGCCTCCTTCGAACAGAACGAACGGGCGCAAGTGACGCTCAATTCCATCGGTGATGCCGTGATCAGCACCGGTCTGGACGGCCACGTGACCTACCTGAATCCCGTTGCTGAGTCGCTCACCGGGTGGTCGTTGATGGAAGCGGTCGGCCGTCGGATCGAAGACGTATTTCGGATCGTCGACGGTGTCACGCGGAACGGAGTTGCGAATCCGATGATCGAGGCGATCGGCTCAAACCGGACCGTGGCGCTGTCGGCGGATTGCGTTCTGATACGGCGCGATGGGCAAGAGTTCGCGATCGAAGATTCGGTTGCGCCGATCCACGACAGGCGAGGACGCGTGACCGGGGCTGTGATGGTCTTTGACGACGTCACCGAATCGCGCGCGCAATCGGTGCGGATGTCGTATCAGGCGCAACATGACAGTCTCACGAATTTGCCCAATCGGGCGCTGATCAACGAACAGCTGACGCAGGCCGCGGCGCTCGCAAACCGAAGCCAGCATCAGCTAGCGGTGTTGTTCATCGATCTCGATCGCTTCAAATACGTCAACGACTCCCTGGGTCACGAGATGGGCGATCGATTGCTGCAGTCGGTCGCGGGGCGCGTGCTCAGCTGCGTGCGCACGTCCGATGTGGCCGGGCGCATCGGCGGCGATGAATTCATCGTTTTATTGACGCAAATCGCGCAGCCACAAGATGCGGCCGTCTGCGCCGAGAAGATCCTGCAGTGTCTGAGCGCACCGCATCTGATCGATGGACATCAATTGAAGGTGACCGCGAGCATCGGGATCGCCACCTGTCCGGAAGATGGGGTCGACGCGAACAGCCTGATGAAAAATGCGGACTTGGCGATGTACCACGCCAAGGATAGCGGCCGGAATAACTATAAGTACTTCCAATCGGAGATGAACCGACGCGCGGTAGCCCATGTGACGCTGGAGCACGATTTACGCCATGCGCTCGAGCACGGCGAATTCGCGCTGTTTTTTCAGCCGACGATCAGTCTTACAACGCGCGGCGTGACCGGCATCGAAGCCCTGCTCAGATGGTGGCACCCGACGCGGGGTCTGCTGCTTCCCGAGAGCTTCATGTCCGTCGCCGAGGAGTCCGGTTGTATCGTACCGATCGGCCGCTGGGTGCTCGCGACGGCCTGTCGTCAGGCAAGACTGTGGCAGGATGCCTGTATCCCGCCGATACCGATGGCCGTGAACTGTTCGGCGGTGGAGTTGCGTGACCCTAATTTTGTTGCCGGCGTCGCCGATGCCCTCGCACAGAGCGGTCTCGAGCCGAGCAAGCTCGTGCTCGAGCTCACAGAGACGGTGATGCTACAAGACCTGGAATCGACGGTCCGTGTCCTGCAGTCGCTGAAGGACATCGGCGTGCACCTCGCGCTCGATGACTTCGGGACCGGATTTTCGAGTTTGAGCCATCTGCAACGCTTTCCGATCGACGTCTTGAAGATCGATCAGTCTTTCATTCGCAATCTCAGCGCGGACTCGAGCGACGCGAGCATCGTCGGAGCCGTGATTGGAATGGCCGACAGTCTGCGGATGCGGGTTGTCGCCGAAGGCGTTGAAACCGAGCAGCAGCTCAATATTCTTGCCGAACAATGCTGTCCGGAGGCTCAAGGGTACTATTTCAGCCGACCGCTGATAGCGGAGGACCTCACGGCTCTCTTGTGGCAGTCGCAGTGGCAGAAATCCGCGTGATCCGGCCGCACGACGCCAAGGTCGGGTCCACTGCTGCCGGTGGTTTGCCACGCGAACGGCACGCGTAGCGGCGGCGCTCGAATCATCCCCGACGCGTCAATAGGCATTCCGGCAATGTACAGCGCCATGATTGCAGCCGGGGGCCGAGCGACAGATACGGCCACTCGGCTTCGACGGGCGGGACCAGAGTTCTGACGCCGGAAGTCGCGCCCCGGCACTCGCGCCCTCGCCGGCAAAGGGCGTGCCCGGGCATGTCGACTTGGCGAGCGAGTTCGGTTGTGAGCACATTGATTTCCGATTGCGTGCGCCCGAACGTGTCGCTCAAATCGGCCGACAAGGTCAGCGATCTGGCATCGTCCAACTGGCGCGACAATTGCCGCATTATAGCGAGGTATTCGCGCAGCACTCGAGATCGCGTGCCGCGCTTGAGCAGTTGCAATGCGGTGCAAACCTGATGGTACGACCGGTCGACAATGCCGATATCTGCGTGAAATCGCACATCGGGCTGGCTTTTCAGTTTCCCGGACACCGCGCGGACAATTCTCCAACTCGACATCGCGCCGCCCAGTAATAGCGGGTCATCCGAGGTATGTCGGTTTGCGGCCATTGCGCGTGCAATCGCACGCGATCTCAAGGCCAATTCGCGCAGGCGCCGCAAGCGCATTAGCTCTGCGTCATTCATTGGGTCGCCAACCGAGATACCGGTGTCGGATTGGTTCGTCAAGCGCGGCTGGCTTTCGAATCGCATGCGTGCGGTAGCGCACCGAGACGGGATTCAAGGCCCGCCTACTATCTTCACCGAGCCAAGGCATGAACACATTCACTATCGATTACTCCAAGGTGAGCTATGCAAAATCAACCACAACCAACAGGCGCATCATCTCGAGCGCTGCCAACCGTCGATCAGACTGCCGCGGCTACTCATGTGCTGCCGCCGCTACCGTACGGTTTCGCCGCGCTGATGCCGGTCATCTCCGAAAATACGCTGCGGATTCATTACGGCCGGCACCACAAGGGTTATGTCGACGAGTTGAATAAACTGATTGTCGGCACCGAATTCGCCGGCATGTCCCTCGAACAAACCATCCTTGCGACCGCGAACAACAGCGAGCATGAAAAGATATTCAACAATGCGGCACAAGCGTGGAATCACGCCTTTTATTGGCAAAGTCTCAATCCGCGCGGCGGCGGAAATGCGGCTCGAACTCTGCAGCCGTTGGTGAATACTTCGTTTGGAGATACCGACGAGCTCAAACATCGATTGGCAAACGCGGCAACGACGCAATTCGGCTCCGGCTGGGCCTGGCTCGTGCTGGACGGTGATCGGCTCAAAGTCAAAAAAACCGGAAATGCGGGCAATGTGCTCACGGACGGGTTGGTACCTCTGCTCGTCATTGATGTTTGGGAACATGCGTATTATTTGGACTATCAAAGCCGGCGCGCGGACTACGTAACCGGCGTTCTCGATAAATTAGTCAACTGGCAGTTCGCTGCGGAAAATCTCGAGCGCAAATGATGTCCACCTAGGTGGACCAATGCCATCCATCATTGATCATCGCGGTGATGCAGGCCTCGGGCAAATATTCGCGCCAAGCGGCGATGTTGGCCGCGGCCCGCGCGGTGACCGCACTGCTCGGATCGCTCGACTGAAGCCTATGCCGGTTCGCGGGATCCGGATTTAGCCCCTGCACGCTCGCAGCCATGCTTTGCAGTAGCACCAGTCGGTGACGAGCTCGGGAGTTATCGCTTTGGGTCGGTGCATCGGTCAATGGGCATGCGTTGGCGCCGTCTGCACGTTGTGGATTACCCATCACAGCCGTCTCCGTTTGTCGTATCTGGTGCTCAACATAGCTGTGCAATAAGCAGACTTCTGTTCGCTATCGCGCATAGATAATATGTCCGGATTCCGTGCTCATGCGCCGAGCAATGGAGCATGATTGCCCGATAATTCTTGTTCGTCTCGATCCTGCACATTAAGCTCGTCAGTCTCAGCCACCTCGAAGGAAAGATCATGCAATCGATACCGGTCGGCGCCACTGGCACGTTCAGTCTGGTCGTTCTTCCGGACCATCTTGCGAGCCGTTTCAAGGACGCGACATTGCCGCCGGTTCTCGCGACACCGGTCATGATCATGATCATGGAAAACGCGGCGCTCAACGCAATCAAACCTTACCTCGATGCAGGAGAGAGCGCGCTCGGAACGCGCGTCGATGTGCGCCATCTCACGGCGACACCGGCGGGACGCCGCGTGAGCGGCGAGGCGATTGTGACCAAGGTGGACGGCCGGCGCATCGAGTTCGCGATTCGCGCAACCGACGGTAGTGAGGAGATTGGAGTCGGTACGCACGAGCGCATGGTCATCCAGCTCGCGCGCCTATCCGAACGGATGAAAGCCAAATTCGGCTAGCGATCTCGCGTGCTCGCTGGTCGTTGTGAGAAAAAGCCTGCCATGCGGCATCGGTCGCCGCGCAGGGGCTAACGGGGACCGTTTTCCTTAGCCAACGGGTCCTGGCGTTTTAAAAGCGAAGGCGAAGAACGCTGCGACACCGAGAAAGGTGAATGCGACGAGATAATTCCATGCGAGCTTTTCCTTGAGGAACAAAATCGCGAACACGATGAACACCGATATGGTGATCACTTCTTGGATTATTTTGAGTTGAAATCCCGAGAATTGCAGGTAACCGAGCCGATTGGCCGGCACCGCTAGACAATACTCGAGCAGAGCGATTCCCCAAGAGACGACGATCGCTTGCCACAAGGGCCAGTTGTGGCCGTACTTTAGGTGCCCATACCACGCAAACGTCATGAAAACGTTGGATAGCATCAAAAGAAGGATCGTGCTCATAGGTGCTCGCGATTTCGGAGGAGCCACGATTGTACCGGCAATCGTTTGACCGTGATTCAGCCGATTGTCAGGCAGGTTTCGGCTCCGCCGTGCTTCGCGGAACAATGCGAGATCTGGATTCACAACCTCGCGGGACAAGCTGCAGAGCGGGAGATTCTCTAGTGATGCGCGGGCCGCGCCGAGTGTTGCGCCGAGTGTTGCGCCGATCGCGGCGTGCCTGATCTGCGTCAGTGAACCCCGCGCCATTGCTCCGGTACTTACCTTACAGCCGCGACATCGTCGCCGAACGCGGGTGTGACGTCCTTTTACGACTGGAGATCATGATGCCCATATCCAACCAACAGCAAAACGATTGGTTTCTGCGCACGCTCGCGAGCGTCGCGATGCTCGGTCCGATTCTATTGGTGTTGATCGCCGCGACGCTACCCGAAGGATTGGCTCGAGGTTATTTGATCGTGTTCGGCAACGGCGGAATCCTCGTCGCACTGGCCGGGGCTCTCGTTCTGCGCACGGTTTACGACCTGGGCTTCAGTCGGGCCGCCGAACTCGCCGCGACGCAGCCGAATTATTTCGTGGCCGAATGAGGCTGGGGGCCGCAGGGGCCTGGCGGGCTCGTTGAACGTTGGCGCCGCCGGCACGCAGCGCGCGGATGCGGCGATTCGCGGTCTTCGCGGGCACCACGAGCACGCTGATTTCCGAGAGCGGAGTCACGAGGAACGGTGAGGCTGCCATGAGCTTCTCGGACGACGCTAGCACGACGGTTTCCGCGGCACGCTCGTGCAGCGCACGTTTGACGGCTGCCTCTTCCGCATCGCCGGTGCTCAAGCCCGCATCCGGATGCACACCCGTCACACCCATGAAATAGATGTCCGCACGCAGACGAGTGGCCGCGTCAATCACGGCCGCGCCGACGTTCACCATCGAATGCCGGAACAAGCGGCCTCCCAGCATGATGATCTCGACATGCGCGTGTTTGGCGGCTTCCACCGCAATTGTAGGGCTGTGCGTGACGATCGTGGCGCGAAGTCCCGGGGCAAGCTGACGCGCTACCTGCAGAGCCGTGGTGCCGCCATCGAGAATCACGACCTGGTTGGGTCGAATCATCGAAGCGCCGTAGGCCCCGAGTTCGAGCTTGTCGCCGGTCGATACCTGTTCGCGAACTTGCAGATCGCCGACCGCTGCCGAGGCGGGTAGTGCGCCCCCGTGGACACGTTGCAGCTTGCTGCCGCGCGCAAGCTCCCGCAAGTCGCGACGAATCGTGTCCTCGGAAATACCCAACTCGAGCGCCAAATCTTTCGCGACGATTTGCCCGTCCGCGGCCAGGCGCGCCAGTATCAATTTTTTTCGTTGACTCGTCAGCATGGTTCGCCCCGGGACGTCGCGGCGATCGGCTTGTCAAACGCCGGCGAGCGTCCTATGATTGCATGATATTGCACGAAAATGCACGAGATTGCCATGCCGAAACCGTCTTTTTCCGATTCACCGCGCGCGCTGCTGGTGCTGATCGCCGGCCCGTACCGAACGGGCACGAATGGGGATCCGCAGAGAATTCACGCCAATCGGCGACGGCTCGAGAGCTACGGATTGCCAATCTACGAGCGTGGCCACGTGCCGATCGTCAGTGAGTGGGTTGCGATTCCGATCATGCACGCCGCCGCTGGCCTCGCGGCGGACGACCGCGTGTTCGAGACGTACCAGTATCCGGTCGCGCACCGATTGCTGGAGTGCTGCGACGCAGTCCTGCGAATTCCGGGCGAGTCGCGCGGGGCTGATGCGGATGTCGCGCGCGCCCGAGACCTCGGCCTGGCCATTTACAGTGACGTATTGGAACTGCCGTTGTGGCCAATCACAACAGACTCGGGCCCATGAGCGCCGATTCGACCGCCGAGCGCGATGCTCGAGTTCGCATCATCGAGGAGCACCTTCTCTCCGATGATTGGTACATCTTGAAGAAGACGATCTTCGCGTATCGACGACGGGACGGAAGCTGGCAACAGCAAAGCCGGGAGACGTACGACCGCGGCAACGGCGCCGTGCTGTTGCTGTTCAACGTCGAGCGTGGCACGGTCATATTGACACGGCAGTTTCGCTTTCCGGCGTACATCAACGGATGCGCGGACGGATTATTGATCGAGGCGTGTGCCGGACTGCTTGACGGCGATGATCCGCAGGCCTGCATTCAGCGTGAGGCAGAGGAAGAGACGGGGTTCATCGTGCGGTCACCGCGCAAAGTCATGGAGGCCTACATGAGTCCGGGATCGGTCACGGAAAAGTTGCATTTTTTTGTCGCGGAGTACGCCGCCGGTGATCGACATTCTGCCGGCGGTGGAGAGGTTTCCGAAGGTGAAGACATCGAAGTGATCGAGTTGGACCTCGAGGAAGCATTGTCGATGATTGCGAATGGCGCAATCCAGGACGGCAAGACCATCATGTTGCTGCAGCATGCGGCGATCTGCGGACTCGTGAAGTTGCGCAATCCGAATGCCGCTGCGGGACCCCTAGCCCGCGAGAGCGGCTGCGTCGATTGATTTTGCTCGATGGGAAGTCGCGGTGCATCGGAACCGTCGCCACGATAACGGGGACGGTATGCCACAGCATCGATTCGGATCGGCTGGCGTGCTGCTGTTCGCCTTCTTCATGGCGACCAGTCAGGCACAAGCCGATACAAAGCCGAATGTCAGGGCGATCACGGCGTTCGTGCACCTTGATCCCGCCACCCTGGATCTCCAGATCTCCGATGCACTCGCAGTGCTCCGAACCGTGCAGCAAGATTTTACGAGACGCGGCTACGAGTCCGAGACGATCCGCATCGTCATGCAACCGCTGGGCGAACTCGGCAGCGGCCAGTCCGATGAGGACGCGCTGTGGCTGCTGAGGGCCATCGATGATTTGTCGGCGAAGGCAGGATTCATCCCCAGCGTTGGGCCGAGGGCGACCGCGCGGAGTTTAGCGGACGACTCTCATTCGACCCGACGCTGCACGCACTTCCGTAGAGCGCCCCAATGGCGCTCTCACGGCTCAGCCGGCGGATGCAACTTAAGGCCGCGCCGCCGCGCTGCTGTCGCGGATCGACTTAAACTCTGACGTGGGTCGCCACGCGGGCCAGCGCCGCGAATTGCCCAGTTCGCGGCCGATCCGATACAACAAATCCACATCTTGCGCAGCACCACGAAGGTCCCAGTGCGGACTCCAGGCATCACAAGGTTCGTGGTAACAGTGCGCCGTATAGTCGGCGACCCAGGCGTCACCCGCGGTCCTGCCGCCCGCGACCAGGTCTTCGCCCCCACCGAGAGCCATCAGCAATAAGGTCGGCACGCCGCGCTTGGCAAGCGAGAAATGATCGGCGCGAAAAAACAATCCGCGCTCGGGTTTGGCGTCCGGCGTCACGGTGCGGCCTTGGGACTGCGCAGCCGATGCGAGATCATCTTCCAAGTCGTCCTGTCCCGCGCCGACTAATACGACATCCCTTGCCGGTCCCGCTGTTTGCAAAATATCGATCGTCAGGTCAGCGACCGTTTTATCGAGTGCAAACAGCGGATGCACCGCGAAGGTCTCGGATCCGAGCAGGTTACGCTCCTCGGCAGTCCAAGCAGCAAAAACGAGTGTACGTTCCGTTCGCGGCCGCCTCGCGAAAGCACGCGCCAATTCAAGCACGCCGGCGATGCCGAGCCCGTCATCATTTGCGCCTCGCCTGATCGTTTGGCCTGATGCATCCGGCGCGCCGATACCAAAAGCGTCCCAATGCGCACCGAACATCACGACCTCATCCGGGTGCTTCGTTCCAGGCAGCTTGGCGAGAACATTGCGGCTCTGTACGCGCTGAGTCGTGACCGGCATCTCGATGCTGAAACGCGCGTCACCGAGTACGACGGGTTGGAAGTCCGGGTCACGCGCCTTGCGCTTGAGCGCCTCGAAGTCGAGGCCGGCTTTCGAGAACAAATTAACTGCGGTCTCGCGGGCAATCCAAGCTTGCATCAGCACGGGCTGGGTTTGGTCGGCGGGTCGCACGATGTCATAGGTGCCGCCGACCGTGGTGGATACGACATTCCAACCGTAGCCTGCGCCGGCGGTTTCGTGTATGACCATCGCGGCGATAGCGCCGCGCCGCGCCGCCTCTTCGAATTTGTAGGTCCAGCGACCGTAGTAGGTCATTGCACGGCCCCCAAATTTACCTGCGACGGGCTCGCCGTCGGTCGCCTCAAAATCGGGGTCGTTGACGAGAAAGACTGCTACTTTGCCGTTGAGGTCGAAACCTTTGAAATCATCCCAATCCCGCTCGGGAGCGGCAGCCCCGTAGCCCACGAAGACCATCGGCGCGTCGCGGATCGTAATCTGCGGAACCGGTCGCACCGTTTCCGGGTTGATATCGCGTCCGACGACCAAAGGTACGATCGCCCCGCCCACGCTGACCTCGAGTCGTGTGGCCACGCCGGCTGTGTTGTGGATCAATGGCACTTGCTGGGTCCAGCCACCATGTTCTCCAGCCGGCTGAAGTCCGAGAGTCCGGAATCGTCGGATCAGATAGGGCACGGTTTTCTGCTCGCCCGGCGTTCCCGGCGCCCGCCCTTCGAAGGCGTCCGATGCCAGCGTCTTGACCGTCGCCGACATTCTCGTCGGACTGATCGGAGATTGCGTGTCGGCCACGGCGGCCCACGACGCCAGCGATCCGATCGCGAGCAGTGAGGCGAGGATCCAATTCAAAGCCGCTCCCCCTTGGTATTGCGGCGCCCAGTGTGGTCCATTCGCGAGAAGGTTTGCAACCCGCCCGTGCTCGAGCGACCCATGGTCAATTGCTCCTATGATAGAGTCGGCGTCAGCGAACGACCCTGACGATCGCTTAGCTGGGGGAATGCAAATGACATTCAGATATCTCGTGGTTATTGCGTTGATTTCTGCGTCGCTTGGAATTGCCAAAGCGGATGAATTCAAACCCCCACCGATGAAAGACGGCCTTTGGGATACTCACACCAAGCAAACTCAGCAGGGAAAAACCATATCCGATATGTCGATGAAGATGTGTCAGTCACGAGAACTTACAGCATCGCTGCAGTCGAGCGGGGAGGAAGTCAGAAAGAAAAATGCCTGTACATCCGCTGTCTCGCAGCCGTCTCCCAATACCTATGTGGAGGAGAGCCACTGTTCGAAAGGCCCGACCGCCGGTTCGGTCACGAAAATCATCTACACCTTTCAAGGCGACACCGCATCACAGACGGAAATGCACTTGAATGTCGGCAACAATGAAACCGTGATGATCATGGATACCAAGTATCTGGGGAGTTGTCCGGCGGGGATGAAGCCCGGCGACATCATGATGTCCGATGGAAAAATCATATCCACCGGAAAATAAAGCGGAATCTACGGGCAATCGTTGAACCCGACGGTTCGCATGCAATGGCCCGCTGGTCAGATCGTTGGGCTCAGAACCAGCCGGCCATACGTGATGAACGCCATCAGGAGGCCCAGCGCGCCGCTCATGATCATTGGCGTGACTTCGCGGTACTTGACGTGCACGGCTACGAACACGAGGCTCTCGACTGCCAAGACCGCGGCAGCGAGGATCGTCAGCCGCGGCTGCCAATCGAAAGCGGCGGGGACGATGAGCCCGACCGTGCATATGAGCTCCAGGATGCCGAGGGTAATCCAGGCTTGCCGCGGTAAAGCGCCAAAGGACGGGACGTCCTGACTTACCTTGTCGAACATGAAGACCTTCATCACGCCCGACGAGCCATACAGCAGCGCGGCGAGGACCTGTAGAACCCACAATAGTATGTTCATCGTATACCTGTCGACTTCCGCTCCAGCGGCCGGCCGATGATGAGTGTCACCCGCAATTTTGCCTTCTTCCGCCTAAGTCGCTGCGGATCAGCTGAACTAGCGCGATTTCGAGGTCCGCGCACCGCGTTGGCATCGCCGAGCGAGCCCCGCGTCTCGCTATGCTTATCGGTTGACCTGATCACGAATAACCTAGCAGGTGATGAATTAATTCGCCACTCAAAGGAATCCAAGTCGTTAACGGTCGCTACGCGGCCTGGCATGACGGCTGACGGCGGCGGCATCTCCTAGGGCAAAAGCCCCGCCAGTTGGCGAAGACGATCGTTCGCGAAATACTGAGCTTGTCCCTCCTCGATGGCTTTTAGCACGAGGCCTGCGACGAATTCAGGCTTGTCCCCGTCGGCGTAGTTGGCTGATGGCCCGCCGCCGGCTGCATTGCTCATACGGTTCTTCCCAAAATTCGTCGCCGTGATAAACGGGTAAACCTCACTGACGGCAATGTGGTCCTTTTCCAGCTCCGCGCGCGCCGTGAGGCTGAATCCAAGCAGCGCACGCTTCGAAGATGAGTAAACGCTGTATTGTGGGACTGTCATGAACGCAGTCCCCGAATTGACGTTGACGATGCTCCCGCCGCCTTGCGCTCGCATCAACGGAATCACCGCCTGCATCGCGACAATTGGCCCCAGCACATTGAGATTGAAGATCTCATTGAAAACTGCGGGGTCGATCTCTTCTACTGTCGCCGCATAGCTGCGCCCGGCGTTGTTTACGAGTCCATCAATGCGGCCATAGTACCGGTGTACGGCGCGTACGGCCTCGCGCACACGGTCAAACTGCGTCATATCGGCTGTGACGGGTAAGCTGCCCGGCAGTTGCTGCGACAATTGCTGCAGCGCTTCCGTGTTGCGAGCGAGCAGGGCGACTTTCGCGCCGCGATCAGACAGCGCGATCGCCGTCGACAGGCCGATCCCCGACGAAGCACCCGTGACTATAAAAACGTGATCCTTGATTTGCATCGCTCGCTCCTCGCACTCAAACTCAAATTTGTGATGTCATCATCTTGGCTGTAAATTCTAGCAAGTGCGCTACGCTTGAATATCCAAAGGCGGCGAGGGCGTAGCCTACCGCGGGACCGAGGTGAATGCCCGGCTGTACTCTGCGGCGGCTGCCTCCAGCGTACAAACGCGCGACTGATGCTCAAACCCTCGGCCATTTGCTAACATCACAGCCGCAGTTGAATAAAGGTCTCGCCATGCGCTGGTCACACTACCTCGCCTATTTCTTCGGAGGCGCATTCCTTGCAAACGCGGTACCGCATTTTGTGAATGGAATTTCAGGCAATGCCTTTCAGAGCCCGTTCTCATCACCGCCGGGCGAAGGCTTGTCGTCTTCGACCGTCAATGTCCTGTGGGGTCTGTTCAACCTTGCCGTCGCCTACCTGCTGATCTGTCGTGTCGGAAGCTTTAACCTGCGGAAAAATACCCACGTGCTCACGCTCGGCGGTGGCATCCTGCTGATTTCGCTGTTGTCTGCGTATGCGTTCGGACGATTCCACGGCGGATTATGAGCGGGATAATGTTTCCAGTTCGGCGCACGCGATTTTCGCCGACCCGCAGCTGCGGTCGCAGGTCGCGGCTCCGGTGCGGCTTTGCGCTTGGCGTCACGGTCGCTTCGCCATCCAGGCCTTTGCCTCAGCGTCGACGACATCGAGCAGATTTCCGATCGTCAGATTGGCATCGATCAGGTGCAGGCCCCAATCGGTCAGCACGACGCCATCGTGAGTAAGGTCGCCGGGTATATCCGATGTGCGCACGTCGGAGGAGTCTGCGTGCACGGAGACCGCAAGATAATTGAACTGGTCGGTTGTTGCGCACTCGGCGCTCAGGAGTCCCGGCACGCTGACATAGGGGGTCGCGACCGAAAGGTTTTTCGCCCATGGCGTCGGCTCGGCGACATGGCCTGCGATCAGCTGTGGCGTCGAACTGAAATACGCCTTGAGTTCGCCGGCTCCCCCTGCGAGTGCTGCCGGGTTGACGCACGCGGCGACCATGCCCGGCCGCGGAGGGCGGGGTTTTCCAAACACCGAGTTCGCCGGCGGCGGCGAATTGGCGCGGAATGACGCAAATGCGATAACGCAGCCAGTCTGCGCGGCACCGCGACACAGTGGGATCGAAGCAAAGTCGCCACCGACGTCGGCCCCCGAGGGAACTGCGATGTTCCACCCCATCAGGATCGCCGAGACCAGCAGCGCTTGCTCGGGCTTGCCATCGATCTCGCTCGCGATCAAGCGGTCGAGGATGACCGATCCCTGGGAGTGCCCGATCAAGACGACGCCGCGCCCATGGTTCTCATGGCGAAGGTAGTACTCCCAGGCGCTTTTGACATCGTTGTAGCCGAGGTCTCGAACCGCGGGATCGCTTGTGCCCGGCATGGGGTGACCGGAGAGGGCGGCGCGCAGTCCAGCGAGCGTTAGCTGCCGGTACATCGGAGCGAACAGCCGGCAGCGCGCACCGAAGCGCGCGAACTGCATTGCCACGACAAACTGCTCGTCGGACGCAATTGCGAGCGTCGAATTGATGCCCGGCTCGGCCGAGACGGTCGGATAGACGTAGAAGCAGTCGATCGGCGGCTTGGATGCACGGCGGAATTTCTCGACGCGGGTGTGCCCGTTGGCATCGACTACGGTCGTCGTCAAATTGACTTCACATGCATCGAGCGACTTGCCTGGCCAGCAAAGCCAGTTGGTGCGGTCTGCATAGTTCGTATCCGAAGCGGTAGTCGTCGCCTGTGTAGGTGCCAAGGTCGCGGAGCCGGGTGTATCGGCCGAGAATGACGGTGGCGTGGCGCACAAGCCGATGATGAGCAGCGTTGACAGGCGGTACATGGAGGTCTCCCTTTTGTTCGTCGTGCCATCGCAAGCTTACCGCACCACTGGCCTTACACCAGCGGGATTGGCGGTGTGAGCGGGCGCATGATTGGCCTGGGTGCTCACCGGCTCGCCATGACCCGAATCCGTGGCTCATCGCAGCCCCATTCCGGGTGACGCCCCGAAGTCGCTGCTGGTCAATAGCGGCCTTGCGACAGCACTTGACACGCCGGGCACCAATCGGCATAGTTTGCTAATGGGTGAACTATGACGAGCATCGACTCAGAGGCCGCGGGAGGTGCGTCCATGAGTTGGGCCAAGCCGGCGCCGGTGCCAAGTTCCAGTCATGACCGAAGGGGTAAAAGACGGATGGGAACAGTGAATTCGCGCGACAACAAGGCTCAATGAGATGAGACACGCTGCCATAGCCGCTGCGGCACTGTTCTGCATATCGTTTGCGCACGCGGCGGGCTATCCAACGATGGCACCTCCGGATCAATACATGATGGAGCGTGCCGAGGAGATTGCTCTCGCGAAGAGTGCCGCACCGCCCTCGGTTGCAGATAAGGCGACGGTGCTGGTGCTGACTCGCCATGGCTACGAAACAGCGGTCGAGGGCAATAACGGATTCGTTTGCGCGGTCGAGCGCGGATGGATGTCGCAATACGATTTCCCGCAGTTCTGGAATCCGCATATGCGCGGGCCGCTGTGCTATAACCCCGCCGCGGTGCGTTCGATTCTGCCGTACACGATAAAACGCACTGAGTTGGTTCTGGCAGGGCGTTCGAAGCCGGAAATGATCGCCGCGATCAAGGATGCCATCGCGAGTCGCGCGTTGCCGCCTCTGGAATCGGGCGCGATGACCTACATGATGTCCAAGCAGGGATATTTAAACGATGAAGCACACAACTGGGTGCCGCATCTCATGTTCTATTTTCCGCGTGCGCAAGCTTCAACATGGGGCGCCGATCTGCCCGGTGCTCCGCCGATGCTGAATCCACAGTTCCAGGATTCGCCGGAAGCTTTGAGCGTGATCATGGTACCGGTGACTCATTGGTCCGATGGGACATCCGCACCCGAAATGCACTGAGCTAGCTGTCTGTCGGGCGACTTTGCGAATCGCCGATTTCGCGAACGCTCGTCGATGAGCGGAAATCGGTATTTCCGGTTCTGCGCACGCAAATATTGCGGCGCGCCCACCTATTGAACGTCGCCATCGGCTAGTGCTTTGCGAGCTTCGAATGCCGCGACGCAGATTGGCAAGTCGCCGAACATTCTCGGGATCGTTCCGCCATTTGCGTTGCGCATCGCATTGCCAAAGCCTTTGAAAGATCGTTCGCAATATCCGGGATCATTGTTTTGATCTGCCTTGCATTTTGCTATCTGTGCATCGCGCAGCGGCTTGATCTTGGCTTCGCGCTCCGCCTCGCACTTCGCCTCGAGGGCCGCGACGTCGCTCGCTTGATCCGCAAAGACGACGGCGGGGTTCCCCCAGACGACAAGCATTGCTGCAATTGCAAGCGTTCGGCGATTCCATGAAACCTGAGATACGTGCAGCCGCATTCTCATCCTCCCAATCCAACGTGAGCGCCTCGGCGCCTTTCTGGGGGCGACATAGCGATCTAAAGCTAGCAGGTACCGCATAACCTCGCCACTTCACTGAATCCGAGGCTTGTTCATCCACTTTTGACGCGGAATGTTCGTTAACCAGAGCGGGGTTGTAGCTGCGAAGCGCCGGATGCACCTGACGATATCGGCCAGTCGGGCTAGTAGGCCTGCGCCTCGCGTGTGTGGCCCATGCCGACTTGCCCCGGACCTAGACGACTGTCTGCTGGCGGGCAGCTCTTGGAGATCGCCACATAGATTCGCCCCAATATCGGGTTGCGCAAGGCGCGCCATCGCGCGCCGGAGCGTCGAGTTGATCGACGCACGGCATAAGCTTCCGGAAAGCGCTAGGAACATCACGCCCCAATCTGCGCAACGCGCAGCGCGTTCTAACTTGCCATCATTTCGGCTTCTTAAAGCGGAGCAGAAATTGGTCGGTATGACCGCGGACGGACGGATCGAACACTTTCTTGGTGTGATCGTCAGCGGCGTTCGCCAGAATGGAGCTCTCGCCATCCAGTTTGAAGCCGGCTGCGAGCACATCCGACTTGACTCTTGCCGGATCGATACGGTGCAGGGTCTCCGTTGCGCTCACCCCTGATCCCGCCGCGGCCGCATGGTCCAATACGACATAGACGCCGCCCGGCTTCAGGGCGGCGAAGACGGCCTTGTTGAATGCCGGCACGTCAGCCGGCCCCATAAAATTGTCGTAGAGATCGTGGTAATTTTGTCGAATGAAAACAGCATCGAGGCCCGTCGGCAAAGGTGTTGCGACCGGGTCCGCACTGACAATGACATTGGGCGACTGACTCGCTAGCTCCTTCATGTGCACCAATGCGTCGGGGTGGCCCTTGACGACTTCGGCGGTTTCAATCGCGTACACTTTTCCGGACGGGCCAACCGCCTGCGCAAGCGATGCGGTAAGACGACCCGCCACAATTTCCGCAACTTTGTCACCCTTTTTAAGTCCGATGAATTCGATCACTTCCGGCACCTTCCAAGCAGGATCGATCGTTGGTGCGGAGGATTGTGAAAATACGCTCGCTGCAGCGAACATTGAGATAACAAGCGTTAGTGATGATCCGAGCTTTCGCATGTTTTAATCCTCTTGGTTGGTTTTGCAGTAAGCAATATATTACGTCATTCAGCAGGCAAATCGTGACCGGCTGCGCCCTCTGTCGAGCGGCACTTTCCGGGCAGATCGCTTCGTCGGTGCGCGGCGCTTGGCCGCAGCGGTTACAAAGAGCTATTGACGGAACATCGCCGCGGACACGACGGCAGCGGCATACAGGCCGAGGCCGAAAATCGTGTGAGTCGCAAGGCTCCGCACGCTTGCCACATTCGGTCTTGGCGTGTTGGAAGCTGCGACCCCGAAAATCAACGCCGGCAAAATCCTCGGCTGTTGCAGCCAATCAAGTCCGCATATGACAACAAAAAGGGTGGCGAAAAGGACTCCAATCGCATAGTGCGCACTCCAACCAATGCGAAGCTCACCACGAACGGGCGATCCATCCGCGATCTTCTTGTGCACTAATTGTCCGCGCGACAAATGACCGAGCCATCGACCCACCGTTGCCCAATTCGGAGAGGCAATATGAAAGAAGCGGTTGAACGATGCGGCCCATCGATCAAGCACCATGGTCGCGCCAACCCCACTTGCAATCACTCGCAAAATGATCTGAAGATCGGCACTCACAATCGTAACTTCTCGTCCCGTCAAGGTCTTGATGGGTGGGAGACCTCGATCCGTGTCACGCGCAAGCCAGGTGTGTTGAGCGTCTGTTCCAAAGTCAGCCAAGAGGCCATCGCGCAAGCATCGTACACCGGCGTGCGGAAGGGCGATACGATATCCAGGCTCGTATCAATCTGTTGCCGAGGCTTGCGCTGCTGCCGCGGCTTGCGGCGCGATCGACCAGGTGCGCAGCAGCCACTCCGCGGTAAACAAGACCAACGCGGCCCAGATGATCAAGAAGCCCCACATGCGCGCGCCGCCGAACGGCTCGTGGAACAGCCAGATGCCGAGCAGTAGCTGCAGCGTCGGGGCAATGAATTGCAGCAACCCGAGCGTCGACAGCCTGATGCGACGGGCGCCTGCCGCGAACAGCAGCAGCGGGATCGCGGTTATCGGCCCGGCCGCCATCAGCAAAAGGCGCAATGCCAAATCGGCATGAATGAAAGCGCTGTTTCCGTTGAATGCGACCCAGGCCAGATACGCGGCCGCCAACGGGAACAAAAGCAGTGTCTCGAGCGATAGGCCCTCGAGCGGGCCGAGCGCCGCAACCTTGCGCATCAAGCCGTAGAAGCCGAATGTCAGCGCCAGTACGATGGCGATCCACGGAAAATGATGCCCTTGCCACGTCAACCACAAAACGCCGAGCGCCGCGATGAGCACCGCGATCCACTGCGCGGGGTGCAGCCGTTCATGGAGCAGTACAAAGCCCAGCACGATATTCACGAGCGGATTGATGAAGTAGCCCAGGCTCGCGTCGATCACGTGCCCGTTGCTGACCGCCCAAATGTAGAGAAACCAGTTACCTGACAGCAGCGCCGCGCTGACCGCAAAACTCGCGACCAGTATCGGTTGCCGACTCAGCGGGGGAAGCCATGACCATCGCCGGCGATAGGCGAGCACGAAGGACAGGAACACCAGCGACCAGATCATCCGGTGCGCGAGCACTTCGACGGGCGAGACCGACTTCAGTAACAAAAAATAGGCAGGAAACAGGCCCCACGCGACATATGATGAGGCCGCGAGCAGGATGCCCTTACGCACGATGGCGGCGCACAATCACACTCAACGCAATTTATGCCGAATAGTGGAAAAATGTCCGATGCAACGCATGCAAGACTAGTGTAGCAGAGCGCAGCGCGGACGCGGCGCCGCAACCGGCGAGCCTTTAAATTGTTACACGACGCCATCGAGCGTCATGTCGTTCGCGGCGAACTCTGGGCTCACGGTGAGTTTTCCTATGCCGTGTGCTCACCAACTCCCAGATGCGCCGCGAGGCTGCGCTCATCAGGCTCGCCCGACCGCGCACGAGAAGCAGCCGCGATTCGCATTGTGCAAGTGGATGTACGCAGTATTTTCGATCGCGAACAGTGTTTGCAGCGCCCCCGCGACCTCGGTTCCTGCACAAACCGTCGCGTCCGTCATGAAGTGCGTTGAGTCGTAGGCGCGCACAGAGATCAGACGCGACCGCACGGCAGTGGGAATGAGCCCGGGTTCAATCCGGGCCCGTACCGCCGCTTTGCGTACGAAGATCGGACCGGACGATTGGTAGGGTGAATTGGCGGGCTGATGCTCAAAGGGAAGCAGCAGGAGTTCCTCACCGATCTCGGCATCCTCGAGACTCACGCGACAGGGATAACCCGGCTTTGCGTCCGCAAAAACCCGCCGCGCGTTGTGCGCAAGAAGTTCTTCGTCCGAAAGAGCGAACAATGACACAAACGGCTCAAAGCTGAGGCCGTACAACTGGAAAGAGTTCATGGCGCACCGCAGACAAGTAGGAGCGCGCATAGTCGCTCAGTTCATTCCGCAAGTCTCGCCATAGTCGGACATCGAATTCTCAAGCAATCATGAGCCCAGCACAATCTTGCTATCGACTGACGGCTAGAAAGTCAAAGCAATTCCCGTCGACAATAAACTTGGATTCGCTCCCGCGTCTCGAGTTGATTGTGATCTCGCCTGTCAGCGAAACAGCAGCGCGTAGCCCAGCAGATACCACGCGGTCTCCTGGAACAGATAATCATAATCAGGCGGAGTGCGCGGCGAGAACCGCCACATCAATCGCTCCGGCGATAGGAAGCAGATGATCGCCGCGATTGGTAGTCCGAACGCAACAAACAATCCCGTGCCGGCTCCGCGACCCCCGATGAACCTCCCATGTAGAGTTCCATCGTATCGCAAGTCCAGACGAGACCACAGCGGCTATCAATCGTGTGGCGTATGCTGACGAGAGGGGTGTTGCCAAATCGGCATGCGGGTGACGGCGAGTGAAGCTGGCTTCGTCTCCTCTTCGCACTTATTCGGTTCTGTATTGCGGATGGTCACACTGCCGCCGACAGGCAGCTCGACATCTTTGAGGTAGCGCTCGTGGGCAATCGAATTCTCGTTTTTTATGGTTCCTATCGGATCGATCGCAAGGGCGTCCGATTGGCGGACTTCGCGGTGCGCAAGCTTCGCGATCGCGGCGAGGACGCGGAGCTGATCGATGCCAAGGCGGTCGGGCTGCCCATGCTGGATCGCATGCTGAAGGAATATGCTCCCGGCACCGCGCCAGTGGCGATGGAGAACCTTGGCGCCAAGATCCGCGACGCTGATGCCTTCTTGTTCGTGACCGGCGAGTACAACTGGGGCATGCAGCCTGGGCTGAAGAATCTGACCGACCACTTCCTCGAAGAGTGGTTCTGGCGCCCGGCGGCGATTGCGAGTTATTCGGCCGGCCGGTTATCTGGCACCCGCTCGAGCTACGCCTGGCACAACACACTCTCCGAGATGGGGATGGTAGTCATCTCAAGCACGTTGACTGTTGGCCCGATTGCAACGACGTTGGACGAGGCGGGCGAGCCGATCGGTGAGGGCGGTGCCGCGCTCGAACATGCATTCCCGCGATTCGCCGACGATCTTGCATGGTGGACTGAAGCCGCAAAGTCCCAACGCGCAAGAGGCGCGCCGCCCTACTGAGTGAACATCGAACAGGTTCGAACTGCCGTGACCTGCTGGGCCGCTGTGTGATTGTTCGACTAGAATTTGACTGTGATACCGGTATCGTAGGATCGGCCCGCCGCCGGCAGCGGCCGGAATGTCGCTCCGCTATAGCCCTGCGGATACACAGCGGATTGCCAGGTGCCCCCTAAGGGATTTTCATACTGCCGGTCGAGCAGATTGATTATTCCAAAATCGAATCGTACGGCACGCCACTCGTACGCCGTGCGTAGATTGAGGAGCGAGTAACCCGGCGTCTCGGGCTCGAGTCGCATTGTATCGACTTCGGTTTTGCGACCTACCGCGCGCAACTCGACCGTGCTCGACCACTCACCCAGGCGGTGTTCGATCGCAATCGTTCCGTGCAGCGGCATCATGTGGTACAGATTGGTTTGAGTAGACAGGTCCTCGCCTTGCACATAGCCGCCGGCGCCGCGGAGTCGAAAGTCTCCGGACTCCGGCGTGTCCACGATCAAATAAGCCACGGTTAGATCGGCGCCGTAGAGACGAGCTGCGTGGTTGGCAAACATCAATTGCGAACCTGGCATCCCGGAGCAGGCCGGCCCACAAATGGGCACTACACCGATATAGTCCTGGACGCGGGTGTAGTAGGGAGTCACCTTGACCTCCCAAGACCGGGCCGTAGGGTCATGCCAATCGCCCGACATGCTCGCGGTAAAGGCCGTCTCCGGCTTGAGGTCAGGATTGCCCGTGTAACCGTTACCGTCACCGAACCAAGTGATCGTGCCGATGGTATTGGTGCCCCAGGCATAACGCTCGTAGAGATTGGGCGAGCGGTTCTTGCGAGCCAAACCGAAGCTGTAGGTTTCCTGGCCGTCGGGCTGGTAGCGTGTCAATAAGCTTGCGTCCACATTCACGTCAGTGCGTGCGCGATGCGACGCGTTGAAGACCTGCGCGGACGCATCGATGCCGTCATAGCCTTGTACCGGACCGGTGTTCATCCAAATGCTGTCTTCTCTGACGCCGAGTAGCGTGATCCAATGTTTGCTCGGCATGCGTTCCCATTCCGCAAAGGTGCCCAGCTGCGTGCGGGTTCCGCCGTTGATGCTGACATAATCGAACTGCGCACCGAGCGGCGCGCCGGGCCAGCGGTCATCCAGAGTTTGTACGTGCAGTTCGTTGCCGACTCGCACGGTTTCCTGCGCCGTCGTGGTGATGTCGGCCTCGATGCGATAGCCGAAATCCTGTCCGCGCTCCTGGGTTGGAAAGACACCGAAGCCGGTAATGCTGATGCTGGGCGGATAGCGATCCGGTGTATTGCCGTTCATCTCGTGATGGATGTGGTCGTAATAGGCGTTCACTTTCATCTCGCCCCAATCGAAGCCCCCCCGATAGTGCGCATTGATGAATGCACCGACATTGCCGGTCAGATCCATATCCGCATTCGGAAAGCCTTCATAGGGCATGTATTGAAGTGCCGCCTGAACCTCATATAAGTGTTGCCCGCTGCGGTAGGCAGCGGTAATTTCCTGATTGGAGGTTTCAATTCTTGATGCGTCGATTCTCTGCCCGGCGCCGTCGCGATAATCCTCTGCGTGAACGCCGGAACCCTCATAGGCAAAACTGAAATCATTGCTTGCCATGGAGGCGGTGGCTGCCGCGCCGATCGCATCGTTATTGCTGCGAAAAAAGGTCGACGCGCTGCCGTTGGCTTCAATGGTCTGGTTTGCTGCGGCGAACACCGGTGCTGCAGATTCAACCAAAATCGTGCCGCCGATGCTGTCGCCGCCGAAACTGACGGGAGTCACACCGGGCATGACGTCGATGCGTGACACCTTCGCAGGGTCGATGTAGGACAGCGGTGGATTCATGTGCATTGGGCAGGCAGCGGTAATCGGCACACCATCGACCAGAGTCCGTACGCGGTCGTCCCCAAGCCCGTGAATCATCGGTAGACTCGATACGCCGCCGGCCTGAGCGGAATCCACGCCGGTCAGCAGGGACGCCATGTCGCTGCTGATCACACGTCCGGCGGCAAGCGTGGCGGCGTCCGCAGTGGCCTCGACGACGATGGTTGTCGGTTCCCCGGCCGTCTGCGCCCAAATTGGCGCGCAAGCAAATACGATGCCCAATCCGGACAGGGTCGACACTGAATGTCGGTGCTTAATGGACGGCGACAAATGACGACAACCTAAGAGATCGCTTGGCTCAGTGCGATTCTGACGAGTACAGTTGATCGGAGGTACTTTCTGGATTCATCGGTGTGTAGCCTAGCGCAGGCGAGGACCGTCTGCTTCACGGCAGATGTTATTGGAATCGCGAGTGCAAAGGCATTGCCGGATGTTCGTCGGGCAAATGGGCCTGCAATGAGGAAACCGCCATGCTATTGAAACGCGCCGGATCGCAGCCTTCCCAAAAAGGGCCTGCAAGCTGGTTTACCGGAAGCGTCCGCATCGATCCGCTCAACACAGCGCCATCACCCGCTCGCGTCTCCTGTGCGAGTGTCACTTTTGAGCCGGGCGCGCGCACCGCTTGGCATATGCATCCGCTGGGCCAGACATTGGTCGTGATCGCTGGATGCGGTTGGACCCAGTGCGGGGGTGAGCCAAAGGTCGAGATTCGCGCGGGCGATGTGATTTGGTGCCCACCGAATACCAAACACTGGCACGGTGCAACGCCAAGCACCTCGATGACGCACATCGCCATCCAAGAGGCTCTCGACGGCAAGGCCGTGGACTGGATGGAACACGTCAGCGACGATGAATACCTCTCGGGGACGATTCAGCCCGGATAAGCCGAGCTATGAACGCGCGAATCGAGTCGCGCGGTGGCACCAGAATTCTCGTGAATTTTCGCGCATCAATAAAGTAGTTGCTTAAGTATTGGTTGCTGCTATACTTAAGCACATGCTTAACAAAAATGCCGCGCTGGATTCGACCTTTCAGGCGCTGGCCGACACGACTCGGCGGTCGATATTGGCGCGGCTCAGCCGCGGGCCGAGTTCGGTCAGTGAGCTCGCGCGACCGCTGTCGATGTCGCTGCCGGCGGTCATGCAGCATCTGGCAGTGCTGGAGGACTCCGGTCTCGTTCGTTCGGAGAAGATCGGGCGCATCCGCACGTGCCGGATCGAACCGAACGCGCTGAGCTCCGCCGAACAATGGATCAACCAGCGACGGTTGGAGTGGCAGCAACATTTCGACCGCCTCGGCGATTATCTGGAAACACTCAAGAATGAAGCAGGAGGATCCCATGGCAATGGCGAATAAGGATTCGACGAGTGCGCAGCTTCAACCAGAGCCGCTTGTGGTGTCGCGATTGTTCGCGGCGCCGCGCGAATTGGTGTTCAAGGCGTGGAGTTCTGCCGAGCATCTGAGGCATTGGTTCTGTCCAAGCGGCTATACCGTGCCGGAAGCCGTGGTCGAATTTCATGTCGGTGGCGCGTTCAATATTTGCATGCGCTCGCCGGAAGGGCGTAATTACTGGACGCGCGGCAAGTACGCCGAGATCGTGCCGCATACTCGATTGGTCATCGATATGGATGTTCCCGGCGACGATGACAAAACCCTGTTCCGCTCGCGTACGGTCGTGCACTTCACGGACGATGCGAGCGGAACCAGGCTCGAGGTCACGCAGAATTACACGATAATCGACCCAAAAGCCGCACCGATGATCCAAGGCGCTCCTGTGGGCTGGAGTCAGACGCTCGATCGGCTCGCACTAGAATTGGCGCGCATGCGCGAGTCCTCGGCAGCGAGTCGCTCGGTCGTGCATGCCACATTCAGGATCGAGCGAACCTACCCAGCCGCTGCGGCGCAGGTATTCCAGGCGCTGACCGACCCCGCGGCAAAAGCAAAATGGTTCACCGGCGGCAGCGGCTACACCCTGCTGTCACGCGAAATGGATGTGCGGCCCGGCGGCCGCGAACATCTCAAGGGACGCTGGGAAAGTGGTGTCGTCTCCTGCTTCGATGCGGTTTATTTCGACGTGGTCAAAAACCAGCGCCTCGTCTACGCGTACGAAATGCACATGAACGACAAGAAGATTTCCGTTTCGCTGGCGACGATCGAACTGCAGGCCTCGGGCACGGGGACCCGCCTCGTGATGAGCGAGCAGGGCGCGTTCCTCGATGGCCATGACGATGCGGGCTCGCGCGAACGCGGATCGAATTTTCTGCTCGACGCGCTCGGCAGGTCGCTGACAACCTAGCCGCGGAGTGCGGCGGGGGATTTGCGTTCCAGGGCACCGGATCGCCGGGGCCCTGCGGGCTAGTGTGCGACCACGTCCACGCGCGTGTCGTTGTAGCAGGCTCCCTCGGCAAGGTCGGCCTTATGGGTCGGCGCCAATGCCGAAACGGTTTGTCCGTTGGGACTCGTGCGCAGCCACGCGCCCTTGTCGGAACTGACGACGCCGCGGCGCACCGCCGAGGTGACGTGCAGGCGCAAAAACACTTCGCCAAGTTCATTCCACATCTTCACCGCGATTCCATCGGCGAGTCCGCGCGCGGCGGCATCCGCGGGATTCATATCGAGCAAAGGTGCGTCGTTACTGGCCGCGAGTCCGCCGAACGTGGAGGTGATGCGCTGGTCGGAGGCCGGTGTAATCAACGTCAGTGGATAAGAGGACGACAGCGGACGGTATCGCGGCAGGCTCGCACCATATCGCGCTCCGAGCGTCGCGGATTCCAATTCGACTTTGCCGCTGGGCGTCTTGGGCGTCACGTTGTGGAACAACACTGGCTCATCGCCCTCGAACTCCATTTTAATCGCCCGATCGAGCGGGATGCGGCTTGCGCGGACACCCTGCATACGAGAATCATCGAGATTCACCGCGGCGTCCATGAGCTCGGCATCGCTCTCGCGGAATGCCGGGTCTAGAAGGCCGAATTGCGCGGCGAGCCTGCGGAAAATCTCGGTGTTCGGCAGGCTTTCAGCGACCGGGGGGATGACCGGCTCGGCACGTTGCAGGAACTGCTGACCGTAGGCCGCATAGAGATCGGCGTGCTCGAAATGTGTGCAGGCGGGCAATATGATGTCGGCATAGGCCATCGAGTCGGTCATCGCGACTTCGATGCCGACCGTGAACAAGTCCTCGCGCGCCAAGCCCCGCTTCATCCGATTCTGATCCGGATGAACGACCAGCGGATTATGGTTGTAGATGAACAAGGCGTTGATCGGCGGATCCAGGGTTTGATCGAGCAGCAGCCGGCCCACGTCGATGATGTTGATCGTGCGCGTCTGCGGCGCGACGAAGTCGGTGCGCGTGAGGCGGTCCGTTGTTTTCGGGAACGCATGTCCTGCACCGGCAACGAGCCCGCCGCCCGGGATGCCGAATTTGCCGGCGAGTGCGGGCAGCGCCGCGATCGCGCGCAGCCCCGAGCCGCCGTTTTGGTTGCGCTCGAGCCCGTTACCCCAGGCGATGACCGCGGGTGATGCGGCGTGATACCACTGCGCGAGCATTCGAATGTCCGCGAGCGGGACATCACAAATATCCGCGGCACGCTCCGGAGGGTAGTCACGCGCCGCCGCCATGAAGGCGTCGAAGCCGAGTACGTGCTCCCCGATGAACCCGTGATCGAGGCCGCCGATCCGCTCCAGCTCGACCGCGAGTGCCCAGGCGAGTACCACGTCCGTTCCGGGCCGTACGGCCAAATGTAGATGCGCCTGCTCGGCTACTTTGACGCGGCGCGGATCGATGACCACAAGTTTGGCGCCGCTGCGTTTCGCGGCGTTGATCTGGCGCATCAAGTGCAGATTGCAGGCCGTTGCATTATTGCCCCAAACGATGATCAGCTGCGCGAGACCAACTTGTTGCAGCGGCGTCCCCGGCGTCGCGCCGAAAGTACCGGAATAGGCGGCGCTGCGGATGCCGCCGCACAGTGGGTTGCGACTGAGCAAGGAGGCGCCGACCGCGTGGAAGAAACGCAGCGACATGGAATCGCCCGCGAGCATGCCGTGTGGGCCGGCGTAATTGAGCGGCAGCACGGATTGCGCACCGAAACGATCGATGATGCCTTGGACGCGGCCGTGAATCGTTTCTAGCGCGGTGTCCCAGCGGATCCGCTCGAATTGACCGCTTCCCTTTGGTCCAACGCGCTTCAAGGGGAACTGCAGGCGGTTCGGGCCATGCACGAACTGCGGATACAAGTTCGCGACCTTGGCGCACACGGCGCCATGCGTAATCGGATTGACCCGCGAGCCGCGTACGGCGACCACCCGATCGTCTGCAACCGCGACCGACAGGCTACAAGTATCGGGGCAATCTAAGGGGCAAACGCTCGGTTTCTGCTCGGCCATCGTATGGGGTCCGGGGTGTCGTGTACCCAGGGTACCGCAAGACGCATCTTGCGGGTATAGGATCGTGAGCGCAGGGCCTCGACCGAGGCGTTGGGTGTCCGTGCGCGCTGCATCGAGACCAACGTAGATTCCTCGGCAGACTATCCGAAATGGCAACCAAACGGTTGCAGGTGACTCGCTTCCGATGATATAAATGAGCAACCAGGAGGTTGCACATGAATACCGATCGGATCGAGAAGAAAATCCTGCTTCGGGCGCCGCTCGATCAGGTGTGGCACGCGATCAGCGACGCGAAGAAATTTGGCAGCTGGTTCGGCGTGGAGTTCGACGGTCCTTTTGCCGACGGCACACACCTGACCGGAAAGATCGTCCCGACCAAATTCGACGCGACGATCGCGAAACTGCAGGAACCGCACGCCGGCAAGGCGTTCGAATTCACGGTGGAGCGCATCGAACCAATGCGCCGCTGCTCGTTTCGCTGGCATCCTTTCGCGATCGAGCCCGGCAAAGACTACTCGATGGAGCCCACGACGCTGATCGTATTCGAACTGCAAGAGTCGGACGGCGGGGTCCTGCTGACCATCTCGGAATCCGGATTCGACGGCATACCGCTCGAGCGCCGCGCAAGTGCGCTGAAGGCCAACGACGGCGGTTGGGAAATGCAAACGCAGCTCATCGCGAAGTACCTCGCCTCCTTGTCGGACCGTCAGGTGCGCGGGTAAGAGGATGCGCGAGCGTGCTATCGCACCCGCGTTTGCCGATGCGGCGCCCGTGTTCGCCGCCCTAGGCGACGCAACGCGCCTACGCCTCGTTTCGCGGCTGTGTGCCGGAGGCCCCTTGTCGATCGCGAGACTGACGCGCGGCGCGAGAGTCTCGCGTCAGGCCGTTACCAAGCATTTACTTGCGCTGGAAGCGGCGGGATTGGTGCGCAGCGGCCGTGCCGGCCGTGAGCGTATCTGGGAACTGAAGACTGCGCGGCTTGCACGCGCTCGACATTTCCTCGACGAGATATCCAATCAATGGGACACCGCGCTCGAGCGGTTGCGGTTGCTCGTCGAGACGGGAGAGCCGTGATCCGCAATCTCGTCGGGGGCAGCCGGCGTGCGGCGGCGCACGAACGCCGATCGACCCGCGTAGACCGCGGCCGCGCCGAGAGTCTCCTCGATTCGCAGCAGCTGATTGTACTTCTCGACGCGTTCGCCGCGACACGGCGCGCCCGTCTTGAGGTGACCGGTTGCGAGCGCCACGGTTAGATCGGCGATGAATGAATCCACGGTCTCTCCGCTGCGGTGGGACACCATCGCACCCCATCCGGCGGAGTAGGCCAAGTGAACGGCGGCGACGGTCTCGGTCAATGTGCCGATTTGATTGAGCTTGATGAGCACCGCATTCGCGGCATTCTCGGCGATGCCGCGCGCGATGCGCTCGACATTGGTGACGAATAGATCGTCTCCGACCAGCTCAATTTTGTCGCCGAGTTCCCGATTGAGTATCTTCCAGCCCGCCCAGTCGTCCTCGGCGAGTCCGTCTTCGAGCACCGCAATCGGATATTTGCGCACCCACTCCGCGTAGAGCGCCACCATCTCTTCGGCGCCGACCGATCGACGCTCGGTGCGCAGCTGATAGAGTCCGTTCTCGAAGAATCCGCTCGACGCAGGGTCTAGCGCCAGAACCACGTCGGTACCGGGACGATAGCCTGCGGCCTCGATCGCACGCAGTATGAGTTCGATCGCATCCTCGTTACGTTTGAGCACCGGAGCGAAGCCGCCCTCATCGCCGACGCCCGTCGAGAGCCCCGCGTCCTTGAGGACCTTCTTGAGTTGATGGTAGATCTCGGCTCCCCAGCGCAAAGCCTCCGCGAAATTCGGGGCTCCCACGGGCGCGATCATGAACTCCTGGAAGTCGGTGCCCTGCCAGTTGGCATGAGCGCCGCCGTTGAGAATGTTGAACATCGGCACGGGCAGTCGATTGGCGACCGTTCCGCCCAAATATCGGAACAAGGGCAGATGCGATGCGGCCGCGGCTGCGCGTGCCACCGCGAGGCTGACGCCGAGGATTGCGTTGGCGCCGAGCTTACCCTTGTTCGCGCTCCCGTCGGCGGCGCAAAGCGCATGATCCACTGCCGCTTGGTCCAGCGCGTTCGAGTCTTCGACGGCTGCTGCGAGCGCGCCGTTGGCATGATCGACCGCGTGTCGCACGCCTTTGCCGGCATAACGATGCGCATCTTGGTCGCGCAACTCGACGGCCTCGTGAATGCCGGTCGACGCACCGGATGGCACGGCGGCGCGGCCTTGGGCGCCGCCATAGAGCACGACATCGACCTCGACCGTGGGATTTCCCCGGGAGTCGAGAATCTCGCGCGCATGAATCGATCGAATTCGGCTGTCCATCGGAGAACCTCCTGCTATCGGCCGTGAGCCGGCCCTCACGACTCTAGTCCCCTTGGTGCCGTCAGGGCTATCCGTGGAAGTCGCGCGTCATAGTGGTCGCCTATGCCCGTTGTGCGGTGACGGTCGTCAAACAAGCCGAGGCCAGAATCAAATTCGCATAATCCCATGATATTGTGAGCGCGGCGCCCGAATCAGGAGAACGCGATGGCGATCATCGAGAAGAGACTGCGGACGCTTGGGCTCTCGCTACCGCCCGCGCCGCGGCCGCCGCCCGGCGTCGCCTTGCCATTTCAGTTCATTCATATCGTTGGGCGGCGGGCGCTCATTTCCGGCCATGGACCACAGGCGCCGGACGGATCGTTCGCGCTGCCGCTGGGCAAGCTCGGGCGCGAGCTCTCGGTCGAAGAAGGGTATGTCGCGGCCCGCCTCACGGCGCTATCGATCCTCGGGAGCCTGCAGCGAGCGCTCGGTGATCTCGACAGGATTGCGCTGTGGTCCCGGGTTTTCGGCATGGTCAATTCTGCTCCGGGATTTCATCAACAGCCGAGCGTAATCAACGGCTTTTCGGATCTGATACTCGAGGTCTTCGGTCCGATCATCGGGGCGCACAGCCGCAGCGCAGTCGGCCTCGCCGAGCTGCCGTTCAATATCCCCGTGGAGATCGAAGGCGAGGTCGAGCTGGTTGCGAGCGGGTCCGCCGATTCAAGATGATGCTATCGATAGTCGCGCTCTATTCCTGAACGACGATGCGGTTATGGACATGCCGCACGCCGTCGGTGTCCTTCGCGATCATTTCAGCAAGGTCACTGGCATCTTTCGTCGGTGCCTTGCCGCTGAGCCATACGATACCCGAGTTATCGGTATCAACCTGAATGTTGGTCAAGGTCGACAAGTGCTTTTCGGCAAGCTTGGCTTTGACCTTGGTCGTGACGATTGAATCCTTGACGAAGGCGCCGGGGTGAGATGAGTCGGAATCATTGGTCGGATCGGCAAATGCCGGTGCGACTGCGAGTCCGGTCAATGCAAGCGCCGTGCAAAGCATGAGTAGTTTCATAATTGGTCCTTGGTGAGTCCGTCGATGATCAGCGGAGGCTAGTGTTTTCCGCCGGTGGCGTGACCGCGTCCGTCGCGCTCTTCGTTGCCCTTGAAGCTGCCCTGACTCACACGTTTCGCGGGTTCTGCTTTCTCGCCGCGATTCGGCATTGCGCCCCGGTAACCGTGCTCGGGATGGTAGCTGTTGTTCACGTTGCCGCGGAAATTCGCGGGACCGTGAAACCATGGGCCGGCGCCCACGAAGATGTCGCCGCTGAACCACTCGGGTCCATAGTAACCGGACGGGGCGCAGCTATAGGGTGCGACGTCGTAGTAGCCATAGGGACATTCCGGCGCGACGCCGATGCTGAGACTGACCTGCGCCTGTGCTTGATGGGGGATTCCAGTGAGGCAAATCGCGGCGACCGCCGCGATGGCTAAAACATTGAATTGACGCATGAGTTCACCTTCGGTGTCGTAAGTCGGAATATTCGCGCAGTGTGATTCTGCATGGCGCATTAGAGCCGGCTCATTGCGCGCAGTCTGTATGCCAGCGAACCAATCGGACCGATATCGACGTTGGCGCCTACCAGTTCAACGCGCCGATCATCGCGGCGTAGCAGTCAATACCGTCCCACAGATTCTGCAGCCGCAAATTCTCGTCGGCTGCATGCTGGCTGTTGTCATGATTGACGATGGGAAGGCCGATTACGGGTTGCTTGAAGAGATCTGCAACGAGGTAGATCGGGACGCTGCCGCCCATCATCGGCAAGCTCGCGACCGGACCGCGCGCGGCTTCGCGCGCGGCCGCGAGAACCGCTTTGGCCGCGGGCGAGGAGATATCGGAGCGCAGTGCCGGATAGCCTGGCTCCCAATCGAGGCGCACGATGCGGCGGTTCGCACGGCGTATGGCCGCATCCGGTTCGGCCGCGACGATCGTCCAGCCCTTGGCGCGCAGGAACGCCTCGACCGCCGCGCGCACCGCGCGCGGCGACTGGTCCGGCACCAGCCGAAAATCGATCGATATGCTCGCGGTCGTCGGGATCGCGTTCGCTGCGGCGGCGCCGATCTGGCCCGATTGGATGCCGCGCACGTTCAATGCAGGCCGCATGAGACTCAAGCTCAATCCTTCAGGCCCCTCGGAACCGCCGATTTCGAATTCCCGCCGCAGAGCGTCATCGACATCGGGCAGCTCGCGGATCGCCTCTCGCTCGGGTTCGGTCAATGGCCGCACGCCGTCGGCAAAGCCCGGTATCAGCACATTGCCGCCGTCATCGCGCATTTGCGCAATCAAGGTTGCGGCCATCGCGGCGGGATTGGGAACCCAATTGCCGTAATGGCCGTCGTGCAAGGCGCGAATCGGTCCGTAGATGGTCGCCTCGACGCCCATGCTTCCCCGTGCGCCGAAATAAATCATCGGGCGCCTCGACTGATGCACGGGCCCGTCGCCGATCAACCAGAGGTCGGCAGCGAAGAGCGCTTGATTCGCGCGCAGAATGTCGGCGAGATGCGGCGAGCCCGCCTCTTCCTCGCCCTCCCAGGCAACGATCAGGTTGACCGAAGGCTGACGACCGAGCGCTTTGACGGCATCGAACGCCGCGAGAAAGGCAATGATCGACGCCTTGTCGTCGCTCGCGGCGCGTGCAAACAGCCGCCATTCGGAATCGAACGGCGGCTGCGCGCGTTTCCAATCGATATCATGCTCACCGGAATGCAGGGGACCGCTGCGCATCACGGGAACGAATGGGTCGGAGCTCCACTGCGACGGCGCTACCGGCTGGCCATCGTAGTGCGCGTAGAAAACCACGGTGCGCTTGGCGCCTGGCGTGCGGTAGCTTCCGTAGACCAACGGCGCTGCGCCGACATTGGAAGACAGCTCGGCCGCATCGAAGCCGCGTTCCTCGAGCCGCTTCTTCAAGAAATCAGCGGCCGCTCCGAGACCGGCCGGGTCCGCTGCAACGCTTCGCAAGCGGACCAATGCGTCGAGCTGATCCACGATCGCCGATTCATGCGCAATGCGATAGCGATCGACCTCTGCAACGAGCGAGGCGGGGCCGGCATGTGCGTTGCTCATGAGCAATAGGACTGCCAGCGGAGCGCCAAAATGCGATTTCATGCCTGATGCTATAGCGCTGCGCCAATGGCCGTCCAGACCCAAGCCGTGCTAGGGTTTGGGGGCCAAGCGTGAGATAAGGTTTGGAGGGAGGCGTCCTGATGGCAAGCTCAATCGGACTTCTGCTGAAACGAACGGGGCAGCGGCGGGCATTCGTGTTGGCCATCGCCCTCATGACGGGCGCAGCATCGGCCGCCGTGCAGAGCGAGCAGGCGGCCCTGCACCACGCGCGCGCGCTCAAGATCACCGTGCTGGTCACGAATCTCGCGGGCGACCCCCATGCCGGCGATGGTGAGTGGGGATTCTCGGCCTTGGTCGAGGCGGACGGCCACAAGATTCTCTACGATACCGGCGCCTCCGCGGATATGGTGCTCAAGAACGCGGCGGCCCTGCACGTCGACCTGTCGAATGTCGAAGATGTGGTGCTGTCGCATAACCATTGGGATCATGTCGGTGGCCTCATGAGCCTCAGGCGCGAGTTCGCCAAATCCAATCCGCGCGCCATGAGCCGTGTACACGTCGGGGCCGGCATATTCGAGCCGCGGCTCACGGATGCCGGCGAGGATGACAACGGTCTACGGCTAATCAAGGCGCAATACCTCGCGACCGGCGGCGTATTCGTCATCCACGAGAGGCCGACGGAACTGCTGCCCGGCGTCTGGTTCAGCGGCCCGGTACCGCGTCCGAATCCCGAAAAAAATTGGAACCCGGGCCTCTCGTTGCTCACGGCGCAGGGCCGTATCGAGGACAATGTGCCGGAGGATTCGGCGTTGCTGATCGACACCGATGATGGCATCGTGATTCTGACCGGCTGCGGTCACGCGGGCATCGTGAATATCGCGGAATATGCGCGTGGCCAGCTCGGCAAGCGGCCGCTCGTGGCGGTGGTTGGAGGACTGCATTTGTTCGCCGCTTCCGATGAAGCGATCGCCTGGACCGGGGCCAAGCTCAAAGACTACAAGATCGAGAATCTGCTGGCGGGCCACTGCACCGGCATCGAGGCGACCTATCGGCTGCGCGAGGCGACCGGTTTGACGCGCAAGACCGCGGATGTGAGCGCGACCGGCTCCTCATTCACCTTGGGTCAAGGCATCGACGCGCGCCGGCTTGCGCATTGAGGCGAGGCCGGCGAGCCTGAATCGCGAGATGGTCATTGAGGATCTGCAGCACGTCCGCACGCTCCCGGAACTGTTCGAGTGGCGCGTCGCGCAGACGCCGGCGCATGAGGCCTACCGAGAATTCGATGCCGCGGCCGCGCGATGGGTCGGCACGACCTGGGCTGAGCTTAAGCAGCGGGTTGCCGCGTTTAGCGCCGCACTCTCGAATATGGAGTTGCCGCCGGCTGCGCGCGTCGCCATACTGCTGCCGAACGGCGTGGATGCCGTCTGCGTCGACCTCGCGGCGCTCTCGGGGTGCTGTGTCCCGGTGCCGATGCACGCGCTCGATAACCCGGCTTCGATCGCCTATATCCTCAACGACAGCGGCGCATCGTTGTTGCTCGCGGCCTCCGATGCGCAATGGCGCGCAATCGTCGAGACCGGCATCACGCTGACAGCACTGCGTCACGTCGTCGCTCTGAAAATCGATTCCGCACGAATCCCGGCATCCGGCGCGCTCATCCCGCGCAGCCTCGAGCAATGGCTCGCGGAGGCAGCACCGATCAGCGCCGATCGCCGTGCGCAGCTGCCTGCGCCGGCCGATCTTGCCGCCCTGATCTACACCTCCGGCACAACCGGCCGACCCAAGGGCGTGATGTTGACGCACGCGAATGTCATCGCCAATGTCAAAGCCGTACTGCGCCGCGTCGAGGCGGCGTCGAGCGATTTGTTTTTATCGTTCTTGCCGCTCTCGCACACGTTTGAGCGGACCGCTGGATACTATGTCCCGATTGCGGCCGGATGCAGCGTGGTGTTCGCGCGCTCGAGCAAACTCGTGCTCCAGGATCTGCAGGCGACGCGCCCCACGATACTGATCTCCGTGCCCCATATCTATGAGCGCGTGCTCGCCGCGACCGAGAGACAGCTGGCCGACTCGAAGGTCCGGGCCTGGCTCTTTGCCAAGACCTGTGCGGTGGGCTGGCGTAGGTTCAGCCGCGTCCAGCAGCTTGCGACGCCGAGCGCGGCGCGGTCGCTGCTCGATGCGCTGGCGTGGCCGCTGCTCGATCGGCTCGTCGCACGACAAATGCGTGCTCAGTTCGGCGGTCGTCTCCGGGTGGCGGTCACGGGCGGTGCGCCGCTCGCACCGCACGCCGCACGTTGCTTTCTCGGATTGGGGCTACCGATCGTACAAGGCTACGGCATGACCGAATCCTCACCGGTCGTCTCTGCAAATTCGCCGGCCGACAACGATCCGTCGACCGTGGGCCGTGCGCTCGACGGCGTCGAGGTTCGCATCGGCGAGAACCTCGAGCTGCTCGTGCGCGGTCCTAACGTCATGCGCGGCTACTGGCTCCGCGACGAGGATACCGCACGCGCGCTCGTCGACGGCTGGCTGCATACCGGCGATCAGGCTGCGATCGAGGCCGGCAGAATTCGCATCGTGGGCCGCGTCAAGGAAATCATCGTAACTTCGACCGGCGAGAAGATCGCGCCCTCGGACCTGGAGCGCGCGGTCTGCGCTGACAGCGCATTTGAAGCCGCGTATGCAACGGGCGACAATCGTCCGTTCATCGTCTGCGTGGTCGTGCTCAATCACGACTATTGGCGGCGATTGGCCGAAACGCTGCAGCTCGATCCGCAGCAGGCACAGAGCTTGGACGCGCGCGCAGCGCATGCAGCCGTGCTCTCGCGCATTCGGGATCTGACCAGCAGTTTTCCGAGTTATGCGCAGCCGCGTGCCGTTGCCCTCACGCTCGAGCCGTGGACGGTCGAGAATATGCTATTGACGCCGACACTCAAGCCCAAGCGCTTGCAGTTGCAGCAGCACTACGCGGCGCTGATCGAATCAATGTACAAGCGCTGATGCGTTATTGGGCCGGCGAGGTCTGGGCAGCGGGGTTCTCCAACGGCTCCTCGGTCAGCGAGATCACCGCACCGCGATGCGACACGAGACAGCTTGCGCGCGCCACGGGCGTGCCGGTCCTTGGTGCGCGGGCAATCATCTCGATCTGGTAATCGACGTAGGAGAAGTTCCCAAGAGACCCGGTGCGTGTCGACGGCAGATTGGTCAGCTTGTAGCCGGGCGAGTCGCCGGTCGCGAGCCCGAGCTTGGCGGCGAATGCGCGCCCGCAGGCTTGCATCATGTAATCCTGCGCCGAGGAGGCGGCGAAAGCCGGCAATGCGGCGGCGGTCAAAGTGGTTGCGACTAGGATTTGTCGAAGGTTCATCGTGGTATTCCTTAAGTATTAAAGATACCAACGCCCCGGGGTCAATCTAAATGGGGCCTGCCATGAAGCACAAACGACAAAAATTCTACGATCGTAAAAGTTTTTTCATGCGCGGCCCGATCGCGCGCCGCGCCTCCAGAGGATCACGGAGCCGCCCCATGCGAGCATCAGGATGCCGACGACGATGTAACCGAGGTCGGCAAAATCAATACTTGCGACAGCGCGAAAAAAGCCGCCGCGCAAGCCGAAGACGCCCGTCACGACCTGCAGCAACTCGATCGAGCCGATCACGAGCGCAACGGCGACCGAAACGCCCGTGGTCGTTGCATTATAAAAAATCTTTCGCACAGGATTCAGCAAGGCCCAACGATAGGCGCGACACATCAGCACGCCGTCCGTCGTGTCCATGAGCGTCATACCCGCGGCAAACAGGATCGGCAGCGAGAGCACGGCCGGCACGGGCAAATCGCCGGCCGAGGCGCCGGCCGTCATCGCCAGCAAGCCGATTTCCGATGCGGTATCGAATCCCAGGCCGAACAGGAGGCCCAACGGAAACATCTGCCAGCTGTGGCTGATCAGATTGCGCAGCCGCCCGCCGAACAGCCGGTTGAGCATGCCGCGCTTGGCCAGCAAGGACTCGACGTGCACATGCGAATGTTTGCCGTTCTTTGCACTCCGCCAGACCTCGAGCAGGTCGAGCAGCACCAGCAGATTCAACAAGCCGATCAGCAATAGAAAAGCGCCGGAGATCCCGGCGCCGATGAGGCCACCGAGACTTTGCAGTTGGGGTAATGCACGCTTGATGGTCGTCGCCGCCAACGCAATCGCGACACAGAGACCCAGCACGATCGTCGAGTGGCCCAACGAAAAAAAGAATCCCACGGCGAGCGGGCGCTTTCCCTGCTGCAGCATGTAACGAACGGTATCGTCGATCGCCGCAATGTGATCGGCGTCGAATGCGTGGCGCAACCCGAACAGATAGGCGACCAAGCCGAGTCCGACGAGCGCGGGGTAATGCGCGGCGTAATGAAGATAAAGGGCTCCGCCGAGCGCATGCAGCAGGATGATGATGCCGTAAAGGCCGCCGACGCGGCTCGATTCGGCGGTGCTCAAAATGCGTCGATCGGCCGAAATTGCTTGCAATGAATTCTCGAGTTCGATGTTCTCGGCGGCCATGGTCGCGCCTGCTCTCGGGGGTAGCGGCGACTATCGCACAATCGGTGAGTGGCACGAGATCTTTTCACCAGGCATTGAAATTGTCTCATCGACGCTATGTAAGTCCATGAATTATATCGATTTACAGGGTGAAGTTGCGACGCTTGGCGATTCGCCAAGCGGGAGCCGCTGCGCCCATAATGGGTGCATCTAAACTGCGGCCGTGCACCGGTTTGCAGCACTTGAAACCCCTTTTCTGGAGATCGACGATGCTTGGAATCATTGCCCGTTGGGGCCACAACGTATTGATTGCCGCAATGGCGCTGCTGACTATTGGAATTGTATTATTGGCCCGATAAGCCGTTTGAATTCGGCGTGCCGGGAGTCGACGCTTTGGAGTGGCCATCGTGATCATCGACCACATTGGTCTTGGCGTAAGCGACTACGACAAGAGCAAAGAATTCTTTGCGAAGGCGCTGGCGCCGCTCGGCATCGCACTGCTCGCGGAATTCCACGGCTGGGCTGGATTCGGCCGGGCAGGTAAGCCCGAATTTTGGTTCGGCGCACAGGCGCAGCCGAACTCATCGATTCACATTGCTTTCCTCGCGGACAATCGCGAGCAGGTCCGAGCGTTTTACGCGGCGGCGCTCGCCGCCGGTGGCACCGATAACGGCGCACCGGGCATACGCGAGCATTATCACCCGAACTACTATGGCGCCTTCGTGCACGGCCCCGATGGCCACAACATCGAAGCGGTCTGTCATCGACCTGAAGCCTGAACTCCGTCGCAGCGCCGAGCACGAACCTATTCGGATTGCTCAATCGTCACCATCGTCGTGCTTCGATCGACGATCGCCGTGCCGGGGACGGCCTCGTCGATGAGCACGTAGAAACTCCTGGGCTCTCGCCGCGTCGGATCCGCGACAACCGGAACGATTAGGTTGACGCCGCTCTTGCCGTCGCCGATGTGCTCGATCCGTGCGGCGATCGGCGCGAAGTCTCGGCCGGATTTGGCGGTTCCCGACTCGGTCCACCAGCGAAAGCTCGCATCGCCCCGCATGCTGCCTTTGCGATGCACGCCCACGAGCGCAAATGACATCGGGGGCGGCACCGATACCACCGCTGACACAAGTGCAACGCGGGCGTGAGTTGCGGGTTTGGGCGAGGGCGGCAACGCCGCGGGCGCGTCGGTCCGCGCGGCACTCGGCGTTGCGGCGCGCAGCGTCGGCGGCGGCACGATAGGCGCAGCGGACTGCGATTCGGGCATGCTCATGGGAGACGCGGCGGGCTGCGGCACGGCTGCTGTCGCGGCAACCGCAACGGGAGCGCTCGGCGGCGGCGTGTCGGACGCCACGACCGGCGCATCCGCCGCTTCGATTGGCTGCGCGGTGCGACCGAGCGGTGTATTGCGGCCCGGTTGCCAATCGAAATTGCGCTGGAACCATAAGCCCGCGAGCGCCAATACGATGAGTCCGGCCATGCAGACGATCGCGGTGACCCATCGGCCATGTGGCGCCGGCACCGGTGCGAGCCCGGGCTTCTGCGCACGCCGAGCATCAGGCCCGTCGAGGCGCAAACGCACGAGCCATTCATGCAGGTCGGCGGGGCGTCGCTCGCGATCAAAGTTGAGCCCTTGCTGCAACACGCGCCATTGTCGAGAGCCGATTCCCGCCGGGCGCCGCGCAATCATATGCGCGTCTCGCGCTTCGATCGCGGTGCGACCCTGGAACGGATGCCGACCGGCCAACAGAAGGTAGATGATGCAGGCAAATCCGAAAACGTCGTCGCGGACTTCTGCGACTTCACCCTCCAGCACCTGACAACTCGCATAGGCGGGCGTCGCCACCGCGACCGGCCGGCGCGATTCGAATTCCGCGATCCACGGTCCATGCTTGAGCTTGTGCGAAGCCCCGAAGTCCAAGACGCGAACTTCGCCGTCGCGCAAAATGAAGATGTTCTGCGGGTTGATGTCGCCATGGATGACGCCGCGCGAGTGCGCGTGCGCAAGCGCGGCGCCGACGTCGCGGATGATCGCGAGTGCCTGCGATCGATCCAGCGTGGGATCTTCGCGCGATGCAATGCGTTGGCCGAGCGGAGCTCCGATCAGCAATTCCATCGTAAAGAAGGCCATGTCGCCATCGCGATCGAATTCGTGCACGCGCACGATGTTCGGATGCGAGAGAGATTGAAGGTGCTGGAATTCGCTGCGCAATTCGGCGAACAGTTGGGGTCGCTGTGTGATCGCCGTGTGCAGCACCTTGACCGCGAGTTTTTGGCTGGCTTGCGGCAGGTCGATGCGGTCCAAATCGACGGCCTCGAACACCGTGCCCATGCCTCCCTGGCCCAATTGCCCGACAATTCGATACCGGCCGCGCAACACATCGCCGGCGGCCGGCATGCGTTCGCGTGCCGGCGCGACCGGGCGCGGCGAATCTTCGCGCGGATCGGCTTCGGCGCGTAGCGACAGCGACGGAACAGCGGCATTCGGGGTCACTGTCGCGGCGACTGGCATCGTCTTGTTCGGCGCATGCGCGGGCTCGTTCGCCGCCGGCGCGTTGGTAGCGGCTCGCGCATCCTCGCTCTCGCCGAGCGCGAGATGCTGAACATGCGATTTCAGCACCTGGAATAAAGGCGCCTTGATTTTTCCGCGCCGGTAGTACTGATCGAGTAGCGACAATACCTCCCAGGCGGCATCTTCCGATCCGCACACGAGCTCATCGACGCGGACTAAGGATGCGCTCTGATCGTCTGCACCGGCCGCGAGCGCGTCGAGCCATTGCTGAACCGCAGTCGGGCTCGGACCGCGACCGGCCGGTGCCGCAGTCGGGTCAATCGGGGCGCTCATGCATGCATCGATCGTAGGTACATGAATTTACTGAGAAAACCTGAAGGAGCCGACGACCAAGGAGTCGTTGCACACCGTGTTCGGGTACTTCAATACCTGCACCGGCTACGCGCTCTGCGCGCTGTAGCCGTCCGTAGCGGTGCGCCGCATCGGTCTATAGCGTTCTACTCACCCAAATACTGTACGTGGACATAGGTCCCGAGCCGTGGGTTGTATGCGAGATACCAGCCGACGTGATCGGGGTCGTCGTAAATGACGACATCATCGCTATCCCAGAGCCAGTCGGCCGTATAAGCCAAATCGAACGCCGCGACCCCGAAGAAGAACGCGCCGATCGCGAACCGATTGCCATCGCCACCGTGAATTCGCCAAATATGACCCGCGCCGATCGTGCCGGGGAAATGTCCGTGCTCCCAAGGATGATCGAGGTGATAGTGGGGGTCGTTGCGTCCGGTATCATGCCCAATCCAACGATCCGTATCCGCGTGTACGTGCGGCGCCACCGGATGGCCCTCGCGATCAGGCGCAGCTTGGCCGCCGTGCGCTTCCGTCGGCCGATTCGGCTGCGGCAAACGCATATTGGAGCGTGGCGCGACTGAGCGCGTCGGGCCATGCGCGGGAATGTGGCCGCCGCCGACGCTGTGCGCAGCCTCGCCGGTGTTGTGCGCAGCAAGCGCGGCCGATGACAAAACGATGCTCACACCCGCGGCCAATGCCGTACGGCGCAGTACCTTGATCTTGTTCATCACGCACCCCGAAGATTTTTCATTGAATCTAATGTTCGACGCTGACGTTTTGCGGTTCCAGAGGATAAGTGCGCGGCGGCTCCGCCGCGGCCGGCGGCGCAGCCGGTGCTGCACCCGGCGGCGGCATGGCCGCGCCCGAGGAGCGTACCGCGGTTCGCGTCGTCTGTGCGAGGCGCTCGAGAAACCGCTGCGCAGAGGCCGGCGCGGCAGGTGCCTGGCCCGAGAAAATCTCTGTCGCAGTGACGCCGCTCTTGCCATAGAACGAGGCGTTGGCTTTCCTGTCGATCGCCATCACACTGCCGTCGAGAGAAATGCCGCCGAATAAGCCGCGCGTGCGTGCATAGGAATAAATCTCGGATAAGCCGATATCGGTGGCGGCGGAACCTTGCCGACCCACGGGGCCGGTTGCGACCGAGGCGTCGGCACCGAGCGTGAGCTTGCCGCCGGCGACGCCTTCGATACCGCGCTTGGTCGTGAACACCAGAATGATATCGGAAGACTGTGCGCCGGCCTGAAATCCCCAGCTGCCGCCCCACAGCGAGACGAACGTCGGATTGCTCCATGGCGCCGACAGCGAATCGCGCACCACCAGCAGCCCCTTGCCGCCGCGGCCGCCGAAGATGAACGCCACTTTGGTGACATCCGGTATCACGGCAATGCCGTAGGCACGTTGCAACAACCAGTCGGGTACGCGCTGATCGGGCATGCCTTGAACTTCTTCCAAAACTTCGGTTGCGGTCAGCACGCGACCTTCTTCACGCGCTCCCGCGTTGGCAATATTTACAATTGCCAGTAAGCTCGCCAGCAATGCGGCACAGGCCGGCAGCGAGCTGCTCACTTTTCTAATAGACATAGACACTCCTTAGATATCGCAGAGCAAAAGCCCTTATATCGAAGGGACCCCGAATACAGCAGTATAGTTCCTCGGACGGCCCCGATAATAGCCTGCGAGGCGCTAAACTAACTGTTTGCAGCCATGCACAAGCTTGATCATCGAATAGGTGAACATTGAATCGCGTGACCGTCATTGCCCATCGCGGCGCCAGCGGGGAGAGGCCCGAACACACGTTGGAGTCTTACCAGCTTGCGATCGAGCAGGGCGCGGACTACATCGAACCAGACCTCGTGATGACTGGGGATGGCGTATTGATCGCACGTCACGAGAACGAAATCGGCGGTACCACCGATGTCGCCGATCATCCGCAGTTCGCGGGCAGGCGCCGCAGCCAGGTGATCGACGGCGAGGCGATGACCGGCTGGTTTACCGAGGATTTCACGCTCGCGGAGATCAAGACGCTGCGCGCGCGCGAGCGCTTGCCTGCGCTGCGGCCGCACAATACTGCGTTTGACGGTCGGTTTCTGGTGCCGACGTTCGACGAAATCATGGAACTCGCGACAACCGCCAATCGCGCTCGCGCGGGACTTACCCCGATCGGTGTCTATCCGGAAACCAAGCATCCCGCGCATTTCGCAAAGATAGGTCTGGCGCAAGAACTCCCGGTCGTCGATACGCTCGAACGCCACGGCTACGGAAAGCCGGGCTCGCCGGTGTTCATCCAATCGTTCGATCCGAACAATCTGCGCTTCTTGCGTGAGCTGACGCGGCTGCCTCTGGTGCAGTTGCTCGAGCACACGCTCGGAGATTTGGCGGAAGTCGCGACCTATGCGGATGCGATCGGCGTCTACAAGCCGCTCGCGACAGAAGCGGGCGTGCACGCGGCGCATGCGGTGAAGCTGCAAGTGCATGTGTGGACTTTTCGCGCCGAGAACGAGTTCCTGCCCGAGGAGTTGCGTACCGGCGCGGATCCCGCGGCCCACGGCCGAATGGATGCCGAAATCGAGCGCTATCTTGCGCGCGGCATCGATGGATTTTTCACGGATTTTCCAGCAATCGGCGTGCGCGTGCGTGACGCCTGGCAAGCCAGCAAGAGCTAGCATCGGTGACGCGTGGCGTCGCTATGCGGCGTCGACTAGATCTGCGGCGCCCAGGATGTGCACCAGCCGCTGGTTTTCACAAGTTTTCCGGGGAATAAGCTGCAGGGTCGATAGGCGTAGCCGGGCTTGTCCAGAATCAGCATGCAATTCTCGCAGCGGCTGCCAACAACGTAGGTTGGGTGAAGCTTCATGTCGAGGTGGCTCACCTCGAGCAGATAAGATACTTTGATCGCGGCAGGGTCGTTGACATCGAGAAGCGCCGGCTGCGCGGCCTTCGCCGGCCGCTTCGGCACCGCGGCGGCTCCGACACCCGCGCTCAAGCTCAGCCGCTTCAGCAGCGCGCGACGCGATATCGATTCTGTCATGATAACGATGCTCCAATGGTCTGGAATGGCAATGCCCAGAATATCAACTCTCGTTCCACTTGCGCAGCTCGCCTTTGTAGCGGCGCTGGCTTTCACGTTCTATAGCGCGGTAATTCCACCGCATCAGGCGCTGCAAATCGCGCCCTGGGACAAGGCCGAACATTTCATCGCGTTCTACGCCTTGACCGGTCTTGCGGCTGCGGCCTTTCCGCGACGCCACCTGTTGTTGGTCGCCGCGGCACTGTCGGCATTCGGCGCGCTGATCGAGTTCGTCCAGGGTCTGCCGATCGTGCACCGCGACCGGGACTTCTGGGATTGGGTTGCCGATACGATCGCAATCGGCGCGGCCTTGGCGCCGATGCTGCTCGTCTGGTGGCGCCGGGAAGCCGTGCTGCCTCAGAAGAACATCGACATGTAGACCTGATAGATGATCGCATTGAAATGGTACAAGGGTTCATCACCGGGCGCATAACTGCCGCCCGCCGGCGTGTCGTTGAAATCCTTGATGTCCCGGAAATCGAGATACTTGAAACGAATCTCGCTGATGTCGAGCGTCGCCGTGCCGCGCTTGAACATCTTCCAGCCTTCCGGCAAAAATGCGTAAGTCGCCTTCGCACCGATCGTGTAATTGTTGGAGGCGGCTAAGTCCTTGTCGCGCGCCTCGTAATTCTGTGCGGCAACATACGGGAATAAATCGCTGTAGAAGCTCGCATGCGTCTGCTGGTAATAGCGGAATCGGCCCTCGAGGATCCAAAGATTCTTGATCGGCTGAGTGTAATCGAATTCGAACGTGTTGCCGACGACCGCCCAAGTGTCGCGGTAGTATCGATAAGACAGCGATGCCGCCGCTCGGTAGGGCAGATAGTATTTAGTGCGCAGCTCCACGGCGGTGCTCGTGCGCGTGTCCGGATATATTTGACTGCCGAGCGAGTAGCCCTTGGCGGCCGTGGGATCGAGATAACGAATCGACCGATAGGGATTCGCCAAGTAACCGTCGTCGGTGATCACGTTGAATTCCAGGCTCGTGATCCAGTTGCGCGTGAGGATCTGCGATAGGCCGAGTTCATAGCTGCGGCTCTCCGCGTGCCCCAGCCAGACAACATTCGGTACAAACGCCGTGCCGTCGTTCTCACCGACCTTGTCGCGCGTGCGACCAAAGCCGAGCGTGATCGTGGTCAAGTCGCCGAACATGTCCTGACTCAAGGAGGCGTGCGGCGTGTTCGAGACGTAATCGCGCTCGATGCTGTTGGAAAACGAGAGCGTGTAAGTCGTCTTGTCGTGCACGAAGGTCGCGGTCACGCTGTTTTGCTTGCGCTCGTCCTTGATCACGCTCGCCTGGCTCAGCACGTCGACCGAAGCGCCGCTGACCTTGTCGACGAAATAACTGTAATCGAGCGCGAAATTTTCCGTGAACTTCTTGCGCGCCGACACCGATTCGCCGGTGATGTCCATGCCGCCGCCGCTGTACTTGCTATAGAACAGGTCCGCGCGGTCGTCCGGCAGCACGTCCGCGCCCACAGTGCGTGCCAGCAGAGCGGCAAGCACGGCGAGCGGGACCAGTAGGCGATGGGCGCGGGTCATCTGCATCAATTGCAGCCGCAGCCGCCGCCCGCGCTGCCGGTGCCGCCGCGCGATCCCTCGCGAGATTCGTAGACGTGATCTATATACTCGGTCGAGGTGGCGTCCCGATCCCAGACCATGATCGGGTCCGCCAAGCGGTCGCGCTCATACGGTTTGACCCATGGCTGAATGCCGCCGCAGGCCGACAGCAGCAGCACACCCGAGAGCACGTAAGCCGCACGCATGCTACGCATGACTATTCCCGAATGAGTTGACGAATGCGATCGAGGTATTCGTTTTCGTCGCCGGGCCGATAGCCGCGATGCAGATAACGAATATTCCCCTTTCGATCGATGATCACCGAACTCGGCATCTCATCGAGATGGTAGGCCTTGCTGACCGCGTTGGTCGGGTCGAGCAGCACCGGGAAGCTCACCGGCTTGCGCGCGAGCAGATCCTTGACCGGTGGCGCCTCCTTGTCCACGTTGACGCCAATCAGCGTAAATCCGGCCGGTTTGTACTTCTTGTACATCTGATCGAGCAAGGGCATTTCTTGCTGGCACGGACCGCACCAGGTTGCCCAAAAATTCACCATGACGACCTGGCCTTTGTACTGGCTCAATCCGCCGGATTGGCCCGAAAGGTCGGTCAGCGTGAAGGCCGGCGCCGGTCCGCTCGCGTCGCTCGCGGCGGCGAGCAGGCTCGCGCCCGAGAGGATCGCGGCCATCGCGCAGCGTTGCAATAATTTCAAGGGTGAAGTTCGCATGGATCTCTTCTCCTAAATCAGTAAAAAACAGTCAGTCCCAAGGTGGCTTCAATGTTGTGGACGTTCTTGGTGACGCCGAACAGGTCGGATTCGAAAACGTGATCCCGGACGTCCAGGTGCATCGCAAGCCAGTGCGTGACCAGCAGCCGTTCACCGACGCCGAAATTCAGCGCAAATTGGTCCTTGTCGGCAAATTTCACGTCGCCCATACCGGCCGTCACGTACAACGCCGAATTGAACGCATGACCTCGACCGAGGAATATCTCCCCCGGCAGTATGTTGTAGCCCACGTCGAGATCGTAATAAGTGAACTGTCTCCCAGAGTTGCTGATCACCGTGATGTCGGGAAACGTGGTCTCCAGGCTGCTCAATCCCGCCTTGGAACGGGCGAGAAATGCCTCTAGGAATATATCCTCGGTCACGTGGTAGGCGCCGCGTACGCCGTAGACCGGATTCGTGCCGAAATCCTCGATGCTGAGCGCTCCGTAATACGCGCCGAGCTCGAAATCCTTCGATTTGATCTTCGGCGTCTTGACGACGCGGCGCGTCACCTGCGGTTCGATGATCGTAGGCTCGGGCTGCGGTTCATCGGCGGGGATCGGGGCCGGGCCCTTGTCGCCGCGATGAAACCAGCCACAGCCGGATAGCAGCAGCGCCGCTAAAAGAACACTGCTAAGCCGAATTTCCATTCTTCCAATACCTCGCTCTTATTGAGCTGATTGAAAACGTAATACGCACGCCAATCGAAGCGCCACATGAACCGACGTGTGATGAAGCCGCGCGCTCCGAGCGACGCATAAGCAAGTTCGTTGTGCGACTCGAGCGGCGCGGGCGGTACGTTGTCGCTGATCTTTTGGTATCCCGCCCCGATGCCCGCGGTCGGCGAAAACCACTTCCATTCGGGGATCAAGGTGTTGCGCATGCCAATCGTCACGATGTTGCGGCTGTCGATCGTGCCGAAGGCCTGCTGCAGCGCCAACTCCACGTCGAGGCTGTCGGTGAGCCCGAAGTCGAGGTAGCCGGATACCAGATTTTCTCGGTTGTAGACGCCATAGCCTGCGCCCAATTCCCATCGATGCGCCGCAAAATCGGGGTAGGGCGGAATTGGCGCAGGACCGCCGGACTCGAGTTCGGTTGCTGCCAGATCGTTGCGACGCACCCAGCCCTCCTGTCCGCTTGCCGCGCGTACGCGATACCAGTCGGTGCGGCTGTAGAGTACGGTGACGGTCTCGCCGCGACCGATCACATAAAAAACCGGAAAGCCGCGACCCGGCCCCGTGTGCATTTCCAAATAGGGGCGGGTGACCACCAGCTCCAAGGAGTCGTTTTTTTTCGCGTATGCGGCACCGATAAGGAACGCCTGCAGCAAGAATAAGAGCGCGAGCAGGCGTGGCATCAGTTCAATTCGCAGCCGGCGCGACAAATGGATCGTTATAGAATTGACCGCCGATATCGAGCCATTCAGAAATCAAACGCAACTCCGCTGGCGTCAAGAATCCCGAGTGATCGACATAGCCGGCCTGTCCGCCGTTGGCGGCGGCATCGGTGCCGTCGAACATCCCAAAAAATGCCTCCGATCCCGCCGCGCTGCCCGCAGCCATTGGGCCGGCCGTATCGACCACCACTTCGATCGTCGTCGGCTGGCCGCCCGGGCCCGGCGGGCCCGGCTCAGGCACCGTATTTAACAATATACCATTACTCAGCGACTGTTCGGGCCGCTGGTTGCTGTTGAGCACGTTGAAATACGAATTGACGATCGTCGGATCACTGTTGGAAACCGCGCCCGTGAGATCGAGCTGACCGGCCGGCACCTGGAACGCATCGGCGGGATTCGCCGGCATCGCGACCGCGGGGTTGTGGCACACGATGCAGGTCGGTGATTGGCTCGCGCCGGCGATCATGACCGCGGGGCGCGTCGTCAGATTCCAAATCGATTGGATATAGAGCTGTGTCGGCGACTGCGCCGAGGCGTAGTGAATGACGATGCGGCATTGGGCGCTCCAAGGCACGCAGCCCGAATTGATCGGCGGCAGCTCGGACAGGCCGTTGAGGCCCGCGTAGGTGTAGGCGACCGGATTGTCGTTCATGCCGGCGGGCACCGTCACCCCGGTGGTCCACACGGGCGCGTACAGCACATCGCTGCTGAGCACCTGCGAACAAGTCGCTGCCGTCTCGCTCTGATTGGTCGACCCGCAGGTATCGGCTGCGAGCGTCGTGGCCATGTCATCCTGCGCAGCTTGCGCGAGGATCGCGGGATTGGTGCCGGGGAAGTTTGTGCCCTGCGTCGCCGCGCCCGGGTTGATCGAGTCGGTCAGGCCGAAGCGCCCGTGCGACGGGCGCACACTGGTCCCATTGCCGTTCGGCGGCGTATGACAACCGTTGCAGGTCTTGACCTCGCCGGGGATCATCTGCATCCAGCTCGTATGCTGCTGACCAACGCGCCGGCCGTTGACGTCGAGCACCTCGATGATGAACGGCACGTTGGCGGGCACCTGTAGCTGCACCGAGCCGTCCGGCTGAATCGGCGCATAGCCGAGAATCTCGCGCATACCCATGCCAGCGGGCCCGAATGCGGAATTGTTGAGCTTGCGGACTTTCATACTCGGAATTTCGACCGACTTGACGATGCGCACGAAGCGGTAGGGGCGCGTGTAGTAATTGGGCGTTGTGCCGGTCATGCTTGGATTCGCGATCGTCGCGATGTCCAGATTCGGCAGATTCGGCGGCGGCCCGCCGTCGAAATCGTAAACGCTCGTAATGTTCAAGAGGCCGACGCTATTGTTGACCATATTGGCCGCGTCGATCGTCTTCGGGATCGTCGACCCGTCGGTGAGTATCGTCGGGGATGGGACGCGCGCTTGCATGATCACCGGTTCGACGACCATGGTGCCGACCTCGGCCGAGAGAATCGGGCTCAAGGTCCCCTTGTCGAGATCGTAGATCCAGATCGAGTACTGCGGTGGCGCTTGAACCACGGTCGCACCCACTGAATTGGCGGGCGTGCAGATGTTCGTCGTGTTGGGCGTGACCGTCGTATCCAGGATCAGACACGGCGACCAACTCACGAGCATCCGATTCGTGCCGTCGTAGAGCGGGAATGCGGAGTAGAACCGGCCGCCCTGCGAAGGCATGTTGGCATCGGTCGTGATTCCGAGCGTCGTCGCGCTCGCCTGGCCGACGCCGCCCGCGGGCACGGCCGCCGGGGACGCCATTTGGTTGAACTCGACATAGTTCTCACCGTCGATCACGACCGCATCACCGCCGAATTGAGTACCCAGCATCGGCCGCACGATGCTGAGCGTCTTGCCGTCGAGGCGCTGGCGCGCGCTCAAGAATTCGATCGGATTGTTGTTGGTGCCGGCAATGTTGGCACCGGTCGCGCTGCTGTTGGCACCGTAGTAGAGTTCAAGACCCGACCCGTCCGGATTGACGCGATAAAGGCTGATGTGGCTCAGGCCATTGGTCTCCCAGCGGGAAAACAGGATCTGGCCGTTGTTGAGCACCGACGGCGCGAAATCATGATTGGTGTTGAAGGTGATCTGATGCAGGCCAGTGCCGTCTGCATTCATCACGTGCAATTCGAAGATCGGCATCTGCCGGTCCTCGGTTTGCGCAGGGTACTGCGGCCGGCCCTCGTTCAATTCGATCTCTTCAGTCGTCGTCTGGCGAGTCGAGGCGAATACAATGCGCCCGTCCGGCAAATAGTGCGCTCCGACGTCGTGTCCGGCAGTGATGTCGTCGTTGGTTAGCTGCGTGACAGTTTGTGCAACCGCGTCATATTGATAGATATGCCAGTTCGGCTGCTTGGGGTCGTCGTTCTTGAGCCCCATGATCAGCGGCAGGCGCAGCGAGAACACGATTTTTGTGCCGTCCGCGGACACATCGAGATCCCGGACCGCGCCGAGACCGCCGGTGATGCTCGAGGTCACGTTGACTTCGGTGCCGGACGCGTTCGCCTGGCTGCGCACATATAGGTCGCCGCCGGTCATCGAGGTGATCAAGTCCGTCACGGGGATATCGGTCATGGTCGTCGCCCCCGCCGTGGTCGTCGTCGGTACCGGGACCTTGACGTAGGCGAGCGGGTAGTTCGTCGTGCCGGGGGTGAGCGTCTGGCCGCCGGCGAAGCCGGGCGCATGGCCGCTGCTAGCACTCTCGCACCCCGCAAGCACGGCGAGCGGCAGTAGCCAGGCTGCGATTTTCAGGATTGCGTGACGCAGTTCACGAGTACGCGCGATGTTCATATTGGGATCCCTACGCTGAAAGACTGAAACCTGATTTGCTGCGATGGTCATCAGCGGGCGCGCGAACGTCGTCATTGAACTTAATGGGCATCATATTCGCATCTTCGTTCGTCGCTCGCATTGAATCTGTTAACACACTCACAGAAGAAACGCACCGCTTGCGGTTTTCTGCAGGACACAGACGAATAGTCTGATGAAACTGGCTGCAGGATATAGGTCGATTTCACGGGCTCGGTACTGTCGCGAATTACCGACGTCGTTCGGATGAGACATTACTTGATTGATTTTTCAGCAGGTATATTGGCCGCAAGTCGAAATCACAACTCACGCGAGTGGATGTGCATATGAAGAACGGGATGATCGAACGAAACAGCAGACGGCAATCGGGCGCGCGACGCTTATCGCGAGCGGCAGCGATCGCGGCGCAAGCCGCGTCCATGCTCGGCGGCATCGCGCTGCTCGCCGCGAACGCGGCGGCGCAGAGCCCAACGCCCGACCAGGCGGTGCGCATATACAATCGTATCGCCGGTGTGCCGCCGTCCGCGACGACGCTCGCGCAGATGACGTCGGCGCCGGATCCGGTGACCGCGGCGCTGATCGCGACCAACGACCCGGCTTTCTACAACGACACGATCCGCAACCTCGCGGCGCCGTGGACCAACCGCAGTCAAAGCGTGTTCGTGCCGCTCGACGACTACATCGCGACAGTTGTCGGCATGGTGCGCGACAACGTGCCGTTCAATACTTTGTTGAGCGCCGATCTCGTCTACATCGCGAGCCCGGCGGCGAGCTCCGCGAACAACCTGCCGGCCTACTCCTACTCGAACAACAACCTGTACGCGCAGATGGATGCCAATAGCGTCGATCTGTCGACGGCGCTGGTGTCGAGCACGCAGTCGGCGATCACCGGACTTCCGGCAGCCGCGACGGCCGGCATCATCACGACCTACGGCGCATCTTCGGCGTTCTTCGTAAATGGCACGAACCGCGCGATGTTTCGCTTCACGATGATGAATCACCTCTGCAACGACCTGCCGAGCATCATGGATACGACACGTCCGCCGGACCGCATCCGCCAGGACGTGACCCGCAGCCCGGGCGGCGTCAGCACGCTGTTCCTGACCAATTGCATCGGCTGCCATAGCGGCATGGATCCGATGGCGCAGGCTTTTTCCTACTACAACTTCGACGTGGCGACCAACACGACGCTGTATACGCCGGGCGTGACGCAGGCGAAGTACCACATCAATGCGACCAACTTTCCCCTGGGCTTCAATACACCGGATGACAGCTGGACCAATCGCTGGCGCGCCGGCCCGAACATGATCATGGGCTGGAACGCGAGCCTCCCGGGCAGCGGCAACGGCGCCAAATCGCTGGGCACCGAGCTCGAGAACAGTGCGCAGTTCACCAACTGCCAGGTCACGCGCGTGTTCCAGGACGTCTGCTTTCGCTCACCGAGCAATACGGCCGACTTCAATCAGGTGACTTCGATGATCGCGTCATTCCAGTCGAACAACTATTCGCTGCGGCAAGTCTTCGCTGAAGCTGCCGCTTATTGCATGGGGAATTAAGCCATGAAATTTACACGCACGATCGGCTTACTCACCCTTGCGGCTTCGCTCGGCTTAAGCGCCTGCGGCGGCGGGGGAGTCGGAACGGCTCTGAATCCGCAGACGCAAACGACCAGCACGGCGGCCACCTACACGGGTCCTGCGGCAGCTTCACCCGATGTACAGGCCTTCGAGATCAATCTTTGGGCCAACATCAACTCGAGCAACCGTTGCGGCGGCTGCCACAACGCGAGCACGCCCGCGCAAATGCCGAATTTTGCGCGCACCGACAACGTGAACCTCGCCTATGCGCAGGCCAACCTGGTCGTGAATCTGCAGCAGCCTTCGACCTCGATGATGGTGACCAAGGTCGCCGGCGGCCACAACTGCTGGCTCGCCGATCCGAATGCCTGCGGCTCGATCTTGACGACCTGGATCACCAATTGGGCGAACGCCGCGAATGGCGGCACGACCACCTCGACGGTGCAGCTCGTCGCTCCGCCGATCGAGACCGTCGGACAGAGCTTGAACCTGCCGAACGACGGCGGCATCGACTACGAGAACACGATCTACACGATCACCAGCGTCTACTGTTCGCGTTGCCACTCGCCAAATGCATCTGCACCGCAATCCCCGTACTTCGCTGGTCCGGTCAATCAGATTTCGGCGGATTACGCGGCGGCGATCCCGAAGATCGACTTCACCGGTTGCGTGCCGTCCGGCACCGCGACCTGGGCGCAGACCTGCGGCGTGAACTCGCGCTTCTATCAGCGTCTCGCGACCGACTCACATAACTGCTGGAGCAATTGCCAGGCCGATGCGGCGCTGATGCTCGCGCAAATTCAGGCGTTCGCAAACATGCTGACGCCGACCAACATCAATCCGTCGCTGGTCATCAGCAACGCCTTGACTTTGGCGAATGGCACGGTAGCGAGCGGCGCAAACCGCTACGATGCCGACACGATCGCCAAATACGAGTTCCAGACCGGCAGCGGCTACACCGCGTACGACACCAGCGGCGTCGATCCTTCCGCCGATCTGACCATCACGGGCAACGTTACCTGGGCAGGTGGCTGGGGACTGAACTTCGGCGCCGGCGGCAAAGCGCAGGCGACTGCCACGGGCAGCCAGAAGTTCTACAATTTGATTCAGGCCACCGGGGAGTTCTCGGTCGAGGCTTGGGTCGCGCCCGCCTTGGTCGCAGCCAAGAATTCCTACATGGTCAGCTATTCGGGCAGCGACACCACGCGCAACTTCACGCTCGGCCAGACCAATCAGGATTACGATTTCATGCTGCGCAACGCCAATACCGGCCTCAACGGCATGCCGACATTGGAGACGCCCGCCACCGCCGATGTGTTGCAGGCGACCTTGCAGCACGTCGTGTTGACCTATGATTCGGTCAACGGCCGCCAGATTTGGGTCAACGGCGTCAATACCGGCCTCGTCGATCCGCAAAAGGGCGGCTCGATATCCGATTGGGACCAGACCTTCGCGCTGGTGCTCGGCAACGAAGTGTCGGGAGATGATTCCTGGCAGGGCCTCATCAAGTTCGTCGCGATCCATAGCCGTGCGATGACGCAGGCGCAGATCGTGCAGAACTACAACGCCGGCGTCGGCGAGCAGTACTTCATGCTGTTCAACGTCTCGTCGGTCACGGGGCTCAACGAGGCCTACGTGATGTTCACGGTCAGCCAGTTCGACAGCTACAGCTACTTGTTCGCCAAGCCAACCTTCATCTCGCTCGATCCGACCGTCGCGCCGAACAACCTCGCAATCGCGGGTATACAAATCGGCATCAACGGTACGATCCCGCAGGTCGGACAGGCGTACCTACCGCTGAGCACGACCGTGACCGCCTCGAATTACACGGCTCAAGGTGGGCAGCTGTTGTCGCCGATCGGTACCGTGATCGGCCTCGAGAACGGCCCCCTCGCGGACCAATTCTTCCTGGCCTTCAACACGCTCGGCAGCCAGAGCTTCTCGACGACGGCACAAACCTATACGCCGCCGCCGCCGGTCGCTCTCGCGGCGGTCTCCGACATCGGGGTGCGTACTTTCGCGCAAGTCAATTCGACGCTGTCGGTACTCACGGGCGTGCCGAAGACCAATACTACGGTGAATACGACCTACCAGTCCGTGCAGCAGCAGCTGCCGAACATTCCGACGCTCGAGGCGTATTCGGCGGCCAACCAGGTCGGCGTCGCGCAGATCGCGGTCCAATACTGCAACACGATGGTCAATACGCCGGCGTATGCATCGGTAATCTTCCCGGGAATTACCTTCAACGGCACGACGTTCTCGACTCAGGCCGGCATCAATAGCGTTTCGAACGCGCTCGCCGCGCGTGTCGTCGGCAACGGAGCTCTCGCGAGCCAGCCGTCGGCCAGCGCGGTCGCAGCCGAGCTCAACAACCTGATCCCGATCCTGTGCAACGGCTCAGCACCGTGCAACGGTAGCCCCGCGCGCGTATTGGCCGTGACGGCCGCGGCCTGCGCCGCAGCGTTCGGCAATGCCGAAATGATGATCAATTAATTTAAGCATCAGACGAATCGAAGAGGTTTTTCACATGCGCAAGATAAAGAAAGGTCTGGGATTGAATGAGCCGCTGCGCCATCCGGATCACCCGGTGCCGAGGACTCGGCGGCAATTCATTGCTCAGGGCTTCATGACGGGCGGCGCGACCGTGCTGCTACCGTCGATCTTCAGTCTGATCGCCAATCCGCGTGTGGCGCATGCACAGCTGGCCGGGGACATCCAATCCGCGGTCACCGCGTGCAACATCACCGCGGGCTCAGGCAATATTCCTTTCATCTGCTTCGACCTCTCGGGCGGCGCCAATATGGTTGGCTCGAACGTGCTCGGCGGTGGACCCAACGGCCAGCTCGATTTCCTGAGCGTCGCCGGCTACAGCAAACAGGGACTGCCGGGCACGATGGTCCCGAACTCGAGCGCAACGGGCAGCTTCGTCGATGCGAGCCTCGGACTGCGCTTTCACTCCGATAGCGCGCAATTGCGCGGCATCAAGACGCGGGCGAGCGCGGCGGCGATGGCCAACACCACCGGCACGCTGATTCCGGCGCTCTCCAGCAACGACACCAACACGAATCCTCACAATCCGATGTACGGTATCTGGCAAGTGGGCGCGCGCGGAGCCTTGCTCGACTTGATCGGCACCGATGCGAGCATCTCGGGCGGCAACTCAATGGCGCCCCCGTCGATGATCAATGTGGCGGCGACGCCCACGAAAATTGCGAATTCGACCGATTCCCAAGGTTTGGTGAGTACCGGGCAGCTCAGCACGCTGTTGCCGAGCTCTTCCGACGTCGTCAACGTGCTGGAATCGATGAAGCGCATCAGCGATGTGAAGTATCCGCAAGTCCAGGCCTATATCGACCCGGTCGCAAATGCCAACGCGATGCAAGTTCAGGCTTGCGCTTATACCAAGGCGGCTTACTTGCTCAATCGCTATCCGAGTCCGGCAGCGATCAACCCGGATGTCGATCCCCAAATTGTCGGCCCAAGCGGCATCTTCACGACCGCCGAGTATCAGGGCAGCAATAACTTTCAGATGACCGCGGCCGTCATGAAACTCGTCGTCAATGGCGATGCGGCCGCCGGCACGATCCAATTGGGCGGCTTCGACTATCACGACGGTACGCGTGCGACCGGCGAGACGCGCGACTTCGACGCCGGAACTTGCATCGGCGCGGTGCTTCAATATGCGGCGCTGCGCGGCAAACCGATCATGATCTATGTCTTCAGCGACGGCTCGCTCGCGAGCAGCGGGATGATCGACAGCTCGGTTGCAGGACGCGGCAAGGGCGTTTGGACCGCCGACAACGCCAACGTCGCGGCGACCTACTTCCTGGTCTACAATCCCGCCGGCAAGGCGCAGCCGGCGCAGACGAATCCCGAGATGAGCCTGCAGTTGGGGTATTTCAACCCCGATGGTTCGCAGAACACGGTCAGTAGCCCGGCGGGGAACAACGTCTTCAACCTGGTTCAGACCGTCGTGCTCAACTATATGGCGCTGCATGGATCGTACGCGGGTTTCCCGACGCTCTATCCGGCCCCCAACGTCAACAACACACTCGGCACGGGTTCGGCGCTGGATGCGCTGGTGTCATTCCAGCCGCTCACGGGCCTCGTCAACGGCAAGGTCCCTGCGACCTAGCCGCCGCTGGCGAGTCGTGCCGGTGCGCGAGCGAATCGAGCGCAGCCGCAAGTCGACCCGGCGCAAATTTGCGCTGGGACCGATTTTGGCGATCGGCTCCAGACTCGTACCTCTCGACTGGTACATGGCTGTCTGCTTGCGCAGACAGCCGATTCCCGCTGCAACGATCAACTTGCGCAAATGTGCGCCACGTCATACAGCAATTCCCCCAACTTGTTTCTCACCGCGTTGACACTGCGCCTCGCAGTATGCGATTTTGCATAAGGTCTGATCAGGGCAAACTCGGCGAAAGTCGAGGGCGCAAAGCTTCCGGTCTACGGGGTGTTCCTAGGACAGCGGGGTTACCAGCGTGATGGATGATTCGCCGCGCTTCGGCGCGAGCTTGCGGTTTGGTGGAATCCTCGTGCTCGCGACGATGATGGCGATGTCCTCCTCGGCAGCGGCGCCGCCGTCGCTCGTCGGCCAGGATGCGCCGGACTTCGTATTGAAAGCGCAGGACGGAAAGAATCTGCGGCTGTCGGAATTTCGCGGCCAGGTGGTCTTGGTCAATTTCTGGGCTCGATGGGCCGGGGACTCGCGCAAGGAAATGCCGGCCCTGGATCGCATCAACAAGACTTACGAACGCGCCGGTCTCGTCGTGCTCGGCGTGTCGGTCGACGACGATGTGCGCCGCGCCAGCGAATTCGCGAGTTCGATGGGCGTATCCTTCCCGATTCTGTTTGACATGGACGGCACCACGGGCCGGGATTACATGATCCGAAAAATGCCGATAACGTTTCTCGTCGATCGCGCCGGCGTCGTGCGCTACACGAACATCGGTTTCAAGCGCGGCGATGAAAACGCTTATCTCGATGAAATCCGCGAATTGCTACGCGAATAAACGATAGGTCAGCTATGAATTTCAACAGTCGAGTTGTTTCGATCACGTTGCGCGCCAGTCTTTTGGCCCTGGTCTGGTCCGCGGCAGCGCTCGCAGACCCGCCGGCGCAGCCCGCAAATGCGGTGGCGCCCGCGGCAGCGCCCGTTGATGCGCCTGCTGCTGAGCCGGCCGCTGCGCCTGCAGCGGCCACGGTCGAGGCGCCGGGCAGCGAATCGAAGACGCTCGATCAGGAAGTGCAGGGATTGAAGAAGGACGTCATCGAGCTCAACAAGGACTTGTTCGTGCTCGAAGAAGAATTGCTGTTTCCGGCCAACACCCAGGTCGCAGTGTTCCTCTCGATGGATGTTGGCACGTTCTTTGCGCTCGACGCGGTCACGATCAAGATCGACAACAAGGAAGTCGCGAATCACCTCTACACGGCGCGCGAGGCGGATGCGCTGCTCAAGGGCGGCGTGCAGAGAATCTACCTCGGCAATCAAAAAGTCGGTAAGCACGAGCTGGTGGCGTTCTTCACGGGCAAGGGCACGGTCGAGCGCGATTATCGGCGCGGCGCGACCTTGGTGTTCGAAAAGGGCGTCGGCGCCAAGTATTTGGAGCTCAAGATCACCGATCGCGTGCCGAAGCATCAGCCTGAGTTCTTGGTCAAAGACTGGGAATGAGGCGTGAGCGGTTTGGCTGACATCCTGCGCAGCTTGAGAGTGGGCGCCGTGCTGCTGGCGCTGCCTTGGGGCTTGGCGCTCGGCGAAAACGTCAAGCCCGACCCCAACGGCTTGCCGCCGCATGCGATCAAGGATCTGCATTACGGTGACGTGCTGTTCTATTTTTACCAGGACGATTATTTCCAGGCGATTACGCGCCTGCTCGCGGCGCAAGAACTGCACCGCGTCCCGAACACCGAGGGCGAAGCCGAGCTGCTGCTCGGCGGGCTGTATTTGTCGCTCGGCGAGCATGTCGAGGCCGGCCGGATCTTCGATGCGCTGCTCGCGGCGAACACCACCGAGGCGGTACGCAACCGCGCGTGGTACTACCTCGGCAAGGTCTGGTACGAGCGCGGCTATTTAGAAGAGTCCGAGCGCGCGCTGCGCAAGGTCTCGGACAAGATCGATCCGCGCATCAATGCCGAGCGCTACATGCTGCTCGCGCAGCTCATGATGCGCCAAGGCCGCTACGACGATGCGATCACGCTGCTGCGCGCATGGCGCGGCGCACCGAGTTGGACCGCCTATGCGAATTTCAATCTGGGTGTGGCCTTGGTGCGCCTCGACCGGCTCGACGATGCCATTCCGTTTCTCGACTCGGTTGGCCGCATCGTGAGCCACAGCGAGGAGTTCTTGGCGCTCAAGGACAAAGCGAATCTCGCGTTAGGCTTTGCATTATTGCAAGGCAAACGCGCGCAGGAGGCGCGACCGATCCTCGAGCGTATCCGCGTCGAAGGTCCCTACTCGAGCAAGGCGCTGCTCGGCGTCGGTTGGGCCGATGCGAACCTCGGTGAATTCAAGCGCGCCTTGGTGCCGTGGCTCGCATTGCACAAACGCAATCTGCTCGATGCCGCCGTGCAGGAGTCGTTCCTTGCGGTCCCCTATGCGTTCGCTGAACTGCACGCCGACGGTCAGGCCGCCGAATATTACACTTCGGCGATCGACTCCTTCGACGGCGAACTGCAGCAAATCGACGCGTCGATCGAGCAGATACGCTCGGGCAATCTGCTCGAACGTCTGCTCGGCGACGACAAGAAAGACACGGTGACCTGGTATTGGCAGCTGCAAAATCTGCCCGATGCACCCGAATCCCGCTATTTGTATGCGCTGCTGGCCAGCAACGACTTCCAAGAGGGCCTCAAGAATTACCGCGTACTCAATTATATGAGTCGCAATCTCGAGACTTGGCGCGACAGCCTCACGGCATTCGACGACATCATAGACACCAAGCAGAAAGCTTACACGGAACGCGTGCCGAAGGCCGACGCCGTACTGGCATCGACCGATTTGGACGCGCTCACGCGCAAACGCGTCGATTTTGAATCGCGCATCAACGAAATCGAACAAACGAACGACGTAGCGGCCTTGGGCACGCCCGAGGAGCAGGCGACCTGGGCGCGGCTCAAGGAAATAGAGGAGTATTTGGCGGCGCATCCCGACGATCCGGATCTCGAGGAGATGCGCGAAAAGCACCGCCTCATGAAGGGCGTCGTCTATTGGAAGCTCGCGGAGAGCTTCAAGGCCCGCCTCTGGAACGAGCGCCGTGCGGTACGGGAACTCGCCGGCACCCTGAAGGAGACGCAGCGGCGGACCCTGCAGGTTCAGCAGGCGCGCCAGAGCATCCCGAGCGATAACGGCGAATACGCGGCGCGCGTGTCCAACGTGCGCGACCGCATTGATCATCTGCAGGAACGCCTCGCTCAGGTTTCCGACGACCAAAACCACTTCCTGCAATCGCTCGCGGTCGATGAACTCGAACGTCAAAAGCAGCGCATCGAGACCTACCAGGTTCAAGCGCGTTACGCGCTGGCCACGATCTACGATCGGGCCGCGAACCAAAAGCCGAAGGCGAACCCGTGATTCAGCGGCGCGTCGCCATCGGCAAACTCGAGCTGCGCGGGCTGTCGCTGTGCCTGCTGTTTTGCTGCGGCTGGGCGCCGGCGCTGTCGCTGGCGGCGCCCCCGGCGCCGGCCACGATCAAGGACATCGACAAGGGCGAGGTCGACGTGAAATCCGACCCGCCGCGGGGCGTCGATGCCGCCAAGACCATGGATTCCTACAAGCGCTTCCTCGATTTGAATTCCGGTGATCCGGATCTGCGCGCGGAAGCATTGCGCCGGCTCGGCGATTTGCATTTGGAGAGTTCGGAGACCGAGCGCATCGAGCGCGAACTCGCGACCAACGAGGGATTGCACGCAAAGGAAGCGATCGCACTGTACGGGGCCTTGTTGAAGGCGTATCCGAAATACGAGCGCAACGACTCGGTGCTCTACCAGCTCGCGCGCGCCTACGAACTGAACGCCCAAACCGACAAGGCGCTCGCTGCGCTCGATCGACTTGTCGCGGAATTTCCGCAGAGCCGCCTCATCGACGAGGCGCAATTTCGGCGCGGCGAACTGCTGTTCTCGAGCAAGAACTATCCGGCGGCGCAGAACGCCTACGAGGCCGTGATCAAGTTCGGGCCGGCCTCGGCCTTCTACAACCAGAGCCTCTATAAACACGGTTGGGCCCTGTTCAAACAGGGCGACGATCATCGCAGTCTCGAATCCTTTGCGGGCGTGCTCGATGCGGTGCTGGTGTCGAAGTCGACGCCGCCGGCGCTCATCGAAATCGACACCTTGAGCCGCGCGAATCGCGAACTCGTCGAAGATACGTTTCGGGTCATGGCCATCACGTTTTCCTACACCGATGGTCCGAAGACGATCGATGAGTTCCTGAAGCACGGGCGTCCGCGCCCCTACGCCTATTTGCTCTATGCGCGGCTCGGCGATCTCTACACGGAGAAGGAGCGCTACACCGATGCGGCCGACAGCTATCGCGCGTTCGTTCTTCAGGATCGAAACAACGAAAAGGCGCCGCTGCTGCAGATGCAGGCGATCGAAGCTTACGGCCGCGGCGGATTTCCGGAACTCGTGCTCAAGGGCAAGCAGGAATTCGTCGAAGACTACAGTTTCGGCACCGCCTATTGGCAAGGTCGCGAACCCGAGAAGGAAGCCAAGGTCGTCGCCGAATTGAAGACGAACCTCAAGGATCTCGCGCAGTACTACCATGCGGAAGCGCAACGCAGCAAGAACATCGCCGACTATCAAGTCGCGGCGAAATGGTATCGCAACTACCTGAATTCGTTCCGCGACGATCCGGACGCCGCGGTGACCAATTATTTGCTCGCCGACACGCTGTTCGAAAGCAAGCAGTACCTCGATGCGGCCAAGGAGTACGAGCGAACCGCGTACGGCTACGGCAACCATGAGAAAGCCTCGGCCGCCGGCTATGCCGCAATCGTCGCCTACGGCAAACAAGAAGAGACGCTGAGCGCCGATGCGAAAGGACCGGTACATGCCGCCGGCATCGACAGTTCACTGAGATTCGCCGATACGTTTCCGACGCACCCCGAAAGCGCGTTCGTGTTGACGCGTGCGGCGACCGATCTCTATGGGGCAAAAGATTATCCGCGCGCGGTAACGGCCTCCGAGAAGCTGCTCGCGCGCGTGCCGCCGGTCGACGCCGGCAAACAACGCATTGCCTGGACCGTGATCGCCAATTCGGATTTCGAACAAGGCATCTTCGACAAGGCCGAGTTGGCCTACACGAAGGCGCAAGCGCTGATGCCGGCGAACGACGCGGAGCGTCCGGCGATCGTCGAGCGGCTCGCCGCATCGATCTACAAGCAGGGCGAGGCGAAAAACAAGGCCGGCGAAAGTGCGGCGGCCGTCGATGACTTCCTGCGCGTCGCACAGCTCGCGCCCGGCTCCAAAGTGCGCGTCAACGCGGACTTCGATGCGGCCGCGCTGCTGATCAACACCAAGCAATGGGACCGCGCGATCGTCGTATTGGAGGGGTTTCGGCGCAATTTCCCCCAGAACCCGCTGCAAGCCGACGTCACACGCAAACTCGCGGTCGCCTATTCGGAGTCGAACCGGCCGGGCCAGGCCGCGGGCGAATTCGAACAGATCGCCGCATCGCCCGGCGAATCGGTCGATGTGCAGCGCGAGGCGACGCTGCAGGCCGCCGAGCTCTACGACAAGGCCGGCAACACGCCGAAGGCGCGCACGATGCTCGAGGCCTTCGTCAAACATTTTCCGCAGCCGCTCAATCCGGCGATGGAGGCGCGCAACAAGCTGCGGCTGATCGCGACCAAGACCGGCGACATCGCCGCGCAGGACTATTGGTACAAGGACATCATCGTGGCCGACCGCAGCGCCGGCAGCGCCCGTACCGACCGCAGCCGCGCGCTCGCGGCCAAGGCGACGCTGACGCTGGCCGCGCCGGTGCGCGACGAATTCGTGCGCATCAAACTCGTCGTGCCGCTCAAGAAATCGCTCGCCGAGAAGCGCAAGGCCATGGAGGCCGCGCTCAAGGCGTACGCCGATGCAGCCGACTACCAGGTCGCCGACGTCACGACGGCAGCGACCTTCGAGAGCGCCGAGCTGTATCGGCAATTGGGCAAGGACCTCATGAGTTCGGAAAGGCCCAGGAATCTGTCGAAGGATGAACTCGAGCAATACGACGTGCTGCTCGAGGAGCAGGCATTTCCGTTCGAGGAAAAAGCCATCAAATTGCATGAAGTGAATACGGCGCGCACCAAGGACGGCACCTATGATGAATGGGTGCAGAAGAGTTTCGCGGCGCTCGCACAATTGAACCCGGGCCGTTACGCCAAGGTGGAAGTCGGTGAACAGCTGGTCGAATCGATTCGTTAGCACGGCGCTCGTCGCTGTGCTCGCCGGCTGCGGCCCATCAACGCCGCGCCAGGCGCCGCCTCCCGTGGAAGAGCGCATCCCGGCGCCTGCGGCCACTCCTGCGCCGACGCCCGCGCCGAAGCCCGTGGTGGCACCAGTCGCGGCACCAGTCGCGGCGCCGGTAACGGCACCGGTCGCGGCGGCGCCCACGCCAAAGCCGGCCGTGACGCCTGCCGCCGCGGCTGCACCGGGGGCGCCGACCCCCGTCGTGCCGCTCGCGCCGGTTCCGGACCGCGCACAGTCTCAGTACACCCAGGCGCTGCAGTGGATGAAAGCGGGCAAATCGCTCGATGCGGAACTCGAATTCAAGCAGCTCGCGGTTGCCTATCCCGACTATGCGGGACCGCAGCTGAATCTCGGGCTGCTCTACCTGCACGATTCGCGTTTGCCCGAAGCGGAAGCCGCATTCAAAGCGGTGCTCGCGCGAAATCCCACAAACGCCGTGGCCGGCGACGAACTGGGCATCGTGGAGCGCCGACTCGGCAAATTTGCCGATGCCGAAGCCGCCTATTTGCACGCGATCGACGCCGAGCCGGATTACGCGGCCGCACATCTGAACTTGGGCGTCTTATACGACCTGTATCTCGGCCAACCGCAGAAGGCGCTCGAACAATTCGAACGCTACGTTGCGATCGCGGGCGAGACCAAACAGCTTGCGGGCTGGCTGGCGGAATTGAAAAAGCGGGTCGGCGTCGCCGCCGCGCCCAAGAAGGAGGGCGGATGAACGCGCATTCCCGTTATCGTGGCTGGGTATTTTGCATCGGCTTGGCCGCAGGCACCGCGATGGCGCAGCAAACCGCGGCTCCCGCGGCTGCGGCGCCGGCCGACAGCGCGGCTGCGAAGCGCAGCGCGCTCATCGAGGCCGGCGAGCCGCGAGCCGACACTTCGGGTCGGCCGGAGTCCGCTGCGGAGGCGCCGACCGCGCCCCGTCCCGCGAAAGCCGCGGCAGCGCCGCCGCGAACGCGGGGTGCTGCGGTGCAACAACCCGCCGTGGGCACCGATCGCGTCGATCTCGATACGACGACCGTGACCGGCAACCAGGAGTTGCCCAAGGTCATGTACATCGTGCCCTGGAAGAAATCGGACATCGGCGATCTGGCCGGCAAACCCATGAATAGTCTATTGGATGAAGTTTTGGCGCCTGTGGACCGAGACGTATTCCGACGCGAAGTGCGCTATTACGATGCGGTCAAGTCCGATCCAGGCAAAAACGGCGCGCCCGCGGGCGTGCCGGCGAAGCAGGTTGAGAAGTAAGTCATAGCCGATTTTACGGAATCTGGTTGAATCGGCGCTGGCGAGCGGTGGTTTCCAGCGGCAGGGTTTTATTTTAGGAGCGCGTAGATGAATTTCTTCAATACAGCTGTCAATTTCTTCAAGGACGGAGGGTTCTTCCTGTACCCGCTCGCCCTGATCTTCGTGGTCGGCGTATCGATCGCAATCGAGCGATACGTCTACCTGACGCGCGAGACGATGCGCAACCGCAGCCTCTGGGATGCGCTCGTACCGGCCTTGGGCTCCGGGAATTTCAAGCAAGTCGTATCGCTCACGCAGAATTCGAAGGCATCGATCGCGACGATCTTGAATTACGGCGTGGCCCGCGTTGCGAGCGCGCGCCGCCGCGACGACATCGAAAAGGCGATGGACGAGAGCCTGCTCGAGGTGATTCCGCGCATCGAAAAGCGCACGCATTATCTCTCGTCGCTCGCGAACGTCGGCCTGCTCATCGGCTTGCTCGGCACGATCACCGGCCTCATCGGCGCCTTCAGCGCAGTGGCATCGGCGAACCCGGCCGAAAAGGCCAGTTTGTTGTCGCTCGCGATCTCGGTCGCAATGAACAACACGGCTTCCGGTTTGGGTGTCGCAATCACGTTGTTGCTCGCGCACATGTATCTGGAATCCAAGACCACCTCATTGATCGACAGCCTCGAAATCGCGTCGGTGAAATTCTTGAATTCGATCACCGAGCGTCCCGGCGAATCGGCGAGTTCGTCGACCGCGCCGTCGACTGCGCCGGCCGCACGTGCGGCTGCCCGCAGCAGCGTCTGAATACCTGAGGAATAGGCTTAACGGACCGCTCACCCGGATGGTGTCTTACTCATGAAGTCTAAAGCTGCGCGCCTCGTCCGCCGTAATCACGCCCGCTACCACCAGGGGCGTGATGATTTGAACATCGTGCCGATGATCGACATGATGGTGATCTTGGTGTTTTTCTTGATTTTTACCGCGGTTTTCTCGAAGACCAATATTCTGCAGCTGAACCTGCCCGCCAACAGCCAGTTGGCGACGCCCGACCTGCCGAAGGGCTTGAAGCTCGAGATCATCCTGCGTCCCAACGACATCGTGGTCAACGATCGAAATTCCGGACCGCTCAAGGTGATTTTGAATACGCCGACCGGCTACGACCTCGAGAATCTCTCGCTGTTCATGCGCCAGGTCAAATCGCAATTTCCGGATATGACCGACGCGACGATGCTGATGGGCCCGGCCGTGGCCTATGACGACCTCGTGCAGGTCATGGACACGGTGCGCGTCTATCAGCTGCCCGTGCAGCCGTTTTCCAAGGCCGAATTATTCCCGGATATTTCGTTGGGAGATGCGCCGACATGACTCCTTACCGCATCAAACGCCACCGCAAGCGCCTGCACGGCGGAAGCCATTTTGCGCTGGTGCCGTTCATCGACATGATGACGATCCTCGTCGTGTTCTTGCTCGCGCACACGGCCGAAGTCGATATTTTGCCGAATTCCAAGAACATCGCGATTCCGCAGTCGCTGTCCGAGCGCAAACCGAATCCCACGGTCGTGGTCATGATCACCAAGGATTCGCTGTTTGTCGACGGGCGGCTCGTGAGCAGCATGGCGGAACTCGCGGCCAGCCACGACGCCGTGATCGCGCCGCTCAAAGCGGCGCTGATGGCGCAAAACGACACGATCTTGAGCAGCGCGCAAAAAGCCGATATTTCCAAACGGGAAGTCACGATCATGGGAGACAAGAGCACGCCCTATAGTTTGCTCAAGAGAATCATGTTGACTTGCACCGAAGCCGAATACGGCAAGGTGTCGTTTGCGGTCGTCGAGCGCGAACGGGCGGCGAGTTAAATGGCTGCTGCAAGCTCCGCCCAAAGCTACGGCATCGCCCCCTACTACCGGCGCTTCGACCTGCCGTGGTCGCCGAGCGAGGAGATGGAGCGGCGCTTTCGCACGATCCTGCGCAATCTGACGATCGTCTTCACGATCCTCGCGCTGATCATTTATTTCCTGCCCAAACACGAGCAGATCAACAACACCGATTCGCTGCCCGAGCGCGTCGTGCAGCTGGTCGCCGAGCCCCCACCGCCGCCGCCGCCGCCACCACCGCCGCCGAAGCCGATCGAAAAGACGCCCGTGGAGACGCCGCAGCCGGTTCCGAAGCCCGTCGATCCGCGCGTCAAAGCCTCGAAGAGCGGCTTGCTCGCAAACCTCGACGACCTTGCCGCGCTGCGCGACAAGGATATTGAGAAGTTCGCGAAGGACCAGCCGAAAACCAACGATCCGGGCGACGTCTCGACGGTCACGCGCTCACTGATCACGAGCAAGGCCGGCGGTACGAGCGGCGGAATCTCCTCGCCGACCAGCAGCGGTCTTGCGGGCGGTTCCGGCTCATTGAACGGTATTCGCACGACCCAGGTCCAGGATCCGACGCTCGCCGCAAAGGGCGCCGGCTCGACGCGCGCCGGCGGCAGCGGCAAGGCTTCGCGCAGCGCCGAGGAAGTGGCGTTGGAATTCGACAAGAACAAGGGTGCGATCTACGCGCTCTACACACGCGCACTGAGGGAAAATCCTGCGCTGCAGGGCAAGGTCGTGGTCGAAATCACGATCGCGCCCTCCGGCGAAGTGACTGCCGCAAAGATCATTTCGAGCGAGCTCAACGACACCGAGTTCGAGAGCAAACTGATCGCGCGAATTCGCCTGTTCAAGTTCGAGGCGCGGGATGTTGCACCCCTGACCACGACCAAACCGATCGACTTCTTCCCGGCATAATGAACATCAAGTCCGAAATCGAGTTCTTCGGCGATCTCGGGCTGATCGACAAGGTCCGATTCGTGCTGCGCGTCGCCGGTGAAATCTGCGAAGAAGCGAAGAATGGTCCGAGCGACGGCAAAGAGGCCTTGAGATTCAAATTCGCGAATGAGATCAATCAGCGCCTGATGCGCTTCAGCTATCAGATCCTCAGCGAGGACCTGGGGCGCCCACAGGACGACGTCGTGATCCGCATGCTGCTCGGCACACGCACCGATAAACAGGCCGAGCGCCTCGTCCACAACGCCTACCGGCGCGTCTTGAGCAGCTTCGAGAGCTTCGATACGACCGTTTTGCTGAACAACCGCTAGGGCTCGCCTCGCGAGCGCCGGCAACGGCCGCTTGGCCGCCTCCGGCCGCCGGCTGCAAGAAATAATGCGACTTGCGCCTCCAAACTCATACAATTCCCGGCGTTGCAGCAGCGAGTCGGATCTATGTATCGTCAAAGCATCGAGTTTCCCGTCAAAGACGCCGCGCTGCGCGAAGATGTCCGCGCGCTCGGCGAGTCGATCGGCGAGATGCTGCGCGAACAGGGCGGTGACGGCTTTTTCGAACTCGTCGAAGGCGACCGGGTCGCGGCCATCGATGGCCGCGAGGGCGAGTCGGTCTCCGATGGCGATCTGCTGGCGCGCACTGCGGGGCGCGCGCCGGCCGCGGCAACCGATCTGATCCGCGCGTTCTCGATCTGGTTCCAGGCCGTCAATACGGCCGAAAAGGTCCATCGTGTACGCCGGCGGCGCGAATATTTGAGCGATGCGACGACCGCGCAGCCCGGCGGCATCGCCGCTTGCATTACACGGCTGCGGCGCGACGGCCTGTCATTGGCCGATGTCATGAACCTGATCGCATCGATGAGCATCGAGCCGGTCTTCACCGCGCATCCGACCGAATCGACGCGCCGCACGACGCTGCGCAAGCAGCAGCATATCGCCCAGGATTTGCTCGATCGCCTCAACCCCGGCTTGACCGGTGAAGAGTTGACGACGCTCTGGGCGCGCGTTCGGCTCGAAATCACCACGATCTGGCAGACCGAGGAGCATCCGCGCGAAAAACTCACGATCGCCGACGAGCGCGAGCACGTGCTGTTTTATCTGATCGACATCTTGTATCGCGTCGTGCCGCATTTTTACGAGGAGATCGAGGCCGCGCTGGCGGCGGCCTTCGAAGTGCCGCGCGAATCCCTCGATCTACCGAACATTCTGCGCTTCGGCTCCTGGGTCGGCGGCGACATGGAGGGCAATACGGAGGTGCACGGCAAAGCAATCCGCGAAACCCTGCAGCGGCACCGTCAGGTCATCGTTTCGTCATATTTCGCCGAATGCCGGCAGCTCGCCGAGAGCCTGAGCCAGAGCGCGAATCGCGTTGCGATCACTCAGGCGCTCGCCGAACGCATCGATGCCTACACGGCAATGCTGCCGGCTGCGCTCGCATTGACGCCGGCGCGCCACGATCGCATGCCGTACCGGATCTTCTTCGGCCAGGTCGGCGAGCGACTCAAGGCGACCTACGAGGCGCGGCCGAACGGGTATGCCGGTGCGGAGGAATTGATCGCCGACATCGAATTGGCATCCACGAGCCTGATTCAGAATCTCGGTCGGCACGCCGGCTACTTCCTCGTGCGCCGCTTGTTGCGGCGGGTGCGCACCTTCGGCTTTCATCTCGCGGCGCTCGATATCACGCAGCATGCACGGGTGCACGACGAAATCATCGCGCAGGGAATCGGCGATCCGGGTTGGCCGTCGCTGCCGCCCGGTAAGCGGCTCGAACAATTGCGCGAGTTGATCGCGCGCGACCGCGGCCCAACCGCGGCGCTCGACGCCGTCGGCAGGCGCAGCCTCTCGGTGTTCGAGGCGATCGGGCACGCGCGCCACAAGTTCGGTGCGCGATCGATCGGCGAATACATCGTCAGCGGCGCCGAAGGACCCGAGGACATCCTCGCGGTGCTCCTGCTCGCGCGTTGGGCCGATGTCATCGATCGGCGCAGCGGCGAGTGCGCGCTCGATGTCGCGCCCTCGCTCGAGTCGATGAGCGCGATCGAGAACGCCGGACCCATCATGCGCGGCCTGCTGCGCGAGCCGGCGTATCGCAGCCACCTGAGCGCGCGCAACGACCGGCAAATCGTGCTGATCGGCTACTCGGAATCGAACAAGCAGGGCGGCATCGCGGCCTCGCGCTGGGCAATGCAGGACGCGCAGACCGAGCTGCTCGACGCGGCGCGCGAGGCCTCGGTCAAAATCACCTTGTTCCATGCGCGCGGCGGCACCGCGGCTCGCGGCGGCGGCCGCACCGAGCATCTGGTCGAGAGCGCGCCGCCCGGTGCGATCAACGGCATCTTGCGCCTGACCGAGCAGGGCGATGTCGTGAACCAGAGCTACGGGCTGCGGCCGATCGCGATGCGCACGCTCGAGCGCACGTTCGCGGCCGTGATGCTCGCGAGCGCGCACGCGCGTTTCGCGCCGGCGGATGCGTCGGCGAGCGCCGCGCCGGTGGGCGCCACCGCGGCGCAACGCGGCGCAATGGACACGATCGCGGCCCGCAGCCTCGAGGCCTATCGGAGCCTGGTATTTACCCAAGCCGGGTTCTATGAATATTTCCGCGCAGCGACGCCGCTCGATGTGATCGAGCGCATGCATATCGGGTCGCGGCCGTCATCGCGCGGCGGCGACGGCATCGACGCGTTGCGGCCGATTCCGTGGGTATTCGCGTGGACCCAGAGTCGCCACATGCTGCCGGGCTGGTACGGGTTCGGCAGCGGCTTGGAGGCGGGATTCGAGCAGCATGGCGCGGCCCAACTCGCGGCGATGCTCGCCGACTGGCCGTTTTTCGGGCACTTGATCGACGACGTCGAGGCGACGCTGGCACGCACCGACCTCGATGTCGCACGCTACTACGACGCGTTGGCGGGCGAGGAGTTCGGCGCCGTCGCGGCGCCGATCCGCAGCGAGTATGCGCTCACGGTGCGCAACGTGTTGCGCCTCCGTGGTTACGGTCAACTGCTCGAGCGCGATCCGACGCTGCGGCGCTCGATCCGCCTGCGCAATCCCTACATCGATCCCATGCACTTCATGCAGGTCGATTTATTGAAGCGTTGGCGCGCGACCGGGCGCGAGGACCTCGAGCTATTCGGAGCGCTGCGCGCGACGATCAGCGGGATCGCACTCGGCTTGCAGGCGACCGGCTGATCGGCGAAATCAGCATTCGGGTACGTTGACCGCAAGCCCGCCTTGCGAGGTTTCCTTGTAGATCGTCGACATATCGAGTCCGGTCTGGCGCATCGTCGTGATCACCTGATCGAGCGATACTTTGTGCGAGCCGTCGCCGCGCATCGCGAGCCGCGCGGCGTTGATCGCCTTGACCGAGCCCATCGCATTGCGCTCGATACAGGGGATCTGCACGAGGCCGGCAACCGGATCGCAGGTGAGTCCCAGATTGTGTTCCATGCCGATCTCGGCAGCGTTCTCGATCTGTTGATTGCTCGCATTGAGCGCCGAGGCGAGTCCCGCTGCGGCCATCGAACAAGCCACGCCGACTTCGCCCTGGCAGCCCATCTCCGCGCCCGAGATCGAGGCGTTTTGCTTGTAGAGCATGCCGATCGCCGCAGCGGTCAGCAAAAAGCGAATCACGCCGTGTTCGTCGGCGCCCGGCTCGAAGCGCTTGTAGTAGTGCAGCACCGCCGGCACGATGCCGGCGGCGCCGTTGGTCGGCGCGGTCACGACTTGACCGCCGGCCGCATTCTCTTCGTTGACCGCGAGCGCGAACACGTTGACCCAGTCGAGCGCATGCATCGGACTGTCGGGGTTATCGCTGATGAGCTGGCGATACAGCTTGGGCGCGCGGCGGCGCACCCCGAGCACGCCCGGCAGCAAGCCCTGCGCCTCGAATCCGCGTCGAACGCAATCCTGCATGACTTGCCAGATGCGCAGCAGTCCGGCGCGCACCTCGGCGTCGCTGCGCCAGGTGCGCTCGCGTGCCGCCATGAGCTCGTGAATTTCCAGTCCTTGCTGGCGCCCGTGCTCGAGCAGTGCCGCGCCGGAATCGAATTCGAACGGCGGCGTCGCCCGCGCTGCGGCCGAACCGTCTTGCGCGCCCGCCTGTGTCACGAAGCCGCCGCCGATGCTGTAATACTCCTCTTGCGCGAGCACCGCTCCATGGGCATCGTGCGCCGTGAAGCGCATCCCGTTGGAGTGCCCCGGCAATACCTGATCGAAGTGAAACAACAGATTCAGCGGCTCGTCGAAGACGATTTCATGACGGCCCGCCAAGCGGATGCGCCCGTCGCGGCGAATGCGCTGCAGCGTCGGCTCGATGCTGGCCGGATCGATGGTGTCGGGACTCAAACCCTCGAGGCCGAGCAGGATTGCGCGGTCGGTGCAATGTCCACGCCCGGTGAGCGCGAGCGAGCCATAGAGCTGCACGGAGACTTGTGCGCAACGCTCGAGCAGGGCGCGAGTCGACAACAACTCGACGAAGCGGCGCGCCGCATTCATCGGTCCCATCGTATGCGAACTCGAGGGCCCAATACCGATCTTGAAAATATCGAAGACGCTTAGACTCATGCCATCAACCTTACTCTGGACGATTTCTTATCGCGACGCGCATGATACGCCGCGTGCCAGTAAACTCTGCGAACTAATTACGGGGAGTCTTCCATGAATCACCGAGACAAATTGTTGGCCGCGAGCCTGTTCACGGCATGCTGCCTGGCTGGCTCCATGGGTGCCTCGGCCGCGCCGATGCAGGCGGCGCCCGCGCCATCCGCGCCGATCGTCGCTGCGGTTGCCGATACGGCACGGCCCGATGCCGACCGCCAGCGCGACGCCAATCGCAAGCCGGCCGAAACCCTCGCGTTTGCGGGCGTCAAACCTGGCGATAGCGTCGGCGAGCTGCTGCCCGGCGGCGGCTACTTCACGCGGATCTTGAGCAAAGTCGTCGGCAGCAAGGGACACGTCTATGCGCTGTCGGCGCCGCCATCCGCCGACGCCGCGCCGGACAAGCCGGCGCCGGCCGCTCGAGTCCAGGCAATCGCCGCAGATCCGGCTTATTCGAATGTCGTTGTCGTGGTCACACCACTGACCAAGGTGGCGTTTCCGGCGCCGCTCGATCTGGTCTGGACCTCACAGAATTATCACGATTTTCACAATATCCCGGGCGTCGATGTGACCGTGCTCGACAAGCAGGTATTCGATGCGCTCAAGCCCGGCGGCATCTACCTCGTGCTCGACCATGCGGCCGAGGCAGGATCGGCCGATCGGGATACCTCGACGCTGCACCGGATCGACCCCGAGACCGTCAAGAAGGAAGCGCTCGCGGCAGGGTTCGTGTTCGTCGGCGGCAGCGAATTGCTGCATAACGGTGATGATCCGCATACCGCTAAGGTCTTCGACCCCTTGATTCGCGGGAAAACGGATCAATTTATCTTGAAGTTCCGGAAACCCGGCAACGCTAGATAGCGCGCCGCAGAGTGGTTGGCAACGAACTCTTGGGCCTTTGGGGTGTCAACCAAGCTGCCACAGTGACGTTTTGACGTAGTGGGTTTGGCGATCGTTCTAGGTGTTTGAGAGGAGTTTGTCATGAATCGTGAATATCAGCGGACCTTAGGGCGCCGCATGCTGCAGATCGCGACTCCGGTCGTGGCGCTTGCCATGCTCAGTGCTTGCGTCCAGCAGCCCGTGCGCACGGTCGCCGTCGCTCCGCCGCCGCCGGCGCGTTTGTACGTCTACCCGGCCAATGGGCAGAGCCCGGATCAACTCGCGAGAGACCGCTATGAATGCCACACCTGGGCTGTTCAGCAGACCGGCGTCGACCCGAGCCGACCGGGCGCGGGCGCTTATGAGCGCGTCGTCGTCGAACCGGCTCCGGGATCCGGTACCGTGACCGGCCTCGTCGGCGGTGCGATCGTTGGCTCGATCCTCGCGGGCCCGCGTGCGGGCGGAGTCGGTGCTCTGATCGGCGGCGCGACCGGCGCGATCATCGGATCGTCGGTGGACCAGCAGAACCAGGCCCAGGCACAACAGACGCAGGCGCAGATCAACCAACAGGTGGCGACCGATCGGGCGAATGCGAATGCGTATCGCCGTGCGATCACGAGCTGTCTTACGGGCCGCGGTTACACCGTCAGCTGATCATCGGCACTCACTAAGTTCAGGGGTTTTCGGTTATGAAACGCATTACTAAATTTGCCTGCCTGTCGATCGCCGGCATTGGACTGCTCGCGCTCTATGCGACGCAGGCCGGCGCGGAAGAACATGGGTTTGGTGGTGGACGACCGGAAGCGCGCGGACCGGGCCGCGGCCAGGTGCTCGATAGCCGCTATAACCACGGCCGCTATTACCCGGCCTTCGGCAGCCACGTCGGCATGCTGCCCGGCGGCTACCGGCCGTTCTTCTTTCATGGCAGCCCGTTTTATTTCTGGGGCGGCATTTGGTATGCGCCGGGTGCCGGCGGTTACGTCGTGGTGCGACCGCCGTTTGGCCTCGTGTTGACCGTGCTGCCGCCGTATTACTCGACCGTGTGGGTCGGGGGCTTGCCGTACTATTACGCGAATAATGTGTATTACACCTGGGACCCGGCGCAGAACGGCTATGAGGTCGTCGCCCCGCCGCCGGGTGCGGATCAGCCCGCAGATGCACCGCCGCCGGCTGCGGCGCAGGGCGATTTGATCATCTACCCGAAGAACGGACAGACCACCGATCAGCAGGCGGCCGATCGCTATGAATGCCACAGCTGGGCGAAAGGCCAGACCGGCTTCGATCCGACGCAACCGGGCGGCGGCCCAGGTGGCGATCAGAACCGCGGCAACTACAACCGCGCGATGTCGGCGTGCTTGCAGGCGCGCGGCTACCAGGTCAATTAAGTGAACGAGGGCGTGCCAGAAATCCCGAGTCCGGAGGAGCCCGAGCCCGCTCCGTTTCCCGATCAATTACCGCACGATGAACCGGATCCCGGCCCGCAAGCTGCGGGTCGGCAGCGTGCGGCGCGCATCAGCGGCGTTGCGCGACGCCTGAACTGACCAGTCGCTGCGCGTTCGCGTAGACGTTGCACTGCGTGGCGCGCAGAAATCCGACCAGCGTCAATCCGGAGGCTGCGGCGAGATTGACCGCAAGGCTCGAAGGCGCGCCGATCGCCGCGAGCATGGCGACACCCGCGCGCAGCGCCTTTTGCACCAGTTCGAAGCTCGCACGACCGCTCAATAGCACGACGTGATTCGCGAGCGGCAGCCGGCCCGCCAATAAATTTTCGCCGACGAGTTTGTCGAATGCGTTGTGGCGTCCGACGTCCTCGGCGAGTCCGAGCAGCGTGCCGCGCGCATCGAAGCAGGCGGCCGCGTGGATGCCGCCGGTGTCGCCGAATTTCGATTGCGAAGCGCGCATGCGCGACGGTAGATCAAGCAGCACCGCGAGATCGAGCGCGAGTGGGCTCTCGATGCGCGTCGCCGCGGCGCGCGCGATGGCTGCATCCAATCCAGTGGTGCCGCAGACGCCGCAACTCGAGCCCGCGGAAAATCGGCGCGCCGGTGTCTGAACCTCGATTTGCACGTGCGCGTGCAGCCGCACATTGACGACGTTGGGCCTGCGGGTGCTGGTCTCGATCGCGGCGATGTCCTCGGCACGCTCGATGATGCCTTCGCCGTAGAGCAGACCGGCAGCGAGCGCCTCGTCGTCTCCGGGCGTGCGCATGGTCGTGCCGAACGAGGCGGGTTCGAGTCCGAGCGACGGATGATGCAGCTGGAATTCCAGCGGCGCTTCGACGGCAACGCGATCCTCGGCCGAAACACGCTGATCGGGCCGCAGCCGCTCGATGTGCACCGCCAGCGTGCCGCTTTGCACCGGCGCGGCAGCAGGGGGCGCTATGAAGGACTCGGACATATTCGAAGCCACCGGCGCGGAGATTTTGCTCAAATTCGGCGTCAATGATACCGTTCTAACCGCTGCGTATGCCATCAAAGGGGACCTCCATGTCGAAAACCACCGATCTTAAAGCCCGCCAAGCGGCCGCCGTGCCGACCGGCGTCGGCACCAAGGGCATTTACGTCGCGAAGGCTGAAAACTCCGAGATTTGGGACGTCGACGGGCGCCGTTTCATTGATTTCGCAGCCGGAATCGCCGTGGTCAACACCGGTCATCGGCATCCGCGCGTGATCGAAGCGGTAGCCGCCCAGTGCGGCCTGTTCGCGCATACCTGTTTTCACGTGGCCTCCTATGAGTCCTATGTGCATCTTGCCGAGCGCCTGAATGCGGCGGCGCCCGGTGATTTCGCGAAAAAGACCATCTTCTTGAACTCGGGTGCGGAAGCGGTCGAGAACGCGATCAAGATCGCGCGCATCTATACCAAGCGTTCGGCGGTCATCGCATTTTCGGGTGGCTTTCACGGGCGCACGCTGCTGACGATGGGCTTGACCGGCAAGGTCATGCCCTACAAGCGCGGCTTCGGGCCGTTTCCGGCCGAGGTCTATCACGCCGAATTCCCGCATCCCTATCACGGCGTGACGACTGAACAGGCGCTCGCCGATATCGACCGGCTGTTTCACGGCGATGTCGATCCGAAGTCGGTCGCGGCGATCATCATCGAACCGATCCAAGGCGAGGGCGGCTTCAATGTCGCGCCCCCGGACTTCTTGCGCGCGCTGCGGCGCATTTGCGATGAGCACGGGATCGTGCTGATTGCCGATGAAGTGCAGGGCGGAATCGCCCGCACCGGCACGATGTTCTCGATCGAACACGCCGGTGTCGTTCCGGATCTGATCACCGTCGCCAAAGGCTTGGGCGGAGGCTTCCCGCTGTCCGGCGTGATCGGCCGCGCGACGATCATGGACGCGGCCCATCCGGGCGGTCTCGGCGGCACCTACGGCGGCAATCCGATTTCGATTGCGGCGGCGCATGCGGTGCTCGACGTCATCGAGTCCGAGCAATTGTTCGCGCGCGCGACGCGCATCGGCCAGCGCATCCGCACCCGGCTCGAAGGGCTCGCGCAGGGACTGCCTTGCATCGGCGATGTACGCGGCATCGGTGCGATGATCGCGTTCGAGCTCGTCAAGGACCGCAAGACCAAGGAACCCGATGCCGCGTTGACGACCGCGATCGTCGCGCAGGCCGAAGCGCGCGGCTTGATTCTACTGAGCTGCGGAACCTCGGCCAATGTCGTGCGACTGCTCTGTCCGCTGACGATTCCCGATGCCGTGCTCGACGAGGGATTGAACATCCTCGCCGAGGCCGTCAATGCGGCCTATGGCCGGGAATCGGCGCGCGCGGTGGCCTGACGCGCGCGCACTGATTTCCTACTGACGATAGCTCGCCGTGATACCCACGGTGCGCGGGCGGAACGTAAAATCGTTCTCCTGCGGCGGAGGCGGACCGGCCGGGTTGTTGTAGTCGTTCTGCACGAGCGCGTAATTGATCACGGTGTGCGAGTCGAACAAGTTGTCGACGAACGCCGAAACCTGCCAATTGCCGAGTTTCACGCCCGCCCGCAACGAGGTAAAGCTGGTTGCGGGCAGCGTGTAAGAGTATTGGTCGTACTGATTCACGTTGTTCGGGTCTTGGACCGCCGCCAGCCAGGGATTGCGGCTCGTGTACTCCCAATCGACGCGCACGAACGCGTCATTGCCGGCGAGCGGAAAGTTGTATTGTGGGCCGACCGAGATGTTCCACGGCGCATTCGTACCCGGGCTGTAATTGATCGCCGCCTCGCCGGAGATCGCATCACCTGAGCTCGAGTTGATCGTATTGTTGGTGTAACGCGCGTCCGTGTAGCCGACAGAGGCTTCGATCGACAGGCCGCCGCCGAGCACGGCTTCCGCTTGCAGGTCGAAACCCTTTGCAACGGCCGTGCCCAAGTTACTCGTGTATTGAAATCCGCAACTGCCGGTCGGTCCCGGGTCGTATACGTTCTGTTGGATGCCGTTCCAGCGGATGTAGTAGATGCTGGTCGCGATCTTGAGCTTATTGTCGAAGTTATCCTTCGACCCGATCTCGAAGCTTTGCGTCGTATCGGACTTGTAGTCCGCAGGCGTCGAACCACACTCGGCGACCGGCAGCGGCGCATTGACGCCGCCCGGACGAAAGCCCTTCGCATAGGTCGCATAGAACAAGTTCATCGGATCGGCTTGGAACGAGACGCCGAGCTTCGGCGTGAACGCGTTCTCGTGATAGGAGCCGCTGAACGTGCCCAAGCCGCTGTTCTCGAGGCCGTTGGCATAGTGATTTAGGTCGAAGCCCATGCTCGCAAACCGGCCGCCGGCCGTGAGCTTCCATTGGTCGCTCAGGCTGTAGGTCAATTCGCCGAATTCGGCGAGCTGGCGGTCATGGCTCGTGTTTTGGTTGTAATAGATGTCGCAGTTCGGCAAGCCCGTGCCCGGCGTACCAACGCCATTGCAATAGTAGTTCGCGTTGCCGTTCGCGTCCTGGAACAGCGGGTAGTCGAACGGGCTGCTGCCGAACAAGGCGGTCCAAAACGGCACGATCTGGGGATCGTAGAGCTGTTCGATGCTGAGTTCGCGCGACAGTGACCAGAACATGCCGACGGTCCATTTCAGCGCACTCGTGTCGTCATTCGACTGCAGGCGAATTTCCTGGGTCACGGTGCGCTGCTGGTTCGTCATCGTGTTCGGTGTCGAGTAATTGGTGAACCCCGCCGGCAAATGGATGCCGTTGGCATCGAGCAGCGGATACCACGAGCAGGGTGGCACCGCGGTCGTCGAGGCGGACCCGCAGGCCGGTGTCGCGCTCGAATTCACGCCGAGCCAGCTCTGGCTCTGGTAGAACGCCAGATCGTAGGCGGTTCCCTGGTACGAGTCCTGCTCGTTGCGGTGGTAGTACGAGGTGTTCGAGATCAGCGTCGCATGCGCGAAGTCGGCCTGAATCTTCAGCGCGGGCAGATAATATTGATCGGGAATCGGAATGCGCTCCGGGGTCGCGTTGTTGAATTGCCCCGCGCTGGGGTTTGAATACGCGGGCCAGTACGTCCCCAAGTCGTGTTGGTCTTTGTTCTGGTAAATGATGCTCGGCGTGATCTTGACGTTGTCGGCCGGCTCATAGAGGAGCGCAAAGCGCATCGCCGCGGTATTCGCGTAATTCGCATCCTTCTCGGTGATCGCGCCGGTCGTATCGTCGACGCGATTGATCCAGCCGCCGTCGTAGCGGTACCAGATGCTCGCCCGATAGCCGAGCACGCCGTCGATGATCGGGCCGCCGTGGGCAATACCCGCCTCATAGCTCGGTTCGCCGTATTCGGTCGTCGACAGTTCGGTGCGCGCATAGGTCGATTCCGTCGTGACGCTCGGCTGCGTCATGATGTAGCGCACGGTGCCGCCCTCGGATCCCGCGCCGAACAGCGTGCCTTGCGGGCCGCGCAACACTTCGATGCGGTCGAGGTCGAATGCCTTGGGCAGCGTGTCGTCCGGATTGAATCCGAGCGCGCGCATTTGAATCGGTGTGTCGTCGATGTAAATGCCGGTCGTGCCGGCGCCTCCCGACGACGAGATGCCGCGAATCGAAATCGCATTGGTTCCCGAGGTATCGATCGTTACACCCGGTGTGAAACGCACCATCTCGGAGAAGTCCTTGATGCCTTTTTGATCGAGGTCATCCTGTGTCAGTGCCGTGATGCTGATCGGGACCTTGCTGATGCTCTCTTCGCGGCGTGTCGCCGTGACGACGATTTCCTCGAGCGAGCCGGCGGCCGGCGTGTCCGCCGCGCTCGCCGGCGGCGCGAAACCCGCGGCTGCGCCCATTGCAACGCCTGAAAACAACACATTCCGAAGGACCAGTCGTAGAGTCGGACTGAGGTGCATGGTTTGCATCATTTCCCCGTTGTTATATGGTCATATAAATTCGTTACATCCCGACACTAGCACCGCTTCCGAGCCCGCGCAACCTGCGCATTTTCTGTGGTTTTTAGGCATCATGCGGCATGGCAGAAATTCTCCAACTCGATAATCCGGACCTCGCGAACGACCCCGCGGCGCAGCGTGCGCTCAAGGACGAACTCGTCGAGGTGGAGTTTGCTGCGCAGTCCGGATGCCTCCAAAGCGCTGTCGGAGAGAATCACTATGGCGCGCGCGATGCCCTATTGACCGGCTCGACGGGGGACCGTTGGTGCGTTTCGCGCGACCGATTCGACGCCAAGTATCGGCCCGAACCTCCGACCCAGCCAGGACAGGCGGGCCGTTACCGCAATCGGCCGGCGCCGGTTTTTGCAAGACGCATGGACACCGCGTTCAGCGTCGAGCGCATGGCCGGCGGCGACCGGCTGCAGGGCGAGGCCGGCGACTGGCTGCTCGAGTACGCGCCGGGCGACCACGGAGTGGTGGCCCGCACGCGCTTCGAGCGTGTCTACCGGCTCATCGACTGACGCCCCGAAGCCGCTATTTGCGGTACGTGAACGTCAAGCCGATCGTACGCGGCCGGAATGTGAACTCTCGCTGCAACCGGCTGGTTCCGTCCCCGGGGTTGATCGACCATTCGTAATTCGTGATCGTATGCGAATCGGTGAGATTGTCGCAGAACGCCGCGATTTGCCAGCCGGCGAATTCCACGCCGGCACGCGCCGACGCGAAGCTCGTCGATGACAGCGTGTAATTGGCCGGGTCGTACTGCAGCGTGTTCGGATCCTGCTGCGGCGAAGGCCACTTCGCACGGCTCTCGTACTCGTCGTCGATACGCACGAATGACTCGAGCGAGAATGCGGTGAATTTATATTCGAGCCCGATCGTCGCCGTGAACGGTGCATTCGGCTGTCCGCTCTGCCCCGTGATCGCATCGCCGCTCGAGACCACGGGTCCCGTCGTGCCGGTCGGGGACAACAGCGAATTCTGCGTATAGCGGGCGTCGGTGTAGCCCGATGCCAGTTCCACCGTGAAACTGTCGGTGATCGCAATGTCGGCTTGGATGTCCGCGCCCTTGGCAACCGCCTGGCCGAGGTTATCGATGAACGAGATTTGGCAAATCGGCGGCACCACGGTCTGCTGGATGTTGTTCCAGCGAATGTAGTAGATGCTGCTTGCGAGCTTCACGCGATTGTCGATGTTGTTCTTGGCGCCGACCTCGAAACTATTGACGGTGTCGGAATTGAACGTCGCCGGTGAGGACTTGATGCCAAAGTTTGCGAAGTCCTGGGAGCACGCGGCCTGCGGAACGGGGTTGTTGGCGCCGCCCGGACGAAATCCCTTTGCATAGGTGAAATAGTAGAGATTGTGCGGATCATATTGGTACGAGAGGCTCAGCTTCGGCGTAAACGAAGTCTCCTTCTTGTCGCCGTTGTTGGCTTGATCGGCGAGAAACAGCTGCGGCCCGCCGGTCAGCGTATTGAATGAAAATTCGGTCCTGGACAGTCGCACGCCGGCCGTCGCCTTCCACTGGTCGGTAAACGCATACGTTCCTTCGGCGAACCACGCAAGTTGCTTGTCCTCGGAGAACGTCTGCAGGAAATACGAATCGTTCGGGAAGCGCGGATCGTAGGGGACCGGATTCCCATTGGGATCGGTGAAGACGCTCGTATAGGGCACGCCCGCAACCGCTTCGGTGAGCGCGTTGAGCTGCGGGTCGTGAATCTGCTCGAGATAGGTCTGGTGATTCAAGCCGAAGAACAGTCCTGTGGTCCAGAACAACGCTGAGCTCGGATCGTTCGACTGCAGGCGCACTTCCTGAGCGAAATTCTCCTGGCCATTGTCGATCGATGCCGGCGCGTAATAGCTCGACAGCGTCGGCGGCAAATGTAGACCGTTGGCATCGATCAGCGGATAGAAGCCGCCGAGAAACGTCTGGTAGAAGCCGAGATTGTAGAGCGTGCCGTCGTAGCCGGTCTCTTCGCGGCGATGGAAGTACGAGGTATTCGATATCAGCTTGGCCGCGCCGAGATCGCCTTCGATCTTGATCGCGGAGATCCAATAGGTATCCGGATCGGTACGCTGGGTCGGGTTGGCATCGACGAATTGGTTGCTGCTCGGGTTGGAATAGAGGCCCCAGTAGTTCTCCACGTCGTTGCGGTACCGGTCCTGATAATAAAAGCTCGGAGTGATTTTGAGCTGGTCCGTGGGCGCCCAAACCGCGGCGACCCGCAGTACCTTGGTCTGGTCGAAGTTCGCATTTTTCTGTTGCAGCGCCAGCGTATAGGGATCGATCCGATCGATCCAGCCGCCGTCATCGCGGTACCAAGCGCTCACACGAATACCGAGCGTGCCGTCGATCAGCGGGGTGCCGGCCGCAACACCGGCCTCATAGCTCGGCGCGCCGCCTTGTGTGAAGGAAACCTCGTCGCGGCTATAGACGCTGGTCGCAGTCAGGCTCGGCTGCGTCGTGATGTAGCGTACCGTGCCGCCCTCGGAGCCGGCGCCGAACAGCGTGCCCTGCGGGCCGCGCAAGACCTCGATGCGATCGAGGTCGAAGGATTTCGGCAGCGCCTCGTCGGGATTGAATGCGAGCGCTCGCATTTGAATCGGCGAGTCGTCGAGATAAATGCCGGTGGTGCCGGCGCCGCCGGTCGAGGAGATGCCGCGAATCGAGATGTTGTTGGTCCCGGAATTATCGATGCTGACGCCTGGCGTAAATTTGGCGACGTCCTGAAAATCCTTGATGCCGCGCACGTCCATCATCTCCGAGGTCAAGGCCGTGACGCTGATCGGCACCTTGCTCAAGCTCTCTTCATGGCGCGTCGAGGTCACGACGATTTCCTGCAGTGGACCGGTATCCTCGGCCGGCGCGGCGGCGGCGGCGGTATCGGCCGCGAGCGCGCGGCCCGGTGCGCCAAGCGCCGCGGGCAGCGCGATGATCAATGCCGCGAGCGCGACGCGCATGGTGCTCACGACGGATCCGGATAGCGCGTGGCCCTGGTGCAACGCTTGATACTGCCGCAGTCTCAGCATGATGAATCCCCATTTATTTATATTGGCGCCGCCGGTCCTCGAGACTCGATTTGGCGGCTAATCTCACCATAGCGCCCCGTGCCTCGAAAGGCAATTGCCGCGGCGCCGGTATGAGTGCGGCGTTGTTATCACACCACCGCGGCCGCCGGACCCGGCCATGAGCGGAGCACCGATCTGGGGCGTCGCCGGCGGGTCGTGCGACGCCTGTGCACCACATATGGGATCATAGTCCGATGAGCACTCCTGCCGATCGGCCACGCGCCAAATCGATCAACCCGCTGCGCGCCTTGCTGCCGTTCCTTCGGCCCTACCGCGGGACGCTGGTTGCGGCGATTTTTGCGTTGCTCGCGGCATCGGCCGCGATGCTAGTGTTGCCGGTCGCGCTACGCCAGCTCGTCGATCACGGGCTCGCCGGCAAGGACGCGAGCACGATCAATCGCTACTTCGTGGGCTTTTTGGCTGCCGCGGTGATATACGGGATATTCGCGGCGCTGCGCTTTTATCTGGTGAGCTGGCTCGGGGAGCGCGTCGTTGCCGACCTGCGCACCGCGGTTTACCGCAATGTCGTGCGCATGGACCCAATATTCTATGAAATCACACGTACCGGCGAAGTGTTGTCGCGCCTCAGCGCCGATACGACGCTCGTGCAGGCGATCTCGGGTGTCAATCTATCGATCATCTTGCGCTCCTCGCTGAGCCTGATCGGCGGCCTCGTGATGCTCGGGCTCACGAGCGCGAAACTCATGGCGATCATCCTCGTGATGATTCCGGTCGTCGTTGCACCGCTGATCTTGATCGGGCGGCGTGTGCGCGGCCTGTCGCGCGCGTCCCAGGACCGGCTCGCCGACACCAGCGGACTCGCCGACGAGACGCTCAATGCAATTCAGACCGTGCAGGCATTTACGCTCGAAGAGCTGCAGAGCCGACGCTATTCGAGCGCCGTCGAAGACAGCTTCGCAACAGCGGTGCTGCGCACGCGGATCCGAGCGCTCCTGACCGCGGTCGGCGTCACGCTGGTGTTCGGCGGAATCACTTTCGTGCTGTGGATCGGCGCGCACGAGGTGCTCGCCGACAAAATGACCTGGGGCCAACTCGGTCAATTCCTGCTCTATGCGTTTTTCGTCGCGACCGCGGCCGCGGCACTGACCGAAATGTGGGGTGATGTACAGCGCGCCGCCGGCGCGATGGAGCGGCTCTCCGAATTGCTCGAAGCACGACCAAAAATCGCCGCGCCGGCGCACCCCGTCGATCTGCCGCCGCGCATTCGCGGCGCCATTCGCTTCGACAAGGTTTCGTTTCGCTACCCGTCGCGCCCCGAGATGGCGGCGCTCGAGAACTTCAGTCTCGACGTTACCCCCGGCGAGACGATCGCATTCGTCGGACCCTCGGGCGCCGGCAAGAGCACGACGTTTCAATTGTTGTTGCGCTTCTACGATCCGCAATCCGGGCGCGTGCTCATCGACGATCGCACACTCGCGGATTTGCGGCCCGAAGATATCCGCTCGCAGATCGGGCTCGTGCCGCAAGAGACCGTGCTGTTCGGCGCGAGCGCGCGCGAAAATATCCGCTATGGACGGCCCGGCGCGAGCGATGCCGAAATCGAAGCGGCCGCCAAGGCGGCCGCGGCCGATGAATTCTTGGCCAAGCTGCCGCAGGGCTACGACACCTTCCTCGGCGAGCGCGGCACACGCTTGTCGGGCGGGCAGCGCCAACGCATCGCCTTGGCGCGTGCGATCCTCAAGGATCCGCCGATTTTGCTGCTCGATGAGGCGACGAGTTCACTCGATGCCGAATCGGAGCGACTCGTCCAGCAGGCGCTCGAAATACTGATGCGGGGCCGCACCACGATCATCATCGCGCACCGGCTCGCAACCGTGCTCAAAGCCGACCGCATCGTCGTCATGGACCACGGCCACAAGATCGCGGTCGGCACGCATGGCGAATTGCTCCAGCACAGTCCGCTCTATGCGCGGCTCGCGGCGCTGCAATTCGCGGTCGTGAGCGGACTCGACGACGTGGGCACCGGAACTTAAGAAAGCAGTCCCTCGGCTCTCATCGCCTCCTGCACCTTCGGGCGCTGCGCGACGCGCGCGTGATAGGCGGCGAGTACGGGCCACTTCTTCAGATCGATGCCGACACGCGCGGTCCAATTCAAAACCGTGAACAAATAGGCGTCGGGCAGCGTGAAATTGTCGCCGAGCAGGTAGGTCTTGCTGCCGAGGAAGCCCGACAGCCAATCGAATTTCGCCGACAGGTTGGCAAGCGCCAAGTCCTTGACGTCGCTCGAGGCTTTCGGATTGAACAAAGGGCTGAAATTCTTGTGCACCTCGGCTGCGATGTAGTTCAGAAGCTCCATGACGCGGTAGCGCTCCAGGGTGCCCGCGCGCGGCGCGAGCGTCGAATCCGGTTTCTGGTCGGCCAGATATTGAGTGATCACCGCGCCTTCGGTCAGAACCGCGCCGTTGTCGAGTTGCAGCGCCGGCACCGCGCCCTTGGAGTTGATCGCGAGATAGTCCGCGCCACTCTCGGTTTTCTTCGCGCGAATGTCGACCTTTTCCTTCGTGAACGGCAGTCCTGCTTCGAGCAGCACGATATGCGGGGAGAGCGAGCAGGCGCCGGGAGAATAATAGAGTTTCATGGGAGTCGATTCCTCGATACCTGGTTAAACGGGTGGCGCAGATGGTACCGCGCGTCGGCTACGGCGGGAAGCCGAGCCGCCTCGCGGATCGGAACGCGCCAGCATATGGGCGCAGGCCCAGGGAATCGATGCGCACGCGGCCGCCCGAGGAGGGCGCATGCACGAAATGCGTCGAATCGATCGCGATGCCGACGTGTAGTTCCTTGCTGAGCAGGTGCAGGAACACGAGATCGCCGGGCTGCAGCGCATCGCGCGCGACCGCCACGCCGGCATGCTGCTGGTCCTCGGCGGTTCGCGGCACGACGAATCCGGCGCGCTTCGCGGCGTAGCTCACGAGCCCGCTGCAATCGAAACCGCCGGGTTCGGCGCCGCCATAGCGATACGGTTGGCCCAGCATCGAGAGCGCTTCGTCGGCCATGCGCGCGCCGCTGCGCAGCGGCGGGACGGCGGCGGTTTCTGCGGCCGCGACGGGCGGCGGCGCGCTCGGCGGCGCTTGCGGTTGCGTAGGCCGCGTCGCTTGCGAGGCGCAAGCCGCTAGGGCGACGGCACAGACAGCGATGACTGCCGCCCTGCTCACGGCGTCCTAGAGCAACGTGGTCGCCATTGCCGCGCCGACGATACCGGCGCGCGAGCGCAACGCGCCGACGCGCAGCGGCGCGATACAACGCAGCTTATCCATGAACTGTTCCGGCTCTTCGGTGATGCCGCCGCACAGCACGATCAGATCCGGCCACAGCAGCGCATGCAGCTCCTTGAGCACGAGATTCAACTCGTCGGTCCATGCGCCCCAGCTGAGGTTTTGTTCGGTTTTGATGCGTGCCGCGGCGCGTAGTTCCGCTTCGCGTCCGCCGACCTGCAAATGACCCAACTCGGTATTCGGCACGAGGTGCCCGTCGATGAACAGCGCGCTGCCGATGCCGGTGCCGAGCGTCAGCAACAATACCGTACCGGGCACGTCCTTGGCCGCGCCGTGGTGCAGCTCCGCGAGCCCGGCCGCATCGGCATCGTTGATCGCCGCGACGACGCGATCCAATCGCCGCGTCGCGAGCGCCGCGAGCGGCTGGCCGATCCAGTCCTTGTTGAGGTGTGCCGCGGTTCGCACCGTGCCGCGTGTGATCACGCTCGGAAACGCGATTCCGACCGCATGATCACCCGGTACCTGTGCTACCACGGATGCAATCGCACCGAGCAGCGTCTCGGGGGAATCCATCGCGGGCGTCGGCACGCTCAAGCGTTCGCCGACGAACTCCCCGGTCGCAAGGTCGACCAAAGCGCACTTGATCGAGGAGCCGCCGACGTCGACGCCGATGGCCCTCGAGGCGCCGGCTGCAGAGTTCAACTCATTGGATTGCATGGTCTTTGGGTTCCGCGACGTGGCTCCGTTTATAGCCTTATAGTAACCTGTAAATTGGCCGTTCTATACTGGATCGTTTTGAATCGAGGCAATGCGCTGACCATGAAATCGGCTGTGACACAGTTCTCAATGAGGCGCAACGTCGAGTTGCACACCGGCAATCTGCAGGCCGCGCTGCTGGATCGCCTGACGCGCGCGCTGGGTAAAAACACCGAAACCGCGACGCCGCGCGACATCTACGACGCGCTTTCCTTGGCGGTTCGCGAGGAATTGACGCTGCGCTGGCTGACCTCTCAGCAGCGTGTCGCGAAGGCGCGCGTCAAGCGCATTTGCTATCTGTCGGTCGAATATTTGCCCGGCGGTTCGCTGATCAACGCGTTGGCAAGCCTCGGCGGCAACTTCGTCGAGGAAGCGCGCGCTACCTTGAAAGCCATGGGCCACGAACTCGAGTTTATTGCGGCGCAGGAGATCGATCCCGGACTCGGCAACGGAGGTCTCGGCCGGCTCGCGGCTTGTTTCATGGATTCCTTGGCCACGCTGCAATACCCGGCGATCGGCTACGGCATTCGCTACGACTACGGCATTTTCACGCAGGTCATCGACGGCGAAGGCGCGCAGCGCGAGGTCGCAAGCAGCTGGCTGCGGCTGCGCAATGTTTGGGAGACGCCGCGCGGCAACGTGCATTACATCGTGAAGTTCGGCGGCCGCAGCGAACCCGTCGACGGCCAGGATCCGACGCAGCCGCATCGCTGGCTCGACACGCGTGATCTGAATGCGATCGGCTTCGATCAGCTGATTCCGGGCAATCGCTCCTCGACGGTCAATCACCTGCGGCTTTGGTCGGCGCGCGGCATCAGTCCGTTCAATATCCATGCTTTCAACGAGGGTGATTACGCGGCGGCCGTGCGCGAGCAAATCGAGGCGAAGAATTTGTCGCGCGTGCTCTATCCCGATGATTCCACGCCGCAGGGCAAGGAGCTGCGCTTCAAGCAGCAGTATTTCTTCGTGAGCGCGAGCCTGCAGGACATGCTCGCGACGCACGTTAGCGAAGGCCGATCGCTCGAATCGCTGCCCGATGCGATCGCGATCCAGCTCAACGATACGCATCCGACCGTCGCAATCCCCGAGCTGATGCGCCTGCTCGTCGATGCGCACCGCATGCCGTGGACCGCGGCGTGGCGGATCACGAGCGCGGTGTTCTCCTATACCAATCACACGCTGCTGCCCGAGGCGCTCGAAACCTGGCCGGTGGCGCTGTTCGAGCGTCTGCTGCCGCGCCATCTCGAGATCATTTATCTGATCAACCGGGATTTCCTCGCCGCGGTCGACGCGCTCTACCCGAAGGATCACGACCGGCAGCGGCGCCTCTCGATCATCACCGAGGAGGGTACGCGCCAGGTGCGCATGGCCCACTTGGCCGTGATCGGCAGTCATCGCGTCAACGGCGTCGCGAAACTGCATTCACAGCTGATGCGCCAGAACGTGTTCTCGGGATTCGCCGAGATGTATCCGAACCGCTTCATCAACGTGACCAACGGCATCGCGGTGCGCCGCTGGCTAAAGCAGTCGAACCCCGGACTCTCGGCGCTGCTGACCGAGCGCCTGGGCTTCGGCTGGGAGAACGACCTCGAGGAAATCGGCCGGCTCATCGGTTCGGCCGAGGACCCGGAATTTCGCCGGCTGTTTCGCGAGATCAAGAGCCGCAACAAATCGAGGCTCGCCGAGGAGCTCAAGAAGCGCTCGGGCATCCTCGTCAACGTGAACTCGATGTTCGACGTGCAAGTGAAACGCATTCACGAATACAAGCGCCAGCTGCTGAACTTGCTCTACGCGATCGTGCGCTACAACCGCATTCGCGCGAACCCGCAAGCCCCCGTGGTGCCGCGCACGGTCTTTTTTGCCGGCAAATCCGCCCCCGGCTACGTGATGGCCAAGGCGATCATCAAGCTCATCAACAATGTCGCACGCACGATCGATGCCGACAAAGCCGTCCGTGGTAAGCTGCAGCTTGCATTCTTGCCGGACTATGACGTGTCGCTGGCGCAGAAGATCATGCCGGCCGCGGACTTGTCCGAGCAGATTTCGACGGCGGGAATGGAGGCGTCCGGAACCGGCAACATGAAACTGAGCCTCAACGGCGCACTCACGATCGGAACGCTCGACGGTGCCAACATTGAAATTCGCGACCATGTGGGCGCCGAAAACGTGTTCATATTCGGGCTCACGGCCGAACAGGTCGCCGCGAGGCGTGCCGCAGGCTACGTGCCGCGCCGGGAGATCGAGGGGAATGCTGAGCTTGCGGCTGCGCTCGAGCTCATTGAATCGGGTTACTTCTCGCCGGAGCGTCCCGACGAAGGCAAGCTGATTGCAAATCGCCTGCTCGCCGACGGCGAGCCGTATTTGGTGCTCGCGGATTTCGCGGACTACGACCGGGCGCAGTCGGAAGTCGATGCGTTGTATCGGGACGAGGATGCTTGGAGCAGGAAGGCAATCATCAATTGTTTGAGCATGGGATATTTTTCGAGCGATCGCAGTATTCGGGAATATGCCGACCGCATTTGGGGTGTCAAACCCGTCATTTGAAGCTGAGGATGTGAATCGAATTGACGACGAGCCACATTTCGGATTTCGATCTCTATCTGTTCGGCGAAGGCACGAATAACCGGATCTACGAGAAGCTCGGCGCGCACCTGCAGACCGGTGAGGCCAATCCCGGAACTCGATTCGCGGTATGGGCGCCGAATGCCGAGCGGGTCAGCGTCGTCGGTCCGTTCAATGATTGGGACGGCCGGCGCAATGTGATGCAGGCGCGCGGCGTCTCCGGGGTTTGGGAAGCGTTAGTGCCGCAGATCGGCGTCGGCACGCTCTACAAGTACGAGATCCGCGGGCGCGACGGCCGCCTGTTTCTAAAATCCGATCCTTACGGCGTTGCGATGCAGCTGCGCCCCGACAATGCCTCGATCGTGGCGTCGCTCGACGGATTCCAATGGAGCGATGCCGGCTGGGTCGGCGCGCGGGCGGGCAGCAATGCGGTGCGCCGGCCGCTCAACGCCTACGAGGTGCATCTCGGTTCGTGGCGGCGGCCCTGGGATCAGCGCAAGCCGCCGTTCATGAGTTGGAACGAGGCGATCGAACAGCTGATTCCCTACGTGACCGACCTGGGCTATACGCATATCGAGCTCATGGGCGTCGCCGAGCATCCCCTCGATGCCTCGTGGGGGTATCAGGTCACGGGCTATTTTGCGCCCACCTCGCGTTACGGCTCTGCGCAGGATTTCATGCGCTTCGTCGATGCCTGCCACCAGGCGCGCATCGGCGTGATCCTCGATTGGGTGCCCGCGCATTTTCCACGCGACGATCACGGCCTCGCGCATTTCGACGGCACCGCGCTCTACGAACATGCCGACTCCCGTCTCGGCGAACACGTCGAATGGGGCACGAAGATCTTCAATTTCGGCCGCCATGAGGTTCGCAATTTCCTGGTCGCCAACGCGCTCTATTGGATGGATCGCTTCCATGTCGACGGTTTGCGCGTCGATGCGGTGGCCTCGATGCTGTATCTGGATTACAGTCGCAATCCCGGCGATTGGTTGCCGAACCGGTACGGCGGCCGCGAAAATCTGGAGGCGATCGATTTCTTGCGCCAACTGAATTCCGCAGTGCACCGCGAGTTTCCCGGCGCGCTGATGATCGCGGAGGAGTCGACCGCGTTCGCCGGTGTCACCCAGCCGCCCGAATACGGTGGGTTGGGATTCAATTTCAAATGGAACATGGGCTGGATGAACGACACGCTGAAGTACATCGCGCTCGATCCCGTGCACCGGCGCTACAACCACCAGCTCATCACGTTCTCGTTCATGTACGCCTGGAGCGAGAAATTCATCCTGCCGATCTCGCACGACGAAGTCGTCCACGGCAAGCGTGCGCTGCTCACCAAGATGCCCGGTGACGATTGGCAGAAGCGCGCCAATTTTCGCCTGCTGCTCGCCTACATGATGGCCCACCCCGGCAAGAAGCTCACGTTCATGGGGTCGGAGTTCGGCCAGTGGCAGGAGTGGCGCGACCACGAGCAGCTCGACTGGTACTTGCTCGAACAAGCGCCTCACCGGCACTTGCGCGATTTCTGCCGCGAGCTCAATCATCTGTATTTGGCGAGCCCACAATTCTACGGCAGCGATGCGGACTACGACGGATTTCGCTGGGTGGACTTGCACAACGCCGACGAGAGCGTATGGGCATTCCAGCGGCGTTGCACCGACGGGGATACGGGCGCGCCCTACACCTGCGTGTTCAACGCGACACCGGTTCCGCGCGACCAGTATGCACTCGGCGTGTCCGAGCTCGGCCGCTATCGGAAGATACTCGACACGGACGAGGGGCGCTTCGGCGGCTCCGGCTACAACAGGCAGTCGATGATCGAGGCCTCGGCGGAAGGCTGTCAGGGATTCGCCCATTCGCTGAAGGTCGATCTGCCGCCGCTAGGGGCGCTGTTCTTCGCCGGGCCGGTTTAACACCGTGAGGGGCATTCAGGCAGGGCTGCCGAAACCCTTAGGCGCGACGTGGACGAGGCGCGGCGTGAACTTCGCGCTATTTTCGAGTCATGCGACGCGCGTCGAGCTGTGTTTGTACGACGCGATCACGGGTGCCGAGCAGGGCCGCGTCGATCTTCCCGGCCGCACCGGCGACGTCTGGCACGGCGCGCTCTCGGCGCGGCGCGCGGGCCCGGGCGCCGAGTATGCATTTATCGTCCATGGTCCGAATGATCCGGAGAAGGGCCACCGCTTCGACTCGGCCATCGCGCTGATCGACCCCTACGCACGCGAGTTGTCGATGCGTGCACCCTTGCATGCGCGCGTCGTCGATCCGCGCTTCGCCTGGGGCGGCGATCGGCCGCCGGCGGTGCCATGGCGCGAAACCGTGATTTACGAATTGCATGTCAAGGGGTACACCCAGCGGCACCCCGACGTGCCAGAGGCTTGGCGCGGCAAATATCTCGGACTGACCGTCGCGCCGGTTTTGGAGCATCTGAAATCGATCGGCGTCACGGCGGTCGAAATCCTGCCCTGTCATGCATTCGTCAGTGAGCAGTTCCTGATCGACCGCGGACTCAAGAATTATTGGGGCTACAATCCGGTCGCCTGGTTCGCCCCCGCGGGCGAATACGCAGTCCACGACCCCGTGGCGGAATTTAAGGCGATGGTCAAGGCTTTGCACGCGGTCGGCATCGAAGTGATCCTCGACGTCGTCTTCAATCACACCGCCGAGGGCAACGAATTCGGACCCACGTTGAGCCTGCGCGGCATCGACAATGCCGTCTACTACCGTTTGATCCGCACCGATTCGCGTTACTACGAAAATATCACGGGCTGCGGCAACACGGTCAATTGCGAACACCCGGTCGTGCGTGCGCTGATCATCGATTGCTTGAAGTACTGGACCGAAGAGATGCACGTCGATGGTTTTCGCTTCGATCTCGGCACGGTGATGGCGCGCGACGCCGGCGGCTTCAATGAGAACTCACCGTTCTTCAAGGCGATTCGTTCCGAGCCCGCACTCGCGTTCGTCAAGATGATCGCCGAGCCCTGGGATATCGGCCTCGGCGGCTATCAATTGGGACGTTTCCCGGCGGGGTGGGCCGAGTGGAATGATCGCTATCGCGACGCGCTGCGTGCGGTCTGGCGTGGCGATGCGGGCAAGGCCGGAGAGTTGGCCGAACGCTTTGCAGGCTCGAGCGACATCTTTCGGCACAACGGCCGCAAGCCGACCGCGAGCATCAATTTCGTGACATCGCACGACGGCTTCACGCTCGCCGATTTGGTCTCCTACAACGAACGGCGCAACGAGGCGAATCTCGAGAACAACGCGGACGGCAGCAGCCACAACCTCAGTTGGAACTGCGGCGTCGAGGGCCCGACCGCGGATCCGCAGGTGCAGATGCTGCGGCGGCGTCAGCAACGTAATTTCTTCGCGACACTATTCCTGTCGCAGGGCGTGCCGATGCTGCAGGCGGGAGACGAATTCGCTCGAACTCAGCTCGGCAATAACAACGCCTATTGCCAGGACAACGAGATATCCTGGGTCGACTGGCAGCTGCGCCAGATCAATGCCGATCTCGTCGAATTCGTACAGGTGCTCGCGCGCCTGCGCCGACAGTACGCGGAATTCCGGCGCGAGACCTTTTTCAAGGGTGTCGCCACGCGTGCCGGCACCAAGGATATCGCTTGGCTGCACGCGCGCGGCGGCGAAATCACGCACACCGATTGGCTCAACGGGGAACTGCGTACCCTCGGCGCTTGGTTCGGGCGCGGCAACAATCCCGTCGGGCGCCTGCTGGTGCTGATCAACGCTGGCACCGCAGACGTGGCTTTCGCGTTGCCGGCGCCCGCGCCCGGCTCGACATGGAATTGCCGATTCGATACGGCGCGCGACCTGCCCGCCGCCGCGCAGGGCGCCGAAGGCTCCTATGCACTTGCCGCACGCAGCGTCGTCTTGTTGGAGTGCTGATTGCATGGAAGCTGAGCTGATCCGCCGACTCGCCGCGCTGCGGGGCTTGGGTGATGCCTATCACGACTATCGCGGCGAGCTGCATTATTTCAGTCTCGAGACCAAGAGCGCGATTCTCGAGGCCATGGGTTGTAATCTTCGCGATGCGGCCGCGATCGCAGAACTGATTCGCACACTCGAAATCCAGCGCTCACGCAGCCTGTTGCCGCCGATCGCGGCCGCCAGAGGCTCGCGCATCGGTGTCGATCTCAACATCACGGGCAGCCAGTTCGGGTCGGCGCTGGTCTGGAAACTGCGTCTCGAAGACGGCAGCTCGCGCGAAGGTGCGCGGTCGACGGCTGATTTTCCCGAGCTCTGGCGCGGCGAGTCCGCGGGCGCATGGATCACGCGACGCCGATTCGAATTGCCGTTCGACCTGCCGCCGGGATACCACGAGTTGCAGGCGCAAGTCGGTGGCGGTCCTGTGCAGAGCTGCCTGCTGATCATGTCGGCGCCCGAATGCTATGAGCCCGCCGCGATCGTCGCCGGCAAGCGCCTCTGGGGCGTCGCGGTCCAGCTCTACACGGTGCGTTCACGCGACAACTGGGGCATCGGCGACTTCCGCGATCTGGATCGCTTGATTCGTTGGCTCGCGCCGCAGGGCGCGGGCTTCATCGGCGTCAACCCGCTGCACGCCTTGAGTCCGGCCGAACCGCAAAGATCGAGCCCCTACAGCGCATCGAGCCGGCATTTTCTCAATGTGCTCTATATCTCCGTGCCTGCGGTGCCGGAGTTCGCGAGCTGCAACGCCGCCCAGCAACGCATGGCCGAGCCCGGATTCGCGGCCCGCTTGGCGCAGCTGCGCGCCGCGCCGCTCGTCGATTATCGAGGTGTCGCCGCGGCGAAGTTCGAGATGCTGCGGATTTTGCATCGCGACTTTTGCGACACGCAACTCGCGCAGGGTGGCGCGCGAGCCGAGCGCTTTCGTGCGTTCGTGGCCGGCGGCGGCGAGAGCTTGCGCGAGCACGCGAGTTTCGATGCGCTCGACCGGCATCTGCACGAGAGATTCGGCACGGGATCCGGATGGATGAGCTGGCCGCAGGAATATCAGGATCCGAGCGGCGCCGCCGTGCGGCGTTTCGCCGCGGAGTATCCGGCCGAGGTCGAGTTCTTCGCCTACCTGCAATGGCTCGCGCACGAGCAATTGACCCAGGCGCAAGCCCTGGCGCGGCAACTCGGCATGCCGATCGGCATCTACGGCGACTATGCGGTCGGCGCGAGTGCCTCCGGGAGCGAAACTTGGGTCGACCGCACGAGTTATCGGCTCAAGGCCGAAATCGGCGCGCCGCCCGACCCGCTCGCGTTGAACGGGCAAGGCTGGGGAATTCCGCCGCCCGATCCGCTCGCGATGCAGACCGACCGGCTCAAAGGATTCATCCGCTTGATTCGCGCCAACATGCGTTACTACGGCGCGCTGCGGCTCGATCACGTGATGTCGCTGTTTCGCCTCTGGTGGGTGCCGGCGCATACCTCGCCGCTCGAGGGCGCCTACGTGCATTACCCCTTGCACCAGCTGCTGACCGTGCTTGCGCTCGAAAGTGTGCGCAACCACTGCCTCGTGGTCGGCGAGGATCTTGGCGTCGTTCCCGACGAGATGCGCGCCGCGATGCCGCAGTTCGGCATTTACCATTACAAAGTCATGCTATTCGAGAAAAACGGCTCGGCGTTTCGAGAGCCGAAGGATTACCTGCGCCGCGCGCTCGCGACCGTGACGACGCATGACATGCCGACCTTGCGCGGCTATTGGGAGGGCCGCGATATCGAGTTGCGCACGCGGCTCCACCTCTATCCCAACGAGCCGATGCGGGCCCAAGTGGCGCGGGAGCGAGAGGAGGACCGCGCGTCACTGCTCGCCGCGCTGCGAGCCCAAGGGATCGCACCGGAGCGCCCGGCGACGCCGCAAGAACCGTTCACCGACGGGCTCGCACAAGCGATGCATGTCTATCTCGCGCGTTCGAGCGCCGCGCTCGCGGCGGTGCAAATCGAGGATCTGCTCGCGATGGCCGATCCGGTCAACGTGCCCGGCACGAGCAGCGAGTATCCGAATTGGCAGCGCAAACTCTCGGCCGACCTCGAGGATTTCGCGGTGCGCGCGGACCTGGCCGCGGCGCTCGCCGAGATCAATCGCGCAAGGGGCTGACGGCGCGCTGCAAGAACACGAGATCGAGCCAGCGATCGAATTTGCGGCCGACCTCGCGCAGATGCGCAACCTGCTGAAATCCCAATTTCTCGTGCATCGAGATCGATCCCACATTGGCCGCATCGACGGCCGCGATCATCACGTGTTTGCCGAGGCTCGCGGCGATCGGGAGCAGGGCGCCGACGAGCGCGCTGCCGACGCCTCGGCCGCGCCGATCAGCGCGCACATGCACGCTGTGCTCGACGGTGTGCCGATAGCAGGGCCACGCCCGAAAATCGCCGAACGAGGCGAATCCCACGACCTCGCCCGCATCGACCGCAACCAGCACCGGCAAGGATTGGCGGCGCCGCTCGCGCCACCAAGTCTCGCGGTCCGCGAAGCTTGCGGGCAATTCGCGGTACACCGCGGTCGTATTGGCAATGACTTCGTTGTAAATCTCGAGGATTGCCTGAATATCGTTTTCGGTCGCATCGCGTATCGTCGGGGCGCATCGCGCCGAGGTCTCGTCGGTCATCTGATGGCTCCTAGGCAAACAAGCCGCGCCCCAGCGTCGCGACGAAGACTGTATAGATCAGCAGCGCAGCGGCGATCAGGCGTGTATCGCGCCCGATGATCTCCGCGTGCGCGTTGCGCTGCACGGCGCCGCGCGAGGGCATCCATAGCAGAGGGAACGCCGACGCACCGATTTCCAGCGCGGCATCGCGCAGATCCGAAAAGCCCGCGCCGCGGTAACCGAGCGCCGCGCCGACGGCACCGAGCGTCGCGCTGACCCACAGAATTCGTGCGGCACGGCGCGCGAGCGTGAGGTCGCCGATCCACAGCTCGAGCATCGCGCGCCAAACCCAACGCGCGGTGAACACGAACAGCGCGAGCCCCAAGGCCGCCCCGGCGATACGCCAGCCGAGCGACGGCTCGCCGAGGAAATCCTGGCCCGCAAAATACATGTCGCCGTCGCGCAAATGCATCGCGTGAATCGCATAGCCCGCTTCCCAGAAATAGCTCAAAGCGGCCACGAGAATCAAGAATAGCCGTGCGCGCACGGACCGCGATGCGGTGAACCGCAGCACCAGCAATGCGGTCGTGCCCATGGCCAGATTCGCGAAGGGGCCCGCGGGTGCTATCCATCGCGAGTGCAGATCGCAGCGGAAGATCGAGCTCGTGAGCTCGAGGATGTGCCCGCCCAGCGCGAGGCACATGCCGCCGTGCCCGAGCGCCTCGTGGTCGATCGTCACCAGACACATCGCGAGCAGGCCGATCGCGGCGATGCTCCAAACATCATCCTTCGGCAAGCCGTTCGGCACGGAACTTGAAATCACGGCGCGGCTGCCGCCTGGGCGCGTGCCGCAACGCCCCAGACGAGGCCGGAAACGACGACCGCGACCGGCACGATTTGCACGGCCACCGCGAGCGAGGTCGCATCGGAGAGCACGCCGATCAGATAGGGCGAGAGCACGTCGCCGAGACAATGGATCGCAAACACACTGAGCGCGACTGCGGAGGCGCGCTCGATCGGTGCCACCAGATTGACGATCGCGGCATTGACCGGGCCCGTCGAGAGAAACATCAGCAATTGCGCGATCACCATATAGGTCCAGTAGTGGGTGGGGGAGGCGCTCGTGAGTGCCGCCCAGACGAACGGCGCCGCAATCAAGGTCGCGATCGCACAGAGCCACAGATAGGCCTGGCGCGAATAACGCAGGCAATAGTCGCCCAACCAGCCGCCGACGAACGTGCCGACCAGGCCCGTGAGCACGACGAGCTTGCCGAAGTCGATCGCCGCATCACCGCTCGGAATGCCGCGCACGCGCTCGAGGAATGCGGGCATCCAGGCCGCGAGACCGCCGATCGCGAACGTGTAGGCCGCATATCCGAGCACGGTCCACCGATAGGCGCGGTTTCGAATCAGGTGTCGATAGGTCGCGCGCGTCGAGGCGCCGATCGAGATGCTGGGCGCGTCGAGCGCGACGCCCCTGACCGGCACGATGGCCGCCGTGTCCTGGCTGCCGCGCGGCGGATCGTGCAACAACAGGCACAGTGCCGCGAGAAAAAGGCCCGGTCCGCCGGCGACGAAAAATGCTGCCCGCCAGCCGAAATGCACGTCGACCAAACCGCCGATCACATAGCCGAGCGCGGAGCCCACGGGAATCGCGCAGAAAAAAATCGCCATGATGCGGCCGCGCCGATTCTCCGAGTAATAGTCGGCGAGCAAGCTCGGCGCGATCGTGCCGTAGGCCGCCTCGCCGACGCCGACCGATGCGCGCGCGAGCAGCAGCCACAGGTAGCTGCTCGCGAGACCCGAGAGCGTCGTTGCGAGGCTCCAGAGAAATACGCCGAATGCGATGAGCCGGGGCCGCCCGCGCCGATCGCCCAGCGCGCCGAACAGCGGGGCGGCGAGCGTATAGACGATCAGAAACGCGCTCATCAGCGAGCCCAACTGCTGGTCCGAGAGCGCCAACACCGAATGCTTGAGACTCTCGAACAGCGCCGAGACGACATAGCGATCGAGGTAATTGAACAGGTTGATGAATGCGAGAACGGCCAGGCCGAGGGCCGCGCTGTAACCGAAGGATTTTTGCGATTCGCTGCTCATGCGTGCCGGTATAGTAGCAACGGGAGTTCACGCCGGGGCTTAAAAGTTATGCACATTCATGATGGATGATCGTCAGAAAAAGCGCGTGGGCGCGGCGGCGCTCGTTTTCACGGTTCTCTGGTTTGCGCTGCTCGTCGGGCGTCCGCTATACGATCCGGACGAGGGACGCTATGCCGAGATTCCGCGCGAAATGCTCGCGGGCGGCGACTTTGTGATTCCGCATCTCGACGGTTTCAATTATCTGGAGAAACCGCCGCTGCAGTATTGGGCAACGGCCTTGGTGTACGCGGTCTTTGGTCAAAGCGAGTGGAGCGCGCGCCTCTATACGGGCCTCACGGGCTATCTGTCTCTGCTGCTGCTGTACGCGATCGCGCGGCGTCTCTGGGGCGCCGCAGCGGGTCTCAAAGCCGTGCTGCTCGCCGCGGGTTCGATCCTGTTCATGCTGCTCGGTCACCAGCTCACGCTCGATATGTCCTTGAGCTTCTGGCTGCTCGCAAGCCTCGCCTGTTTCATATTCGCCCAGTGCGACCGCGAGCGGCCGAGGGCCTTGCGCGCCTGGATGCTCGGATGCTGGGCTACGATGGCGCTCGCGGTGCTCACCAAGGGTCTGATCGGCGCCGTGATTCCGGGCTTCACGCTGATTGCCTATGTGCTGTCGCAACGCGACCCGCGCACGCTCCGGCGGCTGAATTGTCGCTATGGGATTCCGCTGTTTGCGCTGATCACGGTGCCATGGTTCGTGCTTGCCGCGCGCTCCAACGGCGAGTTCCTGCAGTTCTTTTTCATCCGCGAACACTTCCAGCGATTCCTGACGCCGATCGAAGCGCGCAGCCAGCCCTGGTGGTTTTTTCTTGCGATCCTTATCGTCGGCATCCTGCCTTGGATCACGCCGGCGCTGCGCGCACTCGCGAGCGGCTGGCGCGCATCCAAGCCCGCCGGAGAATTCGATGTGCGCCGGGTGCTGTGGATTTGGTCGGCGTTCGTGCTGGTGTTTTTCTCGCTGTCCGATTCCAAGCTGATCCCCTATATTTTGCCCTGCGTGCCGACGCTCGCGCTGCTCTGCGCGGAGCCCGCGCAGAGCGATGACCGCAGGCACTTGTTTGCGGGCGCGGGCTTGAGCCTGCTGTTCGCAATCGGGACACTCGGCTACGCGAGCACGATCTGGAGTCCGGCGGACGGCCGTGCACTGAGCCTGGCGCTGCGCCCCGCGCTTCTCGCCGTAGCGCTGGCGCTGATCGGCGCGGCGGTCGCGGGCGGCGTACTCGCCGCGCGCCGGCAGACGCTCGGGGCCTGGGCCGCGCTCAGCATCGGCTGGTTCGCGGCCGGCACCGCGATCACGCTCGGCGCTTGCACCGTGCAGCAGTATTACAGCGCCAGGGACATCGCGACCGTGCTGCTGAGGCAAGCGCCCGCGGGTGCGCCGCTGTTCTCGGTGCAGACCTATGCGCAGTCCCTGCCGTTCTACCTCGGCCGCGAGGTCAGGCTCGTGGATTATCGCGACGAATTTGCGCTCGGACAGCGCCAGGATCCCGGGCGCGCGATTGCCGATCTCGATGACTTCACGCGGGTTTGGACCGAACTTCGCGTCGGGTATGCGCTCATGCCGGACGCGACCCGCGACCGGTTTGCGGCCGAGGGCCTGCCGATGCGGGAATTGGCGCGGTTCGCCGATCGGAATGTGCTGGTCAGCCGGCAATAGTCCGCGTTCTCGTCCCTCACAAGCGGATCGACGTTATAAACTAGACGGCAGTGGCGCCGCTGCGGCAGCGCGCGCCCTGCGATCGCACCAATGTGGTGCGCACCAGCCCGCGATTCTTGGAGAAGTCCGTGTCGATCCATGTTGCGCTCAACCATCTAACGCATTACCGCTACGATCGCCTCGTGGGCTTGAGTCCGCAGATCGTGCGTCTGCGGCCGGCGCCGCATTGCCGTACGCGCATCTTGAGTTATTCGTTGCGGGTCGCGCCGACCGATCATTTCATCAATTGGCAGCAGGATCCGGAGGCGAACTACCTTGCGCGCCTGGTGTTTCCCGACGAGACCCAAGAGCTGCGCATCGAGGTGGATTTGGTCGCCGAAATGTCGGTGTTCAATCCCTTCGACTTCTTCCTCGCACCCTACGCCGAGAAGGCGCCGTTCAAATACGAATCGACCGAGCGGCGCGAGCTCGCGCCTTATCTCGTGCGGGCACCTGCGACGCCGCTGATGGCGGCCTATTTGGCGCGTGTCCCGGCGGAGCCGCGCCGCACGATCGATTTTCTCGTCGACATCAACCGGCAAGTGGCTGGCGACATCCGCTATGTGATCCGGCTCGAGCCCGGCGTGCAGACGCCGGAAGAGACGCTCGAAAAGCGTTCCGGCTCGTGCCGCGATTCTGCGGCGCTGCTGGTGCAGCTGCTGCGCCACCTCGGCCTCGCAGCGCGCTTCGTTTCGGGCTATTTGATTCAACTCGTGCCGGACGTCAAGTCGCTCGACGGTCCTGCGGGCGCAGCGCAGGATTTCACCGACTTGCATGCCTGGTGCGAGGTCTATCTGCCGGGAGCCGGTTGGATCGGCCTCGATCCGACCTCCGGCTTGCTCGCCGGCGAAGGGCATATTCCGCTCGCCTGTACGCCCGAGCCCTCGGGCGCGGCGCCCGTATCGGGCGCGGTCGATGAATGCGAGACCGTGTTCGAACACCAGATGAGCGTGCGGCGCATTTGGGAAGCACCGCGCGTCACGAAGCCGTATACCGAGACGCAGTGGACCGAGATCGAGAAGCAGGGCGCCGCGGTCGATGCGGATCTGCACGCGCTCGATGTGCGCCTCACGATGGGCGGCGAGCCGACTTTTGTCGCGGTCGACGATCCCGACGGCGAGGAATGGAATACATCGGCGCTCGGCCCGACCAAGCGCCGCTATGCGGCCGAGATCTACCACCGGATGCGCAAACAATACGCGCCCCAAGGGCTCGCGCACTTCGGTCAGGGCAAGTGGTATCCGGGCGAGCAATTGCCGCGCTGGTCCTTGAATTGCTATTGGCGCAAGGACGGCGAGCCGATTTGGGTCAATCCGGCGCTGATTGCCGATGAGCGCACGCATTACGGTGCCACCGATGTCCAGTCGCAGCGATTTTTGACGCGCGTCGCCGCGGAGTTGGGCTTCGATGCGCAGTACGTTTTTCCGGCATTCGAAGACGCGTTCTATTATTTGTGGAAAGAGCGCCGCTTGCCGAGCAACGTCGACCCGTTCGATTCCGAACTCAAGGACCCGCTCGAGCGTGCGCGGCTAGCCAAGGTTTTCGAGCAAGGACTCGACCAGGTCATCGGTCACGTATTGCCGATCGCGCGCAGCGCCAATGGATTGTCCTGGCAGACCGGTCCTTGGTTCCTGCGCAGCGAGCGCTGCTATCTGATCCCGGGCGACTCCCCGATCGGCTACCGGCTGCCCCTCGACTCGCAGCCGTGGACTGCGACCGGCGATTATCCGTTCATCCACGCGCCGGATCAGACGCGCGAGTTTCCGCCGCTTGCGAGCCATGCGGCGATACGCCGGCTGTTTCAGCGGCGCGATGCGCGCCGCGCACCGCTCGTCGCCGATTCACCGCCGGCGGCCAAACAATCGGCCGCGACACTGACGCGTACCTCGCTGTGCGCGCAAGCGCGCGATGGGGTGCTCTACATCTTCATGCCGCCGCTGGCCGAGCTCGAGAATTATTTGGACCTGGTCGGCGTCATCGAGGCGGTCTCGGAAGCCTTGGCGCAGCCCGTGATCATCGAGGGCTACGAGCCGCCCGCGGATCCGCGCCTCAGCAATTTTCGCGTGACACCCGATCCCGGTGTCATCGAAGTCAACGTGCAGCCGTCCGCAAATTGGGGCGAACTCGTCGAGCGCACGACGTTTCTCTACGAAGCGGCGCACGAGTCGCGCTTGCGCTCCGAGAAATTCATGCTCGACGGCCGCCATGTCGGAACCGGCGGCGGCAACCACTTCGTGCTCGGGGGAGCGACGCCGCAGGACTCGCCATTTCTGCGCCGGCCCGATTTGCTGCGCAGTCTGCTCGGCTACTGGCACAATCACCCCTCGCTCTCGTATCTATTTTCCGGATTGTTCATCGGCCCCACCTCGCAGGCGCCGCGTGTCGATGAGGCGCGCAACGATTCGCTGCACGAGCTCGAGATCGCGTTTCAGCAATTTCCGCGGCCGAACGAATCCTGTCCGCCCTGGCTCACCGACCGGCTGCTGCGCAACCTCTTGATCGACGTCACGGGCAATACCCATCGCACGGAATTCTGCATCGACAAGATGTATTCGCCGGACGGGCCCACGGGCCGCTTAGGCTTGCTGGAATTGCGCGCGTTCGAGATGCCGCCGCATGCACGCATGAGCTTGACCCAACAGCTGCTGCTGCGCTCCTTGGTCGCGCGATTCTGGCGTACGCCCTATGCGCCCGCACGCCTCGTGCGCTGGGGCACCGAGTTGCACGACCGCTATCTGATGCCGTATTTCGTGCAGCAGGATTTCGCGGACGTGATCAGCGAAACCCAAGCGGCCGGCTTTGCACTGCGTGCCGAGTGGTTCGCTCCGCATTTCGAATTTCGCTTCCCGAAGCTCGGGGATTTCGCGGTGCGCGGCGCGCTGCTCGAACTGCGCCAGGCGCTCGAGCCCTGGCACGTCATGGGTGAGCAGGGCGCCCCGGGCGGCGCGGTGCGCTACGTCGACTCCTCGGTCGAGCGGCTGCAGGTCGCCGTCACGGGTCTGCCGCCGGAGCGCTACGCCGTGACCTGCAATGGCCGCCGGGTTCCGCTGCGGCCCACGGGCCGTGTCGGCGAGTTCGTCGGCGCGGTGCGCTATCGCGCCTGGCAGCCGCCCTCCGCGCTGCACCCGACGATCGGTATCCATGCGCCGTTGACGTTCGATCTGTTCGATAGCTGGATGGGGCGTTCGGCAGGCGGCTGCCAGTACCACGTCACCAATCCCGGCGGCCTCAGTCACGAAGTATTCCCGATCAATTCCTACGAGGCCGAGAGCCGGCGGCTTGCGCGTTTTTTCCGCATGGGTCATACGCCGGGCGCGATGCAGGTACCGCCCGAGACCGTGGACCCGGAGTTTCCGTTCACGCTGGATCTGCGCAAGTGAACGCCGCGGAATCGTAGATGGCCGAAGGACGCCTCGAAACCTATCAGAGTGATGCGCGCCGCTACGACGAGTTGCTCGATCACAGCGGCGTCGTGCGCCCGCATTGGCGCACGCTGATCGATCGGCTTGCCGGTGACGGTGCCGAAGCGGTGCGCCGCGGTGCCGATCTCGCGCGGCGCCTGATCGTCGAGAACGGCGTGACCTACAACGTCTACGCCGATCCGCAAGGGCGCGATCGCCCCTGGATGCTCGATCCGCTGCCGCTGCTGCTGACTGCGCAGGAATGGCGCGAGATCGAACTCGGCGTCGCGCAGCGCGCGCGACTCTTGGACGCCTTGCTCGCCGATCTCTACGGACCGCAGCACCTGCTCGCCGAGGGCATGGTGCCGCCGGAACTGCCCTTCGGTCATCCGAATTTCCTCTGGCCCTGCCACGGCCTCAATCCGCTCGGCAATTACCGGCTGCATGTCTATGCGGTCGACATCTCGCGCTCGGCCGATGGCCGCTGGTGGGCGCTCGCGGATCGCACACAAACACCGTCCGGCCCGGGGTATGCGCTAGAGAACCGCCAAATCGTCACCCGTATCTTTCCGGATTTGGTCAACGATCTCGGCGTGCGCTCGCTCGGCGGCTTCTTCGTCGCGCTGCGTGAACATCTGCTGAGCTTCGCCGACGGCGCCGAACCGCCGCTCGCGGTCGTACTCACGCCCGGCTCGTTCAACGAAACCTATTTCGAACACGCCTACCTCGCGCGCCAATTGGGCTTGCCGCTCGTCGAGGGCCACGATCTGACCGTGCGCGGCGATACGCTGTTTTTGAAGACGCTCGGCGGCCTGCGGCGCGTACACGCGGTGTTGCGGCGCCTCGACGACGATTTTTGCGATCCGGTCGAGCTGCGCGGCGATTCTGCGCTCGGCGTTCCCGGGCTCATCGGCGTCGTGCGCGCGGGCCGCGTCGTCATGGCCAATGCGCTCGGCAGCGGCGTGCTGGAATCGGCAGCCTGGATGGGATTCATGCCGGCCATCTCGGAACGGCTGTTCGGCGAGAAGTTGCGCCTGCCCTCGGTCGCAACCTGGTGGTGCGGCGAGCAAGCGGCGCTCGACTACGTGATCGAGCATATCGATGAACTCGTGATCAAACCGACCTACCCGAACCAGCGCTTCGATGCGCTGTTCGGGCGCGATCTCGAGACGCCCGCGCGCGCCGAGCTGATCGAGCGGCTGCGCGAGCGTCCCTATGCCTATGTCGCGCAGGAGCGGCTCGCGTTCTCTCAGGCGCCGGTCTGGCGCAACGGTGCGACACACGGATTCGCGGCGCGCGCACTCGGCATCCGCGTCTATGCGATTGCGACACCGACGGGTTATCGGGTCATGCCGGGCGGCCTCGCACGCATCGCGGGCGATGGAGCAGTCGACGTCGTTTCGATGCAGCGCGGCGGCGGCAGCAAAGATGTCTGGGTGCTGACGCCGGATTTGCGTCCGATCGAGGAATTCAGCGGCGCGCCGACGCAGCCGCGCACGCAAATCCGGCACGACGAGCTGCCGTCGCGACTCGTCGAGAATCTTTATTGGATGGGTCGCTATAGCGAACGCTGCGACAGCAAGGCGCGGCTGCTGCGTGCGAGCCTGGGCGTGCGCAGCAACGCCGCGCTCTGGTCGACCGCGGTCGCGGTTTGCCGGCATTTCGGCTGCATGCGCGATCCTGGCGAGGATCTGACGCACAAAGCGGGCAGCGCCAACCTGCCGATGTTCAGCGAGGCGAATCCCTTGGGTGTAGCGGCCGACCTGCAGCGCCTCGTGCGGTGCGCTTCCCAGGCGCGCAGCCGTTTGTCGGCCGAGAATTGGCGCGCGATCGGCGTCCTACAGCGCGAGTTTCACGATGCTTGGCAGCGCAGCGCCGACCCGCGTGAAATTCTCGATCGCATGCTGTTGTCCCTCGCGGCGCTCGCCGGGTTCGCGCATGACGACATGACGCAGGATGACGGCTGGCGACTCATGATGCTGGGGCGCCGGCTGGAACGCCTGCAGTTTCTCGCCGAGCTGCTCGCCCAGCGGCTGGCGGGCGGCTCGACGCCGAGCCAGGCTGAACTCGAGTGGCTGCTCGATATCGGCGACAGCACGATCACCTATCGGACGCGCTATCTCGCATCCCCGCAGCTCGCCGCAACGATTGATTTGCTGGTGTTCGATCATTCCAATCCGCGCTCGCTCGCGTTTCAATGGGACGAGATCGAGATTTCGCTGCTGCGAATTGCGGTTTCGCTGGGCGGAACGCCCGACACGACGCTCGATGCGGCCGTGACGCTCGTCGAGGAGCTGCAATTGAGCGCGCTCGAGGGCGATAGCGCGCGCGCCGAGCGTGCGCGCGTGAGCCTCGGCGTCCAACTGCAGGCGCTCGGCGTCGCCGTGGGATTGCTCTCCGATCGGCTCTCGCTCAAGCATTTTTCCTTGATCGAACTGAACCTCAGTATGGTCGCGGCATGAGCACGACGCGCCGCTATCGAGTCCGCCACGAAACCGTATACACCTACGGCGGCGATGTCGCGCTTTCACATCAGCTGCTGCACTTGACGCCGCGCAGCGCACCCCATCAGACCTGCGATGCGCATTCGATCACGCTGCGGCCGACCCCGAGCGCACGCCATGACGACCGCGATGGGTTCGGCAACCCGGTCACGCGTCTCGAATACGATCGACCCCATGATCAACTCGAAGTGATCTCGGAGCTCTCGGTCGAGGTGCGTGCACCCGCGCCGGTCGACCCGGAAGCCGGCCCGTGCTGGGAAGAGGTGCGCCGCTCATTGGCCTACCCGGCCAATTCGGCGACCGCGGAGATCGTGGATGCCTGTCGCTTTCGGATGGAGTCGGGCTATGTGCGCATCAAACACGTGTTCACCGACTACGGCGAGGATTGCTTCCTCGCGGCGCGCCCGATCCTGAGCGCTGCGCTCGCGCTCATGCACAAGATCCACCGCGACTTCACCTATGCGCCCGGATCGACCGACATCAAGACCTCGAGCCTCGAAGCATTTCACGCGCGCCGCGGCGTTTGCCAGGATTTCGCGCACATCATGATCGCCTGTCTGCGCGCACGCGGACTGGCGGCGCGCTACGTGAGCGGCTATTTGCGCACGGCGCCGCTGCCGGCCGCATCGCGAGGACAGGTGCAGTCGCAAGGTCAAACGCAGTCGCAGAGCCAGACGGCCACGGCCGATCCGGCGTACACTGAAAGCGCGGCGGACGCACCGTTCGTCGGCGCCGATGCCTCACATGCCTGGGTGTCGGTGTTTTGCCCGCCGATCGGCTGGGTCGACCTCGATCCCACCAATGCCTGCAGCGTCGGCGCGGATCACGTCACGGTCGCATGGGGACGCGATTTCGGCGACGTGTCGCCGTTGCGTGGCGTGATCATCGGCGGCGCCCGCCATCGATTATCGGTACGCGTTTCCGTGCAGCCAGAGTAATATCGAAACCGGCGAAACCAATTTCGCCCATTGAAGGAGACCCCGTTGGCCAAGCCGAACTATCGTCACGCTAAAAAACAGAAAGAGACCGCCCGCAAGGCGCGGCAGGATGCCAAGCAGCAGCGGCGTGCTACGGTTCCGACGCCCACCGATCCTGCCGATCCCGCCGTACCGACGAAACCCGCCGAGTAAGCGCTCAACCCGTCCGTTCGAATGCCGCGCGCTGCCGCGCGAATAGCACGACTTGTTTGGCCAATAGCGTCAGCGGTCCTGCGACCGCGGGGCTCGCGCCAATGTCGTCCTTGTCGAAGCTCGATTCGCTCGTATTGATCGCGACGCCGAGCGGCGTCGGCCAGCCGCGCAGCGCATGCACGATCGAGCGCAGCGCGCTCAAGGTCGTGCCGGTCGCCTGCCAGCCGAAAGCGCAGGCAATGAGCCCGACCGCGCGTCCGTCGAAATAGGGTAGGTCGTCGTCGCGCATGTCCTCGGCATAGTCGAGCGCGTTCTTGACGAGGCCGGACATCGAGCCGTGATAGCCGGGCGAGGCGACGATGATTCCGTGAGCGCGGCGCAGCAGCGCGACGAAATGCTGAGCGGTTGCGTCGCGCTCCGGCACTTCGGGAGAATAGATCGGCAGCGCGAGGTCGGGGCCCGACAGCAATTCGGTGTCGGCGCCGAATTCACGCGCCTTGCCGAGCGCAAATCGCAGCGCTTGTTCCGAGGAGGATCCGACGCGTATCGTGCCGCCGATGCCGACGATCAGGGGACGAAACGGGAGACCGCTATGAGCTTCCGCCATCGTCGCAATCCTAGCAAATTAGGGCCCTGATTAACGCAAAGCGGGCCTGTTTGCTCGATTATTGTGAATTGCGTGGCATTACGGTCACTCGAGTCGCTGTCGGCGCACGGCGACGCTGCGGTCGCTATCACGAATTCTTAACAGATCTTCTCTTGCTTACGGGGGCCAGTCCCGCAAGAATCTGCCTATATTTTCCTCATCCGGTGCTCCATGTCGTCCACACACACAGCGGCTCGTCGATGGCTTTCGTTCGGGGCCTGTCTCGCCGCGCTCGGCGCACTGGCCGGCTGCAGCGGCACGGCGCTCGTGACGCTGACATCGACCGCCCCGCAGACTCCCTTGACCGCCGACGCCCCGCAAGCCCCGTTCCTGAGCTACCGCGTGAACCTGCTCTCGGTCACGCTGCAGAACTCGAGCGGCTCGACGACCGCGCAGGCCTTGCCGTCGAGCATGATCGTCGATCTCGCGAGGCTCGAGAACGTCAGCGAAGTGATCAGTGCCGCCGCCGTCAACAAGGGCAATTACACGGCCGCGGTCGTCACGCTCGACTACAGCGACGCGCTGATCATCGCCGACGACGGCACGCAGACCGGCGTCACGTTGAAGCCCGTGGGGCCGACCGGCAGTCCGCTCGGTCAAGTCACGGTCACGCTGAATCTCGACGGCGCCGATCCGCTGACCGTGAGCTCGAAAGAGGCGTCGCGACTCGCGCTCAATTTCGAACTGACCGCATCCAACGTCATCGATTTTACCGCAGGCACCGTGACCGTGACGCCGATGATTCTCGCGAGCGCGCTGCCGATCGACGCGAAAACCGTGCGCGTCCGCGGCCAGCTCTCGGGCAGCTCCACCTCGAGCAGCACCACGAGCGGCTCGAACCCGGTCACGACGACCTCGCTGGTCTATACGACCGGCATCACGCCGTTCGACACGCTGAGCGCGGGCGCCGGCAGCCTGCAGGTATGGCCGACCGAAGTCGCAACCTATGAGATCAACGGTAAGCCGTCGACCGGCCCGATCGGCCAGACGCAATTCGCGGCCTTGGGCTCGGGCGTCTGGACGGTGGCCTATGGGACTTTGACTTCGGGCGATAGCGTGAGCACGGGCACGAGCTCGTCGAGTTCGCAGAACGTGAGCTTCAGCGCGACCGAGGTTCTCGCCGGCACGAGTGTCCAGGGCGGAGGTTCCGATCGCCTCACGGGCGTCGTACTCGCACGCAGCGGCGATACACTCACGCTCGGGCCCTCGAGCTTGCTCACGAGTGCCGGTCAGTCTTCGTTTATCACGGATACCGCAAGCGTGCTGATCGGCAGCGGTACGGCGATCACGCTGCCCGATCAGAGCAGCTCGTCGGTGATCAACACACCCGCCCAGATTTCGATCGGCTCGATCATCAATGCATTCGGCACCTCGAGCACCGAGACCTCGGGTGCGCTTTCGTTCGATGCGAGCGCGGGCCGGGTACGACTCGTCAATACGAGCGCTTCGGGAACGGTCACGGTGCAGGGTACCACCGGAACCTTGACCGTCGACCTCGCTCTGCTCGCTGGGCGCAGCGTCGCACCGTTCGATTTCACGGGCACCGGCACCTCGGGCGGCGCTACTGGCGTCGATTCGGATCCAAGCCAGTACGTGCTCACGACCGGCGATCTGAGTCTCGCGAATTCGATCGTCGGCGCGCCGGTGCAGGTCGGCGGCCTGGTCGTGCCCTACGGGTCGACACCGCCGGACTTCACGGCTGCAACGCTGCTCGATCCGACCACGATCGAGGCGGAGCTCGCGGTCAATTGGGGCTCGGGAACGCCGACGCCATTCAATTCCGTGAGCACGACGGAAATCGATTTACTGATCCACAACAGCAGCATCGGCACCGAGCACGCGATTCAATATGGCGCGCAGTCGATCGACTTCACGACGCTGTTGTCGGACGTGCTGATCGTGCCGAGCACGGCAACCACCTCGACGGTCTATGCGATCGGCCACGCATCCAGCTCGACGATCGATTGTTACGATACGTTCACGGCGTTCGCGACGGCGCTACAGGCCGATCTCAACGGCACGACGGTGGCGACCGGGATGTCGGTCCAGGGCGTTTATACGTCGACGAGCTATACGTTGACGGCCAATAGCATCACGGTGTATTTGAATATTTAGTGAGCGCAATCAGCCGCCGCGGATTTCTTCGGTTCGGCGCCGCCGTGCTCGCGGTCGGGCGGGCGAGCGCGCAAGCGGATGCTGCGTCGGTTGCCTATGTCGGCACCTACACGCCGAATGGCGGCGGCATTTACGTGTTTCGCGTCGATGCGGCGAGCGGCGCTCTGACGCAACTGCAGCTCATCGACGATATCCGCAATCCGTCCTGGCTTGCGCTGAATCCGGATCAAACCCGGCTCTACGCGGTCAGCGAGATCGACAACTACGCGGGTGGCCATTCGGGCGCGGTCGCGAGCTATGCGATCGATCCGCGCAACATGCGCCTGACGCGCCTAGGGATCGTGAGCTCGCAGGGCGCGACCCCGGCGCATCTCTGCGTCCATGGCAGCGGCAAGTTCGTGTTCGTCGCCAACTACGGCGGCGGCAGCGTCGCGGTATTCCCGGTCGGCGCCGATGGCGCGCTGCTCGAGGCGAGCGATCTGCGTCCGAGCGTCGGGCCCCGGCATCGCGCGCACGCGGCCGATGATCCGCCGGGCCAATTCGCGGTCAGCGATCACGACAGCCCGCATATCCACATGGTCGCGCCCGATCCCGGCGGCCAGTTCGTGCTGGCGAACGACGCCGGGCTCGATCTCACGCTCGTCTGGCGCTTCGACGCGGCCGCAGGCCGGCTGCTGCCCGCGAATGCGCCCGTGATTGCCGCGCCCGCCGGGTCTGCACCGCGCCACTTCGTGTTTCACCCGAATGCGCGTAATTTTTACAATCTCTACGAACACGACGCGAAAATCGCGGTCTATGACTACGATGCGGCGCGTGCAGCGCTGCGGCTCAAGCAGACGATTTCCACGCTTCCGCCGAAATTCGCGGGCAGCAACCTGACCTCCGGGATCGTGATCAGCGCCGACGGCCGCTTTCTCTACGCGGCCAACCGGCTGCACAATTCGGTCGCGAGCTTCAGCGTTGCAGCGGACGGGCAGCTGCATGCGCAGGCCGATACGTGGGTACACGCCGATTCGCCGCGCAGCATCGTGCTCGATCCCAAGGGCGACTATCTCTACAGCTGCAACCAAAAAGGCGATTCGATCACCTCGTTCCGCGTATCCGCCGCGAACGGCGCGTTGCAGTTCACGGGGCGCTTCGATGCGGTCGGCAGTCCTGCGGCGATGGTGTTACCGGCGCTCAAGCGCGCGCTGTAGCGCGGGCAACTTCCGCTGTACCGCTGCGCGAGCCGCGCCGTATACTAAAACTCGTCGCGATACCCGCGTCGCTTCGAGGTGTAGCGCTTATGGAACTCGCCATGATCGGTTTGGGGCGCATGGGCGCAAACATGGCGCTGCGTCTGATGCGCGGCGGCCACCGCGTGGTCGGCTACGATCCTGCAGCTGCGGCGCGCCAGTCACTGCAAGCGAGCGGTGCGCAAACTGCGGATTCTCTCGCCGCGCTCGTGCAAATACTCAAGCCGCCGCGCACGGTCTGGCTCATGGTGCCGGCCGGCGAAATCACCGACGCGACCGTGACCGCGCTCGAGCCGCTGCTCGCCGCCGGCGATACGATCATCGACGGCGGCAATTCCAATTATCGCGATACCCAGCGCCGCGCCGCGAGCGTCGCGGTGCGCAAAATCGACTACGTCGATTCGGGCACGAGCGGCGGCGTCTGGGGGCTTGCCGAAGGCTATAGCCTCATGATCGGCGGGGATGGCGCGGTCGTCGAACGCTTGTCGCCGATTTTCAAAACGCTCGCGCCGGCGCCGGATCGAGGCTGGGGCCGCGTCGGGCCGGTCGGCTCGGGACACTTTACCAAGATGATCCACAACGGCATCGAATATGGCCTCATGCAAGCGTACGCGGAAGGCTTCTCGATTTTGCAGCACAAGTCGGAATTCAACCTCGACCTGCACCAGATCGCCGAGATCTGGCGTTACGGCAGCGTCGTCCGCTCGTGGCTGCTCGATCTGACCGCCAATGCGCTCGAGAAGAATCCGACGCTGCACGGCATCGCGCCTTATGTCGTCGATTCCGGGGAAGGGCGTTGGACCGTCGCCGAGGCCATCGAACTCGGCGTGCCGGCGGTCGTGATTACGGCCTCGCTGCTCGAGCGCTTGCGATCGCGCGATGCGGACTCATTTTCCGACAAGCTGCTCGCAGCGATGCGCAATCAGTTCGGAGGCCACGCGATCAAGACCGAATGAGCGCGTCGCTCTTGTGGCGGCTCACGGCCTCGCCGTCGTTTTTCTTGAGCTTCAGAAACACGACGGTCGAGCCGATGGTCCAGGCGCCCAGTGCGAGAAACGCGAGGTGTATGCCGTGGATCATTTGCGGCGAATTTGCGCTCAAACTCGAAGGGACGAAGATTTCGGTCGTCAGCGAGGCGGCGGCGACCGCGAAGCTTAAGGACATCTGCTGGGCCGTGCTCGCGATCGTACTCGCCGAGCTCGCCTGCTCCTCGTTGATGTCGGCATAGGCGAGCGTGTTCATGCTCGTAAATTGCAGGGACTGCAAAAAGCCGAACAGAAACAACACGGGCACGAGCAGCCAGACCGAGGTCGTGATTTGCACCGCGGACAGCGACGCGATCATCGCGCCGATTGCGATCGTGTTGAAAATCAGCACACGCCGGTATCCGAATGTGCGCAGCAGTCGCGGCATCGTCAGCTTCAAGCTCATCGCGGCCAGTGCTTGCGGCATGATCAACAGACCCGATTGGATCGGCGTGAACCCGAACCCAACCTGGTAGAGCAGCGGCAACAAGAACGGCATGCCGCCGATGCCTAAGCGCGTGAAGAAGCTGCCGCTGACCGAGCATCGAAACGTGCGGATTCGAAACAGGCTGAGTCGCAGCAGCGGATGCAGCGTGCGCGCGGTATTGATGCCATAGGCGATCAGCAAGGCCGCCGAGATCGCGAGCAGACCCACGATTTCGCGAATGCTCAAGGTGTGATTGCCGAACACCTCGAGTACATAGGAAAGCAGCGCAACACCCGATCCGAACAGCACGAGGCCGACGAAATCCAAGGGAAAGTTGCGTTCGGCGCGGAAATTCGGCAGATGCCGATACACCATCCAGAGTCCCGCGATGCCGATCGGGATATTCACGAAAAAAATCACGCTCCAATGGAAATACCCGATGATGATGCCGCCCGCAACCGGGCCCAACATCGGGCCGACGAGGCCCGGAATCGCGACGAAGCTCATTGCGCGAATCAGCTCGGATTTCGGGAAGGCGCGTACCATCGTGAGCCTGCCGACCGGCAGCATCATCGCCCCGCCCATGCCTTGCAGCACGCGAAACACGACGAGCAGGTGGATGTCGCTCGACAGTCCGCAGAGGAACGAGCCGAGCGTGAACGTGCCGATCGCGGCGGCGAACACGCGCCGCGTGCCGTAGCGGTTGGCCATCCAGCCGCTGATCGGAATGAACACCGCGAGGCTCAAGGTGTAGCTCGCGAGCACGGCTTTCATGCTGAGCGGCGGCACGCGCAGCGCCGCGGCGATCGTCGGCACGGCGGTGTTGAGGATCGTCGTATCGAGCGCTTCCATGAAGAACGCCACCGCCACGAGCCAAGGCAGCAGGCGCTTGCTCGCGCCGTCCGGCATCGGATCGCCGCTCGCGGGGGCCGCCGGAGGGCTTGCGCCCGGGCTCATGCGCCCGCGATGGCGCTATCGACGATCGTCTGGGCGTCGCGCAGGATGCGCTTCAAATGAAGTTCGTCGCGGAAGCTCTCGCCGTAAATCTTATAGATGTCCTCGGTGCCCGAGGGGCGCGCGGCAAACCATCCGCCCGCGGAGATGACCTTGATGCCGCCGAACGGCGCGCGGTTGCCGGGCGCTTGGTCGAGAATCTCGGTGATCTTGTCGCCCGCGAGTTCCGTGATCGTGATTTGTGCGGGTGCCAACTTCGAGAGCTTGCGCTTCTGCGGCGCGGTCGCCGGCGCTTCGACGCGGTCGGCGAATACGGCGCCGAATTCCTGCGCCAAAGCGCGATAACGCTGGCCGGGGTCCTTGCCGGTGCGCGCGGTGATCTCGGCCGATAGCAGCGCCGGTACGAGGCCGTCCTTGTCGGTGGTCCAGACCGTGCCGTCGATGCGACTGAACGAGGCGCCGGCGCTTTCTTCGCCACCGAAGCCGAGCGAGCCGTCGAGCAGGCCGTCGACGAACCATTTGAAGCCGACCGGCACCTCATAGAGCGGCCGGCCGAGGCGCGCCCCGATCCGATCGATCATCGCCGTGCTGACGACGGTCTTGCCGATGCCGGACTTCGGACGCCAGTGCGGCCGATATTGGAACAAATAGTCGATCGCGACCGACAGATAGTGATTCGGCGGCAACAGCCCACTCGAGGCCGTGACGATGCCATGGCGGTCGTGATCGGTGTCGCAGGCAAACGCCACGTCATAGCGGCTCTGCAGGCCGATCAGGCGCTGCATCGCGTAGGCCGACGAGGGGTCCATCCGAATGCGGCCGTCCCAGTCGACGCTCATGAAGCGGAACGTCGGATCGACTTCCTCGCTGACCACGTCGAGATTCAGCGCATAGCGTTCGGCGATGCGTGGCCAATAATGCACGCCCGCGCCGCCGAGCGGGTCGACGCCCATGTGAATCTTCGAGTCGCGGATCAGATTCAAATCGATGATCTTGCCGAGCTCCGCGACATAGGTGCCGACATAGTCGTAGGCATGGGTCGTTGCGGCGCTGCGCGCCTTCGCGTAGCTCACGCGACGGACCTCGGCGAGATCGTTTTGCAGCAACTGGTTCGCGAGGTTTTCGATCCAGGCAGTGATCGTCGTATCGGCCGGCCCGCCGTTCGGCGGGTTGTACTTGAAGCCGCCGCTGTCGGGCGGATTGTGCGACGGCGTGATCACGATGCCGTCCGCGAGTCCCGCCTGCCGCTCGCGGTTGTAGCCGAGGATCGCGTGGGAGATCGCCGGCGTCGGCGTGTATTCGCCGCCCGCCGCGATCATGACCTCGACGCCGTTCGCGGCGAGCACCTCGAGCGCGCTTGCAAACGCGGGGGCCGATAGCGCGTGGGTGTCGAAGCCGAGAAATAGCGGACCGTCGATGCCTTGCTGCTTGCGGTAGGCGCAAATCGCCTGGGTGATCGCGAGCACGTGCGATTCGGTGAAGGTCGCGTCGAACGAGGAGCCGCGATGCCCCGAGGTGCCGAACGCCACGCGCTGCTCGCGCACGCCGACATCGGGTCGTTCGGTGTAATAGGCGGTAATTAGCCGCGGCACATCGACGAGGATCGAGGCGGGCGCGGTCTTGCCGGCCAGAGGACTGATCTGGGTGCTCAAGATTTCCCCAATGCGGCGCTTTTGACGCGGATCAATTCCATCAGTTCCTGCCAGCTCTTGACGAAGGACTCGGCGCCTTCCTTTTGCAGTTTAGAGCATAGCGCATCGATATCAATGCCGGCTTTCGCGTATTGCGCGAGTACCGCTTCGCAGTCGCCGCCATCGTCGGGAATCGTGGCTCCGATGTGGCCGGCCTCGGCAAATGACAGCAGCGTCTTCTCGGGCATCGTATTGATCGTGTCGGGAGCCGCCAACGCCTCGACATAGAGCCCGGGATCGAGCTTGGGGTCCTTGGTGCCGGTGCTCGCGAAGAGCAGCCGCTGGGCTTGCGCGCCTGCGCTTGCAAGCTGCTGCCAGCGTTGTGAATTCAACAGCTTGCGATAAGCGGCGTAGCTGCGCCGTCCGATCGCGATGCCGAGCTGATTGCGCAGTTCGGGCGTCATTGGCGCCGCGCTCACGGCCCGATCCCAGCGGCTCACGAACAGCGAGGCGACCGACGAGACCTGCAGCGTCAAGCCCGCGGCGCGTCGCCGCTCGATACCGCGCAGGTAGGCGTCGGCGGCCGCCAGATACTGCTCGCGCGAGAACAGCAAGGTCACGTTGACCGGCACGCCCGCGAAGATCGCGTTTTCGATCGCGACGATACCGGCCGGCGTGCCCGGAATCTTCACATAGAGGTTCGGACGTTCCGCTTGGCGGTGAATCGCGATCGCCGCGGCGAGCGTGCCGGCGGCATCGTCGGCAAGCAGCGGCGAGACTTCCATCGAAACCCAGCCGTCGGCGCCGCGCGTCGCCGTGAAGATCGGCAGGAACAGATCCGCCGCGCGCCGCAGATCTTCGAGCGCGAGTTCGACAAACAGCGCCTCGCCCCGCAAGCCCGCACCGGCCTTGGTGCGGATACCGGCATCATAGGCGCCGGATTTGCCGATGGCCTCGTCGAAGATCGTCGGGTTCGAGGTCAAGCCCGTGACCGACAATTGCTCGATGTAGCGCTTGAGCGTGCCGTTGTCGAGGATCTCGCGCGTAATGTTGTCGAGCCATAGGCTCTGCCCCAAGTCATGAAGTTGTTGCGTGCTGTTCATCGGCCCTCCAGGAAGTCCTTGATCGAATGGTCGCGCAGATCGCCGATGCGCTCGATGACCCGATCCGGCGGCGGATCGATCGCGTCCATTTGCGCCGACTGCGCGTAATGCCCTTGCTGTACGAATACGGTCGTGAGCTTGTTCTGTAAGCGCGTTTTCATCGCGGCGAGTAAATTCGGCTTATCGTCGACCATCACGTAATGCGCGGCCGGATAGTGCCGCTGCACGTCGTCGAGCGAACGCTCCTTGTGCAGATAGATCAGTACGCGGCCCTCGACCGAGTCCCAGATACCTGAGCGTTGGACTTTGCGCGGCTGGAATACGATATCGCCGTCCGACAACACGACCGTCCGGCCGAGCTGCGAGAGGTGCGCGACGGCCTCGAGCGCAGAGGGGAAGCACAGCTGCGCGAATGGATATTCGAGCATGAATTCGGACATATGCAACAGCTCGGGGCGGTCCTCGAGGCCGGTGCGAAACGCCTGCAACGCGGCGAGGTAGTCGGCGCGTCCCAGCTCATCGCGCAACGTCGCGAACAGATCCCAGTAGCGCTTGCGCTGGATTTCCCCGAACGCGCTCTCGAGACGCAGACTGAGGTCGGCCGCAAAGCGGTCATTGTCGAGCAGCGTGTTGTCGACGTCGAGCAGGAACACGATGCCGCTGCCGGGGGTCACGTCGCGGTCTTCTCGGAGCGCGGATCGTGCCACCCGGTGGGGCTCGTGATGATGCGCGCGCTCGCCGCGGGCCCCCAACTACCCGGCTCGTACTCGAGCACCGGACCGGTATTCGCCTTGACGATCGGATCGACGATGCGCCAGGCCGCTTCCATCGAGTCATCGCGTGTGAACAGCGTCGTGTCGCCATGGATCGCATTGCCCAACAGGCGCTCGTACGGCGACTTCTCGATGCGCGAGTCGTGGCGCGCGATCAGTTCGACCGGCTCACCGTGCATTTCCTCGCCGACCTTCTTGACGGTCGCGCCCGCGCTGATCACGACCTCGGGGCTCAATCGGAAGCGGAAATAATTTGGTGACGAGCCTTGCGTCAGGCCGAAGATCGACAGCGGCGGCGATTTCAGATTGACGATGACCTCGGTTGCGGTAATCGGCAGATTCTTGCCCGCGCGCACGTAGAACGGCACATCGGCCCATCGCCAGGTGTCGATGTGCAGCCGCAGCGCCGCGAAGGTTTCGACCTGCGAATTCGGCGCAACGCCGTGCTCGGCCCGATAGCCTCGAAACTGGCCGCGCACGAGATCCTTCGGATCGACGGGGCGGATTGCGCGGAACAACCGCAGCCGCTCGTTTTGCATCGCAAGCGGCTCCTGGCCGACGGGAGCATCCATCGCGAGCAGCGCCACGACCTGCAGCAGATGATTTTGCACGACGTCGCGGATAGCGCCGACCTCTTCGTAGAAGGCACCGCGGCCCTGCACGCCGAAATCCTCCGCCATCGTGATTTGGATGTCGTTGATGTAGTGTCGATTCCAAATCGGCTCGAGAAACGTGTTGGCAAAGCGAAAGTAGAGCAGATTCTGCACGGCTTCCTTGCCGAGATAGTGGTCGATGCGAAAGATCGACTGCTCGGGGAACACCGCGTGCAGCGTCGCATCGAGCGCCTGTGCCGACTGCAGATCGCGTCCGAACGGCTTCTCCACGATGAGCCGTGCATTGGTGGCCGCGCCGCAAGAGGCGAGGCCGTGAACGACGTCTGCGAACATGCTCGGCGGGATCGCGAGGTAGTGTATCGGACGCTTCGCCGCGCCGAGCCCCTGGCGCAGGTGCGCATAGGTGGATGCTTGGGCGTAATCGCCATCGACATAGACCATCAGCGAGGAGAGCTTCTCGAAACTGGCCGCGTCGAATTCCCCGCTGTGCTCGATGCTCTCTCGCGCGCGCTGGCGCAGCCGGTCCAAGGTCCAGCCGTCGCGGGCGACGCCGATGATCGGAATGTCGAGCCCATCGCGTCGAATCATCGCGTGCAACGCCGGAAAGATCTTCTTGTAGGCAAGATCTCCGGTCGCGCCGAAGAACACAAAGGCGTCCGAACTTTGGTTGCTCATGGGTTCATGACCCGAAGGAGCGCGCGCGGCGCAGTTGCTCGATTTCCGAGAGCAGCTCGAGCACGAGCGCGACGCCCGCGAGATTGATCTCGAGGTCGCGCTGCAGCCGCAGCGCAATGCGCGCGCGGCGCAGCGCCTCGCCCGTAAAGCGCCACTCGCCGTTCTGGCTCTGCTGCGCAGCTAAGATGCCCTCGTCGACGAGTTCGGTGATGCGGCTCGCTTCGACGGTACACATCCGGCTCAAGTCACGGATCGAGAGCACCGTGTAGTGCTCGACGATCTCTCCCGAGAGAATCTCTTCGTCGATCGGCGTCATGAGTTGTCACACTCCCAGGTTGGCGCGTGGGTTGAACGGCATCGCAGCGGCCATCGCAAGGTAAGCCGCCTTGGCCTTGTCGTCAGTGGCCGGCGGCAGCGCGATCTCGAGCACTGCGTACAGATCGCCGGCGGGCGTCGCGGGGATCCCGCGGCCTCGCAGCCGCAGCTTGCTGCCGGCGTGGGATCCCGGCGGAATTTTCAGCTGCACGGCGCCGCCGGGCGTCGGAATTGCGACGCTTGCGCCGAGGCTCGCTTCCCAGGGCGCGACCGGCACCGTGAGCAGCAAATCCCGGCCGTCGACGCGGTAGTGCGGGTGCGGCTGAAATTCGACTTCGATATAGAGATCTCCGGCAGGTCCGTGTTCGGTCGCCGGCGACCCTTGGCCCGGTAGGCGGATCGTCTGGCCCGCCAAAACGCCCTTCGGAATCTGGACGTTGAGCGTGCGCTCCTTGGTTTCCAAGTGGCCGTCGGCATCGAGCGCGGGCACGCGCAGCGTGAAGGTGCGCTGGCCGCCCTGCAGGCTCGCGTCGAGATCGAGCAGGATCCTCGCGTGGTTATCCTGGCCGCCGCCCGCAAAACCCGGGCGCGAACGCGCCCGACCTTGGCGGCCGAATAGGGATTCGAAGAAATCACTGTGGTCGGTATCGTTGCCGTCGGCGCCGCTGAACTCGAATCCCGTGCCCCAGTCGGGCGGCGGTCTGAATTGCTCGCCCGGGCGCGGGCCTTGTCCGAGCTGGTCGTAGGCCGCGCGCTTCTCCGGGTTCTTGAGGACCTCGTAGGCTTCGCCAAGATCCTTGAAGCGCGCCTCGGCATCCTTTTCCTTGCTGACGTCGGGATGGTATTTACGCGCGAGCTTGCGATAGGCCGTCTTGATCTGCGCCTCGGTCGCATCGCGCGCGATGCCCATGATCTTGTAATAATCCTTGAACTCCACCCTTCACCTGCAGCAATGAACGAATGCCGTTGATTTGAACCCAAGAATACTATGGGCGCCTTGGCCGCGATCAACTATCCCCTGTAGGCTTTTTCTGACATCAGAGCTGGTAGGCGACGGTCAACAGCACACCCTCGGCGATATCGCGCCACAGGCTCGCAGGGCGGTCGTCGAACGGCACGGAGTCGACGATCAAGGCATCGATCCATGCGGCGAGCCACGCGATCTCGCGCGCGCCATAGAGCACGAATGCGGATTCGTAATTGAGCAGCAAACTGCGCGAGTCGAGATTCGGTGAGCCGCAGACCGCGAGCATCTCGTCGAACACGATGCCCTTGGCGTGCACCATGCCGGACAGTAGATGAATCGTCGCGCCGGTATCGGCGAGCGCGCGCAGCGCACGGCTGCGCGCAAAGTCGGCGAGGATATGATTCGATGTGGCCGGCAGGCACAAGTCGATCGCGACGCCGCGCCGCGCCGCGAGCCGCAATGCCAAATTCAAGCTCGCGTCGGGCACAAAATAGGGGGTCACCGCGACGATGCGACGTTCGGCGCGGTAGCAGGCATCGAGCAGCAACGCCTGCACCGTGTCCTCGGCTTGATCGGGGCCACTCGGCAAGAATTGCACGCGGCCGACATCGTACGCCGCGTCCTTACTCTCGGGCTGCGCGCACTGACCGATCGGTGCCGCGGACTTGCCGTGAGAAGCGAGCCAGTCCAACTCGAATTGCCGCGCGGCCGCAGCCGCAACCGCACCTTCGAGATCGAAGGTCAGATCGGTCCACGGCGGTTCGCCGTTGATGCCGACGAAATATTCGGCCGCGAGATTGCGTCCCCCGGCCCACAGCCGCGATTCATCCGCGATCACCAACTTGCGGTGATTGCGCAGGTTTCTAGGCCCGCTGGTACTGCGCGCCAGCAAGGGACTGAAAATCGCGGTCTCGATGCCGGCCGCGCGCAGGCTGCGCATCACGCGCCTCGGCAGTTGAATCGCACCGACGCCGTCGATCATCAAGCGCACGCGCACACCGGCGCGCACGCGCTCGGCAAGGCATGCGACGACTTCCCGCCCGATCACATCGTCGCCGAGAATGTAGGTGCAGATATCGAGCCGCTCACGCGCCGCGGCGAACACCTCGAACAAAGCCGCCTTCGACGCATTGCCGTCGGCGTGCAATCGCAGCGGCGTCGGCGCAGATGGCGAGAGACCGAAGCTCAAGATCAAATCTTCGGCCCAATGCCTGTGCAAAGGCCGGCAGCTGCCGGGCGCCAGCGCTCGGCGATTCAGTTTGCGGCGTCCAAACAGGATATAGAGCGGCAGCACGAGGTAGGGAATCGCGATCAGCCCGAGCACCCACGCGATTGCGATCGACGGGGGACGGCGGTCGCGCTCGACGCGTGTCGTGAGCACATAGGTCAGCAGACTCACGACGATCGCCAGCGAATGCGTCGTGAGTCGAGGGATCAAGGTGCTGACCCAGGCGTTCACCGCTTAAGGTCCGCTCAGGCGCCGACCTTGACGACCAGCTTGCCGAAATTGCGGCCTTCGAGCAGGCCGAGAAAGGCCCGCGGCGCATGGGTCAGGCCGTCGACAATGTCCTCGCGATATTTGATCAGACCGGCCTTGAGCCAGCTCGACATCTGCTCGCGGAACTGCGGGAAATGGCTCACGTAATCGTCGAAAATGATGAAACCGCGCATCGTGATGCGCTTGACCAAGATGCTGCGCATGAGCACCGGCGTGAGATCGGTATTCGAGCCGATGCCGCCGGGCTGGTACTGCGCGATCAATCCGCAGACCGGCACGCGTGCATGCGTGTTGAGCAGCGGCAGCACCGCCTGAAACACCTTGCCGCCGACGTTTTCAAAATAGACATCGATGCCCTTGGGGCAGGCCTGGCCAAGCAATTGCGGCAAATCGGCCGAGTGATGATCGATGCAGGCGTCGAGCCCGAGTTCATCGACGGCCCAGCGGCACTTCTCAGCGCCGCCGGCGACGCCGACGACGCGGCAGCCCTTGATCTTGCCGATCTGGCCAACGACCGAGCCGACCGCGCCGGTCGCTGCCGCAACGACGAGCGTCTCGCCGGCCTGTGGCTTGCCGATGTCGGTCAGACCCATGTACGCCGTGAATCCCGGCATGCCCAATACGCCGAGCGCATAGGAAGGGTGCGGCATCGCCGCGGGCAGCTTCATGAGTCCGGTGCCGTCGGAGATCGCATATTCCTGCCAGCCGCTCATGCCGAGCACCAGTTCGCCCGCGCCGAAGCTCGGATGCCGCGACTGCTCGACGCGCGAGATCGTGCCGCCGGTCATCACGGCGCCGATCGCGACCGGTGCGGCGTAAGAGGGCGCATCGCTCATGCGGCCACGCATGTACGGATCCAGCGAGAGCCAAATCGTGCGCAGCAACAGCTCGCCGTCGTTCAAACTCGGCACAGCCGCCGATTCCAATCGAAAATCCTCAACGGTCGCGGTCGCCCCCGGGCGCCTCGCGAGCACGATACGGTGATTGAGGAGGCTCGCGGTCATTGCGGTCCTTCAGCCGAGGCCTAGCCCAGCGTGCCGATCAGAGAGCCAACCGAGGCCGTGACCGCCATCGCGAGCGCGCTCCAAAACGTCACCCGCACCGCGCCGGTCACCACATTGGCACCGCCGACCTTGGCGGCGAGGCCGCCAAGGCCGAGCAAGCACAGCAGCGAGACGCCGACGGTCGTGACCAGAAGATATTGCGTGGGTGTGAGCATCGCGACCGCGAGCGGCATCGCCGCGCCGGTCGCAAAGCTGCAGGCCGAGGTCACGGCCGCCTGTATCGGGCGCGCGCTCAAGGTCGTCGAGAGTCCGAGCTCGTCGCGCGCATGCGTGCCGAGCGCATCGTGCGCCATCAATTGATCGGCAACTTTTTTCGCGAGCGCCCGATCGAGGCCGCGGCGCGTATAGATATCGGTCAATTCCAGGATCTCGCCCGCGAAGTCGCCCTCGAGCTCGGCTTTTTCCTGCGCCAGTATCGCGGCTTCCGTATCCGCCTGCGAATGCACCGAAACGTACTCGCCGGTCGCCATCGACATCGCGCCCGCAACCAGTCCGGCGACACCAGTCAGCACGATATTCGCATGCGAGACATGCGCGGCGGCGACGCCGACGATCAAACTTGCGGTGGAGACGATGCCGTCGTTCGCGCCCAACACGCCGGCGCGCAGCCAGGCGATCCCGCCGAGATTGTGACCTTCATGACCGCGAGGACGCATCTGAATCGGCTTCCCTTGCACGCATCGTGCATTTTACCGCGTTTGGAGGTTCAGCATCGGCGCCGGTTCAAGACCTGGCGGTTTTCGGCCCGAACAACAGCCAGAGAATGAATCCCGCGACCGGCAGCAGAATCACGATCACGGTCCAGATCACTTTCTTTGCCGTGTCGGAATTGCTCTGAAAGACATTGATGATCGCCCATACGTCGGCGATCAGTACGATCAGACCCCCGAGACCTTCATATTGCATGTCGAATCCCTTTGTGCGGCGTGACACGCCGGTTTGGGTCACGATAGCCTGAATCCGGCGGCGCTTCCAATGTTCCGCGGGCAAGCGACTGAAGCATGGCCGGCCGCCGCGCGCTGCAGCTGCTCATTGGAATCATTCGCATCGGCGCTCTGCGTCAGGGCATTGACCGGATTGTCCGGAAACTGACGCACCAGGAGTTGCGTCGTCTCAAAATCATCGTGGTGCCGCCAAGATGAGCAACGCGAGCAAAAAAGCAGAGCCTGTTGCAGTTAATGCCAGCATTTACACCAGCAGCAATATCCCCGCGCCCGCACTCAGCGCGAGCACGATCTCCTCGAACAGCCGCTGATTGATCCTCGGCAACAGCCAGCGGCCGAACAGTGCGCCCGCGAACACCAGCGGCGCGAGCATCAGATTGAAACTGAAGCTCGCGGTCGTGACCAGGCCCAAATTGACCATGAACGGCATTTTAAAGAGATTGAGCAGGCAGAAGAACACCGCCGCGGTGCCGACGAACTCCATTTTGGGCAAGCGCATCGCAATGAAGTAAATCGCCATCAACGGTCCGCCCGCGTTCGCGACCAAGGTCGTGAAGCCGGCGAGCACGCCGATGAACGCCGCGACTCCCCAATGCATGAGCGCCGTGTTGTCGCTCGCGCTCGACTTGCGCCAGCGGAACCAGTAACTCAAGGAAGTAAGCCCCAGGATGATAACGCCGATCATCAGCCGCGCGCCATGGTCGCTGATCACGCGCAGCGTGAAGTAGCCGATCACGACGCCGCCCGCGGTCCATGGAAACAGCTTGCCCAAATAGCGCCATTGCATATGACGGCGGTAGGCATAGACCGCGACGAAATCGCCGAACAGCAGCAGCGGCAACACGATGCCCGTGGCCTGCTTGGTGCTGGGAAACACCACCGCAAACAGTGCGACGAACAGCACACTCAAGCCCGTGATCGCGGTCTTGGAAATGCCCACCATCAGAGCGCCCAGGGCCGCGACCAGCCATTGCAATGGTCCTATCGTCAAGGTTTCGATTAGCATGCGTGACATTATCCCGAAGCGACGCACGGCAATGGCAAATTTGTATCTAGCGACCGCGGAACCGTCACCGGCGACGCCGCCGCTCGCGGGCGACGTCCGCGCCGACGTCGTAATTGTCGGCGGTGGGTTCACGGGTCTTTCGACAGCACTGCATCTGGCCGAGCGCGGCGCGAGGGTCGTGCTGCTCGAGGCCGAGGCGCCCGGCTGGGGCGCATCGGGGCGCAACGGCGGCCAGGTCAATCCCGGCCTCAAGCACGATCCGGATCTCGTCGAGCGGGATTTCGGCGCCGAACTCGGCGGCCGCATGGTCGCATTCGCGGGCGCCGCGCCGGCGTTCGTGTTCGCGCTGATCGAGCGGCTTAGGATCCCCTGCGAGCTTCGCCAATGCGGCACGCTGCGCGCCGCGGCTCACCCCAAACACCTCGCGAAGGTGCGCAGTACGGCCGAGCAATATGCGCGCCGCGGTGCACCCGTGGTGATGCTCGATCGCGACGCGGCCGCGGGCGCGACCGGCACCGATCGCTATGCGGGTGCGCTGCTCGATCGGCGTGGCGGCGCACTCAATCCCTTAAGCTTCGCCCGCGGCCTCGCGCGCGCCGCGATGCAAGCCGGTGCCGCGATCCATGGCGGCACGCGCGCCCTCGGTCTGCAGCGCCAGGGCCAGGAATGGCGCGTGCAAACCGCGACCGGAACCGTCACCGCGGCACAGGTCGTGCTCGCGACCAACGGCTACACGGACGGGCTGTGGCCCGAACTCGATCGAAGCCTCGTGCCATTGTTCGGCGCGATTGCCGCGACCGAGCCCCTGCCGGAGGCACTCGCGCAGGCAGTCATGCCCGCCGGTCACGTGCTCTTCGAAGTCGGCACCGTGACGGTCTACTACCGGCTCGATGTCGCGCGCCGGCTGCTGATCGGCGGGCGAGGGCCGATGCGCGAGGTCGGCACGCCGACCGAGATCGCCCACATCTTGAAGTACGCTGTTCGTTTATGGCCGGCGCTTCAGGCGGCACGATGGACCCATGCCTGGGGCGGGCGGCTTGGATTCACGGCGGATCAATATCCGCACGTGCATGAGCCGGCCGAAGGCGTGCTCGTCTGTTTAGGCTATAGCGGTCGCGGGGTTGCGCTCGCGAGTGCCTTAGGGTGCGCGCTGGCTGCGCGGATCGTCGATCGTGAGCGCGAATTCCCGATGCCGATCACCGCGATCAAACCAATTGCGCTGCAGCGTTGCTGGCCGATCACGGTGCCGGCCGCGATCCTGTTGGCGCGAATCAAGGATGCGTTTGGTCTGTAGGTGCCGCGGCGCGGCGTGCAGCCCTCAATTATCGGTGTAGAAGCGATGCAGCTGGGGCAGATCGATGATCACGTCGTAGCGCTGACCCGCGGGCAGCTTCGGTCCGGTCGCAAACTCATAGCGCGATTCGATATTCGGCAGGTCCGGGTGCAGATCATGGATCGCGCGCTTGAACATTTCCTTCGGCACCCACTCGGAATTCGACGACAGCGACCCGAATTCATCGTGATAGATCGAGGCCGTCGAGATGTCCGCCGGCGTCGAGGCGATCGCGAAAATGCGCGGACGCACTGCGCCGGCATGCAACGGCAACTGCACGCGCTTGGCACCGTCGAGGATCAACTCCCATTCGTTGCCCTGTGGCACGGCGATCAGCGCATAGGCATGATGCTGCGCGGTCAGGAACGCAACGCCGAGTGCGAATGCCGCGATTGCGCGCCGTGAATTGCCGTCGAGCTTGGCCGTGATCGCGTTGAGCGAGGCGATTAGAAATAGCAGCAGTACCGCAGTCATCGCGAGGATCGTGCGGTAGGTCGAGTAGCGTTCGGAGGCGACCAGACTCACGAGGCAGGCAAACACCGGCAGGCCGCAGAGCGCCGCGGTCCAGATCAGGCCGCGCGCGCGCCCATGGCGGCGCCATTCGAGCACCGCACCGGCAATCAGCACGAGAGCCGCAACGACCGCGCAGGTGATATACAGCAGGTGATCGCGCTGATTGTTGTCATTGAGCACGAACAGGCTCAGCGCGTTCGGCAGCGTCTCCTGGAAAAACCACGCGAGCTTCGTACCCCATTGCTGCTCGAACGCGATGCGACCGGATTTGACGAACACCCCGGTCGCATAAAGCACGCTCATGACGCTATAGGCCACGCCGAGTGCAACCGTCATGAAGCCAAGATGCACGGCCACCCAACGCGCGGTCGGCACCACACCGCGCTCGCGCTGCACGATCACGGCCGCCGCGAGTGGCACCACATAGAACATCGCGCTCGGTTGATAAATCAATGCGCAGATGACCATGAGGCCGAGCGCGACGCCCCATTGCACGACCGAGCGTCCGACGCTGTTGCCCGCGGTCAACGCGCCTTCGGCGGCGAAAAATCCGCCAATCGCGAGCAACGCGGTAATCGCGTACGGCCAGCCGACGGCCCAGCTCGCGATCACTTGGGATGAGGGGACGAGTGCGATCAGCAGCGCGAAACAAAGACTCGAATTGAACGACCAGCCGAATGCTCGCAAGCTGCGGAACATCGCGAGCGCGATCGCACCGAGCAGCAAAGCCGCCGCGAAGCGCATCCATTGTAAATTTTGCACACTCGTCGTGAGGCCGTAGGTCGTGCGCAACAACAGGCCATAAATCGGACGCGCGTGCGACGCGCAAAATTTGAGCACCGCACCCGGTTCCTCGTGCGCCTCGCGCAAATTCGAGTAGTCATCGCGCAGTCCGAAGTCATGGAACGTGGTCGGCCAGTAGGTCAGCAGCGGCACGAGAAAGAACAGCGCGGTCAGAATCCAGCCGCGCGCTGCGACGCGGCTCGAGCTCGTGACGGTGCTACTCGGAGTGCCCGCCGAGATCCCGTCGGCGGCAATACTGATCGACTCAGCGGCACCCACCGCCTCTTGCGCCAACACGGTCTTTTCGATGCTGCTCATAGATTCCGTTGAGTGAGAACTCGAATGTTGCAGTGCATCGAAAGTCGCCATCGTCTCGATCGCTACAATGCAGTTCCAGGGGATTCTATGGGGGCACCGCGGGAAAATCTGTGGCCGCTGGCCACAAACTTCGTTAAATATCTGTTAGATGCGCGAGGCCTCGGAGCGCGGTTCCATGAGCTGCGTCCCATCGTGCCGGGGCGGTTTCGGGCTAGCCTGCCGATATCAGAGGAAGACCGAACCCGATGCCAACCCGCCTCGCCCTGCTTGCGATCATTATGTTCAGTTCGGCTACGGCCGAGGCGGCGGTCAAGATCTATAGCTATGTCGATGCCGACGGACAGCGGCATTACACCGACATGCCGGACAACAACCGCTACCGTCTGCTGCACTTATCGCCGCACCAGCTCACCGAGAGCGGCGAGCGCTACGACCCGATGCTGCTGGCCCGTTCGGCTCAATTTGACCCGATTATCGAGCACGCCGCGGCTTCCGCTTCGGTCGAATCCAATCTGCTGCGCGCGGTCATCGTGGTCGAGTCGGGCTTCAATTCACACGCGCTGTCGAAGCGCGGTGCTGTGGGCTTGATGCAACTGATGCCGGCGACCGCATTGCGATTCGGGGTCTCGAACCCCTACGATCCGCGCCAAAATGTGCACGCGGGAGCCCAATATTTGAAATTCCTCATCGAGCGCTTCGGCCACGATATCCGGCTTGCGCTGGCGGCCTACAATGCCGGCGAGGAGGCCGTGGACCGCAGCGGGGGAATACCGCCGTTTTCGGAGACTCAAGCCTATGTGCCGCGGGTGATGCGGATCTTCCGCTTGCTCGAGGATCAGGCGCGCTCGATCTGAAAGAGCGGAGGGCCTCGATCTGGGCCGTCCGTGGACTTAACATAATGTTATAGAATGTGATGCGTTCGTCACTTCTTGCGATGGCAAGCTGTCGTAGAATGCGCGTATTGAAGCCTTGCAATGATTGTTGGCGCTGTCCGATTTTTTCCCAGGGGTCCGATTTAATGCGTAAAGCAGGTTTATTGATCGTGGCGGCTGCCACATTGACCGTGATGTCGAGCGTGGCGTCGGCGACGCCGACGACGCAGAACTGCGGGCGTATCTCACCGATCGTCGAATTTATCGACGAGATTTTCAACATCGTCCCGGATTGTCACAAGACCTCGGTGCAGGCACCGGAGATTGATCGGGCCTCGACGATCGGGGCCGTCACTTTGCTGCTTGGCGGCTTACTGGTTCTGCGCGGACGCAAAGCGCGCGCCTAGGCGCCACCGGGGGGGAACCTCGAACAAGGCGCGGGTCCCCTCCTGGGATCCGCGCAATGATTCCGCCCGAACCACATCCGGCGGCTATTTCATGAACTCGATTGAAGAACACGATTTCGTCAGCGTGTTCCGTGGCACGCGTGCGGGCTCACTCGAATTTGGGCTCGTGCTCGAGGCAAAGGGCATTCCCTACCAGTCGATCGCGCTCGAGCACGAGTGGATCTTGGCGGTCACATCGGATCTCGCCGCGCAAGCTCGTGATGAGCTCGAGCGCTATGCGGAAGAACGCGTGGTCAAGCGCGAGCGCGCGCCGCCCATCGTGCCGTTCGACGGCGCGGGTCTCGGGGCAATCGGTTATGCGTTCGTGCTGCTCGTCGTTGCCTACTGCGCCGGCGCGAACTTGTTCACGGCCGATTGGTTCAGCATTGGCGCGGTCGATGCGTCACGGCCTGAGAATCAACAATGGTGGCGCGCGTTCACCGCGTTGAGCTTGCACGCCGGACCCGAACATCTGTTTGGAAATCTATTCTTCGGGATCGTCGCCGGCGGCCTCTGCAGCCGTCTGCTCGGTCCCGGTGTCGCGTGGATGAGTATCCTGCTAGCCGCCGCCGGCGCCAATTTGCTCGAGCAGTGGATCGCGCCGATCGGGCATCGTGCGGTCGGCGCATCGACCGCGGTGTTCGCGGCGCTCGGCTTGCTCGCGGGTTACGCGTGGCGCCAACGGCTGAGTTTGCGCGAGCGCTGGCTTTATCGCTGGGCACCGCTGATCGCCGG